>JAGYJT010000003.1 GCA_018401955.1 Chitinophagales bacterium | reverse complement strand
TATTTTAGGGGTTTTGTTGCTGTTACAATCGGCTAGTGCCGCCTGCTCCATCTTCAACCGGTGCATCTTCGCCCGATTTGATTTGCTTAAAGTTGAACACCAAGGTAAAGCGCAAAGTATTATCAAGCGGGTTACGTTGTGCTGAGGTAGGTATTAGGTAAGAGAAATCTAAACCAAACACGCTATAGCGCAATCCTATGCCTGCCGAAAGGTAACGGCGGTTGCCTTTAGTTGGTGCTTCGTGGAAGTAGCCTACACGCACCGCAAATTGCTTATCGTACCAATACTCGGCGCCAATACCGATAGTAAACTCTCTAAATTCCTCTCTGGCACCACCTGGGGCATCGCTAAACGAGCCGAAAATTGCTGCCGGTACTGATTTGTCCCTCCACGATTGGGTAGAGTCAGACGGGTCGGGTGTTGGTACCAAAAGTTTATTTACATCAGTTGATAGTGTAAACGAGTTGTGCTTGTCAATATCAATAGTATAAGCCAAGCCCAAGCCCATGTTCATGGGTATAAAGTCTCTACGGGCCGAGTTGGTGTAAGAAATTTTGCTACCCAAGTTAGAGAACACCAAACCAACGGCAAGGTTAGAGTTACGGTCTTTTACCTTGATATCGGTGTTATAATAGAAACCAATATCGGCAGAGGCTGCGGTGCCTGGGTTAATGCTGGTACCACCTACGCTTTGGCCACTGGCCAAGTTTGAATAGATAAAGCGTAGGGTAATGCCCGTTGAAAACCCTTTTGCCAAAATACGTGAGTAAGTACCATCAATGGCAAACTCGTTGGGGCGAAACTGTTGTAAATTATTGCCTTGTGCATCAGTAAACTGTATTTGCCCTAGCGAAAAATAACGGATGCTCATGGCTACCGCCTGCATCTTATTTATTTTGTAGTAACCGGTAAGGTGCGCCAAGTAAATATCGTTTACCAACGAACGCAACCAAGGGGTATAGCTCATGCTTACACCAAAGGTTTTACCATCATACTCTTTATCTTCTTTGGTATCGTAGGTTTTAATAAAAGCCAACTTTGCCGGATTATGATAAGTTGAGTTTGGGTCGGGGCTGGTAGCTATACCTACATCGCCCATACCGCCGGCACGTGCATCGGGTGATATGCGTAAAAATGGAACCGCCGTAGTAAGCGCGTTAACTATATCGCAATTAGCCCCGCCAGTACAATTGCTATTTAATCCTTGGGCCGATACCGAGAACGACAGTGCCAAAAGTAAACAAACAGATAGGGATTTCTTAAGGGTGATTTTCATTGACATTTGTTCATGGTTAACGCAAAATTACCAATTTTTCGGTTTGATGTACAGGTGCACAGTCTTCGGTACGCACTTCGAGCCTGTATACGTAAGTTCCATTGCTGAGGTTCATGCCATTATCGGTTTGTCCATCCCACTCTAGGTCATCTATCTTAAAGCCAGGGCTATCAATAGTTTTGGTTAATTGCTTAACCAAGCGGCCAGAGTAGTCGAAAATTTTCAAGTCTACAAACAGTAATTCTCCGGGTTTATTGTGCTCAAACTGAAATTTAGTTGAATAATTAAACGGATTTGGGTAATTAAATACATCCTCCAAAGCTAAGCAAGGATTGCTTGTAACGATGAATTCTGTATTGTCTTCGGCCGAATTGTTATGCACATCCCATGCCTTAGCAACTACTTTATAGCGTCCATCGGGCAAATTAAACAGCGGATACCTAGCCGTTCCGCTACGGAAATCATCGGTATCAGATTCGTAGTAATCGTTGAGTACGTATGTGTTACGGGTATCTTCGTTCATCACCGCCACCAAGTCGTGCCCAATACCGTTACCTACCGTGTTAATGCCGCTTACATCATACAGTTTTACCAATATCACCGGGTTAGCATCGGTAATGCCTCCCTTAACAAATTTCTCATCGTTCATAAAAACTTCAATATCCGGCCCTTTGTTATCGGCAACATAGTCGGTAGCGGTACCGCCCACATATATATCGTCTTGATAACCGTGCGCATCAATTTCGCCATTATCGGCATAGTAGCTTATTTTGCCCTTGCCATAATTGTAGGCAATATCTTTAGGCACAATAAAAGTGAAGCTGAACTTGCCATCCTTTACACTTGCCTTACCACGAAAAATAATATTCTTCTGTACCTCAAAGTCGGTTTTGCTGCTTCCCGCTGAGTTAGCAAGCGTAACATAAGTAACTGGCTTATCAAATATAGTAGGGTATACCACCCCGTTGAAACCAGTAAACAAACTGCCATCAGTGTTTCTCACCTCACCACGAATGGTAATTTGCTGTAAAGCTTTTAAGGTATCGCTTTGAGTGGTTACCGAGTGAGAATCTATTTCAGTGGTTACCACATCATATTTAGGGTATGCCAGTGTAAGCGAAGGGTCTCCATAAAGGCCAAACTTTCGGTCGTTCATTACATCATTATTGCCCGATGATGCGTTTTTGGTAAGCATTACCACCTCGCCAATAGTAGGGAACCGACCTTGGTACAGCTCAAACAGGTTATTAATAAAATTGCGGTTGGTGCGTTCATTGGCATGGGCGTATACCAAGCGCGATGTGCTTACTGCAGCAATAGCGCCACCCTTAGGGTTCAGCACAATTTCTTCGCCTGCTGATATGCGGGCCGGATCATCGTAGCGGGTAAACTCGCAAGTAGCAGTTACAAACAATGGCATAGCATCATAATTCTCCCAAGAGCGAATGTCGTCAATAGTTAATATCCGTTCGTGGGCAAAACCAGCTGGGCCACCGTGGCCGGTGTAGTTCATCATTAAGCAACCATTAAACATTTTAGTGTTAATGGCATCGTTTACACCAGGGTATCTTAATCCGGCTGGGGTAGACTGCAACTGAAAGGCATCCAGATAAATTTTATCAATATTGTACACCGGCTCTCTGGTAGCAACATTGTTACAATGCCCTTCGGCATGGTTTAAGTGCACATTGGTGTCCTCATCATCGGCCACAAACGTAATGTTGTTGCGCCAGCTACCAAATGTGGCAATACTCTCGTAGTGTATCACCTTATCTACCATTACCCTTGCTTGATCAATGGTACGTACCGGGAAACGGCCCACTGCAACATCCATGTCATGGTTTGCATCCCTTATACTGCCCTCGTTATCATCTAGCAGCGCAAAATAGTCATCAGTAGCATAACTACTTATTTGGCTAAGTGCCTCTAATGATTGGTAGGTAGGTATTACGGTTTCTATACTAAACTCCTTGCCCTTGTAATCATATGTGGCGTTGCCAAACAACAATAGATATTTTGGTTCATCGCTCGCATTTCCGTTGGCGTTAAGGTAAAGCATACGCATAAAATCGCGCACAGCGGTTACATCTGGCCGCCCGCTCGAAAACTCATTGTACACTTCATCCAACAATACCACCTGCACATAAATACCGCTTTTGGCTGATCGGTATTGCGCAAAGCGCTCTGCCTCGGCCCTAAGTGCCGGGGTAACCAAAACTATCATATCAGGATGCTTAAGGCCATGTAGGTTTTGGTTGGGCACTTTACCTTGAGCATTTGGCGCAGGAAACGAGCCAGTAGTGTTAAATACTACAAATTCGCGCAATACATCACTGCTAGCGGTAAACTTTAATTGTCCACCGGTATTGGTGTAGGGTATATTAAGGGCATTCACTGGGTCGGTTACATCCCAAATAATGCTGCTACTACTACCACCTTGTATGGTATACTCGGTTACATTACCGGCACCTACTACCCTGCTATCCCTAAAATTGAATGAGGTGCCACTGAAAACTAAATTACGACGGCCATGTACTTTTATGTAATCAAGATATCCCTCGGCTGCTGAAGAACTATTATTAAAAGATACTTGAACACTCAAGGCCGAGCTACTTAAATTTATGGAGCCGATATCGCTGCCTGCATTTGCATAGTTAGGATAGCTGCCATTGCCGATTTGATTGATATTGAAGCTAGAAATATTCTGCCCATTAGCACTCACATTTACTGAGCTGGTATTGTTGATTGATTTGGCCGCAAACGCGGTTTGTATATTCACTGGCTCACTGGTAACAACATTGGGCAAATTAAAATTGAACGTGCGACTAGAAACACTGAAATTGAAAAAATCGCCAAACCATCCACGCCCGGTTGAACCTAGGTTTTTTTCATCCACCTCATATTGTTGCAACTCATCAAAAGTGCTGGTACTATTAGTTGCTGCGCCCGCCGCAGGAGCATTCACCGTTCGCCTACCGGCGCTTTGCCCTACTGTTATAAAATAATAGTTTTCATCGGCATACACGTTCATGTTATAATCAAACGAACTGTTTGCCGCGTTGTAGCTCCACAAACTAGGCCCTTGGGCATAAAATAAGATATAATCGCCAGCATCAAACTTACCATCGCCTTCACCAACCACCAATATTGGGTTCTCCACCAAATCATCGTGGCGGCTTGCACTGTTCAACTCGGGCAGCATGCCACCACCATTACCATATATGCTTATGTTACGTGGGTCAATATTATCAGGGTTAATGCCAATCGATTTAAGTAGCTGATAGTCGATTTTGAAAACTCCAGTTTGACCGACTGATATTTTATACCAATTGCCAGATGATAAAACGGAATTGGTTACAGAGCTGCCCATTAATACCGATGATATTAATAGTGCAAACAATAGCGAGGTGATGGAAATAAATTTCACAGGTTGGCGTTATTTAAGTCAAAAATAAAGTAATCCCAAAAATTTCATAGTTTTGGCTCTTTGTTTTTGGCTCGTGGTTTAAAATCAGTTAACTTTTTTTGATAAACTGATTATAGAAACGAGCAGTACAAATTTTTATTGTTGCTAGTTTATTAATTGATAGATTGCATAACCGTAACAATAGTTGCTTCTGTTTGTTGAAAAAGCCTAAGCAACTAATTAACCAAATTGCAAATACGAAGGTTCGATGTTTCGCATAATTTTATTTTTAGTGGCTACTTTAATTCTGCTTCCCTTCCAATCGGCTGAGGCGCAAGACCCTGAATTTAGTCAATTTTATGCAGCACCCATGAATCTTAACCCAGCCCTGGCGGGGGTGGCTTGGGGGCCACGTTTTAATGCAAACTACCGAAACCAATGGCCCGGCCTGGAGAAAGGCTTTGTAACATACGCCGTTGCTTACGACCAATACTTTGAGAAAGCCCGCAGTGGTTTTGGGTTGCAGATAATGAACGACCAAACGGCAGCTGGCCTTATAAACAACTACTCCATAAGGCTCAACTATGCATTCAGGTTTAATCTATCTAAAAAAATAGCCGTGCAAATGGGTATTTCGGGTGGCTACATCAGGAAACAACTAGATTGGGCAAGCCTTACTTTTAACGATCAAATAAACCCGATTTTTGGGTTTAGCGATGGCACGGGCGCCCCAAACATTAGCGGAGAGCAAGTTCCGGCAGATTTTGGCATCAATATCGCCGATTTTGGTACGGGTTTTATAGCGTACTCCAAACATTTCTTTGGCGGCCTAGCCTTGCAACACATCACCAGCCCTAGAGAGAGTATTACTGAATACACGGACTACAAGTTGCCAATGAAAATTACGGTGCATGCCGGTGGCGAAATAAACTTAACACCCAAAAAACGCAACAGCGAAAACTCGCTTACGCCCAACGCCATGTTTATTACGCAGGGCACCGCTTCGCAGCTAAACATCGGTACACATGTAAATATTGGAAAAGTTTTTGGCGGAATTTACTACCGAAACAATTTTTCTAACAGCGATGCCGTTATAGGTGTGCTGGGTTTGAAAATTTACTTTGTACGAGTTGGATATAGTTACGACTACACGGTTTCAACCCTTGCAGGTAACACTGGCGGTGCTCACGAAATATCGTTGAGCATAAACCTTGGAGCCAAGGATGGGCCGTTTGACCATACCAGAAAGCCTAACAGACTTGAATGTCCAGGCATTTTGAATTTTTGATTTTGAAATAATCGAAGTATATTAGCGTTTACTCTTAAAACCTGACGCGCACAATGAAACAATTCACGTCTTTTACTAAAGCTACATTGGCTTTGCTAGCAGTAGCAATGATGGCTACCAGTTGCTCTGACAAAGGTAGCTCAAACGTTACTGGCTGGAAGTACAACGACTCCGATTGGGGTGGCTTTGAAGTTACTGATTATGACGGCCAAGTAACTGGCCCAGGCCTTACGCTTATCGAAGGTGGCACATTTGTAATGGGCCAAACCGAGCAAGACGTAATGTTTTTGTACAACGCCGTGCCACGCCGTATTACGGTAAGCTCGTTTTACATTGACCAAGCTGAGGTTTCTAACCTTAACTACTTAGAGTACTTGTACTGGATTGACCGTGTATTTGGTGCTAACTATCCTGAAGTATACCGCAATGCATTGCCCGATACTTTGGTATGGCGTAGCGAGTTGGCTTACAATGAGCCATTGGTAGAGTACTACCTGCGTCACCCAGCTTACAGAGACTATCCTGTAGTTGGTGTATCGTGGTTGCAGGCCGTTGAGTTTTGTAAATGGCGTACCGACCGTGTGAACGAGTTGATGCTAATCGAAAAAGGTGTATTGGATGTGAATCCTAACCAAGTAGATAGCGACAACTTCAACACTGAAGCATATTTGCTTGGCCAGTACGAAGGTATGGTTAAGAAGAATCTTCCAGATTTAGACCCGAACGGTTCAGGTGAGCGCCCAGTGCGTTTTGAAGATGGTATCCTTTTGCCAGCTTACCGCCTACCTACCGAGGCTGAGTGGGAGTATGCTGCCCTAGCCCTAATTGGTAACCAACCTTATGGCAACGAAGAGCGCTACTCTGACAAGCGTATCTACCCTTGGAACGGTACTAGCCTACGTTACCCTAAAGCCGGTGGCTGGCAGGGTGAGTTCCTAGCGAACTTTAAGCGTGGTGCAGGTGACTACATGGGTCTTGCAGGTAAATTGAACGATAACGCTTCGGTTACTGCTCCTGTTGAGTCTTTCTTCCCGAACGATTTTGGTCTTTACAACATGGCTGGCAACGTAAACGAGTGGGTAGCTGATGCTTACCGCCCAATGACTAGCTACGATGAGGAAGATTTGAACTCATACCGTGGTAACGTGTACATGCAGAAACAATTGGACCCAGATGGTATACCAGTTGAGAAAGATAGCCTTGGTCGTATTGTTTACGAGCCAGTACCTGATGAGGACTTGGTAAACCGCAGGAACTACAAAAAATCTGACGTGATTAACTACCTTGATGGTGATGAAATCTCTGAAGTAACTTACGACTATGCCAAAACTACTTTGATTAGTGATAAAGCTCGCGTATACAAAGGTGGTTCATGGGCCGATATGCCTTTCTGGCTATCACCTGGCACTCGTCGCTTCTTGGATCAAGATTTGTCGGCAGCTACTATCGGTTTCCGTTGTGCAATGGACCGCGTGGGTAGCCCTGCAGGTAATGACACCCCAGGTGGCAACAAATTCAAAAAGAAATAATAGCCGCACAGGCACTGAGTAAATATCAAAGGCCCTTCCACTTGTGGAGGGGCCTTTTTGTTTATCTTTGATGGTGGTAATTAGTTAACTGGTTGATTGGTTATTGGTTAATTTGTTATCAGTTAAGCGATCATCCAAATAACACATCATCAACCAGTAAACCAATATACTAATCAACTAATACACCAGTAACCAATAAACCACCACTACGTGCCAATAGAGCAGTTATATAAGTTGTACCTTAAAAGTACGGGCGTGAGTACCGATACCCGCAAAATTGAGCCGGGTAACTTGTTTTTTGCCCTCAAAGGCCCCAGCTTTAATGGCAACGAATATGCCCGTATAGCACTTGACCAAGGTGCAGCTTATGCCGTGGTGGATGAAGAACCCTTCTATACCGACCCAGAAAAGTACATACTAGTACCCAACGCCCTTGAGGCCCTACAACAGCTGGCAGCTTACCACCGCGAGCAATTGAACATACCCATAATAGCCATAGCGGGCAGCAATGGCAAAACCACTACCAAAGAGCTATTGCGCGCCGTACTGGAAACCAACTACAGCACTTTTGCCACCCCAGGCAACTTTAACAATGAAATTGGGCTGCCGCTTGCCTTGCTAATGATTAAGCCCAAAACCAAGGCAGCGGTTATTGAAATGGGCGCCCGCAAACGGGGCGACATAGCTGAGCTATGCGCCATAGCAAAACCCACGCATGGCATTATTACCAATACGGGTAAAGACCACCTAGAAACCTTCCTTACACTAGAGAACACTCGCAAAACGAATGCTGAGCTTTACGAATATCTGGCTGCCCACAATGGAACAGCCTTTGTGAACATTGCCTATAAAGATTTAATGGAAGAAGCAGCGGCAGTAAGGCACCTTATAACCTATGGTGGGCAAGGAGCCCAATACCAAGGCCATGTGAGCAACCTATTCCCGTTTTTGGAGGTTGCCTTTAAAGACAAAAATGAAGAAGTAGCATTGCCTTCGCAATTGATAGGGAAGTACAACTTTGAAAACATAATGGCGGCTGTAGCTATTGCCAAAGAGCTTGGGGTACCCAATGGTTTGATACAAAAAGCGGTAGCTAATTATGTGCCCTCAAACAACCGCTCGCAGCTAATGAAGGTGGACAGCAATACCTTTATACTGGATGCCTACAACGCCAACCCAAGCAGCATGAGCGAAGCCTTGGACAACCTGCACCAAGTGGAGGTAAAACATAAGGTAGCTATACTAGGTGATATGTTGGAGCTGGGCAATGCCAGTTACGAAGAGCACCTGTTGATTGCCCTTAAGTTAAAGCAGCTAAACCTTGACAAGATAGTATTGGTAGGCCCAGAGTTTGGTAAAGTGCGCGAAAAACTGGATTGCATGCACTTTGACAACATTACCGAGGCTCAAAAATGGTTTGCCCAACAACGCTACGAAGACACGCTTTTTCTACTAAAAGGCTCAAGGGGAATAGCAGTAGAAAAAATCCTTTCAAAATGATAGATGGCAGAGAAAAAAGATGACAAACAATAGGTGAAGTGCTTTTTAGTCTTTCATCTGTTATCTCAACTCTTTTTTCGCTGCAATTCCAATCTCTCATCTTTATTAGGCTCGTTCAAAAGCCTTTAGCCAACGCTCGGGTAATTCGTCTTTACATGCCTGTATATAATCGTTGTATGAACAGCTCATTAAGGCATTCACCACATCAATCTTCTCTTCTTCTTGGGTTACCCTAGGTATTTGCAACCACCAGCGCTCGGTTTTTTTGCTCTTCCAAAACACCAACTCGTATTCGCCTTCATTAAAGTCTACAATGTACTTTAAGTAATCGCGCGAGGCGGTATCCGGGTAATCTTTTCTGCGGTTGTAGTAGCCCTCAACAAAGTACCAAATCATTTGCGCAGACAACTGTGCCGTTTGGGTGTGGTTGTCAAAAGCAGGGTTGTAGCCGTAAATGCCCAATGAGGTAAGGCGGTCGCTTAAACCGGCATAGCGCATAATTTGGCAAGCCTCTTCACCATAGAAACCATGCGGGCTAGGTAAGCCAACGCCGGGCGCATCGCTCATTTTAATAGCAGAAAGATCAAAGCTCAACATATCCGCATCGCGAACAATCGGTTCTACCTCTTCCATATTCTTCCGTACATCGCCCAAGCGATAGCAATCAAAGTTAAGTTTCTCCAGGGTGTTCACCGTCTTCTGGTCGGTAAAGTAGCTCTGGTAGCCCAATTGGCTAAAACCGAACAGGATGTTTGGCTTATCAGAAAATATGCGGCCAAGGTAGTTTTCGTCGGTAACGTCACCTTCCATATTCACCAAGTCAATCTTTTCGTCAACTACAACCAAGTTCACCTTGCGATCAAGGTTTTGGTATCCGTGGTACTGTGCCAAGGTAAGGTCGTGGCTACCGCCAATAATAATGGGCAGTACTTGGTTGGCCAATAGCTCGTTTACAATAGCCGCAAGTCCAAAGTAAGTATCGGTAACGGTTTCGCCAGGCTGCAAATTGCCCAAGTCAACCACCGTCATGTTTTCGTTTTGAGCAACCAGTTTATAAAGCTCCTGCCTAATGCGGTTAATGCCATTGGCACAACCTTGGTTGGTAAGTGAGTTTCTATCTTCTTCGATGCCGATAAGGGCCAAATCGAACAGGTCGAAATCAACACCGTTTTGCTCAGCAAAAAATACTTTTTGAGCCCAACTATTAAGGGGGAAGGTTCGGAAATGTTCAACTATTTCAGTTGAAAGGGGTTTCATTAGTTCCAGTAACATGGTCGCTTGGTATTGGCTGAAATAAAAATACTCAAACCATTGCCAAACCAAATGCAAATATTCTTCACATATCCACATTCACTACCAACAAGTAAGCGATAGTGCCCCTTTTGCAAGACGCTACTTGTAAAATAAAACTTAATGCAACTTACTAGCGGCAATGATAATGCCGTCAGCATCAGAGTATAGATACTCTCCAGGGTTAATAGTGATGCCGCCAAAAGTAACTGGGATGTTTACATCGCCCTCTCCCTTCTTAACGCTCTTAAACGGATGTGTGCCCAATGCTTTAATGGCCACGTTCATGCCATCAATATCGGCGGCATCGCGTATAGCACCGTTTATTACCAAACCGGCCCAACCGTTTTTCTCCACCAACGCGGCAACATTATCACCCAATAGTGCGCAACGGGTACTGCCGCCACCATCAACTACCAGCACTTTACCTGTGCCGTCGGTCTCCAACTGAGCCTTTACCAGCACATTGTCTTCAAACACCTTAACGGTAACAATCTCTCCATGAAAATCGGGCTTGAGGCCATAGCTCTGGAAAATGTCGTAAGGTACTTTAAGGTTGGCGCTGTGGTCGTCAGATAAGTCGGCGGTTTTGTAGGTCATGGGGTTGGTTGTTGGGTTAATAATTACACACCCTGAAATTACAAAATCATCTGCGGAAAGGGAAAGCCTAGTGGCGGCCTTCGTTCTTCTTCTTGATATCGAGGTAGTAGCCATATACCACAAACACCATTACGATGGCTACGCCTACAAAGGCAATGTTTTTAGAGGCGGCAACAAGAAATATAGTAGTGAGCACGGCAAATAGTTTAGTAGGATAAGAAATTTAACCCCCATTTGGTTCAAAGTTGCACCCGAAAAGATGAAATGCCAAATGCAAAGGATAAATTAGCAGCACCATGACCCGTAAGGAGCTATATAAACAAAGCCTGGAATACCTAAGCAACGAGTACCGCTTTGCCGAAACCGAATTGGACTATGAAACACCGTTTGAGTTGTTGGTGGCTGTTATCCTATCCGCACAGTGCACCGATAAGCGCGTAAACCTTACCACCCCTGCCCTGTTTGAGCAATATCCCGATGCCGAAGCGATGGCCAAAGCCGAGCCCGAGGAGATTTTTAAAATCATCCGCAGCATCAGTTATCCTAATAATAAGAGCAAACATTTGGTGGCTATGGCCCGCAAGCTGATGGATGAATTTGGTGGCGAAGTACCGCAAGAAGTTAAAGAGCTGCAATCGTTGCAAGGGGTGGGCAGAAAAACGGCCCACGTGGTAACCTCTGTGCTATACCGCCAACCCAATATGGCCGTTGATACGCACGTAATGCGCGTGAGCAATCGCATAGGGCTTACCACCAATACGGCTAGACATAACCCACTGCTCACCGAGAAACAACTGGTGCGCCACATACCCGAAGAAGATATACCCGATGCGCACCATTGGCTAATTTTACATGGCCGATACGTATGTGTGGCGCGCAACCCCAAGTGTGAGCAATGTGGATTGCAAGATATTTGTAAATATTTTGCTCAAAATATTAGGTCTTTAGTAAAATAATACTAATTTTGTTGGTACTTAAAGTTATTGGTTAACTTGTTACTAGTTAATTAGTAAATAGATTTACGGTTTCAATTTATGGCGATGCAAGAATCAAAGGTATATACGGGACTGAAAACGTTTGAAGACCTATTAGTTTGGCAGGAAGCTAGACAACTTAGGAACGATGTGTACGCTCTTGCTCTTAGTTTCCCTTTTGACGAAAAATATAAACTTGGTGACCAAATAATTAGAAGTAGCCGTTCGGTAGGTAACAATATAGCTGAAGGATATGGAAGGTTCCATTACCAGGAGTTTATACAGTTTTGCAGACAGTCAAGGGGCTCATTACAAGAAACTAAAGACCATTTGATATGTGCATTGGATTGTAACTATATTGATAATGAAACGTTGTCTTCCTTTAACCTAAAAATAGATTCGCTCAACAAAAAAATAAATGGCTTTATAAAGTATCTAAAAACCAAAAAGGAACTGTAGTAAAATTGTACCTTGTAAAGCAACCAATAACTAATAACCTGTAACTAATAACAAAAATCTAAATTGCGATGGCAGCAAACCCAAAAGATCAAAACACCAGCGCCGAAAGGTTAAAAGCGCTACAACTAACTGTAGACAAGCTGGAGAAAGTATATGGCAAAGGAACGATAATGAAGCTTGGTGACGAGCGTGTAATTGCCGTTGATTCAGTATCAAGCGGCTCTTTGGGCCTCGATATTGCATTAGGCATTGGCGGTTTGCCCCGTGGCCGCGTGGTTGAAATTTATGGTCCGGAGTCTTCTGGTAAAACAACTTTGGCGATACACGTTATTGCCGAGGCACAGAAAAAAGGCGGCATATGCGCCGTAATTGATGCCGAGCACGCTTTTGATAAAAACTACGCCCAAGCCTTGGGTGTGGATGTAGATAATCTTTTGATTTCTCAGCCAGATAATGGTGAGCAAGCTTTGGATATTGCCGAACACCTTATTCGCTCTGGCGCATTAGATGTGGTAGTAATTGACTCGGTTGCGGCACTTGTACCACGTGGTGAGTTGGAAGGTGAAATGGGCGATAGCAAAATGGGCCTTCAGGCACGTTTGATGTCGCAAGCCTTGCGTAAACTAACTGGCGCTATTAATAAGAGTGGATGTATCTGTATCTTCATCAACCAGTTGCGTGAGAAAATTGGTGTAATGTTTGGCAACCCAGAAACCACTACCGGTGGTAATGCCTTGAAATTTTACGCATCGGTACGTTTGGATATCCGCCGTATAGGTCAGTTGAAGGATAAAGACGAAGTGGTAGGTAACCGCACCAAGGTTAAGGTGGTGAAAAACAAAATGGCGCCACCGTTCAAAGTTGTTGAGTTTGATATTATGTATGGCCGTGGTATTAGTAAAGTAGGCGAAATAGTTGACCTAGGTGTAGAGCATGGTATACTACAAAAGAGCGGCTCATGGTTTGCCTATGACAGCACCAAGTTGGGACAAGGTAGAGAGTCGGTGAAAGAACTGTTGCTTGACAACCCCGAATTGATGACAGAGATTGAGGGCAAAATACGCCAGCAGATAAAAGTAAACATGCTGCCGATGGAAAAACCCGAAGCTGCCGAAGCAGAATAGCACATTTAGCATATCTTTAATAAAGATTTGTAAACCAAGCGATTAGCTTACCTACAAATCTTCAAAAGCCCTTCGTTTTCGAGAGACGAAGGGCTTTTTTGTTGTTCAATTTATTTTTGGCACGGAATTGGTTTATTGATTATAGGATTGATTTAAACGCATCTTAAAAACAAAAGGCCATGGGAAACTTGAACGACCCGAGACAAAGACAGCAGTTTTTGGCCGATGCCATAAACGAGCAGTTGAACCAGCGCAGCAATGCTGCCAGAAACAACAACATGATGAACGATACCCGTTTTGTGGGTAAGCTTGTTGATTTTTTTGACAACAGCGACGAAAAAGCTTATCGCCAACTAAGCAAACGCTTTGGAGTGTGGGGCAATGGCAAATAATTATTGTTAGTTAACATAAACGAACCCCTTCTTTATATAAAGCCGAAATAGGGCTCGCAGTTTGCGGGCCCTATTTTATTAGTATCAGCCAAAGCTATTTTTTATAGTTTTGCCAAACATAAACCGTGAATAAATGGAGTTTTTACCCGAAGCGCTAGAAGAGTATGTGGGGCAACATACTACCCAAGAAAACGAAGTACTGCAACAACTTAACCGAGAGACCAATGCCAAGGTAATGATGCCCCGTATGATTTCGGGACATTTGCAAGGGCGTTTTTTGGCCATGATGAGTCAAATGATAAAACCTAAAACCATTTTGGAAGTGGGCACCTATACAGGCTACTCTGCCATTTGTCTTGCTGAAGGTTTACAAGATGGCGGTACCTTGCATACCATCGACATTAATGAAGAGCTGGAAGAATTGGTGCGTAGCTATTTTGAGAAAGCTGGCATAACCAATAAGGTGCAATACCACATTGGTAATGCCCTTGAGATAATACCCGCCTTACAAGGACCATTTGATTTAGTATTTATTGATGCCGATAAAATAAACTACGCCAAATATTACGACCAAGTAATTGACCAAGTAGCAACGGGCGGATACATATTGGCGGATAATGTACTTTGGAGCGGCAAAGTAATTGCCGAAAAGCAAGATAAAGATACCGCAGCATTGGTAGCATTTAACGCCAAACTAATGGCCGACCCTAGGGTTGAAACCGTAATGGTACCCATACGCGATGGCATCCTTATTGCCCGAAAAACTGTATAGCGCCTTTCTTTTTGTTGATAATTGCACCCCAAAACCGCTGCATGAAGCGTTATTTTTGAGGTTGGAGTATACTGCCTAGTGCCATACCTCAACTTAGAATATGAAATGAGAGATTTAAACATGAACATCAGCCCCTGGAAAGTAGCTGTAAAACATGATTTGTCTTGATACTTGATACTCATATCTTGATACGAACAACGCGATGCAAAAAATAACTATACTGATATTATTACTTGCCGCTGGACTAGTGGCTTCAGCGCAAACCGAACTGAAGAAATACTCTATTGAGCAGTACATCGAAAAGTTTGCGCCACTAGCGCAAAACGAGATGGCATTGTATGGTATACCTGCCAGTATAACTCTGGCACAGGGTATCTTGGAGTCAAACTACGGCAATAGTGAATTGACCACCAAAGCCAAAAACCACTTCGGTATAAAATGCCACAGCGGCTGGACTGGTAGAGGATACTATATGGATGATGATACCAAGCAAGAATGCTTTAGGGTTTATGATACGGATGCTGAATCGTACAGAGACCATTCAGACTTTTTGAAAACCAGAGAACGATATGCATCGCTTTTTGAACTAGAACCTACCGATTATAAAAGCTGGGCCAAAGGGCTATCGCGAGCAGGCTACGCTACCAATCCACAATATGCCAATTTACTTATCCGCATCATTGAAGAGCGGAACCTTTCGCGCTTCGACACCAAAAAAATAGTTGATACAACCGTTGATTACAGTGATACGAATAGTGTACTGGAAATGATACCGGACAAAATTTTCTTGTTCAACAACATCAAAACGGTTATTGTAAAGCCAGGGCATAACTTGGAAACTTTAGCCAAGCAATACCACATGAATCTGCGCCAACTTACCAAATATAATGACCTAGACGCTGACGCAGTGCTCACCCCCGGCCAAAAAATTTATTTACAACCCAAACGCAGCAAAGGCTTTGATAAACTGCATGAAGTAAAGGCCGGTGAAGACATGCACTACATATCTCACAAGCAAGGTATTAAGCTAAGCGCCCTATACAAAAAGAACCAAATGGTACCAGGAGAAGAGCCCTTGGTAGGCGAGCGTTTATGCCTGCAGCGCAAGTGTAAGGAGAAACCCAAAACCCACAGCTCAGAAGAATTGTTGGCACAGAAAAATGCTGACCTTGATAAGCGCATTGAGCAACTGAAAAAAGAAAGAAAAAAGGAAATAGCAGATAGCTTGGCCGCCATAAGCAAAACCAATACTAACAATAGCTATAAAGGTTTACCATACTACCACACCTTGCAAGCTGGCGAAACCATGTATAGCCTATCAAAAAAATATGGTGTAGCTATAGCTGATATTGAAGCTTGGAACAATTTAAAAACCGGTGCCAAGTTAACGTCAGGTCAAAAACTAATTGTGGGCTACGGAGATGTAAAGCCAGTTGAACCACCTAAAATGCCTGAGCCAATAAACCCAGAGGTGTTTGGTGATACCGCCGTAAAAGAGAAGCCAAAAACCGCACCAATCAATCCGCCAACAACTGAAAAAGATACTGCTGGCAAGGTGGTGGATGTGATAGTACCAGAAACTGACCTTGACCCTATTGTGCAGGATGTGCAAGACGAAGACCCCGATAACATACTGGCGTACCCTGAGTATCATATAGTGCAGCCTGGTGAGAGTATGTATGGCATTGCCAAAAAATACGGCATTACCGTTGAACAGATAAAAGAGTGGAACGAACTGGCAGACTACACCGTAAGCCCTGGCCAAAAACTGATGGTATATGATAATACTACTACTGTTGAAGAGGAAGTGCCGCTAGAAACCGAGATAGAAAACAATAAGCGCGACGAGAGCACTATATACCATACCGTATTGGCTGGTGAAACATTATACGGCGTGGCTAGACAATACGAGGTATCGGTAAACGACATACGCAAGTGGAACCCAGGCATGGATGATATGCTAAAAACGGGTCAAAAACTGGTAATTGGTAAGGTTGACAAGCCTTCTGCGCCTGATGAAAGCGACAAGCCAAACCCTGCCCCCGTTGCCCCACCAACGCCTGAAGTTGAAAAACCAAAACCTAGCCAACCAGAGGCCCCAAAAACCACTGGCACTAAAACACATATTGTAGAAGCAGGACAAACATTGTATGCCATATCGCGGTTGTATGATGTAACCGTGGAGCAATTAACCCAATGGAATAACCTTACAACCACTAGCATCAATGTTGGACAAGAACTCATCGTTAGTCCCTGAGCAGGAAATACCTGTAGTACGGGTAAAAGACAAACGTTTCCGTGTATTTATACCCTACGAGGATATACAAGAGCGCATACGTATAATGGCCGCCGCCATGACCCGCGAGTACGAGGGCAAAAAGCCCATCTTCCTTTCGGTGCTTACCGGTTCGTTTATGTTTGCCGCCGATTTAATGAAGCACATCAACATCGATTGCGAAATTGCCTTTACACGCCTATCGTCATACTCGGGCACTACCAGCACAGGTAAGGTAGAGATGATAATGGACTTTAGGGAAGAAATTAAAGGCCGCCACATAGTAATATTGGAAGACATTGTAGACAGTGGCACCACCCTATCGCGCTTTTTGCCTGTGCTTGAAGAACATCAACCAGCAAGCATTTCTATTGCCACTTTGCTTATTAAACCAGAAGCATTGAAATACAAACTCGATGTACCTTACGTGGGTTTCCGCATCAGCAACGAGTTTATCATTGGCTATGGCTTGGATTACGACGGCGCTGGTAGAAATTTGAAGGATATCTATCAGGTGGTTGAAGAGTAAAGCATCTTTTACAATCTTTCTTGCCTCTCTAGCGTTATTATCTTAAACAACCTTCCTCTGAGGGGCGTTTCAATTAAAATACCATTAACACAACCTTTACCATTAGTATATCGGGAACGACTGTACGTAGATTTGGGTTGTAATACCGGCACATTTTAGTTTACATTTAGAATTGTTAACCTACCCAAAGGACCTATGAAGCCGAAAACTACGAGTTCAAAAATGATGAAAAGGGGCCTTTTCGCACTGATTATAGCAGCCATGCTGCCCATCGCTTTTACCCATAGCAACAGCTACTTCGAAATTTCGAAGAACTTGGATATATACGCCAGTATGTACAAAGAGCTGAACACCTACTACGTGGATGAGGTGCAGCCCAGCGACTTAATGCGCCAAGGCATAGATGGCATGTTGACCTCCCTTGACCCATACACCAGCTACATTAGCGAGGCCGATATTGAAGGCTACCGCATGCAAACCACAGGTAAGTATGGCGGCATTGGTGCATTGGTGCGCAAAGTTGACCGCTACATTACCATATCAGAACCTTACGAAGGTTTTGCGGCCAACAAGGCTGGGCTATTAGCTGGCGATAAACTTATCAAAATTGACGGTATATCAGTAGTTGATAAAGAAACCAATGATATAAGCAGCTTGCTAAAAGGCCAAGCCGGAACCAACACCACGCTATTAATTTTGCGTATGCAGCCAGATGGCACCGAGAAGGAAATGGAAGTGTTGGTTACCCGCGAAGAAATAAAAATAAAAAACGTGCCCTTCTATGGCATGATAAACAATGAAACCGGCTATATACGCCTTAGCAACTTTACCGATGATGCGGGTAAAGAAGTGCACGATGCTCTGGAAGACCTAAAAAGTAAAAACCCAGGTATAAAAGGTTTGGTTTTTGACCTTCGTGGTAATCCTGGTGGCCTTTTGGCAGAAGCGGTAAACGTAAGCAATGTATTTGTTGACAAGAACCAAGAAATAGTTTCAACCAAGGGCAAAGTGAAGGAGTGGGACAAAACGTTTAAAACCCTTAATAATGCAGTAGATACGCAAATACCTATTGCTGTATTAATAAATCGCAGTTCCGCTTCTGCTTCAGAGATTGTAGCAGGCTCGCTGCAAGATTTGGATCGTGCGGTAATTGTGGGTCAAAAGTCGTTTGGCAAAGGTTTGGTGCAAACTACTCGCAACCTGCCTTACAACACTAAACTGAAAATTACCACCGCTAAGTACTATACCCCGAGTGGCCGTTGCATACAAGCACTTGATTACTCTCACAAAGATGAGAACGGATATGCCGCTAAAACGCCCGATAGCTTGAAAGTGGCATTTAAAACAGCCAATGGCCGTACCGTGTATGATGGTGCCGGTATTGACCCCGATATGGAAGTAGAGGGAAAACCTGTAAGTAAAATAGCAATGAGTTTACTTACCAAAAACCATATTTTTAATTATGCAACGCTGTATAGGGCGCAAAACCCAACTATTGCCAGTGCCAAAGATTTCAGACTGACCGATGCGGAATATCAATCTTTTATAGCTTACCTAAGCGGTAAAGATTATGATTATGCCACCAAAAGTGAAGACCTGCTCAAAGAGTTGGAAAGCACTACCAAAGATGAAAAATACTATGAAGCTATTGCTAGTGAGCTAAACAAACTGAAAGCAAGCGTAAAGCACGATAAAAACAACGACCTTGCTAAGCATAAAGAAGAGATTAAGAAAATATTGGAAGATGAGATTGTAAGTAGGTACTACTATAGCACTGGTCGCATCCAAGTTTCTTTTAATAATGATGAGGATATTACTACTGCTTTGGAGATATTGAAAAACCCAAGCCAGTACAATCAAATTCTTACTGCAAAAAAATAGTACTCAACCCTTTTACTAAACAAGCTATTATGAGCAGCAGCTGTACTTTGTGCGGCTGCTGCTGTTTTTTAAACAGCCATTAAGCTTAATTTTGCAAATTCCTATTAAACTAATGACGGCTCTAAACTGTCTAACTTAGATGTTGGTTAAAGAGGAGCGAAAAAGTTCTATGAGATATTTTACAGTTATATTAATACTTTGGGGAGCGCTTAACACCACTTATGCACAAAAACCAGGCATGGGGGGCGGCGCACCACCAACTACATACACAGTAACCGGTAAAATACAAGATGCAGGCACCAAAGCACCACTAGAGTATGCCACTGTGAGTATATACAACGCTGCAGATAGTAGCCTAGCCACTGGTAGCATTACTGATGAGAAGGGAAACTTTTCGTTGGTGGTAAAAAAGGCCGGACAATATTATGTAGTTGCCAGTTTTTTAGGATACCTGGAGCAAAACGTGGGCAGCGTTAAGCTAAGTCCAGATTTGCTCTCGGTTAACCTAGGTGCAATAATGCTAAAACCAGATTCGGAAACATTAAACGAGGTTGAGGTAGTTGCAGAGCGCTCGCAAATGCAGATGCAACTTGATAAAAAAGTGTTTACCGTAGGCAAAGACCTATCAAACGCTGGCGGTACTGCGGTTGATATATTGGATAACATCCCATCGGTGCAAGTAGATGTGGATGGCAACGTGAGCCTCAGGGGCAGCGGCAACGTGCAGATATTTATCGATGGTAAGCCTTCGGGGCTTTCTGGGCCTGATGCCTTAAGGTTTCTGCAATCAGATCAAATTGAGCGCGTAGAGGTGGTTACCAACCCATCAGCTCGCTACTCTGCCGAAGGCGAAGTGGGCATCATCAATATCATCCTTAAAAAAGACCGCAAACAAGGCCTCAACGGTAGCGTGAGCATAAACACTGGCTACCCGCACAACCATGGTGGCGGCATTACGCTAAACTATCGCACCAAGCATGTAAACCTTTTTACCAGCTACAACCTTAACTACCGCAAAAACATTGGTAGCGGTTTTTACAGGCAAGAGTTTACTGGTGCTGATACGCTTGCGGTATTAGAAGCCGACCGAGATCATGACCGCGGAGGTTTGGGTAGTACCTTCCGTGTAGGGTCTGATTTCTTTTGGAAAGACAAAAACACCATTACCATTGCTGGCCTATATAGCTACCGCCAAAACACTAACAATACCGACCTAAACTATCAAAACTTTAATAGCATCAACGAGCTAACATCGAGCAGTTTGCGCAGCGAAGAGGAAAATGAAACATCGAATAATTTTGAAGTGGAACTGAACTATAACCGTACGTTCAACAAAAAAGGTCAAGAATTTGTCAATGTAGTTAAGTTTTTTGTAGACGATGATATTGAAATAGGAGACATTACAGAAAACGCAATATTAGGCAATGCCAACAACCTAACCCAACGCACCGGCAACCTAGAATATGAAAAAAACTGGCTAATACAATCTGATTATATACACCCACTACCTTTTGGCCTAAAACTAGAGACTGGAGCCCGCATTACTTTGCGTACTATTAATAACAACTACTATGTTGACCAGCTCGAAAATAATGGCGAATGGGCCACTTTGCCTGGTTTTGTAGATACCTTTAACTATCAAGAGAACATTTATGCTGCATACGGCATACTGAGCGGCAAGTACGAAAAGTTCTCGTGGCAGGCAGGTTTACGCACCGAGATAACGGATATTGATATCTCATCGGCAGTGAACGATACGGAGGTGCAAAAAAATTACGTTGGTTTTTTCCCAAGTGCCCACCTTTCATATGCGGCAAATGATAAAAACACGTTTCAAGTAAGTTATAGCCGCCGGTTAAGTCGCCCACGTTTTCGTGAGTTATTACCCTTTAGCAACTACAGCGACTCGCGCAATTTCCGCATGGGTAACCCAGACCTTGACCCAGAATATACCAACTCGTTTGAAGTGGGTTACCTGCGCTATTGGAAAACCGGCTCATTGCTATCTAGCGTTTATTACCGCTACCGCACTGGCGTAACAGCCCGCATTACGCAAATAGATGCCGATGGTTTGGCGGTTAATTTCCCTGTAAACTTAAGCGAAGAGCATTCGGTTGGTGTTGAATTTACCGTTTCGCAAACGCTATGGAAAATCTGGACCATTTCTGGTGGTACCAATATATTCTATTTTGAACGAAACGGCAGTTTTGAAGGCGAAGACCTTGGTGCCACATCATTGGCAGGCAACATGCGCTTTACCAGCAAATGGGCTTTACCTAAAGACTTTGCTGTGCAAGCTGCGGTAATGTACCGCAGTCCGCAAAAGCAGTCGCAAGGGCGCAGCCTATCTATGACGTCATTGGATATTTCAGCGAGCAAAGATTTATTTAAAAAGAAAGCCACTATATCAATAAACGTTCGCGACGTATTTAATACCCGCAGGTGGCGCTCAGAAACCATCACCAGCGAGTTTACGCGTTATAACGAATTTCAGTGGGCTACCAGGCAAGTGATTTTAACTTTCAGTTATCGCTTTGGCACCCAAACCAAGCAACAGAAACGCAACAACGGCGGTGGTGGAGATGGTGGCGGCATGGATGAGTTTTAAACTACAGCCTCATAAATTGTATTTAAGCATTAACTAAAGCAATGAAGAAAAATCAAGTTTTGGATACCCTCAACTCATTACCAGAAGAGTTTGACGCAGAGCAATTAATAGAGCGCATCATTTTTATTGATAAAGTTGAGCAGGGCTTAAAAGACAGCCGCGAAGGAAAAGTATCCTCTTTGGAGGAGATAAAACAACGTTTTAAGGTACTATAACCTCACAATACTCCTAGATAGATTGCTTGATGAAATCCTGTTCCGTTGACCACATTTCCCTATCTTCGCATACGAATAAAGGCTTTGTGGCCGTTTAAGTATTCTCACAACCATACATGCACTTGCGTACTATTTCCGTTTTTACCGTTTCTGCTATATTGCTTTTAGCATTGGCCTTTAGCACAGGTTGTCGCAAAGATGTACTAACCACCGACCCAGGTGCAAGGCTCCGCTTTTCGGTGGATACGTTAACCTTTGATACGGTTTTTACTACTATTGCCTCTACTACCCTTCCGCTTAAGATATTTAACGACAACAATAACAAAGTAAACGTTAGCAGCATTGAGCTTGCCGGTGGTGGCGCATCAAGGTTTAGAATAAATGTAGACGGCCTACCCGGAGATGCTTATGATATTGAGATTGAAGGCAAAGACAGTATTTACGTTTTTGTGGAAGTAACCGTAGACCCCAATAATGGCGACAACCCATTAATCATCATTGACTCGCTAAACTTCATTACCAACGGCAATAAGCAAAAGGTAGTGCTTGCAGCTTGGGGGCAAGATGCCCACTTTTACAATGGGCAAATAATCTGTAGCGAAAATTGGGTAAACGATAAGCCTTACGTAATTTTCAACTCCATGCTCGTTGATGCTGGCTGCGAATTGATTATTGACCCAGGGGTACAAATCCACCTCAGCGACAACTCGTTTTTCTATGTACGGGGCAAAATAACCGTAAACGGCGGCTGTGGACAAGACACGGTAAGTTTCCGTGGGTTGCGATTAGAGGAGTTTTACGATGACTTGCCAGGTCAATGGCCCGGCATCTTTATCCTGCGCGGCAGCACGGGCAATACCTTTACCAATACCGAGATAAAAAATTCAACGTTCGGGCTTAACCTTGGTGCAGATACTACTGATAACCTTGCCTCGTTTACCGATGGCAATAAGAGCAGCGTAACGCTTGATAGGGTAATTATTAAAAACACCCTATCTACGGGTATATATAGCACCTTATCAGATATTACCGCCACCAATTGTTTGTTTTACAATTGCAGCGACAACCTACTAACCATGGGGCTTGGCGGCACCTATGTATTTAACAACTGCAATTTCCTTAACTACGGCTCAGTAACCAGCAGCCACGATAAGCCCAACCTTTTGTTGAGCAACGTGGCCAGCAACCCTGCCCGTGGACAAATTGCCTATGCCGACCTTAGCGCAACATTTACCAACTGCATTATTGATGGCTCATTGGATGAGGAGATTCAATTGGAAAATGCCGAGGAGGCAAACTTTTTGTATCGCTTTGAGAACTGCTTGGTAAAAACCGAACGCACTACCACCCCCGACAGCTTTATTAATGTAATAGTAAACGTAAGCCCGCAGTTTAAAGACCGTGGTGAAGGCGATTTTAGCCTGCTACCCGGTTCGCCTTGCATTGATGCCGGTGTAAGCAGCACAGTAACCAGCGATTTGTATTGTATGCCACGCATAGGTGCAATGGACATAGGCGCTGTAGAGTACCAGCCCTAGTTTGTAAAAAGTAGTTAAATATTTTCCTATTCCATCAGACAAAAAAACCTTTTGTTGTGGATAATCATTACATATACGGTGAAAAGGTTTACTAACTTAGCTATAAACCACCTGCGCATTGGGTTTCCTCAAAAACTTCTACTTTTCGTTTCCTATTCAGTTGCTAATGATGCACATCAAAAAGCATCAAGCGTTGTTATTGGCTTGGATTATACTGTTTTTGGGCGCAGCAGGCCAGTTTGGTCAGCTCTACGGCATCCGTTACCTTTTTTGGGACCCAGAGTACCTAGGTTCCGTTAATTACATAGGGTTTGCTATTGTAGGGGCCGCTTTTGGTGGGTTTATAATGACCTGGAATATTACCACGTACATTCTTGAAAGTTCGCACTTTCAGTTTCTTGCATCGTTTGAGCGGCCCTTTGCCATTTATTGTCTCAACAACAGCATTATTCCGCTGTCTTTTGTATTAACCTATCTATATTTCGCTGTAGATTTTCAAAACGCCACCGACAAGCTACTAGCTAAAGATATATTGATGCTGATTGGTGGCTTTTTAGCAGGCTTGCTACTGATAATTTTCACCTCGGCCATCTACTTCCAAACCACCAACAAAAACATCTTCAACCTCTTTAACCTCCGTATTAAAGAATTGAAGAAAATACGCCGCAGGGTAACCCTAAGAGAGGATAACCGCTGGGATGATATGCGGGCTCGTGAAGATGAGTTTAGGGTAGATTTTTATCTAACCATGAGCCTTGGTATGCGCCATATACGAAGTGTGAAGCACTACGATGAAAAGATGCTGCGCGACGTATTTAGGCAGAACCACACCAATGCCTTTATCATCGAAATGGTGACCATATTGATTGTTTTTGGTCTTGGTTTTTTGATTGATTATGAATTTTTCCGAATTCCGGCAGTAGCTAGTGGGGTGCTATTTCTAGCCATCTTAATTTCGCTTGCGGGGGTAATTGATTTTTGGTTTAAAAGTTGGAAAAGCCTCGCCTTTATCCTAGGTATTTTTCTGCTAAACATTATTGTATTAAAGTTTGACCTGGTAACATACTCTAACAAAGCCTATGGCTTAAACTATAACACCGAACCCGCAGAATATAGCTACGCTAGCCTTGATGCCCTGGCTAG
Organism: Chitinophagales bacterium; assembly: GCA_018401955.1. GTDB lineage: Bacteria > Bacteroidota > Bacteroidia > Chitinophagales > CAIOSU01 > CAIOSU01. The sequence goes on along the minus strand of JAGYJT010000003.1, from coordinate 133,543 downwards.
CCCAGAGAATGTATACAACGACCGAAAGAATACCATAGACATACTTAACAATTGGAAAGTTAAAACAGGCTTACCTAAACCTAAAATGGTTGTGCTCAATTTTAGTGGCGGTGGGTTGGGGGCAGCTACCTTTGCGATGGTAATGATGCAGCACCTAGACAGTGCCCTAACAGGTAAACTAATGCTCAATACATCAATGATGACGGGGGCCTCTGGTGGAATGATTGGTGCTGCTTATTGGCGAGACCTTTATCACCAGCAAATGAACAGCAAAATAGTGAACATGTACGACAGCATATATGTGCACAATGTATCTCGCGACTTATTGAACATTACAATGGCTACCTTGGTAAGCAACGATATTGTATATCCGTTGCAAAAGTTTGAAACAGCTGGTCAAACCTACCGAAAAGATCGTGGCTATGCCTTTGAGAAACAACTAAATGAAAATACCGACAATACTTTTAGTAAGCCCATAAGCTACTATGCTATTGACGAAAAACGTGCACAAATACCAATGCTGATATTGGCCCCCACCATTATCAACGATCACCGAAGACTTTACATTTGCGCGCAGCCTGTAAGTTACCTTAGTAGGCCTACGGGTAAAGACTATCGCCCGCGCCTTACGGATGTGGATGGGGTTGATTTTCAGCGCCTACTTGCCAACCAAGGTGCCGACAGCCTATTGCTTTCAAGTGCGGTGCGCATGAACGCTACATACCCTTATATTCTTCCATATGTAACATTGCCCACCAAGCCTGTAATAAAGGTAATGGATGCAGGTATGCGCGATAATTTTGGCCTCTCAACCTCGGCCAAATTTCTGTATGCATTTAAAGATTGGATTAACGCCAACACTTCGGGGGTTGTATTGGTACAAGTAAGGCAATATAAGCGCGAGCGGGAAATTGAAGGATATGAGCAAGAAACGTTTATTTCAAGCATATTTAGCCCATTGTCAGGCATATACTCTAACCTAACCTCGGTACAAGATTACGAACAGACCTATTTATTGAACGCAGTTAGCGAAGCGCTAGGAGGAAAAGTTGAACTGGTTACACTAGAGTATAACCCTCAGAAAAAAGAGGAAGAGGCATCGCTTAGTTTTCACCTTACTGATAAAGAGAAGTACGACATTATTAATACCGTGCACGACCCCAAAATACAAGCAGGTATTAAACGATTACAAGAGCTACTAAAGTAGCCTTTTGACTCAATTCCAGCGCAGGGTCTCAATTAAGTGCAGCATATCGGCACGTACGAATTTGATTACCGGGGCCAACGAATCTTGATTGGGCGTGGCGCCAAAATACAACGAACCGCGTAAAAAATGTTGTGTGCTATCGGTTACATAAAATTGGATGTTAGATGCGGCGTTTCCGCCCAACTCGTATAACACTCCACCTAAACCGTTTGGCGTATTGATTAATGACTCATCAATATAATCGGCTTTTACGGTGTGCTTGTAGGCCATTTTATGAGCATCTTCAATAAGTTTCTCCAAGGTATTTTCTTGGCTAATGTCTTTATAGCTCAGGTGTATCTCTCCAGTAAGCTCAGGTATTACAATATCTAACCAGCACGAGTCGCTAACGTCTTCGCCAAAAAAGGTATTTTGGCGCTCTACGCGTGAATACACCGGAAACTCAAAACTATAAGGGCATTGGGTATCGTCAAACCGTTGATATGCTTTATTGGGCAGCTCAATACGGAAATAGCCTTTAGGTTTGGGTGTATAAACAGGGTCTTCGCAGCTTTGCAACACAGTAAGTATGCCTATCCCCACAAGTACCCAAACAAAAAATTTCATAGCATTACTCTTCATAAACAGGTTGTTCCAAGGTTACCTTCACTTTTTCCACTCGGTTGTTACCCACCGCAACTATGGTAAACTTGTATTGATCAAATAGCAATTCCTTTCCCTCATCAGGTATCATGCCTGCCAACTCCAGCATCAATCCACCAATTGATTCCGCATCGCCCCTTACTTTATCAAACGTATCTTCGCGCACTTTAAGTGCCTTGCAAAGGTCATGTATCAACGTTCTACCTTGGAAAATAAAGTTCTGATCGTCCAACTTCTCAAAGTCTATCTCATCATGGTCGTCAAATTCATCCTTAATATCACCAATTATCTCTTCCAAGATATCCTCTAGGGTAACCATACCCGCCGTACCGCCATATTCGTCTACCGCAATAACCATGTGCACCCTGTTCTCTTGAATATCCTTTAATAGGTCATCAATTTTCTTGGTTTCTGGCACAAAATAGGTTGGTCTAATAAGGTCTTGCCACTTTATATCATTTGAGCTGCCCAAAAACTCCAGCAAATCCTTTACATACAAGATACCCAAAATATTGTCCAAGCTTTCGCGATAAACCGGCAAGCGGGAGTAACCGGCATCTTTAACTTCGGTCAACATTTCTTGGTAGGTGCTGGTTTCATCTAAGCCTACAATACTAGTGCGGGGGTGCATTATTTGCTTTACCTGTATATTACCAAACTTCACAATTCCCTTGAGCATACTAATCTCATCTGCCGACGATTTGTGGTGTGCCGCGGTAAGGTCAATCGCTTTCTCTAATTCTTCTGCATCAAAGCTATCACCGTTGCCACTGCGCTTACTTTGCAATCGCTTTTCTATTACTTTGGTACTTTCTACCAGAAAATAGCTCACCGGTTTAAATATGGTACGCATCAGTAGCAAAGGGCCCGCCATAAACACTACAAACTTATGACTATAGCGTGTGGCATAAATTTTTGGTATTACCTCACCAAACATTACCAACAAAAAGGTAACCCCGATAACGTTGACCATTAAATTAAGCCAATAATATTCGTTTAGCCCGGGCACATTGCGCAGCACAAAGTATGATAGCACTACAATGCTTACGTTTACTACATTATTGGCTATCAATATGGTAGCCAACAAGTAGCGTGGGCGACCAAGCAAGTTGATTATGCGATCAGTAGGTACGCTAAACTCCTCACTAATGCGGCCAAGATCTTTGGAAGACAGCGAAAAATAAGCCACCTCTGAGCCAGAGATGAGCGCACTGCAAAAAAGCAGCACCAAAATAATAATAGCATATATTATCAAACCCGATAATGGGGTTTGATCCGCAACTTGAAGAAATATCGGTAAAAGTTGCTGGACAGGATCGCCTCCGTCAGGACTACTACTTTCCAATTGGAATGTTATTTAATGAAACCATAAAGCCTAAAACGGCAGGTCATCGTTATAATCCTCACCACTTGCACCACTTGCATTTTGTGCTTGTGGCTGAGAAGCTGGGCTAGACTGCTGTTGCGGCTGACTATTACTCTGTGGTTGGCTGTATCCACCAGCGTTTCCGCCGCCATAGTTACCACCACCATCTTCTTTCTTATCCAACATAATAAAGGTAAGCCCTTCTACGCCGGTTGCATATTTTTTGTTGCCTTGCTCATCTTCCCACGAGCGGCTGCGAAGGCGCCCTTCAAGATAAATCAAACTGCCTTTCTTAAGGTATTTCTCCGCTATTTCGGCTTGCTTGCGCCATAGGGTAATGTCGTGCCATTCGGTTTGGTCTACACGGTTACCTTCTTTGTCTTTATAACTTTCACTGGTAGCCAAAGAGAAACGCGCACGGGCAATATTCTCGCTCACGTATGCTACCTCTGGGTCTTTACCCAAGTGGCCAATCAATGTTACTTTATTCAGTCCTCTCATATTAATACGCTTCGCTCGATTAGGTCAAACTTAAATATAATCGATTATCTGTTAAATAACAATCAATCACCTTCGGAAAAGCAAAATTATTCAATTTTTCTCGCACCGTTATTTTATAACTCGAATCAATAGTGTTAAGTTTCCCTAATACGGTTACCTCCGCAAATAAAGCATTGATTTTTTGGTGCGTGAGCTTCTGGGTGTATGGCCCTTTTGTTGCCGAAACCTGCCAATTGCCTTTACCTAATAACTCATCTAAAAAGGTTGTCACTTCAGTACCATCAATGGGCAGCAGCTCCGTATGCTCCAGCATAGGAAACTGGTAAAGCTCTTGCCAAATATCTTTACCAGTGCGCTGTTGCACTAGGCTTTCGCCAGCAGCGTTAATCACAAAGTAATGGAAGAAACGCTCCCGCTGCTTTATCTTACCCGCTTTAATGGGCAGTTTATCTTGTAAACCCTCCTTCAATGCCACGCATTTTGCTGCCATGGGGCAAGTACTACAAAGCGGTTGGGCGGGTTTGCACAGGGTAGCGCCAAAATCCATTATGGCTTGGTTGTATATGCCCGGCTGTTTATTATCAATCAACTCATTAGCCAGTTTGCCAAACTCCTTTTTGGCCGTTGGGCTATCAATGGGTGTCTCGATGCCGAAGTACCTGAGAGCACCCTATACGTTGCCATCCAACACCGCCCTTGGTTCATTGAACACGAAGCTAGCAATGGCCGCGGCGGTGTATTCACCCACCCCTTTCATTTTAAGCAGCGCGTCATAATTATTATCAGGAAGACACCACAAATCGTGGGCAATGTATTTTGGCAGCAGCGTGCAGGTTTCGGGCACGGCTATAGTATCCCAAGCCTTGCCAAAGCTTCATTACATCGGCAGGGGCATTATTGGCCAAATCGTTTACAGTTGCAGCCTCTCTGTAAATTTAGGTAATAAGGCAGCCTTGCTCTACACGGGTTTGTTGCAATATTATCTCTGCCTCAGCCAAACCTTATAAGCATCCTTCTCTGCCTTCCGCATGGGCCTATCACTAGGTGATACCAAGCCAATAATTGCGTTGTAAAGAAGGTTTGGGGGATGATGCAGACATTATGCTAAGATAGGTATTGGTTGGTTACTGGTTACTGGTTACTGGTTACTGAAAACAAACGCCCGCCGAACAATGTTAGCGGCGCAGTGCTTATAATTTTTATTTCAGTTGTGGTCTTCAAGCTCTATACTGGCCTTTCCATGGACCATCGACTATCGACCAAAACTACTCCTTCACAAACTTACCAGCACCTTTAGTGCCTTCAGTCGTGGAGATATAGTTTAGGTAGTATATACCAGCTGCCAACTCATTTATGGCAATGGTGGTGCGGTTATTGGTTACGGTTATTTTTAACCAACATACCCAAATTATTGATGATAGCCAATTTTGCCACCTTGGTTACCGTTTGGTATTACCACAGTTACTTGGTTTTGGCAGGTTAGGTGTACACTGTAAAGCAACCGTACCCAATATTGCCAATACCAATGGTACGCAAGTATCAACGGTTATGTTGTAGCGGCGCTACCGGCCCGCGGGCACCAAAGAATTGTCACAGAGGTGGCAGATAAGTAAATTCGGCTCAGCGTAAAGTGTGGCTCACGTTTTTCGCCCAGCCCATTGGTGCCATCGCCATGGCGCACCGGGCCACAGGCCGCATAGCCCACTGAGGTATTGGTAAAGTCAACTGCAAGGCAGCTATCGGCGTAAGTATAATCGGTCACCACTGCCGGAGGGAACACTTCAACGGCGTATACAGTGCTGTATCGCCATAAACTAGCTGGCACTGGTCGCAAACTGAATATTGAAAGCTTGCCCAATAATTTTCAAAAACCATTATCGGGCGCAAAGTTCAATAGTGCTGCTCGTTGGTTTGGTAGCGGTACCATTGTAGCTCCAAATACATTGGTAACAGATATAACATCATTGGCATTAGGTCAAGGTCGTTGCCCAATACAGCAATATCTACAGCGGTTTCGTAGTTGGTAAAGGCGCTGTCGTTTACCGCCACCGGAGCACTATTACCCGGCACAAAATTAGTAACCACAACGTTTTTACATTCGGTATCGCTGCCAGTGGCATTGGTTACGGTAAGGCAAACATTGTAGGTAGCATTTGCGCTATAAACATGACTAGGGTTTTGCATAGTTCCAAGTGCCGATGCATCATCATAATCCCAGCTCCAAGAAGTTGGACCATTAGTGCTCATATCAGTAAACTGTACCAATCCACCAGAAGGGTTGGTCCAGCTAAAGTCTGCTACTGGTGCTGGCGGGATAAGCGAGTAGGTAATGCGGCTGATAGCGCCCGTATTGGTGTTGTACGCAATGGTCAAAACCGGACCTTGGGTTTCTTTGGCTAGCCAGGTGTAAGTGGTAGTGGTGTCGCGGATGTCCTCAGCGGTTTGCCAAGGGCTAAAGCTCAACAACTTAAACTCAACAAGGGTACGAGTACGTTCAACCCTTTTTTGACGTAAAGCTTGGTAGCTGCCCGTAGGGGTGATTATGGTTCCCCAAGCATCAATAGTATCAAAGTAGGTAGAGGTAAAGGTAAGCCTAACACGATCAACAGGTTGGCCAACACTACTTCCACTGGCCTCTTCTTGAAAACCATAGTTACCAGTAAAAGCATTGTTGTAAGCTGTAGGGAAACGGTATAAATCAAAATCAGGATTAAAGGCAACCGAAACAGGCGTAGTGCCGGGGCCTAGTAGTGGGCCAGCTAAACCTTTGCCAGTAAACGCACTCGAAGTTTTGGTAAAATAGCCATAGTTGCTATTATCGGGGGTTATGGCGTTGGTAGTTCCCGGAAAATCGTTGCCATATGGCGTGCTAGAAGGCACGGCATGGGTAGAGTTTTCGGTAATATCTTGCACTAGGCCACTAAAGTCCCAGGTTTGGTTGGCACCTTTTGGGCCAGCGGTAAAACCTACAGGCACCGTATCAACTGCATTTGGCAAAACGGTTGGGGCGGTTGGCAAATCGGTGCTTACAATAGTAATCTGTGCGTTAGCAATTAAGAAAACGTTGCAGCAAAGTAACAAGAGGATAAAACGAATCATTGGTGGGGCTTGTTTTAAGAGACGGTTAAGGGTTAATTAGTTTTATGGTTATATCACCCTAGATGGGTTAAGTAACGCTAATGTTGCTTTACCTAAAGTAAAACATCAATGAAACCATTACCAAACCACCCGGAGGGTGATAAAAATATTTCAAAACAATTATAGCTGGTCTCTTACTAAAAACGTTTGGGTAACAAGTGCTTACGAGTTCAACATCACAGGCATTACCAACATCAATATATCTTCGTTGTCGTCCTTCTCTGTTGGCAATATAATGCCAGCACGTGTAGGGCCGCTCAATTCAAATACCACCTCGTCGCTCTCTAGCACGTTCAATATCTCAATCAAGAATTTGGCATTGAAACCGATTTCTACATCGCCGCCATCGTAAGTACAGTTCAAGCGCTCGTTGGCCTCATTGCTAAAGTCCAAGTCTTGCGCAGAAACCTGCAACTCGCTACCGTTTATTTTCAGGATAACCTGATTGGTAGTTTTGTTGGAATAGATAGATATACGACGAAGTGACGCCTGCAACTCACCGCGGTCAATGGTAAGTTTGCTGTTGTTATTAACGGGTATTACCGCATTGTAATCCGGGTAACGGGCATCAATCAATCGGCAGATAAGGTTGATGTTGTTAAACTCAAAAAAGGCATTGGAGTTGTTATAACTGATGTTTACCGAGTTATCATCATTAGGCAATGAACCTTTTAACAAGTTCAAAGCTTTTTTCGGCACGATAAAAGAAGTTGCCTTCTCGCTGCGGGCATCAGTGCGGCCATAGCGCACCAGCTTGTGTGCATCGGTTGCTACAAAGGTGGTACCCTCTGGGCTCAATTGGAAGAAAACACCCGTCATTGCTGGGCGCAACTCATCGTTACTTACAGCAAACAAGGTTTTGGTAATGGCCTTAAGCAAAACGCTGGTAGGCAGTTGTAAGCTGGTTACATCCTCCGCTACCGGTATTTTCGGAAAATCATCGCCGTTTTCGCCAGCTAAGCGGTACTTACCGTTTTCGCTGGTTATTTCCACACCAAAGTTTTTCTCGTTTACCGTAAAAGTAAGTGGTTGGTCTGGTAAGGTTTTCAAGGTATCCAACAATATTTTTGCTGGTATCGCCACGCGCCCATCTTGCTTAGCCTCTACGCTAAGGCTAGTGCTCATGCTGGTTTCTAAGTCGGTAGAGAAGGCCGTTAACTTGCCGTCTTTAATCTCGAAAAGAAAGTTTTCCAGGATAGGCAATACAGAGCTGGAAGCAATAACCCCGCTAATGGTTTGCAATTGTTTTAGCAAGGTGGTGGTGGATACGATGAACTTCATTTCGCTTATAACTTTAAGCTAGCAAATATAGTGTATTGCGTTTTAAATTGAGAAAGGTGTGGAGAACTAAACGAGATGTAAGTAAAATATTGGTACAATGGCATCATTATGATGTCTTTTTTGATTTGTTGTTAATTACTAAAATAATCTATCTTTAAAACAAAAAAACACTCCCTATGGAACTCAACTTTATCTATGCGGCTGTCGCAGCCCTTATCCCCCTTTTGGTAGGCTTTGTATGGTACAACCCAAAAATTGGTTTCGGCAATGCTTGGATGAAGGCCGCCGACATGACCGAAGAAAAGATGAAAAGCGCCAACATGGCCCTCATTTTTGGCCTATCGTATATATTGAGCTTATTTGTGGCGGTGGCCTTATTTAGCCTTACCATCCATCAAATGGGTACATGGGGAAGTTTAATGAATGAGCCTGGCTTTCAAGAAATGGACCCAAATGCCGATGCCGTGATTTATTTCAAAAACTATATGGCATTATATGGCGATCGTTTCCGCCATTTTGGTCATGGTGCGCTACATGGCACCATTGCTGGCTTCACCTTAGCTTTGCCCATTATCGGCATCATAGCCTTGTTTGAGCGCAAAGGATTTAAATACGTTGCAATTCATGCTGGCTACTGGATAGTAAGTCTTGCTTTGATGGGCGGGGTTATTTGCCAGTTTGCGTAAAAATCCCTCACCTAGCCCCCTTCGACTCCGCTCAGGATGACTTTCTTCTTGCGGGAGAGGAGATTACATGTTTTGTAATAAAAAAGCGCGCCGCATCCTTATAGGGTGCGGCGCGCTCTTGTTTTGTAGCTGCTGCAAGACCGCGTCTTGTAGCTATGTTACGCCCAGTCTGCGACTGAAACATAACACTTTACCTGTCACAGACTGGATATAATGTAATCACCAGTTACAAACTGGCGGTAGTAAATCAATGCCCATGCCCTGCATGGCCGCCACTCAGTTCTCCTAAGCCTTCCAAATCGTCGCAGTGCCAAAGTTTTTGCACTTTCTTCACGGGGCGTTGGGTAGGGGCACCCCCGTTTTTGGCGTTCAGCATTTCCTGTATTAGGCGATTGCGTTCGGTAGCAAGAGTTTTGCGCAACTGCTCGTCTTGCTCTTGGCTATAAAATATTATGCCATCAATAATAGTGTATTCCACTTTTGCATAAACCGAGAGTGGGTTTTCGCTCCATAATACCACATCGGCATCTTTGCCAGGCTCAACGGTGCCTAGGTTTTTATCCAAGTGCAGCATTTTGGCGGGGTTAAGGGTTACCATCTTCCATGCCTCTTCCTCGGTCATGCCACCATACTTTACGCTTTTGGCAGCCTCTTGATTCAAGCGACGACCCATTTCGGCATCATCACTATTGATAGCGGTAATTACACCCACCATACTCAACAAAGCAGCATTGTATGGTATGGCATCTTGCACCTCCATTTTATAGGCCCACCAATCGGCAAAGGTGCTTGCAAATACGCCATGTTTCAGCATTTTGTCGGCCACTTTATAGCCCTCTAATATGTGCGTAAAGGTGTTGATTTTGAAACCGAACTGCTCGGCCACCCTCATTAACATCGTTATCTCGCTTTGCACATAGCTATGGCACGAAATAAAGCGCTCGCTATTCAATATCTCTACCAAGGCCTCCATCTCCAAGTCGCGGCGTGGCGCAGTGGCACTGGCTTTTAATTTTGATGAAAGGCCGTTATATGCTTTCCAGGCAGCCTCATAAGCACGGGCCTGGGTAAAATGGTCGATAAACACTTGCTCTACACCCATGCGGGTTTGAGGAAAACGGATGGTATTATCTTCGCCCCAGTTAGATTGCTTTACGTTTTCGCCCAAAGCAAACTTGATAAACTTAGGCATGTCGGCAACTTTCATTTGCTCTGGCGTATAGCCCCAGCGCAACTTTACCAATGCCGATTGACCACCGATTGGGTTGGCAGAGCCGTGCAACAACTGCGCCGTAGTAACCCCACCACTCAATTGGCGATAGATGTTGATATCCTCAGAGTTTACCACATCGGCTATGCTCACCTCGGCACTGCTGGCTTCCGTCCACTCATTTACGCCCGCCGAAATGGCAATGTGCGAGTGCTCGTCAATAATGCCATTGGTGAGGTGCTTGCCCTTTCCGTCTATTACCTTATCAACGCCAGCGGTTGGTATGTTGCTACCTACTTGAGCTATTTTTCCGCCCTTTAACAATACGTCTACATCTTTTACGATTCCCTTATCGGTATTAGTCCATACGGTAACATTTTTTACCAATATGGTTTGTGGCTTGGGCAAGGTAGGCGAGCCAAACGCTACAAATGGGTATATAATATCCTCGGTTGAGAAAATAACCGGTTGGGTAGCCTCTGTATCGGCAGGCTTGCTGGTATCGGGTATGGCTGAGGTGTATGTTGCGGTCCAGTTTACCCATTTACCACCGGGCAACTCACCCTTGCCGCTCCATTTTTTATCTTCCATCAAACCGCTCAAGCGGGTTACTTTAGTGCTATCATTGGTAAGGCTGTAAGTAAGGGTTACCAGTTTGTCTTTTTTGTCAAAAGAAACTTTAATGGCATTAGTATCCGCTTCGTTGGCCTTTAGCGTAAATTTCGGTTTCACGGCATCGCCCTTTACCTCAATTATATAGCTTTGGGTACCTACAGTAAGTTTGTATTTGCCACTAAGGTCTTCAGCATTTTTAGGGTTTATGGTGTAGCGTTTGCCTTGCACCCAGTTTTCAATTATTTGGGTCTCTTTATCAAAAACCGGCCCGTTGGTTACTAAAAAATTAGCCCACTTACCTTGCTCTAGGCTACCGGCCACATCACTTACACCAAGCAGTTGGGCAGGCGTGGTGGTTAACGCTTTCAAAGCATCGGCTTCGGTAAGGCCATGCTGTAAGGTTTTATACACCATTTCTAAAAACTTGCCCTTATCTTCCAGCCCGTCGGCAGTTAACACAAACGGAATGCTTTCTTTCTGTAAAAAGTAAGCATTTGCCGGTGCCAGCTCCCAGTGCTTCATTTCGGTAAAGCTCACATTGAGCGCATCAAATGGGTCTTCTACATCAAATGGCTTAGGAAAGTCAACGGGCACTATTACAGTAGCGTTGGTAGCCTTTAGGTCTGCCAAGCGCTGGTACTCGGTACCGTTACCTAACAATATATATTGCACACCAAAGGCATCGCCTAGCAAATCAGCCCGCAAAGCATTCAAAATACCTTTTGCATCCATTATTTGAGGCAAGTTTTGCAATTTGTTCCAAGCCTCTAGCGATATGTTGTATTCTTTAGGGTTCTTTTGGCTGGCATACCATTTCGCATCCAAATAAGTCTGCTTTAGCAATGCAATCACACCCATCAACGAGCCCGGGTAATCTTGTGTAGAGGTACCTTTGCTAAACGAGTAATGCGCAGATGCCTCACCCTTGATAATAACTTCATTGTCTTTGCTGCTTGCAGTTGATACCAAAGTACCTGAGCCACGCACAATACCATCATTTTGATGGGTAAGCACCATACCAAAACCTATTTGACGCAAACTGCTGGCATCTTTATTGTTTACTTTAAACAAGTTAAGGGCACTGGTTTCTGGCTTCACTGCTTGGTTCCATCCATAAGCACCTTTTTTGTTGGTCTCCATTTGTGGGCCATCCCAATGACTATCACTCCGCTTTAAAGGGGCAATGCCGTATTCGCTCTGCAACTCAATAAAAGAAGGGTAGATATGATAACCGGCAAGGTCATATACAATTACGCCTTTGGGCAGGGTAACCGTTTTGCCCGCTTGTGCTATCTTGCCATCTTTAATAAGCAATGTAGCATCCTCTATCACCGTTTTGTAATCAACGTGCAAGGTTACGCCAGTAAGGGCGTAAATGCCCGGGCGTTCATCGTTAACACCGTTGGTATGGAAAGTAGTTTGAGCTGTTAGCGAAAAGACCGACGCAAAGCAAATGGATAAAGCAAGCAATAAAATTCTCATGTTTCTACGTAACTTAGGCTAACGAAATTAAGATAAATTTTCTCACAGCCCTACTTCTGGGCTATATAACCGTAGGCAATGGCGATGGCATATTCAATAAAAGGCGATGGCGAAGCTATTTTGTGGCTGCATGGCCTTGCTTTGGATAGTACCCTTTGGGATGGCTTTACCGATGAGTTGCCTCAGTTTAAGCACCTATTGGTGGACATGCCCGGCTTTGGGCAAAGCGGACAAATGCCCGCACCTAAAACCATAGAGGTTATTGCCCAACAGGTAAAAGCCGTGTTGGATAAAGAGGGGATTGCCCAAGCATCGGTAATAGGGCACTCCATGGGCGGGTATGTTGCGCTCTCGCTTATAGCACAATACCCCGGGTTGGTTACCCGATTGTGCATGTTCCACTCACAACCCTATGCAGATGACGATGCTAAAAAGGCTGACCGAAAAAAACTAATGGCCTTTATTAAAAAAAATGGCACCGAACCGTGGATGAAAGAGTTTTATCCAAACCTATTTGCTGAGGATAACAGGGCTCAACTTGCTTTAACCATTAAACTTTTAATTGATAAAGGCATCCAATTACACCAAAAGGCCGTCATTAATACTATTGAAGCAATAATGAACAGACCGGATAGAAGCGCCGTGCTTGAAAACTTTAAAGGGCCTGTATTGTTTATCGTAGGAAAAAAAGATGAGGCTATACCGGCAACAAAAAGTTTAGCTCAATTGAATTTACCTAAACAATCAATTGCAGAATTACTTGACTATGTGGCACATATGGGTATCTTTGAAGCACCAAATAAAACAAAAAAAGCAATTAAAGCACTAATGCTATTACCAATTTAATAATCAATGCGCCTACAACTACTATATATATTACTGATAGCTGCGGTATCATTTAATGCCAAGGCTGCACATATTGTAGGTGGCGATATGTACTATGAGTGTATTGGCACCAACCAATACCGTATTACGCTAAAGGTTTACAGAGATTGCTTTTCGAATGGACCCAATGTAGCCGACTATGACGACCCAGCCTTTATCGGCATTTTCGATGCTAATGGTAATGAAATAGACATTTTAAACGTGTTTTTTCAAAACCGCCGAAATGTACCGCCAGAAACCAGTAACCCTTGCCTCTCTCCCCCTTCAAATGTATGTGTAGAAGAAGCCAGTTATGTTTTCGATTACACACTGCCACCAGTAAACGGGGGCTACACCGTGGTGTATACACGCTGTTGCCGAAATGCCACCATTGGTAACATTGTGGCTCCGGGTACCGTAGGTGCAACTTACACCGTAAACATAGACCCGCAGCGCACACCTTGCAACAACAGCCCTGAGTTTAATGACTTTCCACCGATTGTTATTTGTGCTGGCGAACCACTGGTATTTGACCACTCGGCTACCGACCCCGATGGGGATGTAATCGAATATGAACTTTGCGCGCCTTTTACCGGTGGAGATCAAAATGACCCGCAACCTTTCCCAACGCCGCCACCTTTTGGTAACGTTACATGGCAAAACCCATATTCCATTGCTAATTTACTAGGTGGCACACCACTTACCATTGATCGCAACACGGGTATACTTACTGGCACGCCTCAACTACAAGGCCAGTTTGTAGTAGGTGTTTGTGCCAACGAGTATCGCAATGGTGTACTTATAGGTACCACCCGCAGAGATTTTCAGTTTAATGTGGTATCGTGTATTGTTGATGTGGAAGCAATTATTCCGGTAATTGATACTAGTGGTGTTGACCCAGGTATTGGTGGCGTGTACCTGAGTAGATGTTTGGATTTGGAAGTACCATTTGCCAACAATAGCCGCGGCGGAAGAACCTATTTTTGGGATTTTGGCGTACCGGGCATTACAGATGATACCTCTGACCTATTCTCTCCTACCTACACTTATGCCGATACTGGCGAATACGTGGTAACCTTGGTGGTAAACCCAAGAACCTTTTGTTCAGATACTTTTAAAGTGCTGGTAAGGTTATACCCGCAGTTTTTTAGCGAGTACGATTTTGCAAATGTATGCCAAAACACACCGTTGACGTTTACTGATCAATCTTTCTCCTTGTACGGTATTGTAAACCAATGGATTTGGCAATTTGGCGACAACACATCCAGCACCCAACAAAATCCAATAAAAACATACACCCAAGACGGCATTTATCAGGTGAGGCTTATAACAAACGATACTAATGAGTGTATTGATACCGTCACCAAAACCGTAACTATATTTTCTACGCCTGATGTGGACTTTGATATAACCCCGGCTTGCCAAAACTCACCCATAGTGTTTACGGACAATACGGTAATTAATTTCGGTGACTTTGATAACCGTAATTGGGTATTGAATGGCACTAACATTGGTAGTATTAACCCTTATATTTATCAAGAGCCTAACCTAGGACAGCGCACTATGACGCTGGTAGTTGCCAGTGAGCAGGGCTGTGTTGACTCGCTTACCAAAACCTATACAGTTTTCCCGCCACCTACTGTAACCGTTACCAACGATACGGCATTGTGCATTTTTGATACTATACGGCTCAATGCCACCGGCGGTGCGCAATATGTTTGGAGCCCAGCGTCTGGCCTTTCATCAGCAAACTTAAGCAACCCGTTTGCCTCACCGGCACAAACTACAGCCTACACTGTAAATGTAACCGATAGCAATGGCTGCGTAAACACAGGCAGCGTAAATGTTACGGTCAATCCGCTTCCGGAAACCAATGCCGGTGCGGATAATTTCTTGTGCATTGGCGATACTTTTCAATTAAATGGACAAAACGGCGTAAGCTTCTCTTGGCAACCTGATAGCTTGGTAAGCAATCCAACTATTGCCAACCCAACTACCAGCCCTGATAGCTCAACTACCTTTGTACTTACTACAATCAATCAGTTTGGTTGCGATAATACCGACACCATGTTCCTTGAAGTGCAGCGCCCAATAAATGCTACTTTGGCGGCGCCACCTGATGTGTGTATTTTTGATACCATACAGCTTGAAGTACAGGATGGCAAATACTACCAATGGATACCCTCGGCCGGCCTAAGCAGCGATACCATAAATAACCCAACCGCTTCGCCACTAGAAACTACCAGTTATACCGTAATAGTAACCAACGATTGCCCACAGTTTGCCGATACGCTAGATATTGAAATTGTTGTGCGCCCGCTGCCCGAAGTTGATGCGGGTATTGATACCACCGTGTTTAGAGATGAGTCTACCATGCTACTGGGTAGCAGCAATGGTATTTCGTTTGTTTGGAGCCCAGCCGACTATCTTGACGATTCAACAATACTAAACCCTATCAGCTTCCCTTTCAACTCCATTGACTACATATTAACGGCTACCAGCGAGTTTGACTGCAAAAACAGTGATACTGTAACGGTAAATGTGGAAGTAAAAACCTTATTGCTGGTACCTAATGCCTTCACCCCTAACCAAGATGGTTTGAACGATGTGTTCCGTATTATCAAAACCTTGAACATTGAGCGGGTATACGATGTTTTTGTATTTAACCGCTGGGGCAACAAAGTATTTGAAGGCCACGATGAAAATGCATTTTGGGATGGTACTGTAAATGGCCGGCCAGCTGACCTTGGGGTATATGTTTACATTATTAGGGCCGTTACCCGCGATGGCGATGAAGTAACCGAGACTGGAAATGTAACTTTGCTGCGGTAATTTTGATGCACAAAGTGCAAGGTAAGATTTAAGTTATAGCAGTCTATGAAAAATATCATTACGTTTCTGTCATTAGGTTTATTGGGTTTGGTACTTACATTGAATGGTTGCGGTGGCGACAGCGTAAAAACCAATCCTGCCATGCCTGCGATACCCGGAGCATCTACTTTCAAAAAATACTGCACTGCCTGCCATGGTGCCGATGGAAAGATGGGCCTCAATGGCGCTAAAGATCTTACGGCAAGTGCTTTGACACAAGAAGAAAGGGTACAGATAATTACTAATGGCCGAAAGCTAATGGCTCCTTACAAATCAATACTCAGCGCTGAGGAGATTAACGATGTAGCCACGTATGTAGGCACATTGAAGGAATAAAACACTATATTAGTATAGTGAGCCACTATAAGAAAGCGATGAACAACTATATGTTCGTAAAACCGTTGAGCGATGGAGTACTATAAAGTAATCGGTATTATGACGGGCAGCTCATTGGATGGGTTAGACTTTGCCTTTTGCGAAATTACCGTTGACGGCGGAAAATATAGCTATAAGGTACTAAATGCCGAATGCGCCCCTATGCCCGACAAGTGGAAGTTGCGATTGGAGAAACTGGTGCTTCAAAATGCGGTAACCTATATCAAAACTCACACGTTTTTTGGGCACTTTATGGGCGAAGAGGTTCGTAAGTTTATTGATAAACACAACATTGCCAGCCAATTGGATTTTATTGCCTCGCATGGCCAAACCATTTTTCATCAGCCAGAAAACCATTTTACAAGCCAAATTGGCGACGGGGCAGCCATAGCAACCCGCAGCGGTTTTCCGGTAGTTTGCGATTTTAGAACCAGCGATGTAGCCCTTGGCGGGCAAGGCACCCCTATTGCACCGATAGCCAACAAGCTGTTTTTCCCTGAATATGATTTCTTTTTAAACCTGGGCGGCATAGCCAATATAGCGGCCAATACAGGCAATAAATTTGTGGCCTTTGATATTGTACCTGTTAACCTGATACTGAACAAACTAGCTGGCCAACTCGGTAAAGACTATGATAAAGATGGCGACTTAGCCCGCGCTGGCAAAGTAAATGATGGCCTGTTGACTGAACTGAATGCCAGCTGGTATTATACCAAAGAATACCCCAAATCGTTAAGCGGGGGCTGGGTAAGCAAAGTTATGTTGCCAGTAGTGCAGCGCCACCAAATAAGTATTGAAGACAAGTTGCGTACCGTGGTTGAATTGATTGCAATGCAAACGGCCGCATCTTTACAACACATTAGTAAAAATGAAAAAATAACTATACCTGAAAGTGCCAACATGCTGGTAACCGGTGGCGGGGCATTCAATAAATTCCTTATTGAGCAATTACAAGAAAAACTACCGCTACAAATAGTGGTGCCCGATAAACAAACCGTGGAGTTTAAAGAGGCCATATTGATGGCATTGGTGGGAGTGCTGCGCGTACGCAGCGAGAACAACTGCCTAGCCAGCGTTACGGGTGCTAGCCGCGATAACATTGGCGGTGCCATATACCAAGGTCACGAAAAACAGCTTAAAACCATTATCCCGTGAAGGTTTTTATTACTGGGGCCACAGGTTTTTTAGGCTCTTACCTAGCCAAAGCGCTGTTGTTACAAGGGCACGAAGTAAGCGCGCTAAAACGTGCCACTAGCGACCTTTCTATGCTAGGCGAGGCAGCAGCCCAAATTAAATGGCACGAGGGTGATGTAACTGACGTTTTATCATTAGAAGAGGCCATGGAAGGAGTCGAGCAGGTATACCATGCCGCGGCGATGCTTGCTTTTGGCGGCAAAAGCTTTGATAAAATGCTGAAGGTAAACGTGGAGGGCACTGCTAATGTGGTAAACGTGGCATTGAGCCAAGGTGTGCAAAAGCTGTTGTACGTGAGCTCGATAACGGCCTTAGGCAAAAGCAAAGACAATAGCGCTATTGACGAAACTGGCGACTGGGAAACCTCACCGATGGAGTCGCAATATGGACATACCAAGTACCTAGGCGAACTCGAGATATGGCGAGGCATAGCTGAGGGGCTCGATGCCGTTATCATCAACCCCAGTACCGTACTTGGTGCGGGCAAATGGAGCGAAGGCTCTATCCAAATTTTTCACCAAGTTGCCAAAGGGGTGCCCTTCTACCCTACTGGCAGCAATGGTTTTGTGGATGTTCGGGATGTAGTGCGCGCCGCCATACAAATAATGGAACACCCCGAGACCAGCGGCGAGCGGTATGTTATCAATGGATACAATCTTTCGTTTAAAGACATTATGACCCGAATAGCAGTAGCGTTGGGCCAAAAGCCACCCACCATACCCGTCACCGATTTCTGGAAAACCATTAGCATCGGCTACGACAAGGTACGCAGCCTGCTTACCGGCAGCGAAGCCATCATTACCCGCGAAGTGCTCAGCATCTCTTCGCACCCTTACACCTACAACGATAGTAAGTTACGCGAAGCCTTTAACTTTACCCATCTCCCTTTCGAGCAAACCATCAATGAAACGGTTGCTGCTTACAAGCAGAGTAAGGTTGATGGGTTGGATTATGGGGTGTTGGGGAAGACCCGAAATACAATCAGTGCTTAACCCCATTTGAGATGTTGAAGGATAGAATTCTTGATGCAGTTGATACATTTTCCATTCCATATGGTAAATACCCGGCAGTCAAGTTCTATCTAATAGGGCTTGCCGCGTTTGTGATGTTGCAATTGGTTCCCTTTATATTAGGTACCCTTAGAGTCATAGGTCCTCTAAACGACACTGTGATGCTAATAATTCTTGGGATGATTCTGTTATCCTGTTTCATCATCTTTCCATGCAACTTCATTGCATTTGTTACTACCCTGCTTAGTATGCGAGAAGGCAGTAATAAAGAAAGGAATATAAATATTGGCATTGCCATCCTTGTAACCTGCACCGCTATTATTGAGGGGATGTTTACTTATATCATCTGGCGGTAGTACTCGCTTATTCCTAAATCCAAATGAGTAGATGTGCAATGGTATAGCGAAAAACCCACACCTAGCCTCTCCCAAAGGGAGAGGAACTTACATGTTGCGGATAAAATCAAATAGTATCTCCAGCTTACCCCTTCGGCTCCACCGGAGCAATATTCACTTTCAAGCTCAACTCTTTCAATTGGTGGTCGTCGATTACCGATGGGGCATCGAGCATCACGTCGCGGCCAGAGTTGTTTTTAGGGAAGGCGATAAAGTCGCGGATGCTTTCGGCACCGCCCATTAAGGCTACCAAGCGGTCGAAGCCAAACGCCAAACCACCGTGTGGAGGCGCACCGTACTCAAACGCCTTCAATAGGAAACCGAATTTCTCTTCTGCTTCGTCGCGGGTAAGGCCAAGGGCATCAAACATCTGCTCTTGCAACTGGCGCTCGTGTATACGAATGGAACCTCCACCAATCTCAGTACCGTTCAATACCATATCGTAGGCATCGGCACGTACTTCGCCTGGGTTAGTTTCCAACAACGGCAAGTCCTCAATTTTCGGACGGGTAAATGGGTGGTGACGCGCAACCCAACGGTTGTCGTCTTCGGCCCACTCCAATAGCGGAAAATCGATTACCCAAAGGAATTTGTAGTTATTCGGGTCACGTAAGCCACGTTGTTGTGCTACTTCTAGGCGCAAAGTGTTCAAAGCTTTGCGGGTCTTTTCGCCTTCGCCAGCCAGTATCAGCATCAAATCGCCGGGCTTGGCTTCGAAGCGCTCGGCAATGGCTTTCAAATCTTCTTCGGTATAGAATTTATCTACGCTAGATTTCAAAGTACCATCAGCATTGTAGCGGATGTAAACCAAACCGGTAGCGCCCACTTGAGGGCGTTTCACAAAATCGGTTAAGGCATCCAGTTGCTTACGAGTGTATTCCGCACAGCCATCAGCATTAATGCCCACCACGCTCTCGGCATTGTCAAACACCGGAAAACTCTTGCCCTTCACCAAATCATCCAAATCTTTGAACAACATACCGAAACGGATATCCGGCTTGTCGCTACCATAGTGCTTCATGGCATCGGCGTAGGTCATGTGCGGCACTTCGCCAATATCAAAACCCTTCACCTTATTAAATACATGGCGCACCAAGCCTTCGAACATGTACAATATGTCCTTTTGCTCCACAAAAGACATTTCGCAGTCAATTTGGCTAAACTCCGGCTGGCGGTCGGCACGCAAATCCTCATCTCGGAAACACTTTACCATCTGGTAATAGCGGTCGTAGCCAGCCACCATCAATAGTTGCTTAAAAGTTTGCGGGCTTTGCGGCAAAGCATAAAAAGTACCTGGGTTCATGCGGCTAGGCACCACAAAATCGCGGGCACCTTCAGGGGTACTCTTAATAAGGAACGGCGTTTCTACTTCAATAAAGCCTTCACCGTTCAAATAGTTACGGGCTTCCATATTCACTTGGTGGCGAAGCAATAAGTTTTTCTTCAATGGCCCACGGCGAAGATCCAAGTAACGGAACTTCATACGCAAGTCGTCACCACCATCAGTTTCATCTTCAATAGTAAACGGCGGGGTTTTGGCGGCGTTCAATATTTTCACCTCGCTCACCAATACCTCAATTTCGCCTGTAGCAATCTTTTTGTTCTTGCTCTCGCGCTCCAACACCTTACCAGTAGCCTGTATCACAAATTCACGGCCCAGCACCCGGCTTTGGGCAAACAAACTGGCATCGGCCTCTTTGCGAAAAGAAAGTTGGGTAATGCCATAACGGTCTCTAAGGTCGATGAATAAAAGCTCGCCCATATCGCGCACGGTTTGTACCCAGCCCGAAAGCGTTACTGTTTCACCAACATTGTTTATTCTTAATTGACCGTTGTTATGACTTCTGTACATAGAAAAATTGGATAAGGTATTGCTTGGTAAAAAATTTAACCTTATCTTTATTTCGACTAAGGTTAGCACTAGCAAAGTTATCAAGTTTATTGATTACTCAATTGCAACGGCCAAAATTAGTTGACACGTAGAAAAAGAATCATAAGGGAAGAAGATATACCACGTAGAACGGAATATTATTTTTTCATGTTACAGAACCACGTACCGTTAAATTTTCTAGCCATTTAGGCTAGGAATGTTTAATTTTATCTCTTCATTATTATATAGTTAACCGAAGATGAAAAAATCGTACCTGGTTTTAGCTGCTTTTGCGGCACTCTTAATGTTTTTGTTGCCATCTCAAACAAAGGCATCCCATGCATTGGGCGCGGACATTTATTACGAATGTGCCAACCCAGCTAACCCTAACCAATATAACGTAATAGTAACTTTCTATAGAGAGTGCGGCGGCGGTGCCATAGGTGCCCCTAACAGCATCTTTCTGCGCTATCAGTCTACATCTTGCGGTTTAGGACCATTCAACGTTACCCTTACACAAAGTGCAGCGTGCCGAACCCCAGATAATCAACCAGGGCAGGGCACACAAGCAAACACTGGTATTTGTGGGGCATCCTTAAACCAAACATCGTGTAACGGTGGTGCACTACCGGGTGCTGAAGTTTATACGTACTGCGGCACCATAACTTTGCCTGGCCAATGCCCTGATTGGGTGCTGAGCTACTCAGAGTGCTGCAGAAACAGCCAGGTAACTAATTTGAGCAATGCGGCCAGCTACGATCAATATGTATATGCATTATTGAACAACACTGGTGGGTTTTGTAACAATGCCCCTTTCTTTACTTCGCCTGCTACTCGTACTTTTTGTTCTGGTTTTCCGGTAAATTACAACCACGGTGCAGTAGATGTTGACGGTGACTCGTTAGTATTTAGCCTAATACAGCCATTGGACGCAGCTGGTGTACCAGTGCCATATGCTGGCGGCCTTAGCGTTAACAATCCTTTGAACACTACTTCAGGTTTTCAATTTGACCCAGCTACTGGCCAAATGACCTTTACTCCTAATGGCGCGCAAGCTGCTGTAATAACCGTATTGGTTGAAGAATACCGAAATGGCGTATTGATTGGATCAACCATGCGCGATATCCAGTTTAAAATCGTTACCACAGGTTGTAGCCCAAATAACATATTGCCTACTGAGCCTACCAACATTAACGGTGGGGGCTTGGTTGCCGGGCCAAATGGTGGCTTGGTAGTGAGGGTTTGCCCAAATACCCCGTTAAGTTTTGATCTACCATATATTGATGCAGGTGGTAGCTTTATGACCATCTCTGACAACGTATCACAATCAATACCCGGCGCTACTACTACATGTACAACATGCAACGGCACTAACGATACAGCTACCCTAACCTTTAATTGGACGCCTACAGCTGCTGATTCTGGACTTAACTTTTTTACGGTAAACTATGCCAACAATGCATGCCCTGTGCAAGGCGGCGGTGTAAGCACCATTCAAGTTTTCGTTTTTACTGATGTATCAATTGTAACAAATACTAACACTTTTTGTGGTATACCTGTGCAGCTAGAAGCCATAGGTGGCTCTGTTTTCCAATGGAGCCCGCCTACTGGATTGTCAAACCCTGCCATTCCAAACCCTGTAGCTACTCCAAACGTACCCACTTTCTACACAGTCACTTCTGATTGCGGAACGGATACCATAACCATAAATATAGCCCAGCCTTTCACCTTAGATGCTGGTGCCGACCAAACAATATGCCTTAACGGGTTGGCTCAACTCGAAGCAACCCCAACTGGCCCAGGTGCACCGTTTAGTTATGTATGGAGCCCCAATGGAGCTGCAAATGGCCTTACAACACCAAACGTATCAAACCCACCCGCTTCGCCAAGTGTAACTACCACCTATACAGTTGCTGCAACGGCGTCAAACGGTTGTTTGCGCGAAGACTCATTAACCGTTACTGTGCAAGGCGTAGCGCCAAACATAACTGCCTTTGCCAGTGAAGATACGGTTTGCCCAGGCGGAACCGTGCAGCTTGATTTAACGGCATCGCCTACCGTTTGCGGAGCAAGTACAAGACCCTGTACAACCACTAGTGTAGATTACACAATTGGCACAGCAAGTACCTTTAGCAATAGCACTACATCTTATCCAGCTATATATGGCCACTTTTTTGAGTCCGCTAGGCACCAAATACTGTATACCGCTGCTGACCTGCAAGGGTTAGGTTTAACAGGTGGTACTCTTACCAACTTGGCCTTTAATATTGCTCAACGAAATGGCACGCAAACGTATTTCGATTTTACAATTAGGATTGGCTGCACCAGTGCCAATAGCATCAGCACTTTCCAAGGTGGATTAACTACTGTGGTCAACCCGCGCACCATTAACCTAGTAGCTGGCTGGAACGACTATGCATTTGACCAAACCTATGACTGGGATGGTTCTAGTAACGTAATCGTAGAAGTTTGTTTCAACAACGATGGTGCACTGGCAAGCTGGTCGAGCAATAGTCCTCATTTCTATACCACCACCCCTTTTACATCTGTAGTATATAGAAATGCCGATAACAGTGGCAGCCAGTGCGGCGTAAATACCGTGGATGGCACCAGTGCCGATAGGCCAAATATCCGTTTCGGCATTTGCCAGCAAAGCTTGGCGCCCGGCACTACCATTAGCTGGACCCCAACGGCCAACATGACCAACCCTAATATTGCCAACCCATTGGTACGTGTATTTAACACTACCAACTATGTGGTAAATGTAGTTGAAGGAGCTTGTACGGGTTCGTCGTTTGTTACCGTTGTAACGGACAACAGTTTAACCTTGCAAGCTGGCCCAGATACCAGTATCTGTAGCCCTGTGCCAGTAACCCTTACGGCAAATGCAATTGGTACTGCATCTCCTATATCGCTTACGTGTGGCGTAAACGGTACCGCATGCGGTGGCCCATCAAACAATTACACACTGGGCACCAATGCGCAAATAACCAACAGCACAACACCATATAAAGGTGCTGACGATGCTGCTAGATTGCAGTATTTAATTAAAGGAAATGAATTATCTGCCACTGGCGTAAGTGCAGGTATCATCTCTGCCATATCGTGGAACGTAAACAATAAAAACACAACTGGGCCACTGCAGGCATTTACTATAAGTATTGGTTGTACTACTGAAGATAGCCTTTCAGTTGCCGGCGGTTTCCAACCAAGCCTCACTGCAGTATTTGGCCCGGCCAACGTAACCACCACTGCGGGTATAAATACCCACACTTTAGCTAATAATTTTGATTGGGATGGATTTTCTAACATCATTGTTGAAGTAACTTTTCAAAATGCATTAGGCTCATCAGTTGGTGAGGACATTGTGCAGGCAACACCTACTTCATTTGGATCGGTACTATTCGAAACAACCTTTTTTGGTGGTCCGTCTACACCACTTACAGCATCAACTACTAGGCCCGATATAAGATTTGGTATTTGCCCAGCCCCTCCGGGTACGTTTGTATATCGTTGGACCCCTTCAATTGGGCTTACTAACCCTGTCACTGGCTTGCCTACCGATACTGGTCAAGTAGTTATTGCCGACCCAGGCGTAACTACAGATTACGTGGTGGAAGTAACTGATGGTAACTGCGTAGCTTATGACACCGTAACCATTGATTTTTACTCAAACTTTACTGCTAACATTAGCATCCGTAATGTAGGTTGCTTTGGTAGCAACGACGGTGATATTATTGCAGAACCAGTAGGCGGTTATGCCCCATTTGATTTTATTTGGACCGATGCAGGTGGAACGGTAGTAAAAACTACCGCTGGACAAGCCACCGATACGTTGCTTGCGCTCCCAGCCGGAACTTATTTTGTTGACCTTACCGATGCAAATGGATGCTCTACTAGAGATACCGCAACTATAACGGTTCCCAATCAACTTATTATTGACAGTATTGTAAAATCCGACATCAGTTGTTTTGGCGCTAACGATGGGGATGCCATTGCTTTTGTTTCTGGTGGCATAGCGCCCTACATTTTTGATTGGAGCAGCGGTGGCACCAACGATACTATAACAGGCCTATCTGCTGGCACCTATACACTTACCGTAACCGATGATGGCGGTTGTACTACTATAGACTCTGTAACCATCATCGAGCCAACTGAAATATTTATTCAGAAAGATTCTAGCCTAGTTTCTTGTTATCAGGGTAATGATGGTTCTGCTACCGTGTTGGTTACTGGGGGTGGTACACCACCATACACCTATCTATGGAATAACAATGAAACTACTAGCACCATTCAAAACCTCTCTGCTGGTGTATATACCGTAGGGGTTTTTGATAGCGAAGGATGTATAGTAACAGCAAACTATAACATTACCGCTCCTGATAGCTTCATTATCAATATTACCGGTGTGGTAAATGCAAGTTGCTTTAATACCTCTGATGGTTCGGCAACAGCCGATGTAGGCGGTACTGCCACTGGCTATAGTTTCTTATGGAGCAATGGAGAAACTGGCCCTACCGCAGATTCGTTGCCTTTCGGAAATAACAGCGTAACAGTAACTGTTGACTCAAGTGGATGTGTACAAACTACCAGCATCAACATTACCTACCCGCCACGCTTTACCTTGAACACAACGGTTACTGCACCTATTTGCTTTGGTGGCAATGATGGCGAAGCTGAAGTAACCGTGTCGGCTACGGGCGGCACCCCACCATTTACCTATCAATGGAGCGACGGACAGCAAACGCCTACAGCCGTGAATTTAACTGGTGGCGAAACTTATTACCTAACCGTTACCGATGCATCAGCAGCGGGTTGCCCAGAGTTTGATACCATTACGGTACCTCAGCCAGATTCATTGAACATTAACCTAAATGCAACACCAGTATCTTGCTTTGGCGAAGATGATGGTACCATAAGAGTAGATGTAGCAGGTGGTACGCCTCCGTATAGCTATAGCTGGAGCAATGGCGGTCAAAGCTTCCAACAAACTAACCTACCTGTTGGTACCTATTCGGTAACTATTTCTGATGGCAATGGTTGCTCTTCATCATTTGATAATATTGAAATTGTTGAGCCACTTACACCTATAACTTGGGATACCACGGTGGTAAATGTATCGTGCCCAGGTAAAAATGACGGAGCAATATTTGTAACTGCAGCAGGCGGTACGGCCCCGTATATATTTAGCCTCAACAACGGTAATATTACCAGCGGTGATGGCAACTTCCTTACGCTAACCGAAGGACTATATACCCTAGATGTAACAGATGCCAACGGTTGTGTGGTATCAGGTGAAATAGAAATTACAGCGCCTGATGGCTTTGATTTAGAGTTTGACCCAGAATTTGATAGCATACAACTGGGGCAAACATTTAATATGAACCCAATATTGATACCGAGCGTAGGTCAATATAGCTTCAATTGGCAACCAGCCAACTCTTTGGATTGCGACACTTGCCAAAACCCAGAGGCTAGCCCCATTGTAACTACGGTATATCAGCTAACGGTATACGACGAAAATAACTGTCCTGAATTGGCACAGTTTACCTTATTCGTTGAGAACCAATTGCTGTTGTACGTACCTAACGCATTCTCGCCAAATGGTGATGGAATAAACGATATTTTCCAGGTATATGCACCGGGTGCCGAGTCGGTACAAATGAAAATATTTAACCGTTGGGGAGAAAAAGTTTTTGACTACTCGGGCGATTTAACCGGCGGCTGGGATGGCTTCTACAAAGGAGTTATTGCGCAAATTGACGTATACATTTTCTATGTAGAAGTAGTTTATGAGGACGGACAGAAAATTGTGAAGGAAGGAAGTATTACAATTGTAAAATAATTTTGTATTTTAGGTCTTATGAAACAGATTTCCCGACTACTGATCTTAGTTCTAGTGTTCGCACTTGTAGGAAAAGACGCAATGGCTCAAGACCCGCGCTTCTCTCAATACAACGCTAGCCCTCAAACATTAAACCCAGCAATGACTGGTTTGTTTAACGGTACTTACCGCGTAACTGCTATATATCGTAGCCAGTGGCGCAGTATCTTAGGAGATGAAGCAACTCCATTGTTCCGTACATTCTCTGGTTCTGCCGATATGCGTTTCGGTGGCATTGGTCAAATGAACGATGCATTTGGGTTTGGGTTCGTATTCTTGAACGATCAAGCAGGTGAGGCTCAATTTGGTACCAACCAAATAAACATGAGTTTTGCTTACCACAAGTCGCTTAGCCGAGAAGGTAACCAATATTTAACATTGGGTATTCAAGCCGGTGCAGCTCAACGTGGATTGAACTATAACAACCTGCGATTTGGCAACCAGTTTGATGGTGAAGGCTTTAACCCAATCTTAAACTCAGGTGAAGTAATCGGTGATAGTAAATTCATGTATTTTGATGTGAATGCAGGCTTGATGTATTACTATGCCAGTAAAAAGAACAAAGGTCGCTTTAACGTGTATGCTGGTTTTTCTGTAAGCCACCTAAACACGCCAAACCAATCGTTCTACGAAGGTCAAAATGCTGATTTGCCAATGAAGTACACTACCACCGCAGGTGCTCGTGTTCCTTTGGGCAAACGCAGCCAAGTTGACGTGTTGCCAAGCATCATGATATTGAACCAAGGCCCAGCTTTCGAAATGAATTTGGGTGCCATGGCTAAAATATTCTTTGACCGTACAGACCCGAATGGCAATGCTTTTTATGTAGGTCCGTACTACCGTATTGTAGGCCGTGACAATGTAACCGACAAAGGTGGCATTACTAGTGAAGCACTTATTTTGGCAGCTCGCTTAGATTACCTAGGCTTTACTATGGGCTTAAGCTACGATTTGAACTTCTCTGAACTTACAAACGCAACCAACACTCGTGGTGCATTTGAATTATCGCTTGCTTATGTAGGTGACTTTAAGAAAGGTCCAAGCAAAATTATTTGCCCTCGTTTCTAATAGATTTTTTGTTTGCTGAATCAGCAGATTATCATTAATATTAAGAACTGCAAGCACACTGTGTTTGCAGTTCTTGTTTTAGCCCAAACTACTTTACCCATTGAACCATCTGCTACTATCCCTTTTACTGCTAATGATGCCAATTATCGCTTGGAGCCAAACGGACACCACGATAGTTAAAACAGAGAGCCCTAGAAAACAACTTCGCAAGGCAAAGAAGCAGCTAAGAGCTGGCAACCTATATGATGCTACTGATGCCTTAGAGGATTATTTAGCCATTAAACCTGAGAAGGTAAAATATGCTTGGGCCCTAGCTGAAGCTAATCGTGTAGCCCGCGATTATAAATCTGCAGAAAAATGGTATAAGCACGTATACGAGCAAGCATTTACTGATTACCCCCAAGCCCTGTATTATTATGCGTTGATGACCAAAATGAACGGGAAGCCACAAGAAGCAATTGCACTTTTCAACGATTTTTATAAAAAATACCGAGGTCGGGAGACTTATTATAAAAAATGGGCCAAAACAGAAGTAGAAGGCTGTGAATTGGCACTGAAACTAAATAACGAACCAACCGCCATTGAACTTACCCACCCCGGCAGTGAGCTCAACTCACCTTATACTGATATTGCCCCATTGTTTTGGGATGATACTACCTTACTGTTCAGCAGCCTGCCTAGCGACACCATTATAAGATACAATGAAAGGGATACCACACAAGACAAGCACTACATAAAACTATACAGTGCCGTAGTGAAAGGTGACAGTATTGCACAAGCTGTACCTTTCCCTTTGTTTCAGTTTAACGACTCGCATGTGGGTAATGGTAACTTTGGCCCTGATAAAAAAAGCTTTTATTTTACGCGCTGTTGGGACGAAAAGCGCCTAAATATAGTATGCCACA
Organism: Chitinophagales bacterium; assembly: GCA_018401955.1. Taxonomy (GTDB): domain Bacteria; phylum Bacteroidota; class Bacteroidia; order Chitinophagales; family CAIOSU01; genus CAIOSU01. Next base: position 104,979 of record JAGYJT010000003.1, on the reverse strand, counting down.
TTTATGTAAGCGAATACAAGGATGGTGCATGGCAAGAGCCCATATCGCTTGGCCTTGAAATAAATCAACCTGGCTATAGCAGCACACATCCTAACATCGCAATTGATGATAAGGGCCAAGAGGTACTGTACTTTGCCAGCAACCAGCCTGGTGGCCGAGGAGGCATGGATATTTGGTATGCCATTAAAAAGAAAAGTGGTGGATATGGTGCAGCCCGCAACGCAGGAAGTAAAATAAATACGGACCGCGATGAAGCAACGCCGTTTTTTGACCTAGAAAAAGACAGCCTGTACTTTAGCAGCAATGGCCATGCCGGTGTTGGTGGATATGATATTTTTAAAACTGCTGGCAGCCAAAGCAGGTGGACCGAACCAGAAAACATTGGCTACCCGTTTAACTCTCCTGCCGATGATATGTATTATCGCATAAACCAAGACAGGGTATCGGGTTTTGTAGTATCCAACAGAAAGGGAATCATCTCTGTTAAAAGTGAGACCTGCTGCGACGATATATTCCGCTTTCAACCACCGAAACCAAAGCTTATAGCCGTAAAAGGCTTTGTGATAGATAAAAATGACCCAACCAAAACACCCATTAATAATGCATTGGTAACATTGATACAAGCGGATGTTAATGGCAACCGCATGGATTTGGAACTAGGAAAAGACACTACGCTTAACGGCCATGAATATTTCTTTAGCATTGATTTTGAAAATAGCTACAAGGTTAACGGCAGTGCTGCAGGATATTTACCTGGTTCAGCGGCTTTTAATACGCTCGGTATTACTGAGTCAGATACTTTGCACGTTGATATTTATCTCGAGAAATTGATGGTTGGTAAAGCATATCGCCTACGCAACATATACTACGACTACGACAAGTGGTTCCTTCGTGACGAAGCAAAGCTAACCTTGGATACCGTGTATAACCTAATGATGGAGAACCCAACCATAATTGTTGAGCTGGGCTCACACACCGATAGCAGGGCAACATTTGAGTACAACATCAACCTTTCGCAGCGGAGAGCAGAAAGTGCCGTTAAATACCTTATAAAGAAAGGAATACCCAAAGACCGTTTAGTGGCCAAAGGTTATGGCGAAACCCAAGTAATGGAAGATTGTAGCGTGTATACTGATTGCCCAGAGGCAGGGGCGGGAGATTGCCCGTGCCACCAAAACAACCGCCGTACGGAGTTTAAAGTTATTGGTACGCTAGATGCCCCGTTGAAGTATGAGGATAAACGATACCAAGATTTGATAAAGAAACCTTAATCAAAAGAACGATTGAGAAATGTATTAAAGGGATGAAGGGTTTTAAAAACCTCAACAGCCTTTTGGGCAAATTTTGTATCCAACAGCTCCTCATCACTCACTTTATGTGATACTACAAAACTTGTATGCCGCAGTAGCTCAATCTCAGGGTTTTCTTTATCATAGCCCTTGGGCGTGGTTTTTAGTTTGTGGTCATCCAGGCCACCAAACACTTTCTTAAACTTGGGGTTGTTTAATATTGCCTTAAACTCATCGGCATTGTAATCAATTTCTTGCCTAATGTTTTTCAATATCTTAGACTCAGGCATATATAAGCCTCCAGCCAAAAACGAGCTTCCAGGTTGAATATGCAGATAGTAACCAGCAAACGATGCCTTTTTACCGCCCTTGTTAAACCAAGCACCCATGTTATTTTTATACGGATCTTTGTTTTTAGAGAACCTCACATCGCGATAAATACGGAAAACGCACTGCTTAGCTTTAAGTTCGGCCAATGTTGGTTCAAAAACCGAGCACCCTACCAACACTTCCCCAACTAGCGCTTCCACATCATTTTTAGCCGCTTCATAGCGCTTCTTGTTGTCCTCAAACCAAGGCCTATTATTGTTCTCGGTTAACTCTCTTAAAAATTGCAGTGTATCTGGCTTTACCATTGGTAATTAGTTGAAATGGGCGTTGAGCAATAGGTGACTAAAACAACTAAAAAAAGAAAATAGTTTTAATACTGCATTTTCGGCACATTTGCATGGTATATGCCAACGCAGTTACCTAACCAGAGTAAGGTTGCCCCTGTAGAAAACCGGTTCTCTACCTCGACTGCTCTCACCGTAGCCTTTAAGAATGTATGTATAAACGCCCATTTCGGCATCTTCATCTTTAAACCGGCCGTTCCATGCAAAATCCAAAGAGTTGTCATAAAACACTTCTTGGCCCCAGCGGTTAAAAATCCACACCTCAATGCTAATTAAGCGTTGCGGATTAACCAATCGCCATAAGTCATTAAAGCCATCATTATTAGGCGTAAAGGCACTTGGCACAGGTACAATAATGCAGCCTTCTTGCAGCTCTTCGATAAATATGGCATCATCAAACAGGCACCCATTGTTGTTTACACTAGCCCTTACCTCAATAGGAGCTCCAGTTACCACTATTGAATCGCCAGTTTGGCCAGTAGACCAAGTGGTGGCGGTGGCACCAGGAAAAGCCACCAATGTAACAGACCTGTCAAAGCAAATGGCCGTGTCGGAGCCAAGATTAAACACTGGTACCTCAAATACTTCAAATGTTTGAGTTGCCACATCAATGTTGCAAGTATTGGTTACCTCAAGCGTAACGGTATATACGCCAACCGAATCATAGGTATAGGTAGGGTTCTGTAATATAGAGGTATCACCATTGTCAAAATCCCAGCGCCATTCGCTGGGGAATCCTGTGGTTTCATCGGTAAATACCAAAGGGGTACCTTGGCAAATTTGTTGAACGCTTAGGCCAAAATCCGCGGTAACATCTGGCAGAACCAATATCTCTTGAGAAATCGAATCGGTACATGGTGCACCCAAAACACTGGCCTCGCTAATAATTAAGGTAACCGTATAATTTCCGGGTGTACTAAAAATGTTTACGGGGTTTTCATCGCCTGAGATGTTGCCATCACCAAAATCCCAAAACCAAGTATCTGCCGAACCAGGCGACTCATCAATAAACTGAATGGGTGAACCTGGGCAAACCTGAGTAGGAGCATAACTAAAAAAGGCAGCGTAAGACCTATCCACCGGAATTATAGAATCGTTGGTAAAAGTACAACCATCAACGGTAGTAGCGGTAAGTGTTACGTTGTACAATACCGTATCTGCAAACACATGTGAAGGGTCTTGTAAACTACTGGTAGGAGTACCATCTCCAAAGTTCCACAACCAAGTTACAGGGGCACCATTGGTAGTACTAGGTAATGAAATATTGATAAAGTTCAAGGTATCAACATAACAGCTGGCCGCTATATCATAGGTAAAGTGGGGAAAAACGATGGCAGGCGCAAAAAGAATAATACTATCACTTGTAACAGGCCTGCCACATATGTCGGTTATCTCTCTGCCACCGCTACCGGGTATGGCACTCACCTCATAGTTACCCCCCACAATTATCGGTTGAGATAAAGTAATGGTTACCTCTTGCGTAAATTTTTGCCCAGCAGCACACGATGCACTATAGGCACCTATCACATTTACCGCTTGCGGACCTACAATTTCAAACTGTGAGCCATTGGCCAAAATGCTATCACAAACTACCGGTTCAGAAAACGTGATAGATAAGGTGGTGGTGGTATCACAACTTAATGTATCAATGGATGCCAAAAACGGGGATACTGTATCGGCAATACCTGCCGTGCCAGCCGAAAAATCAATCGTATAGCCTTGGCCGTTTCTGGTAAAGTTGTCTACCATCAACACGTAGGTCTCACCCACTTGTACTGGCAGCGGAGCCAAAAAAGCCGAACCGTTGGGGCTTGCAGAAATTGCCGTATTGCCCGCAGCTAGCCCCGTTGAAGCACCTATTGTAAGTGCATAATTGCACCTTACATAAGGCGCTATGCCGTCCATTACATCTTGGCAGGTATATCCTGTAAGGTTAAACAAGGCAAAGTCATAGTCATCATTACCCATAGGGGTAATATCAAACTCTAAATCGCCAGGAGAAGATACGGTGAAGATATACCACACGGAGTTGTTCTCTCCGTTCAGCAAGCAAAACGTTGAATCCATGGCATACAGGCTATCAAGTTCTTGTGTGCCCATGCCGCTGTAACTATTGTTTTGTTGAAAAACGGTTGAACATACAGGTAGAGCACCTAGGCAATCTTGCTCTGGCTCCTGTGCATATAAGTTTTGGTAGCCAAACACTAACAAAACAGCAATGGAAAATATTTTAGCAAATTGGAGCATAGTGACTCACCTGTATCTCTGTTAAAGTTAACAATACTCTTGTTAATATACAGGCTTAAAGTCCTTATTTTACAACTATTATGGCCCGTATTTAACATTGTAAACGAAAGCACCAATACGTGAATTGCCTAGCCTGCAATATGCTGAGTCATTAGCAAGGCAAGATTTGCGGTTAAGTTAACCCTAAAACCGTAACTTCGTAAAAAAAACAACCCATGCGCCTAGCCATTTATGGTAGACTACTAAAAGATGAAGACATCCCTTATTTGCAGGAGTTGTTAGATATTATAGGTAGTAGGCAAATAGAGGCTTTGATACACAAAAACTATCAAACCCAGTTTAATGGCCGCTTAACTATGAAGGGTAAGTTTAGCACCTTTAAAAACCACGATGATATTAAGGATAAGGTAGATTATCTGCTCAGCCTTGGCGGGGACGGCACATTGCTGGATACGCTCACTTTTGTAAGAAATAGCAACATCCCGATACTGGGTATCAATTTTGGCCGTTTGGGTTTTCTTGCCAGTACCGGCCGCAAGGAAATAAAACTAGCCATTGACGCATTGCAGGCCCGAACCTACCAGTTGGATAGGCGAACCTTGCTTCACCTTGACTCAAACAAAGATATTTTTGGTGGTGTAAACTATGCCCTCAATGAGTTCTCCATCCATAAAAAGGATACGAGCAGCATGATTACCATTCACACCTACATTAATGGTGAACTGCTTAACTCATATTGGGCCGATGGGCTGATAATTGCGACACCAACCGGCTCTACCGGATACTCTCTTAGCTGCGGCGGCCCTATTATATTTCCATCCTCAGAAAACTTTGTGATAACCCCTGTTGCACCTCACAACCTTAATGTAAGGCCCATTATTGTTTCAAGCGATGCTATTATTTCTTTTGAGGTAGAAGGCCGAAATGAAAGCTTCCTTTGCACCCTCGACTCTCGTTACGAAGCGATTGATACTTCCTACCAAATAGCAGTTCGCAAAGAAGAGTTTTCCATCAACTTGTTGCGGGTAAACGAAATGGATTTTTTAAGTACCATACGCGAGAAGCTCATGTGGGGCGCAGATCAGAGGAATTAATTTATTGCCCTGTAACCTTTTATTGGTTTTTGTCGTAGAAAAGGATATGCGAAGGTGAAATAGACCTTAGCTAATCTCAAAACTATTGAAAAAACCAAACTGATCATGAAAAGATTCGTGGCAATTCTGGCTGTGTTGAGTTTGATGTCGTGGAGTGCGGTAGCCCAGATTGGAGAAGTGGGAATCGGAGTTGGCACATCAAACTTTCTAGGGGACTTAGGAAAGAAAAGTTCTACCAGACTATCGTATTTCGGAGACATTGATGGCTCCTTGTTTAGGCCTGCTTTCTCAGCATATTACAGGCACTCATTTTCTTATCGCTTTGCCGGTAAAGTTTCTTTAACTTATGGAAGGCTCGAGGGTGATGACCGCCTCTCAAGAACCAAAGAGTTTAGAGACGATGCATGGTTTAGAAGCTATAGGAACCTGCATTTTAAGTCGTATGTACTAGAAATTGCCGCTACTGCAGAGTTTAATATACTTAAGTATGCGCCGGGTAGTATGAAGTACCGCTGGACACCTTATGTATTTGCAGGAGTAGGCATCTTTGCCTTCGACCCAAAAGCTCAATATAACGGCGAGTGGGTTCGCTTGCAGCCTTTGGGCACTGAAGGTCAAGGATTGCCAAGCCAACCAGGCAATAAAAAATACTCATTGATACAACCCTCGTTACCGGTAGGCTTAGGTTTTAAGTTTAACGTAAACAAGGCTTGGAGTATCGGTTTAGAAATGGGGCATCGCATAACATTTACAGATTACATAGATGATGTGAGCACTAACTACGTAAGCTACCAAGATTTTGCAAACTTCTACGGCAGCGAGCGAGCTATAATGGCCTACGAACTAAGCCGTCGCTCACCGGAGCTTGACCCTGAAGGAAACTATGGAAGCATTACCCAGCCTGGTGAAGTACGTGGCAACCCACAAAGCAACGATTCATTTTTGTTCACGGTTGTTACCGTATCGTACAACTTTGCTAAAATGAACCGTAGGGAGAACAACCCTTTTGCGAAGAAAAACGCAGGCAAGTACAAACGGGTGTTTAGATAGTCAGTTGTTTGGTTATTGGCTTATATATTCCAATTCACTAGGCAAGCACGAAACAAAACTTAATAAAATACGTATACACAGGCAGAGAGGTGACTCTTTGCCTGTTCTTGTTTTAACTAATTGGCGCAGGTACTTTTATCGTTAGCAAATAACCAGTAACTAATAACCAAAGCATGAGAAAAGGTATACTTACCCTGGTAATGATAAGCTTTATTGCCATTACCGCTTGGGCGCAGCACAGCGAATTTGGTTTTGGACTAGGTACCACTACATTTATGGGCGACCTAGGAAAACACGACTCAAGGACATCAACCTACTTTGGCGATGTTGGTGCTGGCATTACTAAGCCTTCGCTTACCGTTTGGTACCGCAATACCTTTAACCCTCGGTTTGCTGTAAAAACAGGATTTACGCTATCTCAAATTCAAGGCGACGACCGATTGGCCAAAAGTACAGACCGCAGCAGTGGTGATTGGTACCGAAGCTACCGCAACTTGCGTTTTCAATCGGTATTACTAGAAGGAAGCGTTACTGGCGAGGTGCACATATTGCGTTTTATCCCTGGAAGCCTTACCCATCGTTGGACACCATATGTATCAACCGGGGTTGGGATGGTATATTTCAATCCGAAAGCTGATTACAATGGCGAGCTAGTTGCTTTGCAGCCATTGGGCACCGAGGGGCAAGGCCTTGAGCAATACCCCGACCGTAAAAAATATAGCCTAATACAAGCAGTAATACCTATTGCTATGGGTGTAAAGGTGAACGTCAGCCAGCGCTGGACCATTACAGGCGAAATTGGCCACCGTGTAACCTTTACAGATTACATGGATGATGTAAGCAGCACCTATGTAAGCCAAGACGACTTTATAAACGCATATGGCACAACACAAGGCCAAATGATATATGAGCTAAGCCACCGTAGCAATGAGGTTGACCCGGATGGTGCTTATGGTGCCATTACCGCACCTGGGGAGTACCGTGGCAACCCTAATGGCAACGACTCTTACTTATGCGGCTCAATAAGCATCTCTTTCCGTTTTGGTAAAAAAGACCCAGAAAGTTTCTTTAAGCCAAAGTTGAAAAAGGGAAACCCTGTGGTTGATTAACCTTTAACTACTCAAAGTGTACAAACTGCTTTTGAATTGTTTTCTTCCTTTTGCGGTTATAAATTTTAAACCTTTAAAGCAGGAAAATGAAGCACTACTTACTCCCTATCTTACTTTTGCTGTCAGTAGGCGTGTATGCCCAAGGTAACCGCGAGCTGAGCATTGATTTTAATTATCTTTTTTCGGGCAGTACATCCGTTGAGCTGGGCACTAGCGCCCATACACATACCGATGGCGCACAAATAACCTTTGATGCTGCTAACTACTATGTGAGCAACATCCGCTTGGTGCCCATTAGCGGCGCTGATGTGGTATACGATACTGTTTTGATTATTAATGCAACCAACGCCGGCTTGCCTTACCAGTTGGGCCAACTTCCGGTGGGTGCATATCAATCCATTAAGTTTGATATCGGTTTAGATTACGATCGCAACCACAGCGACCCATCAACATATAATGCTGTGCACCCTATGTCGTTCCAAAGCCCGAGCATGCACTGGAGCTGGAGCTCAGGCTACATTTTTGTAAGGATAGAGGGTATGATTGACACCTCTGCAACGCTAACTGGAGCTACCGTGCCTTATGAGTATCATATAGGTACCGATAACTTACTCAAAGAGGTGTCGGTGCCAATAGCGTTGGAAGTGGATGCGAACACTCAATCCATCAGTGCTAATATTGACCTATTGTTGGGCACCCTTATTGGCGGACTTAGCCTTAAAGATGCCGCTGATATATCAACGCATACTATGGATAACATGCCATTGGCAAACACCCTTATGACCAACATGCAATCTGCATTTGTAGGTGAGGTAAACAAGGTACAGCTAACTGGCATAAGTGATATAACGGCCAGCCAAAAAATGAGCATTTACCCTAACCCATTGGTAAGCTCTGCTACGCTGGAAGTTAAAAACAGTGGTTATTTTAATACTATTGAGGTAGTTGATGTTACTGGCAAAACCATATTTAAACAAGCCCTAAACGGCAACAGCGTAAAACTGTTCCGTAGTCAATTTCCGGCGGCTGGTGTTTACATGGTTAAAGTATCGGGCGAAGGCAGCATAGTACGAAAGCTAGTGGTATACTAACCGAATGAAGTAGCACTCAAGCGATAAGGGCATAAATGTTTACCCTTCTACCCCTAGTTGCAATTTCTTGCGCTCTAGGTCTACGTCTTCCATCCAGTTAGCGTCCTTTTTCTTTGGTTTAAGCACCACTGGGTTGCCCAAGTAGTCAACGCGCTTGCCTGGATAAACGTGGGCTTCCCATAGGTAAGCCGCCAATGATACCCTGTTGAGATTAGGATGTATATGCGGAGCAATCTCCTTTTCATGATACTCAGGCAGCAAGCTCCAGTGTAATCCTGGCCTATCGTGGTGCATACCATGGTAGCCATTATTAAAAGCAAAGAAGTTTAAAATTGGAGAAGTAAAGTTGCGTGAGTGATTGTATTTCTCGTTTTCGTCGCAACCATCGTGCTGCCAATAGTTGGTGCCTACAATACCCCAAGCAGCATAAAAATGAGGCAAAAACAACAGTAATATAGCTTTGGGCCAATCGTAAATGAGTAGCCCAATCTTAATACCCATAACTATTACCATCTCAATCATATACTGGCGGTACCAATTAGGGCGCTCTTTGCGCATCATGTTCGCAAATATCTGCTCGTCCTTAAGAATGCTGGGGGCCATTACGAAAAAGAACAACAATTGGTTGAGGAAATTCCACTTAAAGCGCATTTTATCGGTGCGCATTTGGTCTTTCTCAGTTTGGGTATGGTTGTGGTGGCTGAAGTTATGCCCCGGTACAAAAGCACTTACGCTATGGCCGTAAGAAAAACTCAAAAGCACCTGAAACACTTTGTTCCAGCCCCGTGAGCGAAAGATGGGGTGGTGAATGGTGTTGTGCGTAATTACGGTACAAAAGAAAGACCATGCGCATAGAAACATGACTATGGGCACACGCAAATACCATTCATCAGGAAAATAGACCCATGCCAGTGCCGTGGCAACAAAGTAGATGAATACAAACGCAATAGTGCGTCTATCGGCTTTATATCGAAGTTGAGGAAACATATACAGTAAAGGTAACAGAAAGTTGGATTATTGCCTACAATTGCAAAAAGTAAACATATATGGGGTACTGCGTTCGCTCGGTTGTGGCGGTGGTTGCCCAATATCCTCGAGCTAGTTAAGATATATCGTTGATAGCAATAACATCGGTCATTTGGCAGGTTAATTGCAATCCATAACATTAACTAAAACACTGCACCATGAAACCGAAAGGCAATCCAAACCCAGATAATAAAGAGCAAAAAGATGATTTTCCGGGATACCCGCACCATAGCGATGAGGAGGACATTTACAAAAAACAAAAAGATGCAACCAACGTTGACCCTGACGACCCTACCCGCAAAAAAAGTAAAAACCCACCTACCAACAAGCCCAACGAACTAGATTTTGAGGATAACCTCACTGGTGGCGACTTAGATGTGCCTGGCACTGAGCTTGACGATGCCCAAGAAAACATTGGTAGCGAAGACGAGGAAAATAACTACTACAGTCTAGGTGGCGATAACCATGATAAATAATTTACCACCTATTATTTATCAAATCAGGGTCGGTGTTGCTTTGTGTTGGCGGTGGAACGTTGTGCTTTTGTATAAACAAGGCCAGCAAATCAGGGTCAACGGAACCATTAGGAAGTATAAAGCCTGAATTGTACATTTCACGTACCATGTCTTTGGGGTCCATAAGCGTTGTAAAATCTTTGTTTACCAAAGAAAACTCTACCCGGTAATAGTAAGCTGGTAGGCTTTTCTCAACGGTAGTATATCCCTCCCGTACTTGTATAATCTTGGAGTATGAATAGGCTACAATTACAAAAACGCGCTGCTTACCATCGGCGGTATTAAATGCGCATGGGTCTGCAATAATTTTCTTACAATCCTTTTGTACAAAGGCCGAATCATCCACAAAATAGATGTTGTTCTTTTCTTTTACCTTCTGCCCCATAGTTACTAGGGCAGCAAGTAGTAATATAGTAGTATATAGGGTTTTCATAGGGTATCAATAATGCTGGTTTGTATCTACAATCAACGTGAGCGCCTAGCGGAAGGATCTGTTCTGGTGAATTTTTTCGAAAAATCAGCCAGTCTATCCGCATCAATAGAACCATCTCTCAAAGTGCAGCCGCACTGATAAATCAATTTAATTACCCCTTCAATGTTCTTATCAATAAATAAAACACTGCGGCTAGCTGGAAACTCTAGGCCAAAGTATTTAATTGTCTTCTTTTGGACCTGATATTTGTCTGATGCACTAGTTACTAGTATATCAGCCGTATACTCCGTGAGGTTAAAGTAAACAGTCTTCTTATCAGAAGAAGTAAAGGTGCCTTTTGTGGTCTTTTTGGGCTCAAAATCAGTAGTCATATAAGCTACTCCATCCACATAGTAAGTGTTACCTGTGCGAGTTACCTTCTGTGCCATAGTGGCAAAGGCAACCAATATCATTATTGAGGTAAAAAGGGTTTTCATGTATTGATGTTTTGTTGGCAGGCAGATCTTATACAAATATCACGCCTATTTAAGTCTTACGTTCATTTTTACGGGCTGGTGGTCGCTGTAGCTAAACTGCATATCAATGGTCTTAACCGTTAATAAGTCCACATTAGGGCTCAGCAGAAAGTAATCAATCAAATCTGTTTGAGTTTCGCCGGCAGCATAAGCCTTCTTTAAGCTTCGGTTGGTGGGGTAGCTCATGTCGTATGCAAAAGTCCAACCTTCAGGCATAAAGTCTGTTGCAATAATGCCTTGGTCGTAGTCTGCCTTGCCTTCATTAAAATGGTTTTGAGGGAAATTTGGAGGATTTTGGTTCCAGTCGCCACCAACCACTATGTAGTTTCCCTTTTCATACTCAGCTGTTACAAAATTTTTGAGGTATTCCATTTCCTCACCCTTTAATTTACCATCACTATCATAGGCACTATTGTGGGTATTTACTACCAACAGTTCTTTGCCACCGTTTACCGGAATACGCATAACCAACATGCACCTATCCAAAATAAAGACTTTTTTGGGCCAGCCAAACTCGCCCGGAAACTGTAAACGAGTACTGCTTGACGGCACATATTTGCTGTAGGTACCAAGGCCCGCTTGCATCTTACCCAATGCACTAGCAGGATTGCCTAAAGGCATGGGCACAAAATCAACCTGATAATTAGTAGCATATGTGTAAACATAACCCGGCAAATTAGCAGACAGGCGATGCAATTGGTTATTAAAGTAGCTGCGCTTACTATTGGTATCAATTTCTTGAATCATGATAAAATCGGTGCCAGCGTATTCGCTCAAGGTGCGCTCAATGCCGCTCATGTATACTTCATATTGCTCTTTGCTTGGGCGCACCCCACTGCCGCCATCATAAAAGAAATCCTCTTTTTCGCCTAGGCCAGCATAACCGATATTCCAAATTAAAAAAGAAAAATTATTGCTAGCAACTGTTTCTTCGCTATTGCCCCAAAAGGTAAGCGGAATGGTCTCTTCGGGCTGATAATCGGTAACCGTACCGTATAAAATTACCCCAACCACATACAGTACCGGAATTAAAATCAAGATAATTAGTACCTTAACTCCACTTGAGATTGCTTTTTTCATGCTATATTTTATAAATTTATCAACGAGGACCTTGAATATCTGAGGCCTAAATTATAAAGAATATCAGCAGAATGCGAAATGCTATATCTTTGCACCGTATGCACGTACATTATCCTATTGTTAACGAAACTCAAAATGCATGAGCTCGCGTGAGTTTTCGTGGAAAACCATTGATGGCCTAAAAATATATGGCAAGTACTGGGCGCCAGAAAATGGCATTAAAGGTGTTGTGTGCTTGGTACATGGCATGGGCGAACACATTAACCGCTACGAGCATGTAGCCGAAATGCTTACCGACCATGGCTATGCACTAATTGGCTACGACCACCGTGGCCATGGCCAAAGCGAAGGCCAGCGTGGGCATACCCCCAGCTACGACCACTTGTTAAACTCTGTAGATGACCTTTTAAACAAGGCGCAAGAGTTTTTTCCAGAAACCCCCCAGATATTGTATGGCCACAGCATGGGCGGTGGCTTGGTGCTTAACTATGCATTGCAGTGGCAACCGCAAATTGCAGGCGTTATTGCCTCATCGCCTTGGTTAAAATTAGCTTTTGAACCACCTAAAGCCATGGTTACTTTGGCCAAGGTGGTTAACAGGGTATGGCCGGGCTTTAGCCAAAGTACTAAGCTTGATACCAAATCAATATCGCGCGACCCTGTGGCGGTTAAAGCTTACGAGGACGATACGCTGGTGCACGATAAAATTACTAGCTCATTTTACCTATCCACTTATCAGGCAGGCCTTTGGGCTTTGGACCACGCCGATGAGTTACATTTACCACTGTTACTGTTTCACGGAACCGACGACCAATTAACGTCGCATGAAGCAAGTAAAGCATTTGCCAAAAAGGCGGGCGAACTCGTTACCTTTCGCTTGTTTAATGGTGCATACCACGAAATACACAACGACCTTTGCAAACAAGAATTATTTGAATTGATGATAACCTGGCTAGACTCCAGGGTGGGTAACGAAGAGGAGGAATAGCCTACAGGCTGCGAGATATGTTTGCTATAATAGATACAGAAACGACAGGCGGAAACCCTGCAAAGGATAAGGTGATGGAAATAGCCATCATTGTGCACGACGGTAAGCGTGTTGTAGATGAATTTTCTACCCTCATCAACCCAGGTGTACCTATTGCGCCATTCATTAAAAAACTTACGGGCATTAATGATAATATGGTAAAGGGTGCCCCTACATTTGAAGAGGTAGCCGATAAGATATTGGAAATGACCAAGGGCAAAATTTTTGTAGCACACAACGTCAGTTTTGATTATGGCGTGCTGCGCAACGAGTTTAGGCGCATGGGCGTGCGGTTTGAGCGTAAACAATTGTGTACCGTAAAATTCAGCCGCCGTGTATTGCCGGGTTGCCAGAGTTATAGCCTTGGTAAGCTGTGCCGCGAAATAGGTATAAACCTTGAAGGTAGGCACCGTGCATATGGTGATGCCGCTGCCACAGCCGAGCTGTTTACCCGATTGCTAGCCGAAGACAAAGACAAAGTACTGCACAACATGCTTGAGGTAGAACTTACCGGCCTGGAGGCTGTGCCAAACCTCAACTTTGAGATTGTGGAAGATTTGCCCGAGGATACGGGTGTGTTTACCTTTTTGGATAAGGACGGGAAAGTGCTGTTTTTGAGCAAAGGCCGCAATCTGCGCAAGCGCATTATCGAAGTGCTTACCAAAGATTTAGCCGACCAAAAGTATGAAACACTGCGTACGGCAGTTGCCGATATATCTTATGATGTAACGGGTAGTGAGCTGGTGGCGCAACTGTTGGAAACGGAAGAAATAATTAAGCAACAGCCGGTATATAACCCTGCCCAGCGCCGCCGAAACTATAGATATGGTGTATACCATTACACCGACGATTATGGATACATAAACTTGCACGTTGACATGATTACCAATAGGCCCAATGAGCGCCCATTGGTTGAGTTTACAACCCGCAAGAGCGCTATGGCAGTGCTTAAGCGTATGGTAACCAGGCACGACCTTTGGAGCCCCCTATGCGGCCTAAGCGAAAATGGCGAAAGCAAAACCCCCGACACTCCGCCTGCGCATTACAATAGCAGGTTAAAAACCATTTTGAGCAAATACCAATACCACAACCCCAACTTTTTTATTGTAGGCGAAGGTCGCTCTCACCACGAACAGAGTATTGTGTGGATAGAGAACCACCGCTTTATGGGTATTGGCTACTTTGAGCCAGAGTATATTGAGAACGATATCGAATCGCTAAAAGATGTGGTAAGCCGAAAGCCCGACACCCCCGATGCCCACCGCATCATTCGCAGCTGGATGGGAAGGAAAAACCAAGATACGGTGATTGTGTATTGAGGTTAGTATCAAGTATTCTCGTTTGAAACGAAATTAAGTATCTAAACTGCTTCACAATTCTTCCGTGTATTTTCCGTGTCCTCCGTGGTAAAAATTTAAACTACAAAAAGCACTGAGAAACACGGAATAGGGAGAATAAACGAGGTAGCTTGAAAGGCTTCAATCAGCAGCAAGTATTACACCATATTTACAATTTTCCTTATCTTGTCAACGCTATATTTGCTTAAAGCCAAAAATCGATTCCATGAGCAATGTGCCAAGGCCTGATGGCTACAACCGCGTAATACCTTATTTGATATTGAAAAACGGTGAAGGGTTTCTTGACTTTGCAGTAACCGTTTTTGGTGCCGAAAAGGCTGAAACCCACTATCACGAAGACGGCAAAACCCTGATGCATGGTGAGCTGCGCCTAGATGATAGCTACATAATGGTAGGCGAAGCGAGCGACCAATGGAAGGTGGCCAATGCTGGCATGTTTATCTATGTGGCAAATACCGACGAGACTTATCAAAAAGCCTTGGATAACGGCGCTACCAGCGTAATGCCCATTAGTAACCAACCATATGGCCGCACCTGTGGCGTGCTCGACCCTTGGGGAAATACTTGGTGGATTACACAACAGTTGGGGTAAATTAATACAGCCGTTTTACAAAATGGCTAGCAATAGCTATCGAGTAAAGGAATAAACATTATTTTATTCCGCAGCACTTCTACCATTTCCGTATTTTTACCACAAACGGAAAAGCGAATGCAGATACCTTTACTATCAGAGGTAGTTATTATCCTTGGATTTTCGGTGCTGGTTATATTAATCTTCCAGCGCCTGAAACTACCTACCATTCTAGGCTTTTTACTTACCGGTGTGCTTATTGGCCCCCACGGTTTTAGCCTGATACAAGCTACCCACGAGGTAGATATATTAGCCGAAATAGGCGTAATACTGCTATTGTTCGTTATCGGGCTAGAGTTTTCGCTCAAGAGCCTCATGGCCATAAAAAAGACCGTGTTTGTGGGCGGCTCGGTGCAGGTATTTGTTACCATTGGCATTACGGCTCTGTGCTTTTACTTAACAGGGCAGGCAATTGCCTCTTCGGTATTTATGGGCTTCCTGTTTGCCCTTAGTAGCACGGCCATTGTACTTAAGCTACTGCAAGAGAGCGGTGCCATCAATACCCCACATGGTAAAATATCGTTGGCGGTACTTATCTATCAAGATATTATAGTAGTGCCCATGATGTTGGTAACGCCGCTTATGATTGGCGATGGAGGTAATTTGTGGGAGGCAATATTGATATTGTTAGGTAAAGCGGCCGCGGTAATTTTAATGCTAATAGTAGGTGCCCGCTACCTTGTACCCCGCTTGTTGTATGCCGTAGCCCGAACCAAAAGTAAAGAGCTATTTGTGCTTACCGTTGTTGTGCTGTGTTTTTCGGTGGCATGGTTGACCTCAATAGCTGGCCTTTCATTGGCATTGGGTGCCTTTATGGCTGGTTTGATTATCTCTGAGAGCGAGTACAGCCATCAAGCCACGGGCAACATCCTACCCTTCCGCGAAATATTTACCAGTTTCTTCTTTGTATCCATAGGTATGCTGCTCGATGTGCAGTTTGTCATTAGCCATTTGGGATGGGTTTTATTGTTTGCATCCATAGTAATGGTAGCAAAGGCCTTGATTGCTGCGTTGGCTGCACTAGTGTTGCGGTACCCTATACGCACCGTGTTGCTCACCGGTCTATCATTGTTTCAAGTGGGTGAG
This sequence comes from Chitinophagales bacterium, assembly GCA_018401955.1. Lineage (GTDB taxonomy): Bacteria > Bacteroidota > Bacteroidia > Chitinophagales > CAIOSU01 > CAIOSU01. The sequence continues at coordinate 88,754 of JAGYJT010000003.1, read as the reverse complement.
TTTGCCTTTATATTAAGTAAAACAGGCTTAGAGTACAACATGCTAAGCGACGAGCTTTACCAATATTTCCTTGCCATCTCACTTATGACCATGGCCGTTACACCATTTGTGTTTAAATATAGCGATGCTATATTGGCCGTGCTGGTAAAAACACCCCTGCCGAAAAACTTCAGCCGGATAATGTATAACCCAAAAAGCGTTACCGAGGCAGAGCATGCCGAATATGATTTTAACGACCATTTGGTAATTATCGGTTACGGTATCAATGGAAAAAACGTAGCGAAAGCTGCGCGTTTTGCCAACATACCTTATGTTATACTGGAGCTTAACCCCGATACGGTGCAAGAAGAGCGGGCAAAAGGCGAACCCATTTATTTTGGCGATGCCACCCAAGAGCCCATCCTTACGCACATCAACATACAGCTGGCCAGAGTAGTAGTGGTGGCCATAAGCGACCCCGAGGCAACCAAACGCATTATTGTAAGCGTACGCAGCATTTCACAAAAACCCCATATCATTATTCGTACCCGGTTTATTCAAGAAATGGCAGACAATTACAGCTTGGGCGCCAACGAGGTGATTCCGGAAGAGTTTGAAACGTCCATTGAGATTTTCTCGCGGGTATTAAGCAAATATTTAGTGCCGCAAGATGAGGTAGAACAGTTTATTGAGCAAATAAGAGAAGGCAGCTACCGAATGTTTCGCCCGGTGGCCAATAATGGCGAGGCCCATACAGCTCCGTTGCAAATACCTGATATTGAGATATCTACATTAAAGGTAACCAGCAATAATAATGAAGTTGTGGGTAAAACCATTTCAGAGTGTGAGCTTAGGCGAGTACACCACGTAACTTTATTGGCAATTAAGCGAAACGAAGATTACCTTACAGACATTGACATTGACACCCGCATAGAAACCGATGATGTGCTGTTTGTATTTGGTCGCCCAGAGCACATTACCGCCTTTAACCATATCATTGAGGTTTAATTACGGGTAATTAATGATTTTTCAATTAATTGCTAAAAACACGCTAATAATTGCGAATAAATGAGTACATTGAACTGTTAGCGGAACTTATAAAAGACCGCATCGGTTATTAAAAAGAATTTGAGCCCGTTTGTACAATATACGTTATACATTGCACGTTAAAGTTAGTATGCAACAATCACCCCCAAGCATTATCCACCCCGTGTGGATATTTCGAGATGCGTTTTATAAAACTTGTTTGCCATATTTATCCGTGCCAAATAGGCTAATCAATCAAAGGGAAAGACTCTAATTTATTTCGAATACCACATTATTCGTTCACTAAACGTAGTTGAATGCGACAGTTAAAGATTACAAAATCCATCACTAACCGTGATAGCCAATCCATTGAAAAGTACCTCCAAGAAATCGGACGTGTAGACATGGTGACTCCTGAAGAGGAAGTTGAACTTGCACGCCGTATTCGCACAGGAGACCAATTATCTTTGGAAAGATTGGTTAGTGCCAACTTACGTTTCGTAGTATCTGTAGCCAAAAAATACCAAAACTTGGGCTTGCCACTCAACGACCTTATTAATGAGGGCAACCTTGGCTTGGTAAAAGCTGCTCAGCGTTTCGACGAAACACGCGGTTTCAAATTCATCTCTTATGCTGTATGGTGGATTCGCCAGAGCATTATCCAAGCTATTGCCGAGAATTCTCGTTTGGTGCGCTTGCCACTTAACAAAGTAGGCTCGCTTACCAAAATAAACAAAGCGTTCTCAGCATTGGAGCAAGAGTTTGAGCGTGAACCTACCGCAGAAGAATTGGCCAAATGCCTTGAAATTGGCGAAGATGAAGTGAAAACCACCTTGGCCGTAGCTTCTCGTCACGTATCAATGGATGCTCCGTTTGAAGAAGGCGAAAGCAACTCATTGATTGATGTATTGGAAAACCCAGGCGCCCAGAACGCTGACCACGAAATGGACTACACTTACTCGCTAAGCGTAGAAACCGAACGTAGCCTTTCATTGCTTACCGAGCGCGAGCGCGAAGTATTGAAATTGTTCTATGGTATTGGTGTTGACAATGCTATGACCCTTAGCGACATTGGCGAGACCCTTGGTCTTACCCGTGAGCGTGTGCGTCAAATCAAAGACAAATCAATCAACAAGCTACGTGCAGAAGCCCGCAGCGGTTCGTTGAAAGAATACCTTTGCCAGTAATTCTGGATTGAAAAGGTTATGGTTATTATTATCCCCGTTGGAGCAATCCAGCGGGGATTTTTTTTGTTCTTGATAATTAAATTGAAAATAAACTGGTTGTATTGATTGTTTACGCTTGTAATTTTAAATTATATTTACTATAATTGGCATTCTATAATGATTAAAGTATGAAAATGAAATTATTTTACAGCCTATTGCTATTCTTAGTATTATGTGCAGCAGTTTCATGTAAAAAAGTGTTTTTTGGTGAAATTGACCCTTATATTAAAGAGTTTGTGCTTTTTGCTGAGTACTCTTATCCTACAGGAGCCAACTCACCAATTATAACAATTGACAGGAACCTCTCTTCACCAGAAATAGAAATTGGCGATCAGTTAAATATTTCAGCAACTATCAATAGTAACAACAGGATTGAGCTTCCAATAGAAAATGTAAAATTTCAAGATGAACGTGGTGTTTACCAAGTTGTAGATGATATTACAGCCGAAGTTTTTGATGAATTATCTAACACTTGGGAAACTGATGTAGAGAATTTTTTGAATTATTCTAAAACTAAGGATTTAACCATAGTACTTGTGCTAGATGTTAGCTCCTCGTTGGACAGCGATGTGGCACTGGTAAAAAAGTATGCTGGAAATTTTATTGATCTAATGTTACAAGACAGAGATCCAGGCGCCGTTACTCAGTTTGGCGTTGTAGGTTTTTCAGATACAGTACTTTTATTACCTGCTACCACGCAAACCTCGGTAGTAAAACAGTTTATCAACAACCTTATTGAGGATAAAAATGCGACTAGACTATATCAAGCTATGAATGCCGGAATTAATATAGCAGAATATGCTCCGGAGACAGACGGTTACTTTATGATCACTTTTACCGATGGTAGAAACAACTCATGGGGCGATAGCACAGAGTACAGTACCCCAACAAAAATAGAGAATAGATTAAGTAGTAGCTCAACGAATTTGTTTAGCTATACAATTGGCTTGGATGGAAAAAGTGCCGGCGGGGTTAACAGTAATGCATTAACCGTCTTGGCTTCAGGATTGCCAAGTGGTGGCTCTGCTTCAACTATTATTGAATCTACTGCTGATTTACAATTTATTTTTGAGAAAATAGCAAAATCAATAGCTGCTGAGTATGAGTTGGTTTATGATAGAAACATTTCAAGAATAGATAAACCAACACCTCTGCGGTTTAGAATTAAATGTCAACTTTTTTAACAAAACTTCATGCGCAAATTATTCCTAATCCTTTCTTTGGTTTATCTAACCACTAGTATAGGGTATGCCCAAAACTTCTTAATAGGCGCCTCTTCAGGGTTTAGATATTTAATGTCTAATCAAAAAGGTTATAGCAGCGCAGCAAGCGTACCGCTTAACTTTAGGGTTGGAGGTGGCCTTCAGGCGCTACAATTTGGGGCTGAATTTAGTTACCAGCTAGTTAAGCCAACCTATATTTTTAACGATCCATTCCTCGCAGGAGGTAGCGAGCGATTTAGGGAAGAGTACAAAGAAACCGATATTACGGGGTTCATAAGGCTTAGTACTCAGAAGGATGGGGACGGAAGCGCCTTTTATTTTATCAATAACTTTGGAGTTAACCTTACTAGTAAAAGCGTGAGCAGGCCAGATATTGGTGAGTTCGCAAATATAGGTTATAAGCCTTCATTGCTTTTCAAGAGTGGCATCGGGGGCTCAATTGCTTTGGGGTCCCCAATTCATTTGGACATTGAGTTTCAGTATGGCTTGAATTTAGGTAGAACCGAAGAAGTGAGTAAAGAAATTGAAGATATTGTTACATCAAAGTACATGACTCATGGCTTTGGTATCCATATTGGCTTATCATATACGTTTTTATAGTAATTTTATGAATGAGAATGCTTTTTCCTATGATAGGATGTGAAAATTTACATCCTCGTTTGAGCAATCTGGCGTTTTTTGTTTTCACGAACAATTTCTAATGTTGCCTTGCGACTTGAATTTGGCCACCCCTAAAAGGGCCTTAATAAAGACCCTCAATCATAATTCAACACCGGCGACAACCACCTTTCCATTACTTCAAAGTCCATGCCTTTGCGCTTGGCTAGGTCGGTTACTTGGTCTTTCCCTATTTTGCCTACCCCAAAGTATTTGCTCTTTGGGTGGCTAAAGTACCAACCGCTTACAGCTGCCGTTGGCAGCATGGCAAAACTCTCGGTTAAAGTAATACCCGCCCTATTAGTAGCATCTAACAAGTTAAACAAGGTTTCCTTTTCGGTATGGTCGGGGCAAGCAGGGTAGCCAGGTGCTGGGCGAATGCCTTGATATTTCTCTTTAATCAACTCCTCGTTGGCCAAGGCCTCCTCAGGCTGGTAACCCCAGAACTCTTTACGTACGCGCTCGTGAAGGCGCTCTGCAAATGCCTCTGCCAGCCTATCGGCAAGGGCTTTGAGCATAATGCTGTTATAATCGTCATGGTCGGCAGCATACTGCTCTAGCCAAGGCTCAATGCCCAGGCCAGCGGTTACGGCAAATCCACCTAAGTAGTCTTTTACTCCTACTTCAACGGGCGCGATGTAATCGCTTAAGCAAAGGTTGGGCTGGCCTTGGGCTTTCTTGTTTTGTTGGCGTATGTGGTGCAGCGTGGTAAAACAATGGCTGCGGGTATCGTCAGTAAACAACTGTATATCGTCGCCTTCGCTGTTGGCAGGCCAAAAACCGATAACTCCATTGGCACGTAACATCTTCTGCTCTACAATCTGCTGCAACATGGCTTGTGCATCCTTAAACAGCTTGGTAGCCTCAACGCCCACCACCTCATCTTCAAGTATGGCAGGGTAGCGCCCCGCCATTTCCCAAGTTTGGAAAAACGGTGTCCAGTCAATATACTGCACCAGTTCTTCAATTGGGTAATCTTTTAACTCCTTCAAGCCTAAAAAGCTAGGTTTGGTTGGCTGATATCCATTCCAATCAATGGGCACATGGTTGGTGCGTGATTCTTGTATGCTCAAGTATTCTTTATGGCTTTGGCTGCTGAGGTGGCGCTCACGCAGCATTTCGTATTCGGCTTTTATGGCCGCCTCAAAATCTTGGCGCTTATCCCCTAAAAGGCTCTCTACCACGATAACCGAACGGCTCGCATCCAACACATGCACCACGGGCGCATTGGTGTATGATGCCTCAATTTTTACGGCCGTATGCATTTTACTTGTGGTAGCACCGCCAATCAACAGTGGCTGTGTAAAGCCGCCCCGTTGCATCTCTTTGGCCATGTGTACCATCTCATCCAACGACGGAGTAATCAATCCGCTCAAGCCAATAATATCTACATTATGCTCACGTGCAGCAGCCAATATTTTTTCAGCAGGCACCATTACGCCAATATCAATTACCTCGTAATTGTTGCAACCCAGCACCACGCCTACAATATTTTTGCCAATATCATGCACATCACCCTTTACGGTGGCCATCAACACCTTGCCGGCGTTGCTTCTATCACCTTCTTGCTTTAGCGCCTCAATATAAGGCAATAGGTGTGCTACGGCCTTTTTCATTACCCTTGCCGATTTTACTACCTGTGGCAAAAACATCTTACCAGCACCAAACAAGTCGCCTACTACGTTCATGCCCTTCATCAGTGGGCCTTCAATCACTTTTATCGGGTGATCGTACATTAGGCGGGCCTCCTCGGTATCTTCCTCAATAAAGTCGGCCATACCTTTTACTAAGGCATGTGTAATGCGCTCTTGCACATTACCTTTGCGCCACTCCAGGTCTTTTACTTTACCTATGGTCTTGTCGCCTTTAAAGCTCTCTGCAAAATCAAGCAAACGCTCCGTAGCATCATCGCGACGGTTTAGCAATACGTCTTCCACGCGCTCCAACAAATCTTTGGGAATGTCATCGTACACTGCTAGCATGGTTGGGTTTACAATACCCATGTCCATACCTTCTTTAATGGCATGGTATAAAAATGCAGAGTGCATAGCTTCGCGCACGGTATCGTTACCCCTAAAACTAAACGACACGTTACTAACGCCCCCACTCACGTGAGCCCCCGGCAGGTTCTCACGTATCCAGCGCGTGGCCTTAAAGAAATCGACAGCATAATTATTGTGCTCATCAATACCAGTAGCAACTGGGAAAATATTCGGGTCAAAAATGATGTCTTGTGGTGGAAATTTCACCACATTCACCAAAATGTCATAGCTTCTTTTACAAATCTCAATACGACGTTCATACGTATCTGCCTGGCCTTGCTCATCAAATGCCATTACCACCGTAGCAGCACCATAGCGCTTAATCAGCTTTGCATATTTAGTAAATGGCTCTTCACCTTCTTTTAGGCTGATGGAGTTTACAATACTCTTGCCCTGTACGCATTTCAAACCAGCCTCAATTATCTCCCACTTGCTGCTGTCAATCATTACCGGTATGCGCGAAATATCAGGTTCGCTAGCCATAAGGTTCAAAAAGCGGGTCATGGTTTCCACGCCATCCAACATACCTTCGTCCATATTCACATCTAGCACCTGCGCGCCGCCTTCCACTTGGTCGCGTGCTACGGATAAGGCCTCTTCAAACTTGCCTTCCTTAATAAGACGAAGAAATTTCTTTGAACCAGTTACATTGGTACGCTCACCCACGTTTACAAAATTGCTACCGGGGAACACTACTAAAGGCTCAAGGCCACTAAGTTTTAAAGGAGAGATGGACATTGATTAGGTACGATTTACGATGTGCGAAGTACGATTGAGTGTTGTGATTAGGCTTCTGCTTCTTGTTCGGCAACCCTTGGCTTATAGTTTTTGGCCATTTGGGCAATGGCTCGTATATGGTCGGGGGTAGTGCCGCAGCAACCGCCCACAATGTTTACCAAGCCCTCTTCCAAATAGTCTTTAACTTGCGAAGCCATTTTATCCGGGGTTTCGTCATAATGACCAAACTCGTTGGGCAAACCTGCATTAGGGTAGGCGCTGACAAAAAACTCCGATTTTTTATCAAGCACCTGTAAATAAGGGCGCAATTGACTTGCACCCAAGGCACAGTTTAAGCCCACGCTTAACAGCGGTGCATGCGATACCGAGATAAGGAAAGCCTCGGTGGTTTGCCCCGAGAGCGTACGGCCACTGGCATCGGTTATAGTGCCCGATACCATTATGGGCAACTCTTTTCCTATCTCTTCAAAGTACTCTGTAATGGCAAACAGGGCCGCTTTGGCGTTGAGTGTATCAAATATGGTCTCCACTAAAATTACATCTACCCCACCCTCAACTAAGGCTTTGGTTTGCTCTTTGTAAGCAACTACCAGTTGGTCGAACGTAATGGCGCGGTATCCTGGGTCGTTCACGTCTGGCGATAATGATGCGGTGCGGTTTGTTGGGCCAATAGCGCCCGCTACGTAACGAGGTTTGTGTGGTTCTTTGGCGGTTACTTCATCAGCTGCCTCCTTGGCAATTTTAGCCGAAAGGTAATTGATATCATACACAGCATCCTCCAAATGATAATCTGCTTGCGCAACGGTGGTGCCACTAAAAGTATTGGTTTCTATAATATCGGCACCAGCCTCTAAATATTGCAAGTGTATGGCCTTCAACACATCAGGGCGGGTAATGGCAAGCAGGTCGTTATTGCCTTTTAATGGATGTGCATGATTTTTAAAGCGCTCGCCTCTAAAGTCTTCTTCCTCTAGCTTGTAGCGCTGTATCATGGTACCCATAGCACCATCAAGCACCAGTATGCGCTCTTTTAGCACTTCTCTAATATCTGGCTTGTTCATATCAAAACGCTGTTTAAATAAAAAAATCCCTTCGGCAAAGCCAGAAGAGATTGCATAACAGGTTTAACCGCAGTAGGTAACGTTATGTTCCGCTTCTAACTTATCTATCCATACCGCCGAAGTAGTATGGTTGGAAGTGGCACCTTCTACCAAGGTAGTGGTTGCCAAGACATCAGCGGGCCAAATCCCTCCGTCTTTCTTGATAAATCAGTAAAAACTGGTACAAAGGTAAGGGGTAATGGGGGTATTGTCAAGAATATAGCAATAGGTGTACTATTAATAGTTTACTTCCTTTAAGATTTGAAACAGTAATTCAAGTGCTTAACACACCTCCACCTGCTCCGCCACTGCCTCACCATGAAAACTCGGGCAGTCACATTTGCTGGCCTTGCAGCTTGAAAATAAGCCCAAAGTGCCAAGCATAAGCAATCCAGATAGTATATATTTTGAAAATATTAGCTTCATATCGTCTTTATTGGCTGTAACAGTGCTAAATTTACGGTTAATTAGGGAAACTGCTATTTTAATAACGTTAGGTTAATTATTTTATTTGAGTACTCCAACTGTTTTAGTTGCCGCATTGGATTGGGGCCTAGGCCACGCTACACGCTGCATACCCGTGATAAAACTGCTGCAGCAGCGCGATGTAAAGATATTGTTAGGTTCTGCTGGGAGGGCTGCACAGCTATGGAAAGATGAGTTTCCGGAGCTGGAGCATATTGAGTTGCCCGCTTACAACCCCTCGTACCCAGCCGATGGTAATATGGTGTGGCATATGGCACTGCAAAGCCAGCGGTTGCTAGGTGTTATAAAAGAGGAGCGCAAGCTTTTGCCAGAGCTTATAAAAAGCCATGGCATTACTCATTTAATATCTGATAGCCGATTTGGCCTCAGTCATCCAAGTATACCTACTGCATTTATTACTCATCAGGTTTACATTCGTATGCCCGGTTTGATGCGCATTATGGAGCCGTTGGTAAATATGCAGAACCGTGGATACATTAATAACTTTAACCGATGCTGGATACCCGATTGGCCGGCAGTTCCCAATTTATCAGGCGACCTTGGGCATGGCTCAGCTATTACCAAAAGAAAATACCGCTACATTGGCCCGCTGAGTAGAATGACTGCTAGCGACAAGCCTGTTGAGCAAGAATACGAAGTAGTTGCTATTTGCTCAGGACCAGAACCACAGCGCACTATTTTCGAAAACAAATTGCGTGAACAATTACCCGGCATACAGGGTAAAAAATTAATTATCCTAGGAAAACCCGAAGAAGGAAAAGTGGTGCGTATGGAAGACCATATTGAGGTAGTGGGCCACATGGATACCGAAACCATGAATAGAGTTTTGCAGCAAGCAAATACCATTGTTTGCCGCTCTGGCTATAGTACTTTGATGGACTTAAATGCACTGGGACTAAAAGCGATACTAGTACCTACGCCAGGCCAAACCGAACAGATATATTTAGCTAAGCGCATGGCTAGGCTGGCTAGGCACATTACCCAATTTCAAGATGATTTGAACCTTGAGGCAGGCATCGCTAAATCCAATGTTTTACTCAGTCAGTTTTCTGAGCATAGAAAAGGGCCGCTATCAACGGCCCTTAACGAATTATTATATGGTGATTTGGTAAGGCCAACACATTAGCGAGCTAACCTGTATCATTTATTATTTGTTAGCAGCCAAAGCTTTTTCGCCAAGCTGTATAAAGCCGTTGTTATCACGTGCACCCATTTCCCTTAATACTACTTCGCCATCAGCATTGATAAACAATAAAGTTGGGTAGGCCGTAATCTTATATTTGCCTGCAAACTCAGGGCCTTCGCCTTTTTCCATGTCAAACTTGTAGCTGATAAAGTTTTTGTTGAAGAACTCACCTACCTTGGCATCAGGAAAAACATTGTTGCTCATGTACTTACAAGGGCCACACCACACTGCGTAAGCATCCACAAAAATCAGCTTTTTCTGCTTTTTAGCAGCAGCAAGGGCCTCGTTCCAAGTTCCTTGAAAAAATTGGATACCCGTATCTGCTTTAGGAGCAGTTACACTGGTTTCCTTTTGTGCCTGGGCAAAGTTGCCTACGGTAAGAAACAACACAGGTACCATTACCAATAACATCAATAATTTTTTCATAACGCTTCATTTTTGGGGCAGTAGTAATTCTAGCCTAAAGTTATTAATTTTTTCCTTCTCCCACTCTTATTCAAACATCAAGCCAAACTTTTTATATTGGTTGCGAGTTATGGGTTGCGGGTTACGAGTTTAACTCATGCTTAGCCATACCAATGGTTGAAAGGCAATAACTAACTCAACTGCAGCAGACTTTTACTTTTTCACAAATATCTCGTTGGCATCTTTGCCTAATTTCATAAACGCATCTATTTGATGGATGCCCTCTGCAAAGTACACCGATATTCCTTCTGGGGAAAGAAATATAAGTGATGGATAGGAGTTTACGGTATACTTTCGTGCAAATGTAGGGCCCTCGCCTTTCTCCATATCAAACTTGTAGTTGATAAAGTTCTTGTTGAAATAGTCGCCCACTGCCGCATCAGTAAACACATTGTTGGCCATATACTTACAAGGGCCGCACCAAACAGTGTAGGCATCTACAAATATTAGCTTATGCTCCTCTTTGGCTTTATCAAGCGCTTGCTGCCAGCTGCCCTCAAAAAAGACTATACCCTTGCTTTCTGGGTGCATCTGAGCTTCGATTTCAAAGTGCGATTTGGCTATGTTTCCTATGGCAATCAGCACCAAAGAGAATGCTAACAATATGATTACATATTTTTTCATCAGGCGCAAGCTAAAATTAGGTTAGTAGCTTGATAAAGATATAATTTTCTCAGTCAAGCCCTTTTTCACTTACCCAACTGCCACCAAGTTTTTGCATTACTAGCGGGAAAATGTTGTCTGCTTCGGGTGCTATTATTAAAACATCTAAAACACCAGAGTCAATAACATAGGTGTAGCCGTGTTCTTTGGCAACCATCCTGATGGATTTGTTTGATAATGCTATCACTGGTTCCAGCAGTTCCTCCTGTTTGTTAACTAATAGCTGCTCAGAACTTTGTTCCATTTGCTGCATGCGCTCTTCAAGATTTTGGATTTACAAATACCATTTTTCCATAATATCTGCGCTAATCCCAAGAGTACATCCTATATTGAACATTATATGTTGGTCATAATCCTCTTGTAACTTCATATAATTTGCCTGAAGAAGATGTGCATACGCCTGCAAGCTATCTTCGGCAGCTTTATACTCCGGCATTATTACTAAAAGCTCTTGGGTGTCTATATACCCAAACTTATCCTGTGCCGCAAGGATGGTAGGCAGAGCTATCAATAGTAGCAATAATAGTATGGAGTTGAGGTGATTCATGAAATCATCTAATCAATTAAGCCTAGTTTCTTTTTTACTAATAGAGAAATGTCATGGGCTTCGGGTACTACCGTAAAAATATCAAACACGGATGAATCAAAAATGTATGAGTAGCCATGTTCAACGGCGACGGCTTGAATGGCATTCATTATTAGGGTTACCAATGGTTTCAGTAGCTCAGCCTGTTTATCAAATAAAAGCTGTTCCCTACTTTGAGCGATTTTTTGCATTCGTTTTTCCAAATATCGTATAGTAGAAAATCCACTACAAATATGCATCGAATTGGTATTCGTTCCACCTTCCTCATACTCTTTTCGAAGCCTATCATAGTCCTCCTTCATTTTTAAAAGAGAGCCTTCCAATCTTTTCTCAAAAGCCAATAAACTATCTTCCGCTAACTCATACCCGGGTAGTAAAACCAATAGCTCTTGCGTGTTTACATACCCAAACTTATCCTGCGCCTTTAAGTATAGAGGCGACACAAACAATACAAACAGTAGGATGGAGTACTTGAAATTGCTCACAAAGCCCTTTTTACCTTTAGCCAATCTACTAATATACCAATAAACGAACTACAGATCTCAAATATTGGGAAGCTGCAAGTTGTTGCCAAGATATATACGTTGGTTTATTTTCTCTGCCCAACCCAGCGGCCCACGCGCGCACCCTTCGACACAGCTCAGGATGACACGCCCTTTACATAGTTATTTGGAAATCCGATACTCTAATAACGAATAACCAATCAACTAATACACCAATAAACCAACCCTACAAGTCCCAAATATTGGCGTACTCCAGGTGTACATCGTCGCCAAAGAAGTTTTTGGCTGTCTTGTCAAAGGATTCGGTAATGTCGCTGGCGAAGAATTTGTTGGGGCCACCAATGCGTTTGGTGCTCAATAGGCCACGTACGTTAAGGGCATCACGCACCACTTCTGATACAAAGTCGGTGGAGTCGTAAACTGCTACCTTGCCATTATAGTGCTCCTCAATGTCCTTTTTAATGAGCGGGTAGTGTGTACAGGCTAGTACCATAGCCTCAATATCATTAAAGCATTCCTCTTTAAGGTACGTCTCAATAATGGCCTTTGATATTTGGTTGTTGAAGAAGCCCGCCTCAATCATGGGGGCCAGTAGTGGAGTGGCCAAGCTGCGCACGTCCATATCGGGCCTTAGCTCTAGTAGCTTGCGCTCGTATATGCCCGTTTTAATAGTGCCTTGGGTGCCTATAATACCTACACGGCGCAGGGCTTCATGGCGGGCAAGGCCGTGCACCAAAGGGTCAATTACGTTTACAAACTGCACGCGGTTGCCAAATATCTCCACCACATCGTCATAGATAACGCTACTGATGGTGTTGCAGGCAATAATAATTATTTTGCAGCCCTTGCCGATGAGGAACTCTACTATTTTGGTGCCATAGTAGCGCACCAAAGCTGGCGACTTGTCGCCGTAAGGCATGTGGGCCGTATCGCCAAAGTAAATCACCTCCTCGTTAGGCAGTTTACGAATGACCTCACTAGCAATAGTAAGGCCACCAATACCCGAGTCAAATATCCCTATTGGGCTGTGAGCATTGGTGGCCAAAACGATTGTATTATATGGTAACTAAAGTACTATTCTCAAGGGGTAGTAATACCCAACTTCTTTTTAACCAATGGCATTACATTGTCGCCATCAGGTGAGTAAAGCAAAGAACCAGCGCTTGAATCAAAGATGTAAGTAAATCCGCCTTCTTTTGCAACTGCTTTAATAGCGTTCATAATAGACTCTTCTAAAGGCTTCAACAACTCAGCTTGTTTCTCCATAAGCTGTTGCTCGCTGCTTTGCTCAAGTTTCTGCATACGTTTTTCAAGGTCTACAATTTCAGCAATTTTGCTTTCCATAAGTGCCTTTACAGTATTAGGGTCTTTCTGCATGGCTTCGTACTCAGCATAAAGCTTATTGTAGTCGTCTTGCATTTTAAGGTAAGCATCTTGCAATTTTTTAGCAAAAGCTTGCAATTGCGTTTCAGCGGTTTTGTAAGTTGGCAAACTCACCAACAGCTCCTGTGCGTTGACGTGTCCAAATTTATTTTGGGCAGATAGGGTAGCTGGCATAGCCAGTACGAAGATAACCGCCAGGATAGCAATAAAATTTTTCATGTTTTTGTTTAAGTTGTTTTGGAAAACAGGCCTCAAAGATAAGCCCTTAATTTTATTATTTGTCAGTTTTTACGGGTTTATATCCTAAGGCCTCAATGATATCATCGCTCTTATCGTACTTAGGGTTTACAAACAACATGTTGAGTCCATTGGCTTTATCAAACACAAAGTCATAAGCTTTTTCGCCCGCCATCTTGTTTATTTCATTATATATTTTGTCTTGTATCGGCTTTACAAGTTCCTGCTTTTTCTTAAAAAGCTCTCCTTGGTACCCAAACTTTTCGTTCTGGTACTCTTTTACCGCCTTTTCTTTGCTTTCAATTTCCTTTTGGCGCTGCTGGCGGGTTTCCTCTGGCAAAATAATATATTCTGCCTGGTAGGCCTTATACAAGTCGTCAATTTCTTTGTAGCGCTTGTCAATTTCGGCGCGCCATCCGTCAGCTATCTCATCAAGCTTTTTTTGCGCGGCTTTATACTCTGGTATATTGTCCAGTATATATTCAGTATCAACATACACAAAGCGCTGGCTGTAGCCGGCAACTGTAATAAGCAATATGCTTAGGGTTGTAAGTAGTAACTTTTTCATCTTGGTGTGTTTTAAAATTGTTAAACCAATCAATCTGGCTCGAATCCTAATACGATGCTAAACTTGCCGTAGTTGTTTAAGAAGTCTCCGAAACCTGATGCTTCACCCGCCTCCTTATCAAAGCCTATGCCATAATCGAAACCAAGTAGACCAAACATAGGCAACATGATACGCACACCTACGCCAGCAGTACGTCTGATATCAAACGGATTGTAGCTTTTTATATCGTTGTAGAAGTTACCGCCCTCAAGAAATGCAGTAGCAAATATAGTTGCCGATGGGTTCAAAGAGATTGGGAAACGCATCTCAACAGTAAACTTATTAAAGAACGGTGAGCCGGTATTGGGGCTTAACACATCATAGCCACGCAGGGCAATGATATCGCGACCAAAAAACTGGATGTTGGATATACCATCACCACCAAGCTCAAAGCGCTCAAATGGCGAATAACCTATCTCGTTGTTATAATAGCCCAAGAAACCAAACTTAGCCGCTAAACGCAACACCAAAGGTTGTTTCATGTTTTTGGTAACGGGCGTAAACCACTCTGCCGTAAAGCGCCACTTGTGATACTCAATCCACTTGTACTTTTGGTTATTATCAAGCGTTGAGTAATCTCTGCTATTGAACAGTGAATAAGGCGGAGTGACCTGTAAAGACAACGATATGTTTGACCCTTGAGTAGGGTAGGTTGGGTTGTAAACCGAGGTACGCGCCAACACAAACTTCATATTCAGGTTGTTTGAGCGCCCATCGGTGATGATAAAGTTAGAGGATGTCCAATTGTCGAGATTGTAGCTCTGGAAATTAAGCGATGCCTGGAAAGTAAAGTAATCATCGGGCCACTTTAAGCGCGTACCTATGCCAATAGATGCGCCATTGGTAGTTAGGCTAGCAAGTACCTTATTATCTATGCCCACTGTTGCAAAGCGAGAGTTGTAATAGCTCACCGTAAATGAGTTTGGCTTGCGACCGCCCAACCAAGGCTCGGTAAACGAGAAGTTGTAAGACTGGAAAACCCTACCATTGGTTTGTACCCTTAAAGATAGGCGCTGGCCATCGCCAGAAGGTAGTGGGCTCCATGAACCCTTCTTAAACATATTCTGTAGCGAGAAGTTGGTAAACGATACCCCCAAGGTACCTACCACACCACGGCCACGGCCACCCCAACCAGCTGATAACTCTAGCTGATCTGATGGTTTCTCTACCACGCGGTATTCAATATCCACGGTTCCGTTTTCAGGATTTGGGATAGGAATCACTTCAAGTTGCTCGGGGTCAAAATAACCAAGGTTTATAATCTCACGTTGCGAACGTATCAAATCGCTTCGGCTAAATACATTACCTGGTATGGTACGCAACTCCCTTCGTATTACGTATTCTTTGGTTTTGGTATTACCGCTAATGCGCACTTCGTTTATAATGGCTATCGGGCCTTCCATTACCCTAATCTCAATATCAATAGAATCTTCAACCACCGATACTTCCAATGGGTTTACCTGAAAGAAAAGGTAACCATTATCCATATATAAGCTGGCAATGTCAGTACCATTGGGGCTCATATTCAAGCGCTCATCAAGCAACGTGCGGTTGTAGATGTCACCTTTCTTAATACCTAAAAGCTTTGATAGGGTATCACTATTATAAATGGTATTGCCTTTCCAAGTAATGTTACGGAAACGGTATTGTATGCCTTCGTTTACTTTAATCCTAATTTGCAGCTCGCCATCGTACATAAACACGCTATCACCCACAATTTCAGCATCACGATAACCCAGTGAGTTGTAGTGCTCAATTAGCTTTTCTTTATCCGCTTTATAATCCTCAAGAATAAACTTTGACGAGCTAAAGATATTCAGGCGAGCCTTGTCGGCGAAATAATCAATAGTACGCGAAGGTGCTAGGTTCTCTAAAACCTCCATAAAGCTTGAGGTATCTTTAGTAGCCTCTTTAATATTTTGTGGGTTGATAATGCCAGCAATATCTAAGTGCACCTTTTCTTTGGTGTCCTTCATCTTTTTACGGAGCTTGGCATCAGTAAGTACTTCATTGCCTTCAAACAAAATGCTACCTATTTTTACTTTAGCCCCCTTGTCTATTTTAATGGTAAGGATGATATTATTAATCAGTAGTGGGTCTGGCTTCTCAATAAGTGTAACCTTTACATTTAGGTAGCCTTTGTCTTTATAGTGCTGCTCAATAATAGCTCGGGTATTAGCTTTTATGTTTTCGGTAAGCACACGGCCCGGTATTATTTTTATCTTATCCCTCAGTTCATCCTCTTGGCCTTTCTTTATTTTGCCATTTTTTCCGTCAACAAAATTATACTTACCAAGGCGCGGTCGTTCAGCAACCAAAATATCCAAAAACACGTTGGTACCAACGGTTTTCATAATCCTTATCTCAACATTGGTAAACAGACCTTGGTCCCACATTTTGCGGATGGCCTTACCGATATCGTCACCAGGGATAGATACTTTTTGACCAACCTTTAAGCCCGAAAGTGGCACCAAAAGGTCCGAATCTAAAAACTTTACGCCTGAAACAGTAATACCACCAATGGTATACTCAGTGGGTATTGAGTAATTAACGCGTGGCAAAGCCGTACTATCTGTTTGTGCAGTAGCAGGTAAATAGCATAACAGTGCCAGTGCTATATAAACTAGGTATTTCAATTTGTAATTGGTTTTATCTGCTCACTGGTCTTGCCAAATCGGCGTTCGCGCTGCTGGTAATCAATAATGGCATCGTACAGGTCATCCTTCCGGAAATCAGGCCATAGTGTCTCGGTAAAATATAGTTCGGCGTAAGCCAACTGCCATAGCAAAAAGTTGCTTATGCGTTGCTCTCCGCTGGTACGTATCATCAGCTCAGGGTCGGGCATGCCCTTGGTACCCAATGCATCGGTTACTGTTTGTTCGGTAATACCAGCTGGGTCAAGCTTGCCATCTTTCGCTTGCGCAGCAATAGCGCGTATGGCTTCGGTTATCTCCCACTTGCTGCTATAGCTAAGTGCCAACACCAAGGTCATTCGCTTATTATGCTTGGTTGCCTCCATTGCTTCTGCCAACTTATTGCGGCTCCTATCGGGCAGCATATCGGTTTTACCGATTACCGCCAGGCGGATGTCGTTTTTCATCAACGTTTTCACTTCGTTCTTTATGGTGCGTACCAGCAGTTCCATTAGCGCATCCACCTCAAGTTTAGGACGATTCCAATTTTCGGTACTAAACGCATAAAGTGTAAGATATTGTATGCCGAGCTCGGCAGCAGCCTCAACTGTTTCTCTAACCGCAGTAACCCCGTGCTTATGCCCAAACACCCGTGCATGGCCTTGGCGCTTTGCCCAACGGCCATTTCCGTCCATTATCACAGCGATATGGCGCGGAAGTTTTTCGCGGTCTATTTGGCTCTTTTTTTCCATTAGGCATTTGGAGTTGCGGCGCTCAAAGTTACAAAATGATTTAACGAATTCTTGATGGCCACGGGCAACGTTCTTTCAGTATAGTATAACTCAGGCTCAAACCGAAAAACAGGAAATGATCATTCTTATCTGACATGCCTCTTTGCTTGCCAGCATAGCCAATAGGCTCGCCAACCTCGCCACTTCTGTCGCTCAAAGCTTCGGCTATATTGCGGGGCACACTAAAGCTAAAAACATTCTCTGGGTAAGTAGTGCTCACATCATCTAGATAGTCGGTAAAAGTAACCCTTACGCCCAACTCAACGCCCAACGTCCAAGCTGGGTGAAAACGATATTTGAAACCGCCACCTACTGGTATGGCAAATCCAAATCGGCTGTAGGGCTTTTTACCGGTTGTCTCATCGTTTTGCCCCTCGGTACCAATTGGCTGCAATGCATACTTTTCTCCATCAAGTTCGGCCTTAGGGTTAAAGTAGAACCCCGAAACACCAAATGATAAGAATGGGGTAAACTTAAAGCGCTCTTTGCGAGGCTCAAACCTAAAAAAGTTAACTTCTATCTGGCTCGTTATCTCCAAAATATTAGACTCAAAAGATAAATTGCGAGCCCGCTGAAATGGGTCGGGCGAGGCCTCATCGGCAAATGATACCTTGCCATAGTTAAAACCATTGCGCCAAGCTAGGCGGGTACCAAAGTTATAGCGCGCAAATACACCAGCCCCCGGACCCATGTACTCAAAGCTGGTGCGGGTATTAAGGTCGCCAAAATAGTTGCTAAAGCCAGCCCACATGCCATAGTCCCAGTCTTGGGCCTGCACACGGTTGGGCAAGGCCAGCAAAGCTAGTACCAAAGCAATAACGCTGTATTTATAGAAATTACACACCATACGAAGCCGCAAAATTAGACAATTTTGGGCTTTTAAAACGATATATGGGTGGGTTTATTGTGATACCAAGGCAACCTGCATCTGATAGCGGGTGATTTACCAATACTTTCAAAACAATTAACGAAAAATAATAACCAACTGCAGAAGGCCGAAAAAACGTGCGCAGCTAATACGTCTATCAGTCACATGCCATAAACCACATGGTACCGGCCACTAAGCAAGTAATGTTTTAGCAAGGCTATACTGCTATTTAGTATGGTGTTTACCCTAATGTGGGTATTGCAGCCCCAGTTAGATGGGCTTACTTTCGCAATCAATTTAAACTTAGTCTAAATAAAACACAACTACCTACGCTACATGAAATTAACATGGATACTGTTATGCATACTGCTTTCGCTTAGTCTGTACAGTCAAAATAGCCAAATTCAAGGTAAAATTGTTTTTGCCGACGATAGTACCAGTTTCCCTTTCGCAAGTATCACACTAAACAATGGCAAAGGTAGCTATACCGATGAGGGGGGAAACTTCCTAGTAAAAAACCTGTCGCCAGGCACTTACCAGCTAGAGATAAGCAGTATAGGCTTTGAACGAATAATATTAAGCGACCTGCTTATTACCAGTGCCGACCAAATGTTGATGTTGGATACCATAACGCTTCGCGAAAAAAGCGTACATATTAACGAAGTAACCGTAAATGCACCTGGCACGCCGCTATACAAAAAGCAAGTGCTAACTACCAGTAATTTTATGAGCAAAAAAGAACTGGAGCGCATACAACCTTTAGGCACCGAAGAGGCCTTGAAAAGGCTGCCGGGTATAAACATTGTGGGCGATATGGGCATAAGTAACCGATTAAACGTGGGCATACGAGGCTCGTACCCACGCCGCGCCGCTAAGCTTCTGGTGCTTGAAGACGGTATACCCATTGCCCCGGCGCAATACCTATCACCTGAAATGTACTATAACCCACCAAGCGAGCGCCTTGACGGTATAGAAGTTACCAAAGGAGCCGAGGTGCTCACACTAGGGAGCAATACCATGTATGGCGTAATAAACTACATTACCAAAAGGCCACCGCTAAAGCCTACGCTTGGTGTAAGCCTTACCTCGGGCAGCAACGGATACCACTCGCAATACCTTACCTATGGTGGCACTTGGAAAAACGTGGGTGCTGAGATACAACTACTTAATAAAAACTTTGGCGGATTTATTGATAACAGCCAATCGCACATTTTTAACACTACGGCTAAGGTATATGCCGATTTAGGGCCGAAAGCCTCTATTTACATGAAGGTGAACTATCACCAAGAGCAAAGTAAAGCCAGTTACAGCGCGCTTACCCCGTTTGTGTACAACCTTGACCCTACCATAAACCCTTTTGATGCAGATGACCTAAGCACCAGGCGCTATGCGGTTGACTTAGTATACAACCAGCAACTGGCAAAAGGCTTAGTGCTATCAAGCAAAATATATGCTAACCAGTTTCAGCGCAACTGGTGGCGGCAGGAAAACACTTTGGTGCGTGCAGCCGACGTTGAGGCATATGTAGGCGAGAGCATCTACAACGATAGATATGGTTTTTTAACAGGGCAAACATTTACCGATGATGACTGGGTGCGTGTAGGCAAAGTAAACAACGGCCGCGAACAGACCAAAGCTCGTAACCGCACCTTCAAAACATTTGGATGGATGGAAACCCTAAAATATGAGTGGAAAAATAACGCTTGGAGCGGTGTTTTGGAAGTAGGTGGTAAGCTGCACCTAGAGGAGTTTAGTGATGTAGAATTTATTAATGATTCTTCAAGATTTGCCAGAAGTGGCCGTTTGATAAAAGAAAACCAATTTACTTTATTGTCGGGCTCGGCATTTGTAAAAAAGACTTTACGCTACAAGGGGCTAACCATTGCACCTGCCATCAGGTTTGAATCAATAACCATGCGCAGGTTTGATTTACTGAAAATAGCCCAAGACGTAAACAACGATGGCAGCAAAAACTATGGTGCCAAAGAAAATAAATTTGTAGCTGTATTGGGTGGTGGCTCCATTGGCTACGATGTGATAAATACCTCCAAAAACTTTTTGAACGTGTATACCAGCGTATATCAAGGTTATACTCCGCCAACAGCTGGTTATGGTTTTTTGGCTGTTGAAGACGGCATAGTAAATAACAGCCCAGCGAATGATGAAATCAATATAGCACCCGAGCGCAGCATTAATTTTGAGGTAGGTACACGCGGCTCGCTTGCCAAAGAATTGATTGCCACCCAAATTGTGTATTTCAATAACAACTTTACCAACTTTTACTCCGCAGGTCGCAACCAAGCATTTGAAACATTGGGTAGCGTAAATGTTCAAGGCCTTGAAATTGGCGCTGCTGTATACTTAAACAAACTATTCAAAACCAAAGGGCACGAACTAAGCGTTGGCGCATCTATTACCTACATGAGCTCAAAAATTACCGGAGGCTTATTGGCAGATGAGGATATACTAAGGGCGAAGCACACCGACGCAAGTACTGAGGAGCTTATTGGCAAAATAAACAGCCAACGCAACGGCTATGATGTGTACTTTGCCGGCAGCAATGGCGACAGCCTAGTTACCCGTGAACTTACCGTTAACGATTTTGATAACATCGAGCGGTTGGATATCAAATTTGGCGAAGATGGCATTGCCAACAATGCGGCCCCTTACATTCCTAACACCATACTCAACTTTAGCATTAACTATGCCTTTAAAGGCATAATGGTGGGCGTTAACTATAACTTAGTAGGCGAGCAGTATACCGACTACTTAAACATGAGCAACGAAACCGGAGAAGGTGCCATTGGCAAACTGGCTGCATTTAGCACAGTAGATGTTAACCTTGCATACTCTTTTAGCAACGTAAAACATAAAGTATTGAAAGGACTTACCGTATTTGTAGCAGCCAAAAACCTTGGTGGCGATATCTACCAGGCCTCTCGATTACACCGAGTTTCGTCGGGCATAATGCCAGGTGGTTTTAGGCAGATAAATGGTGGGCTGCGGTTTAACTGGTAAACCTTGGCCCAGCTCCATTAAAACCTACTGCCCTTCTCAATATCACCTAACTCTTCGCCTTCGCTATCAAAAAAGTGATATTCAGTAAGGTGGTAATCGTGATTAGACGAAACCGGTATGGGGCGTAGATAACGCTTCAAATCAGAGCTCCACTTCATTCTCAACGATGGGAAACCTTTCTTTAGGTACGCCTCTACATAAGGATGTGTTATCAAGCTAATGTCTTTGTGCTTTGCGGCAAGGTCAAACAGCTTCTGCTGTATGTCGTCTACCAATAATATGGTAGCTTCTACCTTGCCCTTACCCTCACACGTTGGGCACACCTCTTGGGTTACAATATTCATTTCGGGGCGGGTGCGCTCACGGGTAATCTGCATCAGGCCAAACTTGCTCAAGGGCAAAATGGTATGCTTCGCACGGTCGCTGGCCATTTGCTCTTTCATGTATTGCACCAAGTCCTTTTTGTGCTCGGGGTTTTTCATGTCGATAAAATCGAGCACGAGTATGCCACCAAGGTCACGCAAGCGCATTTGGCGGGCAATCTCTTTGGCGGCATCCATGTTCACTTTTAGGGCAGTGGTTTCTTGGTCGCTACGTGTGCCCACTTTATGGCCGCTATTAATGTCGATAACATGCAAAGCCTCTGTATGCTCAATAACCAAGTATGAGCCACCTGGCATGGTAACGGTTTTGCCAAACAACGATTTGATTTGCTTGGTAATGCCAAAATGATCAAAAACCGGTGCGCTGCCGCTATAATAGCTTACAATATCCTTTTTGCTTGGTGCAATTTTGGCAACATACTCTTCCAACTCATCCTTAAGCGCAGAGTCGTTTACCACAATCTTGTTAAACGAATCGTTCAACAAGTCGCGCATTATGGTGTTAGTTTTCTTTAGCTCACCGTAAATTTTTTGTGGGGCAGTGGCACCTTTAAGGTTTATCTGTATCTGCTTCCACTTTTCCAGCAAGCTCTTTAAATCGGCATCAATTTCGGCTACACTCTTGTTTTGAGCAACCGTGCGCACTACTACGCCAAAGTTTTTGGGTTTAATACTGTCAATAAGTATCTGTAGTCGTTTGCGCTCTTCGCCGTTGCTTACCTTTTTACTAATGCCCACACTATTGCCATAGGGCATAAGTATAAGGTAACGGCCAGGTATGGCAATTTCGCTGGTAAGGCGTGGGCCCTTGGTAGAGATGGGTTCTTTGAGTACTTGCACCAACAGGGGCTGGCGCTTATCAAGCACCTCGGGCATTTTACCCGATTTAAGTATCTCTTTCTCGAACTGGAGGTTGGTGAGCATCGGGTCTGTAAGGTTGCCCGCTATGGCCTGTGTTGCTACCTTCATGGCCGTTTTTATCTTAGGGCCAAGGTCAGTATAGTGCAAAAAGGCGTCTTTCTCGTAGCCAACATCTACAAAGGCAGCATTTAGGCCCGCTACCAGCTTGGTAACCCTGCCCAAATATATATCACCAACTGTAAATTGTTTACCGGTTTCTTCGTTATATAGCTCTACTAACTCTTTGTTTTCAAGCAAAGCAATGCCCACACCCTTTTGGGTGGCATTTACAATTAATTCCCTATTCAATTCTGTTGCTTTTTAGCATAACGGCAATATTACCGTAAATGCCTGACAGGGGGAGAGACGGGATAAAAAGCGAATGAATCTTGAAATAATCCAGCAATATAGCGTTGGGGCTTATCTTATGATAAACCCCAACACGTCTTTACTTCTTATTTTTGTGACGGTTCTTGCGCAAACGCTTTTTACGTTTGTGAGTTGCAATCTTATGTCTTTTCCTTTTCTTACCGCAAGGCATAATTATATGATTTAATTAATTAAGAGTTCTTTAACTTTTCAATGTAAGCATCTATATTTTCTTGAAACTGGGCATCGGGCACTAGTGCCTTTACCTTCTCCAAGTAGCCAATAGCTTTTGCTGTATCACCTAAGCCGGCTTGGGCATCTGCCATTAGTATATATGCTTCAATATTGGCACTATCAGCACTAATTACCGTATTGAGCCTGTTAATTGCTTTGTCAAACTGACCAGAGATAATACCGAACCTGCCTAAGTACAAATTAGCACTTACATGGTTCGAGTCTTTCTCTACCACCCCAAGCAAAAGTTGCACACCCTGCATAGTTTGGGTTTGATCTTCCATAAACGTAACGCCCAGCCGCACTTGATAGTCCAAATTAGTAGTATCAAGCTGCGTAGCTTCCACAAAACACCGCCTAGCCTCTTCAAGTTCAAACTGCTGTACCTCAGGCTCTTCTGGCAAGTTGTAGAACAGGCCCATAAAGTAGGTGCCTGTTACATCCCATAGCTTAGCTTCGTTTTTCAACTTAGCTATTTCCTTTGAGTACATGGTGGCAATCAATTCAAGCTTTTGGCTTTCGCATTCAGCTATTAACTGATTTAGCACCGCTATTTTTTCCTCGTCACCAGTTGCGTTGCCAAGGGCCGCCTCCAACTCTTCCAGCTTTTGCCTGTTTACAGGTTCTAAGCTTTGCAGTTGGGTCTGTTTATAGAGAACATAGTCAAAGCCTTCGGACGTAGTTGTCTCAGTAGGCGTTTCGTCCTTTTCTTTGCCCTCCCCCTTAAAGTCGCCAAAAAAATAAATGGCTACCGTAATGGCGATTGTTGCAAGCAATAAACCGATTTTTCCGGCCGAAGTCAAACTATTGTTCTGCTTTAATTTCTTTCACATTCTTTTTCACTACATCAGTAAACACTTTTGCAGGTTTAAAAACCGGGATAAAGTGCTCAGGAATTTCGATAGCAACGTTCTTTTTGATGTTTCTACCGATTTTCTTAGCCCTTTTTTTAATCACGAAGCTGCCAAAGCCACGGATGTAAACGTTCTCGCCACGCTTCAGTGATGTTTTGGTTTCTTTAAAAAACGCCTCAAGCGCCACCAACACATCTACTTTTGCAATTCCAGTTTTCTCAGAGATTTTAGTAATCAAATCCGCTTTGCGCATAGCATTGTTTCATTTATACATTATAAAAAATTACATTTTCCACTTTGGGTGCTCAAATTTCCGCATTTTAAATGGAATAGCCAAAAAAAATCGAGAATTACCCCCTTATCAGGTGAATTAATCAAACACTTATGAATAGGATTTTTAACGAAAGGTTGCATTAATTCTGCCCAAGGCAAAGCATTATCGTTTTGGTAAACGAACGATTAAGGAGATTAGTATGTGTTGAGTGCATGATTAAACCTTACCACTGTTGCTTTTCTGCATTTTAAAAACTAATTGCTTTGGGTGCTGAACCGATTAACCCATGGCTTGGTGCTTACTTTATACCGATTGGTATATATTTACAACAAAACACTGATTTAATCATGAGCAATAAAGCATTAGTAAACTTACAAACCTTTATCGGCAAAGAGTTCAATTCATCGCCTTCCCCATTTATGCAATGGCTTAAACCGATAGTATTAGCTGCCGAAGCGGGTAAACTTACTTTTCAATACACTATCCGTAAAGAAATGACCAACCCAGCTGCTATTTTGCATGGCGGTGTTACCGCAGCCATTATTGATGATGTAATTGGTGCAGCCATGTTCTCGTTTGGCGAACCCTACTTTTATACCTCCATTAACTTAAACGTTGATTACTTGGCTCCTGCCTTTGAGGGAGACAAAATAATTGCAGAAACATCAATAACTAAAAAAGGTAAGCAGATTGTAAATGCTCAATGTGAGGTTTGGAACGCTGACCGTACCAAATTGATTGCAAAAGGCTACACCAACCTTTTTAAAACCGAATTTAAAAGGTAGATTGTATTAAATTAAACAACAACTAAGCTATGCTTGCCAATACACAACCCCGTAAAGTAGCCATTGTTGGCTACAACCGTATACCATTTGCTAGGCAAAACACCGCCCACACATTAAGTAGCAACCAAGATATGATGGTGGCTGCCCTTAATGGGTTGATTGACCGATATAACCTAAAAGGCGAATTACTTGGCGAAGTGGCTGGTGGCGCTGTAATAAAAAGCAGCTTAGTACTTAACCTTATGCGCGAAAGCGTAATGAGCACCTCGCTTGACCAACGCACTCCTGCTTGCGACATACAACAGGCCTGTGATACGGGTGTAGAGGCGGCAGTGTATATAGCCAATAAAATAGCATTAGGGCAAATTGAAGTGGGTATTGCCGGTGGCGTAGACTCTACCAGTCATGTGCCTTTGCTGTTAAACGAAAGCCTAACCAAAAAACTATTGGCGGCCCGCCGTGCGAAAACTACAGGCGCTCGTCTTAAAACCATTCTAAGCATTCGCCCTAGCGATTTTACCCCGGTGCCGCCAGAGAACATGGAGCCGCGCACGGGCCTATCAATGGGCGGGCATACCGAGATAACGACCAAGTATTATCAAATACCCCGCGACCAGCAAGACCAACTGGCCTACGAAAGCCACCAAAAGTTGGCCAAGGCCTACGAAGAGGGCTTTTTGGATGATATGCTTACGCCATTTAATGGTTTAACTAAAGACAACATTCTACGCCCCGACTCTACCATTGAGAAGCTCTCTACCCTTAAACCAGCATTTGATAGACAAAACGGAACACTCACTGCTGGTAACTCTTCACCGCTTACCGATGGTGCATCGTGCATACTATTGGCTAGCGAAGAATGGGCCAAAACTCACAACTTGCCTGTGATTGCGTACTTAACCTTTGCCGAGCTAGCTGCGGTAGAGTATGTAAAAAACCAACAAGACCTTTTACTTGCGCCCATATTGGCAAGCAACCGTATGCTTAAAAAAGCAGGCATAACCTTGCAAGATTTTGATTTCTATGAAATTCATGAAGCATTTGCCGGGCAAGTGCTAGCTACCCTTAAAATTTGGGAAAGCCCTGAACTTAGCAAGCAATTTGGTGTGGATGCCTTAGGTGCCATTGAGCGTAGCAAGCTAAACGTAAAAGGTAGCAGCTTGGCAACTGGCCATCCATTTGCAGCAACCGGTGGCAGGGTATTGGCTACAGCAGCCAAGTTACTGAACCAAAAAGGTTCGGGCAGGGCGTTCATATCCGTTTGTGCCGCTGGCGGACAAGGTATTACTGCCATTTTGGAGAAATAAACAGCAACCAATTATTGCAATGATAACCTAGAGAAAGTGCGCTGGCCGTTAACCTCTAGCACTGCCATATACATGCCTTTGGCAAGATGTGATAGGTCTGCTGCAAAATCAACTTGGCCACTTTGGGTGCCAGTAGTGCCCGATGCAACCAATTTGCCCGACAAATCCATAATAGACCAATGGGCTTGATGGTTTTTGTGCAACTGATATGAAAAATTGACCACGCCATTGGCTGGGTTAGGGTAAAGCCTTAAGGATACGTCCATGCCATTTGCATCCTTAATACCCACGCAACCAACGGTTACGGTTTTGGTACTCCAACCATAGTGGTATACTAGCTCATGCACACCTGGCCCTGCGGCAATAGGGTCAAACACATTACCTGTTACTCCTGGGCCTGTAAAAAAACCGGGGGCTGGGCTGGCAGTAAGAGTTACCGGCGTTAGGTTATCGCCGCAAAACGTATCAACTACCGAGAAACTAATTGCTGGTGGCGCTTCATATAAAGAAGTAATACCGTATGCACGGTACAGCTGTTCGCTTTGCTGCAACTCAAGCACTTTCGTCTGCCTATCGCTGTCTAGCTCAATAACAGAGCTACCTATACCAGTACCTATAAGTATGTTTCCGTTGTCAAGCCTTTGTGCGCTGCCTAAAAGCGGGCTTATGTTAGGTAATACATACTCCCATTGCCGCCTAAAGGAGTTATCGTAACCTAGCGCAAAATACTCTACTACCCTACTTACGGTATCCATGCCTTGATTATCAAAAACCATATACTTATTACCACCTGTAACTGAAACCGTATGTTGCCCCTTAAACCTATGGCTTATTGGGAAAATAACGAAAGTACCCGGGCTGCCTGCAATAAAAATAATGCTCTTATTGTTAGGGTTTATTTTAAACACCTGGCTTGACTTACGGGCCGATAGCAGCACGCCACCATCTAAATCAATAGCCAGTGCATTGGCATGCAGCCAGCTATATGACCCCGGAAAACGATTGTCCCAATAATTACCTGCCAAGTTCTCTTCAAAGCTGGTAGTATCCAGCTGGTTTTTAGCGTCCCATCGCCATACAATGTTACCGGCAGGGTTCAACTCCAATATACTCTCTGATATCACAAGGCTATCAGTTGGGCCACCGCTGCTGCTAAAATCAAACCTTACCGGGTTTGCAGCAATTGCTAAAAAATTACCATTGCTTTTCTTTATTACCTCGTGGTGAAAGTAGTAATTGGTATCTGCTCCCTGCAGCGCTATACGTGTTATCTCTTCACCACCTAAGGTCATTTCCACAAGTTCGTGGCAATTGGTAAATACCATGCGCTGCGGGGCACTAGGGTAGGCATATTTACACTGGTAAAAACCACCAGCACTTACCGCATCAATAAACTGATACCAAACTAAGTTGCCTTTTCTATCATAAATTTGAGCAGTTTCTCCGCTGAGCGAAAGGCTGGCTCGCGCAGTGTTGGTAAAAATGTACCCCTCAGTGGTTGAAGTGTTGGGTACTGGCACCGATGCAATAAAAGGCAGGCCACTTGGCAGCGCACCGGTTGTAAAATCAGTCCAAGCACCGTATGAAATACCCGTAGTGTCAAATGCCGCCGCACGAAAACGATAATTGGTGGAAGCCACTAAACCCACTAAGGTAAACTGATGGGTAGCGGCAGAATCTGTAATATTGGTGTAACCCCAAATAGTATCAGTGCCATCCAAATAATAATACTCAACGTAAGCCCTTGAAGCTGGCGCAACATTGAAGCTCACATCGTAACGCAATACGTTGGTGGGCTGTACTGCATGGTTTAATGCAGTAATACTTATACTTGCTGCACATTGGAGCGATGCAACTACTGTAAAAATTAGAATGGCCTTTAAACTTTTCATTGCAAAAAATAAATTAACAGATTTCATCAAGAGCTTGCTTATCGCTTTATTTTACTAAGATACTTGTTTTTGAATAATGGTTGCCTTATTCTAAAAGCAATAAGCGCTGTTTTGTGTAACTTTACTGCATGAAGAAATGGCTGATACGTATTGCAATTGTGCTAGTTGTGTTGTTTGGCGCATACCAAGCCTTCCACCAACTATATTTCTTGCGTTTACCCGATCGCAATATACCGCATGATACCACTGTTTTTACCAGCCCTGCCGATGGATTGGTGTATGCCGTTGAACCATGGGACAAGGAAGTAGAGATAGTAGACAAAGACCTAAACGGCGCCATACAGGTAATGACCGATGGTATGGGCGCAACTAGGGGCACTTTGGTATCCATAACACTAAACCTGCACAACATACATTACCAGCGTAGCATGATTGCAGGCAAATACCTTGGCAGCGTCTACACCAAAGGTGAGTTCAATAATGCATTGGTTCATGAAAATGCCTATGGTATACGGTATGAAAACGAGCATAATACCATGCTGTTTGAGTCTAATAAAGGTACCAAGTACAAAGTCATCCAATTAGCTGGTTTTGCCGCTCGCAGAATTGAAGATTTTATGGTTGAAGGTGGCCCTAAACCAGTTAAGCAAGGTGACGTAATTGGCGTGATTAAACTTGGCAGCCAAGTAACCGTTATCTTCCCTGAAGGGGTTGAGGTTATTACCAAGCCCGGCGACAGGGTTTATGATGGCGAAACCGTATTAGCCAAAGAAATACCATAAACCTTTACGCTCATCACATCATAAACTTTGGCTCACCTGCCTTAGTAGCTGTGATAATGTGGTAGCCAAAACGGCGTCTATCCAACCCAGCCAATATACCCAGTATGGGGCCGATGAAGTTGTTGCGCCTGTGCCGGTTCATTTTCAGCGTGCGCTCCTTCCAGATGTAGTTTGCCAAAAACTTTACCACCGTTGCCGGCACATGCATTACAGATGGGGCTACCCTATACCCGACCTCTTCAATTGTGATATTGGTAAAACCTGCATCAATCAGCGCTTTTCTAAAGGCAGGCAATAGGGCAAAGTCGCGCACCACCCAGCACTCGCTTAAGCGGCGATACATGCGTTTCATAATATTGCTCTGTGGCTTGTCATGCTTAAAAAAGCCATCGGCCACTACCAACTTAGCACCCGGTTTTAGCACCCTTTCAGCTTCCTGTATTAGTGGAGCCTTATCATTGCCCGGCGCATAACAGGCGCTTTCAATAGCATAGCAGCCATCTAAACTGCCATCAGCAAAGGGCATAATGGTATAGTCGCCCACCATTAGCTTAACCCTATCGTTCAGCCCTTCGGGCAGGTTCAGCTTTCGCCCTTGCTGAACCTGCCACGGACTGATGGTAAGGCCATAGACCTTGCCATTCGGGTGTTGCCTAGCCATACTGCGAGCACTGGCCCCAAGGCCACAGCCCAAGTCGGCTATTTGTAGTGGTGCGTTTGTTTCTAGTTGCAATCGCTGGCCAATTTGCTGGTTCATTTCCTCCAGCATACTTTCCAGCTTAAAGGGATTGATGCCCGCTCGCCAATAGCCAAAGTGCATATTAAATTGGCTGCTCCAAGCCCCATAATCGGGCCCAGCTTGCTCATAATACTCTCTTATGGCTTTAAGGTGGGGCAAATCGGTTTGCCACTCGTTAGGGTTTTGTCGTGTACTTTTATATAGTACTGGTGCGGCTTGTAAGTTCATGGCCTGCGTTATTGGTTATATCAAATGTAATAGTTTCATTCATAACTTTCAATACTTTTTGAAAGTTATGGCAAAAGTCAACCGATGAGTACCTATCCTTAAACCGCACCTATTTATGTATTTTAGTGTTTAGCAACAGCATGATAAGCCCAGAAATAATAGCCGAATACAACGCCACCCGTGAGCCCAAGGCTACGGGAAAGCTATGCCATGCGCCATTTTCTAACATAAATTTTGAGCAAAATGGCGATGTAACGGCCTGTTGCTTCAATAGAACCCACGTATTGGGTAATTACCCTGCTATGAGCCTGCTGGACATTTGGTTTAGCGAAAAAGCCAACGAGCTAAGGGAATACATTAATGCCAATGATTTAAGTGGAGGCTGCGAGATTTGCGCCAAACAACTATTGGCGCACAACTTTATGGGCAGCCGTGCCAGAGGGTTCGACCAAAGTGCAACTAGTACTTTGGATAATGTGCCCGAGAAGTTGCGCAACATACTGAAACATGGCCAATGGCAGCAAATGCCGCGCAGCATGGAGTTTGAGCTGAGCAACACTTGCAACTTAGAGTGTGTAATGTGCCACGGCTATTTTTCATCCTCCATCCGTAAAAACCGAGAGCACCTGCCGCCTATTCATCAGCCATACGATTCGGCTTTTGTAGAGCAATTGAAGCCTTTTTTGCCGTACCTTAATGAGGCCAAATTTTTAGGTGGTGAGCCGTTTTTGATTGATACCTACTACCAGATTTGGGAGGCAATCGCCGAAATCAACCCCAACATCAATATATACATTACCACCAACGCCACTATATACAACAACAAGGTGCGCACGCTGCTAAATCGATTGCGAGTGAACCCAGTAATATCGATTGATAGCTTAGTGGAAACTACTTACAACAACATCCGTAAGAATGCTTCATTTACTAGAGTGATGGAAAACATCAATCAATTGAGGGCTTATTGCCAAGAGCGAGGAACACAACTGAGTTTTGCTGTGTGCCCCATGACCCTCAATAAAGATGAGTTGCCTAGCATGGTGCATTATGCCAATCGTGAAGGAATCCGCTTGTTTTTCAATACGGTTTTCCAGCCAGAGATTTATAGCCTGAAGTTTTTACCAGATGCTGAGTTGGCAAGCCTTATTGAGCAATACAAAGCGGCTGACATTGCCACTGATACGGAAATAGCCCGCCACAATAAATCGGTTTTTAACGACCTCATCCATCAACTGGAGGCATGGCTAGCGCAAGCACAATCAAAACCTTTTAAAGTATTGCCAAGTACATTTGAGCAGTGGGCTAAACTAAAACCGACACTAGCTGCCGAACCTTGGCAAATAGCCATGTGCGAAACCACCTTAACCCAACTGAAAGACAATAACGGTATTGTGCTTGAACAAGAGTTAGAGCAAGTAGTTACACAACAGGGTGCACAGCCGTTTGTAATCGCTTATTTCCAATCGTTGGAGTGGTTGTATACTGCCTTTACAGGCAATGAAAGTGAAGAACTGAAGCAAAAAATGATAACGCTACAATCAATACTTACCCCTGAGCTACGCTACGAGTTTATAGCTAGTGAATTGATTCGCATGAGGCCTGATCAGCTGCTGGAAACCATCATGGAGTTTAGCACCGAGCGGTTATTGCACGAAGTAAATGTAAGGTTCAATAGTTAGGCATTGGCTTCGAGAAGTTTAAAGCTTTTTATGGCTTCTTCCTCAAAGTGGGGGTCAGTATCGTATTTTATCAACGATTGAAGCTTACTACAATCAAACGTAAAATCAGGTGAATTGCCTGAAGGTTCGGGCATGTTAATGGTTAGGTCTCTGCCAAAATAGCTTTGGTATGCCGCTGCCACTGCTTTCGCAACTTCGCCAATGGCAATGCTCTTGCCTGCACCTAGGTTGTACACTTCACTAACCTCTTTATTAGCAATCACCCCAAATATTACATCAGCAACACTGCCAAGCCATATCATATCCAGTGGTGTATCGGGCGGCGATTTGAGGGTAATCTCCCCCGTTTCATAAGCACTGCGGCAAAGGTCGTTAAACAGAAGTTTCCAAGCGTTAACTGCTACGTGCTTTGGTGCCCCATAGGCATTACTAAGGCGCAGCACTACAACTCTACTACCCCATCCATGGCAGTGAGACAATGCCCATCTTTCAGCCCTTTGTTTTGTATAGCCATAAGACCCGATACCTTCTGCATAGCTCGCTTCGTTTACTACCCCACTTAACGAGTTATAAACTTTAATGCTAGAAAGGTATATGAATGTTTTAGGTGGATTAGAATGCAGGGCTTTCATTAGTTTAATGGTGCCTCCTGTGTTTATTTCGTCCAGCGTAGCATCTCCCTGCCTTTCACCACTTGCGGCTAAATGGACTACTATATCAAATGATTGGCCATTAATGGCTTGGTCAACCCCTTCCCTATTGGCAATGTCAACAATAAGGCTGGTTACTTTTTCACTCGGATATTTTCTTCTACCCAATGCAGTTACCTCATAACCATTACTGAGCAACGCTTCGGTTACCCAGCCACCTACATAGCCAGTGGCACCTGTTATTAATACCTTACCAGGCATACTCAAAAGCTGAAAGTTCTTTAATATCTGCTTCAGCAGGGTCGTGTGGTTGGTCAATAGCATTCCAGAGCAAACTCTCCCCTTCTAGCAGGCCCTCAAACGCCATCCATACACCTGGTGGAACGGTAAGGCGCTGATAGTTTTCAGGCCCTAGAATTATCTCTTCATACAAACCGAAGCCTGCACTACCAATACGATCATCGTATAACACAAAGCGTATCTGCCCAACTGGCACTACTATATTAAGGGTGACCTTATTGTGCCGGCGCCATCCTTTACGTGCACCACACTTCACAAACGAGCCATACACCTCGGCAATGCCAGCATAGCCTTGTTCACCTTCTTTAATAAAGGTTATTGCATCACCAGCATCCACAGCAATTCTATTTGCTGGGGTAAGTAATAAACCGGGTATGCTTAGCTCGCCCATGTAAGGTGCTGATTAATGGCTTTATTAAAGTACCCTTCAATTTGCTGTTGCGTAAGCGCAAGCATATCGTTACCAGCCAAATATGCACGGTACCAATCAGCCGTTAAATCCATAGTTTCGGTATACGAAAGTACAGGTGCCCATTGCAATTGCGCATGTGCTTTATCCCATGTAAGCTTCAACAATCCAGCTTCACGGTGGTCTTTGTCTTCACTTTGTATTACCACATCGTCCAAGGGCCTATCCGTCATGCGTTCATTCAGGGTTTCCAACAGCGTTGCTACTGTAATGCTATTTGCATAGCCAGGGCCAAAGTTGTAAGCTTCGCCATGTATTTTAGCGCTAGTTAACAATAGTTGCCCCAAGCGCAAATAAGCGCTCACTGGCTCTAACACAAACTGCCATGGGCGGGTAGCCTCTGGATGGCGCAAGTCCATTTTTTTACCGGCTTCAATAGCCCTTATAAAATCGGGTATAATGCGGTGGTCTGACCAATCGCCACCACCAATAACATTGCCCGAGCGAGCTGTAACTACCCTGATGGCATCATCTCCACCGAAAAAAGAAGAAACGTAAGCATGTGCAATATGCTCAGCGCTTGCCTTACTTGCGCTGTAAATATCTTTACCTCCAAGGGCATCCGTTTCGCGGTAGCCCCAAGGCCATTCTTTATTATCGTAGCACTTATCGCTGGTTACCACTACTACGCTACAAGGGTTTCCAATTTGCCTTACCGCATCTAGCACATTGGCAGTGCCCATTGCATTTACCGCTAAAGTACCTAATGGGTCAGTAAACCCATGGCGCACCACCGAGCGGGCAGCCATATGAAAAATAATATCTGGTGCTTCAGCACGCACAGCATCCAGCACCGCTTCGGCATTACGCACATCAACCCAATGTTGCTTGATGGTATCTTCCAGTTTTAAGATGTTATACAACGCCGGGCTAGTGGGTATAGCATCCGCAAGACCTACCACCTCGGCACCTAGCTGCTGTAGCCATAAACAAAGCCAGCTGCCCTTAAAGCCCGTATTGCCCGTAACCAGCACCTTGGCATTGTTATATTTTCCTCCAAACATTGTTACCATTTTTTCCAGAAAGCCCCGTGATTGTTCCAAAGGTCGTTTAGCTGTAAATTATCCCGCTGCGTATCCATACACTTCCAATTACCAAAGTGTTTTCGTGCAAACATTTTGCCCTCTTGGGCCAAGGTACGCATAGGCTGTTGTTCAAACACCACATTTAGGCCATCGCCAATGTAATCAAACACTTCAGGTTCGCAAACAAAGTATCCCCCGTTTATCCAGCTACCATTATCTGCTGGCTTTTCTGTAAATGATGCTACATTACCCTCATCGTCCATAGTAAGCACTCCAAAACGGCTTTCGGGTTGCACTGCCGTAACGGTTAAAGGCTTTCCCTTTTTTTTATGGGTTTCAAGCAAAGCGGTCAAATCAACATCGGCCAAACCATCGCCATAGGTAAGCATAAAGGTTTCGTTACCAACGTGCTCTTTGGCCATCTTAATACGGGCACCAGTCATAGTCTCAAGGCCGGTTTCAAGCAAAGTTACCTTCCAAGGCTCAGTATTGTTTTTAAAAGTGCTTAGCTTGTTGGTACCCAAATCAATGGATACATCGTTTTGGTGAAGCGAGTAATTGGCAAAGTATTCTTTTATCTGATAGCCTTTATAGCCCAATAGTATCACAAAGTCATTAAACCCGAAAAGGGAGTAATACTTCATAATGTGCCAAAGGATTGGTTTATCGCCAATTTGTACCATTGGCTTAGGCATTACGCCAGTTTCTTCAATAAGTCGTGTGCCTTTGCCGCCTGCCAGTATTAGTACTTTCATATCAACATCTTGATGATGTGTACTGCTAATATAGATAAAATATGCTGCAACTAGCTACTTAAAACGTTCGCGGGCAATACGCCAAAGAATATCAAACCCATCGCTGTAACTCACTTTACTTTTGCCCTTGCGTTCAGCATATTCAATTGGTATCTCCAAATACTTAATGCGGTGCTTAAGGGTAAGGCAGCTAATTTGCGTTTCCACGTCAAAGTTATTCGCGGTTATCAGGGGCAAATAGGTTTTCACATCCAAGGCACGCATACCTGAGTTAATATCAATCAATTTACCGCCAAAAAGGGTATTGATTAAAAAATTAAAACCGCGATTGCCCAGCCCATTAATAAACGCTACCTGTTTTTGGCTGCGAGCACCAACCACCATTTTATACTCGCCCATAAAAGACAATAATTTGGGAATATCAAGTACAGGATAGGTTTCGTCACAATCGATAAACAACACGCTATCATAGCCTTCTTGATTAGCATACTGCAACGCCTTTTGCACGCCCGAGCCCTTGCCTGGCTTTTCGCGTTGCAGCACCACTATATCCTTACCTTTTGCAATTTCAACAGTTCCATCTGTTGAGCCGGCATCGCAAATAACCAAATCCAAGCCCAAGGCCTTTATCTGGTCAATCATGAGAGCAATACTTTGCTGCTCATTTAGGGTAGGTAGGCACACTAGCGCCTTGTTCATAGTAGTTATTTTACGCTGTATATGATAGTATTGGGCGTTTCAAACAATAGCTCCAAAGCCGAATGCTGCACAAGATATGACTGTAGCCGCGTATCATCGTCTTGTAAAGCTAAGTTTTTATGGAAAACCACCCGGTTAACTTCAAATTGATTGCACAAGGCTGCCAGTGTATTATCATCAACCATTCGGCAAATCATGTCATCAACCACCAACCTTGTAACCGGTAAAAAGCCATTGCAGCCATTAACCAAGTGCTTATTATACTTGGTTTGCCAAAACATATAAATGTACTCCCTACTAAACTCGTTGAGCCCCCTAGGCCATTCGCCCCGCGTGTATACTGCCGATGGAAGCTCTAATACTACCAAGTTATCATTGATAGTAAGTGCATCCATATATCCGCTATCAGGATACACATAAGCCGATGCATCATATTTAGGTGCCCCAAAGGGAACGTTTTCCAAAACATAAAACCCCAATAAGGCAATCACAATAAATAGGCCTTTAGGTTTATCCAACAAGCCGTCAATTACCGGCAACGTGAGCCCTATCATACCCATAAGCACTAAATACCAAAGCCTAACCGGATTGCGAATGGCTGCATCAAGCCCAGTATATTTATACAAAAGCTCCATGGGCATAGGCAGCCTAAAACCTGCAATGTGTATGGCAGGCCCAATAGCCATAATAAAGCCGATAACAGCTAGCAACCCCCATACTTTGCCCCTTGCCGGTGAAACAAAATAACCAGCTACTACTAACACCACAAGCACAATGCCAGGAAATACTGCATGTTGAGCATAAAAAAAAGTATTGTGCTGTAGGCCGTCATTAAGTATTGGATATAACAGATTCCCCTCTAATGGGCGTATTAAATCTGGTAAATCAAGGCTAAGTAAATCTATCATCCCAAAATTTTCGACTGGATTCCAAGCACTTGATATACCGTTGGGATTAAAATAAAACCCGATTAAATAGGGCAAAACCAATACTGCCGCCAAAATAGTTGCCACTAGAACTTTAGGCAACAACCGCCTTACCGATAGTAGCTTAGCATAATAGTATATCCACAGAAACGCCAGAAGCAAAGCCTGAAAAACAAAAATATATGCTGAAAAATAAAGGGTACTTGCGCCCCAAATTACAGCAACGATGAGATTTTTCCATTGGCCACCCGCCATAAACTTATTGGAGTAATGCAGGCATAAAAACATGGTGCCCAAATAAAATGCATTGGGGCTATCAATATTACCAAAACAAAATACGGATGCTCCAAAAACCAGCCCCGCCCAAAAAGCACTAAATTGCTTTTTGCTCCAGTTGCTGTAAAACAAATAGGCGCCAAATGCATTGGTAGCGTATACCACAATCATCATACAACACCACGCCCATAACTCGTTCATGCCCAGCCAGCAAAAAGGCCGATAAAGTATCGCACCAAAAAAACAAGGGTCGCCGTACATAAAACCCGGGCCGCTTGGATACAAAGCCTCACCTAGTGGCGCACCGGTAAAATACGACAAAATATAAGCCTCATACAATTTGTAAGCCCCAACGTAAAACCAACTATCGGTATTACCTGTTAATGCATTAAGCAATGGAAACTGTATAAATACAAAGGCAAAAAATATTAGGTAGATACCTAGATAGATTATGGATTTACCAGTGTTGCTTTGTATATTCATTTGCAATAGCTAAAATACCTAAATGCAGCACAAACTGAAACAATTATTTAGCCTCATTATTTTTTGCGGGTTGATAAGTAATGCTGGGCTGTTGGCTCAAACGGTAAGAGATTACTCTTTACCAGTTGGCCCTGATTATACGTTTACCTTGCACGGTACCCCTTCTGCAGGCTACACTTTTCTAGGCTCCTATCGGTTTAGCTCTGCTGCCAATTTTCCATCCACTATACTGATTATAGATGAGTATGGTGCGCCAGTTTTTTTAAAGGATTACCCTATAAACGATGGCACACAAGCTGATTTAAGATTGTACGACAATGGCCTCATGTCTTACTTTTTGTTTAAAGAAGATGTAGGGTTTGGCCAATATTACATAATGGATTCAACCTTTACCGTAATAGATTCGGTGGTTTGTGAAAATGGCTTAAAAACCGATGGGCACGAATTGTTACTACTAGACAACGGGAATTATTTGGTTATTTGCCTTGAAGAGCGAATAATGGACTTGACCGGCCTAACCACTGAAGATGGTTTTCCGGGAGACCCTGATGCCTTGGTAATTGGTGCAGTAATACAAGAACTATCGCCAAACAAAAACCTTTTGTTTGAGTGGAAGGGGTTGGATTACTTTGCACTAAACGATATTGACCCCTACTTTTTTCTTGACCCAAATTTTATGGACTTTGGCCATCCAAATGCATTGGCTATTGATTTGGACGGGAACATCCTTTTATCATTGCGTTTCTTTAATGAGATTACCAAAATTAGCCGAACAGACTCAAGTATTATATGGCGCCTTGGGGGCAAAAACAATCAGTTTACCTTTGTTAACGACACACAACAATTTTCTGCGCAACACCACTGCGTGGTGTTGCCAAATGGCAACATAACCATGTATGATAATGGCGAGCTGGGCAATGTGCCATTGGCGCGTGGTGTCGAGTATGAGCTAAATACCGTAAACAATACCGCCACCAAAGTATGGGAGCATACCAATATACCCGGCTTAATTAGTTACTCTTTGGGTAGTATGTACCGCATGCCAAACGGCAACAGCTTGGTTAACTGGGGAGCTGGCTATGCCCCGGGTTTTATGAACGATTTGGAGGAAGTGGATGCTAACGGTAACCTAGTCTCTGAATTTAACTGGCCGCAAGATTATTTTACTTACCGAGCCTATAAGCAAACCCCTACTTGGAATATAGAAATGCAGCGCCCGATAATTAATTGCGATACTACTGGCGGTACTACCTCACTTTCGGTGGCTAGCAGCCATCGGGCGTATTTGTGGAACACTGGAGACACCACCCGAAACATAACTATTACCTCGCCCGGTGAATACTACGTAATGGTTAGCGACTCGGATGGTAGGGGCTATTTCGGTTCTAAATTGAAAGTAATAAACGACCTGCTAAACCCCTGCAGCCCTGCTGATACCGGAACGTCAATTTCGTCAACCAGTAGATTGCCTTTCTCAATCTACCCAAACCCTGCAAATAATTTACTTACCCTTAGCCACCCCGGCAAACCACTAGCTAGCGAGGTTGTGCTATACAACTCCTTGGGGGTTGAAGTACATAGGCAGCTATTAACAAGTAACCTTGAGCATATAGATGTAAGCGGATTGAACAACGGCAGCTATATTGGTATTGTAAATACAATAGCAGGCAAACCCGAGCAATACTTCAAGTTTATGGTAGCTCATTAGTGCAGTCGTTCATCTGAGGTGTTAGTGCACACAACATTTCTTTTGCAATAAGCTCATTTGCACGCGCATTAAAATGGTAATCTATCAAAACCGGAGGGTCGCCATGCCAAAAGCAGTATGCACGTTCATAAGATGGTGCATCCGATACATTAGGTTGGCTCCATAATGCTTTATCTGCGTTAACAACCGTTACATTCTCCGTAAGTAGCTTGCCATAGCGCAACTGAAAATAATCGGTTTCATTTTGGCCATATCCCATTACCAGCAAAATCAATTTGCGCCCCTGGCATAGTTTAATCATTTCTGTCAATGCCAGCTCGGTTGCTTCTTCTTCATCGCCCAGCGGTTTAACACCTCTGCTGTTTATCGGCAGCATAAGCTTAAACTCTTCCCAATATTGTTTTTGAAACACAGGCCGTGTAAAGTGCCAAACAAACCCAACTTTATCGCTCAACCCTTCTGGGCTTTCACGGTATTTATCTAATAACTGGTTTTGAGTGAGCTCAAATACAGGACTAATGTATAACGGAGGTGAAATATTTTTTTGATGATTGTAATAAGGCGATGGTACCTTAAAAAATAAAGCTGGCATGTATGGATTTACCGCCCGTTCAGCTAGCCATGGCGAAACCTGAAAAATAACCACTTGGGGTGATACCCTATCAATAAATGCCCTTGCCTTTAGCACCATTTGGGCATAGCCATAACCACTTACTGCTGCATTACTTACTGGCTGGCTTAAGCTATTGCCGACTAAGTATGGGTATGCTAATGGCGTTTCGAGTTCTTCACATAAGGTAAATGAATCGCCAAAGAATAGTAACCCTCCCAATGTATCACTATCATTAAAAGTTCTGAACCCCCTTCCATCAGTATCAATCGCTACACTGTCGCCATGGCCCCAAATGTAATACCCGTGCGTATTTGTGTTAAGGGTATGCCCCAGAACTTCATCGGCCGTATACATATTTACGGTATAGCTATTATCCGCTTTGGTAAAGTGATAAATAGGCATTGAAATATGCCACAGATAAACAAACCAAACGCTGTAAAACAGCAAACCCAACATCAATATATATAAACAAACAAACAATGGTTTCTTCATGGTTGGTTGTTTTGGGCACTTAGCCAATTGGCAAAATGAGCTGCAAATAAACTGGCCCCATTTTGATTCCAGTGTAAATCATATTGGTAATAATAATCTTTTACGGCAGCGGCTGGTACTCTTTTAAAACAACTGAACCCGTTAAAATATCGCAACTGCATAGCATTGGCCAATACTTGCATTTCATTATGAGTGCGCTGGGCCAAAACGCTATCATTTACACCCGATACATCGGGCATGGTTACTAATATTACTTCTTTGCCGGTTTGATTGCAGTGTTTAACAATTTCCTCTAGCAGTGGTGTATATGGGTATTTCTGCTTATAATCTGCAAAACGCTCCATTACCTTACTCTCAGGAAACCTTGCTGCCAAGGCCTCCTTATACTGTCCAAGGTCATGCTCAAGCTTAAAATATGCACCTAGCTGCTTAAATACAGTTATCGCTGTGCTTAAAAAATACAAGTCAGGAGCTGGCCATGAGAACTCACTTTCGCAGCTTGGCTTATACACACAAATTAGTTGCTCCATTTTGGCATTACTTACCAAAGCATATCCTTTGGTCATATTTGCCAATTGGCTGTAAAAAGTGCTGGCGGTAGGTACTTCATTAAATTGACCGATGTAGGTGGCATCATCCTCAGAGTGCATTATCATTAATCTTCTATCCATATCAGGAATACCATACTGCTCATTTGATGCCGCTATTATCAGCCCATCAAAATCATATTTTAGTATTTCATTAAAATAAATTAAGTGCCAGTTATTAATACCAATGCCTTCAAGGGCAAAATTATAAAGCTCAATAGAGTCGAGCTGGTTAGAGGCTGCATCTACCCAAGAGATAGGTATGTTGAATCCTGCTGAGAAGGAATCGCCCAAAACCGCATATCTTTTGATACCATTTGGTTTGTTTACTAAAAACTCATTAGCGCTAAACCAGCCTTGGTTGTTGATATGCGAAACATGATCGTAAACCAACTCGCTGTTACTGTACTTTACGTTACGAAAACTACCCGGTATGCCTTTGTAGCCTATTATGCTATCATATTGTGCCCAAGGCTCGGTATTGGCCTCTAGTTTGTTATCTAAAAACTGAGCATCTGTACGCACAATGCTTAAGGCAACCAATACATAAACCAGCACTTCGGCAAACAGATACAACACATGCAAAAAAACTATGTACAAATAGAACTTACGAAATTGCGCGCTTGCCGAAAAAAAGAGCCATAACTGGGTTATAGTAGAGAGTGCCGAGGCCCCCAAAACTATACGAGAAAGCACAGTTGTTGGCAACATAAAGTAAACATACCCAAATATAAATACTGAGAAAGTAAGATTGACGGCAAAAACAGGCAGGCTAATTCGATTTGTCAATTCATTTCTTTTTGAAGAAGCGGTAGTAAAACAAATTATAAATAAATTCAATTACAGTATCGAAACCCACTAATGTTTTTCGACGCTCGTTTTCGTAAAAGATAGTAGATAGCTCGCCAATTTTTAGCTTGTTTTTAAGCGCTTCAATCATGATTTCTGCATCTGTAAACCAATCACTCGACACTAGATTGAAACTATTATAAGCCTTTCTGGTCATTACCTTTGGTTTCGAGTTGATATCGTGCAAGGGATAACCAGGCATATAGAGTAGCTTAAACAATAAATTGTATACCGCTGATAACGCTGTTCGATAGAAGCCATCTTGCCTTTGGGCGCGGTATGTTTTGGCCAAATCATATTTCCCAGCCAGTAACATTTGGTACACCTTTACTACATCGCTCACAGGCATCTGCCCATCACCATCAATTACTGCTATGTGGTTGCCTGTGGCACCCTCTAAACCAGAGCGCATATCCCAGCCCATCCTTCCTTTTTTTTCCTTCGAGATAACTGTAAACCTGGGCTTATTTTCTGCTAGCTTGGTTACAATTTCTGGGGTGTTATCTTGGCTACCAGCTTCGTAATTGGCCACTAAAATCAATTCAAAATCAATATTTGCCTCAATCAACTCCTGCTCAAGCTGGGCTACAAAATCTTTTATGTAATACCCCGCTCGGTAGCATAATACTACTACTGACAACTCTGGTATAGATTTAATAGGTTCAGGCA
Organism: Chitinophagales bacterium; assembly: GCA_018401955.1. Taxonomy (GTDB): domain Bacteria; phylum Bacteroidota; class Bacteroidia; order Chitinophagales; family CAIOSU01; genus CAIOSU01. The sequence goes on along the minus strand of JAGYJT010000003.1, from coordinate 46,410 downwards.
TTAACGGCGAGCTTTATTCATCAAGGCAGTATAAACACTTTCGGGAAGGTAGCGCAAAATTTGATAAGTAATGCCCGCACTGAAAGGATAAATGTGCGACACCCCACTTTTTTTGGGTAAGCCATGCAAGAATTGGGCTACCTGTATAGGCTCAATAGCCATTAGGCTTTTACGGCGCTTGGCATGTTTATTAATCGCTGTATTTACGGGCCCCAAATAAACTACTTTAGTGCGAATACCGCCTTTACCATTTGCTTGGATAAAATATTGAGCCAATTGAGTTTTTGCCAAAGCATAAGCCGGATTGAGGGGGTCGGGCAACAGGGCAAAAATAGAAGATACCGCTACTACGTGTTTGGGCGGATGCTGTCTTTGCATCAGCGCATCGTATAGTTTTACTGGAGCCATAAAATTACAATCCATCATAAGTTGTTGGTGGTTAGGCGTGCTAAAGGTTTCATCATCGCTGCTATATACACCGGCCACTAAAAAAACCTCTGAGGGGTAAAAATCAGCAGCATCAAGGGCTTGCAGTACAGCAGTTACTCCGGTATCCGCAATTAGATCAACTGCTATGTACTTAAATTGGCTGCCCAACTCAAGGGCAAGCTCGCTCAAAAGCCCCTCTGTGCGCGCAACACCCCAAACCTGGTGCCCGGCTGCAACAAGCTCTCTAACCAGTGCCTGGCCAATACCTTTAGATGCGCCTGTAACGAGTGCCTTCAATGCAATACTTTTGGGTTAAAATACTAATAAGCATTCAATAATTGCCCAATTAAAGTGGTTAACGCACCTTAAAAACCTTATTTGTACTTGAGTCATCAATCAACTGTAGCAGCGCACTTTCTTTCAAGAAATCCAAATACGGTTCTTCGTTGGGTAGCTCTAAGTATGGATGATAAACAATATAGCTTATGTTATTATCCCTAATCAATCTTTCCAGCACCTCAGTATTTGGCAACATTTCTGTAAACGATGCATTTAACAGCCGCTTGGGTGAAAAAAATGCTACCGCACCGTTTAAACTGTGCTGCTTGTGCTTGCTCTGCCAATACATATAAATATACTCTCTGGAAAACTGATTAAATGGCTTGCCTAAATCATCATTATCAAAATTGAGTGTTGAGGGTAGACTTAATACCACCGCTAAACTATCATTTGTACCTATTGCTGCATAAGGATTACCTTCAACTATATACTGCTTAGATTCATATTTCTCGAAAGGGAATGGCACATTCTCTAGCACAAATAGTGTACTAGCACCAACCAATAATAATACTACCGGCAATCTGGTATAACCAGCTATAACTTTAATACCATAGCCAGAAAATAAAGCCATCATGGTAATGGTAATAAAAAACATTCGAGCAGGATGACGAATGAAGGCCCCTAAATCGCTAACTTGATACAAGTAGCCCATTGGCATAGTAATTTGCTGGTTGTTGATGGTGATAGCTGGCCCTAGCGCTATAATGAAGGACATAATGGCTATTAAACCAACTTCGAACCTAAAACTTGGCCGAGCCCAAAAACCAATAATAGCGAATGCGTAAAACACCACACCTAAGCTCGCCGCACGCAGATTGTACACAAATATTTGGGGCAAATCGTGCTGAATAGGATAAAGTAGGTTATTGGGCAGCACTCTATACAAGTCATTTAAATTTAAGCTAAATGCTTCCAATGCACTATTGTCTCCCCGCGATGGGTTGAAAAACTCGTCAAGCTCTGGATTAAATAAATATACCAGCATGTAGGGCAACACAAGCAATATGTAAATGGGCAATGCCATTAGTACTTTTACCCAAGCGTTAGCAAAAAACATTTCGCGATAATGCACCAAGCCGATTATAAAGAGAACCAGCGACTGAAAAATAAAGGTGTAAGTGCCAAAGTATATTTGCAACCCACCAATAACCATGGCCGCAATAAGGTTTGCGCCCATGCGGTGCATTAAATATTGGCGGAAATGGTAAATGCAAACCAGTGCCGGGAAATATGCCAGTGTATTCTGGTTCTCGATATTACCGAAGGCAAAACTGCAAACAGCAAAAGCCAACGCCGTAAATAGGGAAGGTACAATATCGCCAATATATTGCCTTGCAAGCACAAAAGCAGCCGTGGCATTGAGCGCAAAAATGCTCACCAAGAAACCGTAATACGCCCATAAATCATCAAACCTGAGTAACTTGAAGAATAAAAAAAACGCTGCCGATGCAAAAGATGGTTCTAAATAGGCATAAGGCGCAGCACCTGGATAGAGGCAATGGCCCAACGATTCGCCAGTAAACCATGACTCTATAATATTACCATAATCATTAAACAAGGCCACATATAACCAAGTATCAACATAACCAGGCAATGAACCCGCTAAAGGAAATTGCACAAACAACAAGCCAAAAAAAAGCAAGAATAGGCCAAACACCTTAATGGTAACGGAAGATGGGTTAATTACAATTGCCATAGTTGCGTGGAGCGTAGGTGCATATACAAATACAAAACCTCACTAAGCCAAAGATAACCAAAATACAAAGCTAAGCGGGTAATTGCTTATTTTCACGGCATGCCAACTAATAGTATACAGCCAATTAATGGCGATAATAAAAAAGGCCAGCTACCTATACTGTTGGTATATGTTATGCTATTGCTATCGGCTATAAAACTTGGCATACAATTGTGGGGAGCCAATAAAGGTTTTGACATTTGGGATGAGGGACTATACATCCTGATGCTTAATTTTTTTGATCAATATCCAACGGAGCCACACAACTATTATAGCTATGTAATGGCAGCCCTAATACCCCTTAAAGAATATGGCATTTTGCCATTAAGATATCTAGCAATAGGAACCGAAACTTTAGCAACGCTATTTTTCGCGTATAGCATGCACCGCTTTTTTTCTTATCGGGCCGCCAGTGCTATGAAAAAAAAATTTCCAATTGCCCCTTTAGTATTGTTTACGTTTTTGGGGGCAGCATTTTTATCGGTATACCCAAGAGCATTCTCTTATAACGATTTTAGCTATTTCAGCACCCTAGCAATAAGTGGTGCTGTAATGCTGTATTTTTCTGGTGTCAATCTGTTAAAAAAATATTCACAGCTTGCTGGGCTTGTATTGCTGTTTTTTATTGGTGCAATATTGGGTGCTCAACTGGTAGTAAAGTTTTCTACCTGTATACTGCTGTTTGCGTGGGTATTATTGTTCATATGGCTATTTTCCAACCAACCTAAAAGGTTTATCATAGCCCTAGTGCTTGCTCTGTTTGCCGGATTTGCCTCATTCTTGTATTTACTCTTCGACGGGTATACAGGTTTTGCCTTATGGCTGCACAACCTCAACCAGGGAGTTGCATTGCTTCGGCTACTGGCATACGAGCCATATTACATTATTGTGCGCGGTTACCTGTACGTTGATATTGTACTTAACGGCGTATACTTTTTAATACCATTGGCAATTGCCTATATTATTTGCCGTGCACTGGCAGCAAAAACCAACAACCAAACTACCAGCTACCTTATAGGCTATGCAGCCGGCATAATCACTTGGCTCATATGCTCGCTTACTATACACTATGGTTTTTTGGCAGAGTTTCACTACCGGTTTATAGCCGTGCACATTTTTACAATAATATACTGTGGTGCACCAGTGGTAAAGCAACTTGCCCAACAAAAACAATGGAAATGGCTCATACTAATAGCTATGATAGGCGCCCTGCCCTTTATGGCGCTATTGGGCAGTAGCAATACCGCCACACAAACCCTTACCCGTTATCTGGCTTCATGGTATGTTCTTATCGCTTTATTTATGGGTTATCTATTTAAAGACAACGTTGGGGCGATGGTAAAAATGATGGCATTTTTAATCGCATTTTGCATTGTTAACTATGTGGCAGTGCAAGTATATAACCCTTATGGATTGAACGCCCCACTTACGGAGCAAAACATTTCAGTGAAAGGATTGCATTATTTGGATGGGATAGTGCTAGACCCTGCAACTGCTAACTTCTTTGAAGAATTGAAAAACTTTACCAACCAAAGCGGCTATAAACAGGGTGGGCCCATTTTGGCCCTTGGAGACTTGTGCGGTGCGGTAACGGCTATGGGTGGCTACATACCAGAAACCTTTTGGTACTTTAGCGATGAAAATGCTATTTCCGTAGAGCACTCGCGCAACTATAGCTGTCTGCATCTGCAAAACCTAAAACTGGCTGAACACATACGCTTACCGCTGATTTATATTAATAGTGGCATCCATAGCCAGGTTATTGATTGCCTATCGGATAGTGAAGTGCCTTTTCCCGAAGCATATTATCTTGAGGGCACTATCTTCAATCCTTATGCACAAGAAAGCTTGGCAGTATGGGCGCCAATACATTGGAACCTACCCGCCGAATAGCCAATTTGTATTGTTTAAAACCTAAATTTGGAGTAACATACGCCCAATGCCTAAAAACAAATCCAGCATGGTTATTTTGCTGCTGCTAATACTAGCCGCTGTAAAGCTGGCAATATTGGCTTGGTCGGTTGACAAGGGCTTTGAAATGACCGATGAGGGCTATTACCTTTTGTGGTTTCATAGTGCGCATTTGTATGCGCCCGATATGCACCTAAACTACTACTACCTTGTACAAACCTTCTTTGGCTGGGTAGATTGGGATATAACCGCAATGCGCATTGGAGGTATCATTACCGAAGTTGGCGCAGTTATGGCACTTGGCATTGGTGCCGCAAAGTACTTAAAGGCTCGGTTGCCCGAGCTTTATTCTCCAGCAATGATTGCAGCACTTTTAGTTGGTGGCTTTATGGCTACTTTTAACGCTGAGCATCCTCGCAGCCTCTCATACGACTCGGTTACACATCTATTAATGGGCACTGGTGGCGGCATGCTTTTATACTGGCAGTCAATCAATAAAAAACCACAGCGCTGGCAAACAATTGTTTTCTTTACCTTACTAGGTATCGTCCTCGCAAGTCAGCTTATTGTTAAGTTCTCAAGTGCTATCCTCTTAGCTGCCCTATGGTTTTCAATATCATTGCTTTCGCCAAATAGAAAACAAGGCAAGCTCATAGGTTATATAGGTGTATCAATAGGCATGTTGTTATTATCGGTGGTGCTATTTGGTACCCAAATAAGTCTCACCAAATTTGTGGAGTATTACCACATTAGTTACGAGCGCATATCGCAACTTGGCTACTCTCCTATTGACATAGTTCTTAAAACTTACCTTGCAAAAGATACGCTCCACTTTATCATCAATATAGGTCCAGCATTAATGGTAATTTTTGGAACCCTGTTAGCATTAAAAAAATCAACGCTTGAAAAACGCATAACCTGGGCCATGCTTATAGGCATAGCAGTTTTTGTTGGTCAAGCATTTTTGTTTCCCACAAATTATTTCCCACAATGGCATTATCGGTTTATCGATTTAATGCTGTTGCTCATTATAAGCGGCAGTTACATTACTTGGCGGCACTCCAAGGCTAGTAGCAGCATAGTTTTACTCACTTTGGTGCTATTTACCATCCCCTTTGTTTGTGCCATAGGTTCAGCTGTCAACTGGGCCATGTCGTTATTCTCTTACCTGCCTGCATGGATAATGTTACTAATTATATTGTGGGACAACATACAACTGCATACAGGCACCCGATTATGGTCGGGCATCCTAAAATCAGGATCTATTATTGGCTGCGCCCTTGTTTTCTTGCAAGTGTTTTTATACCCGAACTATTTACCTCATGGCATGGCATCATCTATGTTTGCTCAAACTGAGCAACCATTGCAACATGACCAGGTGAAGCTTGACGCCCCCACTGCAACATTTGTAACCCAAACAAAAGAGTTACTTACTGCAAATGGCTTTGTACCAGGTAACTATATACTGGCCCTTTATGATTTGCCTGGGCTAGTATACCTGTTGCAGGGTTACTCTCCACAGGTACCTTGGTACTTTGGAGAAACCACAAGGGCCACTGTAAAAGAGGCCGTTGATAATACTTGCTGGCACATAAATGATATAACAGAAACTAACGTATTTGTGGTAAAACCTTTAGCAATTCATCCTGACGTGGCAAATTGCTTATCTTCAAGCAAACTCAATTTCCCCGACAGCTATACGCTTGTGGGTACCGTTTACAATACCTATTGCAAATGTGAAATGGAAGTATGGATCCCGAAACAATAAGCCCGTATACCAAACACATAAGGGTGGCTTTTATTCTAGTAGCCTTTATTCTCCCGTTGCAGTTATATATGGTATTAACGCAGGGTAATGTATACCCATGCTTGCACTTGCCCGGCTTCCAACCTGTACTTGATAACCATACAAGCTTGTACTACACCGATAGAAACCTATATGCAATTACCCAAAACCAGCAACGAATACCAGTAAAATACACTACCTTATTCAATGTATTGCCTGAGTATTTTGCGAGGCACACCATGAACCACCTTTTTGTGGCAAACAGAGCTAGCCATACTATAGTACTTGATAAAAGCACGAAGCATTGGATACACGAAAGGCTGATATCAGTTACTGGCACAAAAGATATTGATTTTTTAGAGGTAGAAACCATAAGCTACCAATACAATAAAGAAAACCCCAGCAACCCAGAGGTTAGCATACAATACACCTTAATTTTACCCCTACTTGATGAGTAATATACAGCCAACATATAGTCATTGGCTCGATCGATGGATTTTTACGTCGTTCCCTTTGAGTGCTGAAGCACTAGGGCTTTATCGCATCCTGTATGCATCATATTTACTTGTTTGGGGAATCCCTAATTTTGAATGGATAACCAACAGCCCCGATGCATTTTTTAATCCCCCGGCGTATTCGATAGCTGCTTTTTTTTCAGGTTTTCCGCCATATTGGTTTTTGCAAGGGCTAAGCTTGTTAGTGGTAGTATGCTGCATGGCCCTTTTGTTTGGATGGTACACTAGGTGGGTTTCCATCACGTTGTTTATTGCTATTGTAGTAGGCAAATCCTTTATGTTTTCTTATGGCTTAATTGGGCAAGATTTAATTGTGTGGCTGGTGCCGTTGTTCATGGCATTTGGTAACTGGGGTAACAAGTTTTCAATTGATGAACATAAAAACAATAACCACAGCGCTAACATCAACACTTGGCCTGTAACCATGATGGCTCTGCTATTGGGGTTTGGTATGTTTAGTGCTGGCCTACCAAAATTATTAGGCGGTTGGTTAGATACAAGTACCCATGCCACTAGAGGGCACTTTTTTACGCAATACTATGTAATCGGCGATTTGAAACTGCTATCAACATGGATGATAAATATAACCAGCCCAATAGTGTGGGAAGTAATGGATTGGGGAGCCGTGTTTTTCGAATTATTGTTTCTTGCTGCAATTGTAAAGCCCCGGTGGTTTAGACTATGGCTATTGCTGGCAATAGGTTTCCATACCACTACCTTCCTAATCTTTAATATCTCTTTCCATTTTCAGTACATCGTTTATCTATTATTTATTGATTGGGGTAAGATAAACCCTGCCCTATATAGGCGGCTTGAGGGTTTTACAAATTCCCTTTTCAGCATTAAGTGGTTCGTGTTGGCGGTTATAATTTATTTGCCATTATACATGCTAGCGCAGCAATTTACGCAGCAACCGGGCACTTTAGCCCCTAGCCCTTTTATAATGGCAACCGATTTGCTGGGCCTTGACTATAAAATTGTGATGGGTATCTCTGCCCTATTAGCTGCCTATGTGGTGGTTTTATGGCAACTTACCTCAAAACCTAGCATCAAGTAATCTTGTTTTGTACCTTTATGTTACCTGATGGCATTTAGCTATAGCTTATGAGCACTACTCCTAGTTTTACCCATTCCAAAACTACCCAGGCCATCCCTATGTTTAACCCAACCAATGAGTTGGCCATTATAGGGTACCACAACATCAACAAAGCACTTGAAGGGGTGCTTAAAAGTGGCACTTACATTAGTGGCCCTGCCGTATTAAAGTTTGAGGAAGCTGCGGCAAGTTATATGGGATGCAAATATGCCATTGCGGTGTCATCGGGCACTATGGCACTCGAGTTGAGCCTTAAAGCAACTGGTGTAGCCGCTGGCGATTCAGTAACCATTAATGCCAATACCTTTGTTGCAGTTGCCGAAGCTATTATTGCAGCAGGTGGCAAGCCCCATTTGGTAGATACCGATGCCAAAAATTGGCAAATGCCTAAAGTGTTTACTGAAAATACGGTGCTAGCTTCGCACTTGTACGGCAATGCATCAGCCGCTATTAACTCCAATACCAATATACTAATCGAAGATGCCTCACAATCATTCGGTGCAAAGCTAAATGGCAAGCTGCTAGGTGGCTTTGCCCCTATTACTGCGGTAAGCCTATATCCTACAAAAAACCTTGCTGCTACCGGTGATGCAGGAGTTATTTTTACCAATAACGAAGCATACGCACAAAAATGTAGAGCCCTACGCAATCATGGTCAAACTGGTCACCAATTGCACCAATATTGTGGCACTACAGGCCGTATGGACGATATGCAAGCAGCGATATTAACGCTTAAACTTGACCATTTTGAGCGCTTCTTGCAAGAGCGAAGGCATTTAGCCGCGTTATACACACATAAATTAAAAGACACCCCGCTTAAACTACCCGTTACCGAGCCTAACTTAGAGCCCGCCACAAATCTTTTTGTGGTGCGCACTAAATACAGAGATGCATTGAGGAGCCACCTTGAAAAACAGCAAATAGCAAGTGGCGTGCATTACCCTACACCCATACACCAAATGCCCGCTTATGCCAGCTTACCGTGGGCACAGGTGAGTTTGCCCGAAGCTGAATTGTTAGCGCTTGAAACCCTTACACTGCCATTGTGGGTAGGCATGACAGAGGAGCAAGTAAATAAAGTTTGTAATGAAATCTATCGTTTTTTTGAAGATGGAAAATAAAAGCAAACGGTAAAAGGGAGCAACCTTGTAGGTTTTTTTATCTATTTTGCAGTTATATGAAGCCGCTATTTATTAATTTATGATTGGTGAAAAAATTTTAGTTACAGGTTGCAACGGCTTTATTGGCAGTCACCTTTCAGGGCAATTGCTTAACGAAGGTTACCAGGTTATTGGGCTTGATATTTCACCCAAACATCAAGCACAAAACATCCACTCCATTATTGGGCATGCTAATTTTAAATACATCGTGGGCGACGTTACCGATAAGGCCCTGATAGAAACAATAATCGATTCTTCCTTTTCCAAAGTATTCCACCTGGCTGCTCAAGTTGGTATTGAACGGTACATGGAGAACCCTATTGATGTGGTGCGCACCAATGTAGTAGGTACGCTTAACATAATTGACGCCTGCCTGCAGCATGCCTGCTATCTTTTTTTTAGTAGCACCAGCGAAATATATGGCAAAAACCCAAACGTGCCTTGGGCTGAAGACGATGATCGGGTACTTGGTTCAACAAGTTTTGAACGTTGGAGCTATAGTAGCTCAAAAAGTGCAGCGGAACATGCCGTGCGCGGGGCCTTTAAGCAACAAGGCCTTAAAGGATGTATAGTTAGATTTTTTAACATATACGGCCCCCGACAATCGGAAGCTTTTGTAGTATCTAGAAACATATTGAGAGCGGCCAAAGGAGAAAACCTGGTAATGCATAACTCGGGCGCCCAAACCCGTTGTTTTACGTATATTGATGATGCTGTATTAGCTTGTATCAAGTTAGTAATGGAACCCAATGCCGATGGCGAGGTGTTTAACGTAGGTAATGATACCGAACACACCGTACACGAAGTACTAAGCACCATTGTTGCCATATCAGGCAAGGTATTATCCATCGAAACCGTGGATACAAACGAAAACTTTGGTGATGCCTTTGAAGACATTATGCGAAGAGTGCCAAAAGTATCAAAAATACACTCCACCACTGGCTGGAGGGCTACCACAACCCTTGAAGAGGGCTTAAGTAAAACCTATGCTTGGGTATTAAACTCCATTAAATAGTACCTATTGTAAGTGAAAATGGTTATTTTAAAGACTACAGTTTCTGCACGGTTTGTTCAAACCGTCAATTAAGTATAAATTTGACTATCACTAATGTTTCAGCAATGAGAATTTCTAGTTTGTTAAAAACGTTGGTTGTTTGCGTATTATTAGGTGGAATTGTTTCTACTTATTACGCATGTACCTCAGCTACAGCAACAGAAAAGGGTATAACATTTACTGACCAAGCTTCTGTAATACAGAGGCTTAACTGGGCACTTACCGAAGCCCTACTGCAAGATGGTTTCGCTCCTCCAGTGGCGAGCAGGGCTTTTGCCTACAGCAACATTGCGGCGTATGAGGCTTTATTGCCAGCAGACAGCACCAAAATATCGTTGGGCGGGCAACTAAACGAGCTGGATACGCTACCCATACCGAACCCAAATGTTGAGATAAATGCAACTATTTCAATGGTTGCTGCTTTTAGAGATGCCGCTAACAGTATCGTATATCGCGACCACATTATTGATGCAGAGGCCGACAGTTTAATTAAAGAACTAAGCGCGAACCTTGACCAAGCCGTTGTTGATAGCTCAATAAGCTGGGGTAAAAAGGCGGGCGCATTTATTATTGCATGGTCTAAAAAAGATAATTTCAAAGAAACCCGTAACATGCCTCGGTATGAGGTAGACTATGACAACCCAGCTGCATGGATACCAACGCCGCCAAAATACATTGCTGCTTTGGAGCCATATTGGGGAACGATAAGGCCTTTTGCTATGGAAAACCCAGGTGAGTTTTCACCAGGCTTGGCGGCTCCATTTAGCGCTGAAAAAGGTTCTGATTTTTATAATTATGCCTTAGAAGTTTATGAAACGGTAAACAATACCCAACCCGATCATTTACCGATAGCGCTATTTTGGGATTGCAACCCCTTAGTATCAGAAAACGCTGGACACTATATGGCTTTGCGCAGGCAGTTTTCGCCTGGGGCACACTGGATAAATATTACCAGATATGCTTGTGAGCTAAGCAATGCTAATCTATGCCAAAGCATGGAGGCATACATGTTAGTTTCGGTTGCGCTAGCTGATGGTTTTATAAGTGCCTGGCATGAGAAATTTACATCAAACTTGGTGCGCCCCGAAACGTACATAAACCGTTATATTGACCCAGAGTGGAAGCCTTTGATTGAAACACCAATGTTTCCGGAACATACTAGTGCGCATAGCGTAATATCGATGTCGGCGGCAACAGTACTAACTGAACTGTTTGGTGATACCCTTACGTATACCGACTCTACCAATGTGCCATACAATCGCCCGCCTCGCACATTCAACTCGTTTAAAGATGCCGCAAATGAGGCTGGTATGAGTCGTTTATATGCGGGTATACATTATCGCCCCGCATTTGAAATGGGACTGAAACAAGGCGGCAATGTAGCAAACAATTTACTATCAAAAGTAAAAATCAGGAAAGCGGAATTAGTTCAATAGCTTTGAGACGTTAAACTTGAATACTTGAGCTGTATCGTTATTGTTTGGAACAATATAGTATGTTTCGCCTGATATGCTAGCTTTAACTATTCCGCGTGCATACTTATCTGCTTTAAACCCTGTCTCTTCAAATGTTTTGTAGCTAAAGTTGCCCTTGCCGTCATTAATAAGCAACAGCCCTTTAGCAGCATCTGCATTGCCATAAAGATAATGGTCGGTATTTGAGTTTCCGGCAAGTAGCACATCCATAAAACCATCCCCATTGGCATCTAACAGCTCTATACCATACACAGGAGCCAGCTGCGCCAAAGGAATAAATGGCTTAAATGCAAACTTGCCATTGCCAAGGTTCTCAAAATATCCACTTTTAAGTTCTGACAAAATCATCTTTTTAGCTGTGCTAAATAATTGTGGCGTAAAGAAGCTATCAAAAGGCGTGGTAGCATATGACTCGTTTGTAAGAAATTTATTGTTATACTCAGGCATATGCTCGCAAAATACATCACGACCCAAAAACGGCGCCCTTACTCCACCTATCTCACAAGTGATTACAGGGTCAATTGAGCCATTGTTATCAAAATCGTTTACATACAATATAGTGGGGGCCTCTTTACTACAGTCAAAAATAACATTGTTGCCATGGTTTCCGGCTACGATATCCAAATCCCCGTCGCCATCAAAATCATATGCCACTAGGCTATGCCACCAGCCACTTTCAGGGTCCAACCCATTATCGGCTGCTTTGTATGGGGCCAGCTTGCCATTTTCGTTGGTAAAAATACTTATTGGCATATACTCGCCACCTAAAACCAAATCATCAACACCATCGCCATTGATATCAGCCCATATTGCCGCATTCAGCATACCCGGGTACAACAATTCGGGTGCTACACTTTTGGTAGCATCGGTAAACACACCATTGTTGTTAATCAGCACATAGCTTCTGGGTGATATACCATATGAGCGTGGTTCAATAAAACCGCCCACAAATAAATCCAAATCACCATCACCATCAATATCACTAACTGCAACGGCTTTGGTACTGGTATGCATTTGTGGCAGAGCCATCGGGCTGTATTTAAAGTTACCCCCACCAAGGTTAATAAACAGCCTATCTTGCTGGCAAGCATCGCCTGCATTATACTCATTGCTGCCAGTAGCCAGGTACAAATCCAACTTACCATCACCGTTTGCATCAAAAAACACGGCATTAATTACCTCGGCAGCCAAATCATTGTTCCAAGGTTGATTTGCAGCAAGTTTATACCCAGTATTACTAGACAACCAAAGCGAAGAGCGACTTCCTTTACTTCCAGAAATAAATATATCATCGTCACCATCGCCATTAACATCTGCTGCAGCAATAGCGGGCCCCTCTGCAGAGTACATTCGAGGTATCATCCTATCTATGTCAAAATCAGTAAACTTATTCTCAGTGTGTGATAACGGAATAAAGCTATTGCTTACCAAAGAAAATGGCTTTTCAACTTCTGCTATTACCTCTGGTATATAAGGAGTACCGTCTGCTTGATCTAATGTGAGCATGGTATTACCTTTCACTTTTTTCAATTTGGTAACCGCTACATTACCTGGCCATATAACCTGTACGCTATCAACCTCAATATAATTGCCGAGCCCAAAATGCAATATGGGCTCAGATGAGGACTGGTATCCACGGGTTGATTGTAGCTCTTGGTACTGCATATTATCACCTGTGTATATAATTACCTTAGCCCCTATGGCAAACGCATTTTTTCCTTCACCAACTAGTTTTATCCGGATATAGTTGGTTTTTCGATTGTCATTTAATCGGCTTTTGTAAACACTAACAAAAGTATCAGTGTTACTTACTAGCACATCTAAATCACCATCGTTATCCAAATCGGCCAAAACCAAACCACTGCTGCAAAGTGCCTGCGTAAAACCCCATTTACCCGATACGTTTTCAAAAGTTAAATCCTTATTATTCTTAAATATAAAATTTGGAACCCACTCAATTGGCATGCCCTCAACTATACCAAGTTTATGGTCTAGATATGGTGAAATGCCCGCCATGTCAAATTCACCAAACTTTTTCTGAGTATAGTCCAAATCATGCACTTCGCGCTTTATGCCATTTACAATTATCAAATCTTTCCAACCATCATTATCTAGGTCAGCACCAATACAGCCCCAGCTCCAATCAGTTGCCTCAATGCCGCTCAACATTCCAGCCTCTTCAAAGGTGCCATCACTGCTTCCATAAAAAAGCATGTTTCGGCTATATTGCTTATGAATGCCAACATTATCAAGCATTCTAAAAGTTTCCATTGAAAATTGATTATATTTGCTTTTCTGCCTTCTGTTATCTTGAGGTAACATATCAACAGATACCATATCCGACCAACCGTCGTTGTTAAAATCTACAGCATCGGAACCCATTGAAAACAGACTATTTCTGGAAAGGGCCTTTCTTTTAATATTGGTAAATGTACCATCTTGGTTATTGAGGTAAAGTCTATCCGATGCCCAAAAATCGTTACACACAAACAAGTCGGGCCAGCCATCTTTGTTGTAATCCAAAACAGTGGCACTCAATGTAAAACTTGGCGTTGAGGATATTCCCGATTTATCAGAAACCTCTATAAAGGTGCCATCTGGTTGCTGCTCAAAAAGATTATTGTCGCCATACTTGGGCCGGTCTGGCTCGGCACCGTTATAAAACATTGCACTGGTTAGGTGAAAGTCGGTTGAGTGGTTTACCACAAAAATATCAAGGTCACCATCCAAATCAAAGTCAAAAAAGTTAGCGCTAATCGATGAAAGCGTATCAACCAACCCTAATTCTCTAGACCGCTCAGAGAACGTACCATTACGGTTATTTATAAAAACCAAATTACGCCTTAAGTCACCATCTCGTGGCAACCCGGCCCTGCACACATATAGGTCAAGCCATCCATCGCCATTAATATCGGCAAAGGCTACTCCTGTTTTCCACCCATCGCTAGTATTTATGCCAGATTGCTTGGTAATATCTTCAAACTCGAAATTGCCTTTGTTTAAGTACAAGGCCCCAGGCTCTTGGTTTGCCGATACATAAATATCTTGCAGGCCATCATTGTTTATATCACCTACCGCTATACCCCCTCCGTTATACAAGTAGGTATAGTCCAAGTAATTCCATCCTTCATATTCGAGCAATGTATTTTTATGGGTAATGCCGCTAACCTCTGGCGAAACCAGCTCTAGCATAGGCTCAGCTTTAGTTTCGGCTAACGAAACGTTCTTTTTTGTTTGGCACGAGTACAATAAACAAGTACAAAACAAAATATATAAAACACTGTGGCTCAACATTCGGCAGTTAGTTGTAAGGTTTTACATTAATCGTCAAGTTAAAGAAAATAATATAAAAAGCAAGTCTTTTCGTCAAAAAGTGTTCATTTTAATTGTCAACCGCTACTATTCTGTACTTAAAACCATACAACATTAATACTCATTCCAAGTAAGTTAAATACACTAGTGCCAATGGTTTCGATTGATGCATTAAGCATAATAATACTATTTTAGATTTGCCATTCCTTATTGGAACCGATACGCGCACAAAATCAATTAGTTGAGTTGAATTGCTACCAAAAGAGGTTCGCATGCCACCAAGTATATCACCCGGCTGTTCCCATTGATGTTTGTTTGCCTCTATCCATAACGGCAGGCCACTTAAGCCCTCCATAGCATTAGCGTCAATCTCAAGCAATGCCCCGTGGTGTACATTCAACATTGCGCTCACTGTTACATTTAAGTACGTCTCAACTGGTACTATTGATTCGGTAACAATACTCTTTAAGCTTGCCATATTCTGAAAAACCACATCATTATAAAAGCAAGGTATGCCTTGCTCAAAGCACCATTTTTTAAGGAATAACATAATATCCTCGGCATAATTATGCCCCCTAAACGCAGGTATTATACTATACATAACACCTTCAAAACCTTCTTCGCTCACTTTGCCCAACACAAACCCAATAGGCTTTCCTTGCAGCGATATTATCCAATTGGGCATGTTTGAATCAATACGATAATTAAACTCGGTAGCGTAAGCAGCCGAGCCTTCCATTTCTTGCTCATAGCTTACCCAGTGCCTAAAGTGGGCATTATGGTAGTTTACTGCAGTTCTATTACCCCACGAATCTTTAACCAATTGCTTCAAATCAGTTTCATTGCTACCGTTATAAAGCTCAAAAGTTACCCGCAGTGGCCGGTAAAGTGCAGCATGCCCTTGGTTTATAGCAACACTGTTGCGCACCAAAATGCTATGCAGACTATAGTGCATGCCAAGTTTGTCAAGCTTCTCAAAAACCTGTTCATCGGTTGAGGGAATCTTAAGCCTTAAAAAATCATAACCACCCTGCAAGGTATCTGCCAATAAATTGGTAGGCTGCCAATTATGGTTCAAAACTCCCCTGGCCACCCGTACCCCTAAAACATTGCTCTCTTTCTCAGAAAAAGTTATCATGATAGTTCTGTTTAGCCCTCCTTAAAGGTGAAATTCATCCTTTCCATGCGCTTAAGCACTGCAACTATAGCAAACTTAACTACTATTGTTACCAAAGCTAAAACTAAAATCGAGCGCCCTTGGCTTAAATCTATATTTTCTAGCCGGTATTGATTGATATAAAACCCTGCCGCAACTACAAGCAATAGCACTTGCAAAGCCCAAACCGAGCGCAGCAAAAAATACCATAAAAAAGGAGCAAAATGCCTAATAAGCTTTATCAACGTGTGGTTTGATTGGCCTTGCCGGCGCGCGATATGCTTGGTGGGCACATGCATAGCGCGAGCTGGGTGTAGCTGCCATATAAAAAACAAATGGCTCCATGGCCCACCATTAACACGCAACAAATCGGCCCTGAACAGCCTAAAGGTGGTAAAAAAGTTAAGCTTTCTATAGGGCCGCAAATATACATAGTGAAACATAAACTTACCAATTGCCACTAGTATAGGGTGCTGCTTGTTGGGATGATACCTTATCTCTGGATCACCAAAAACCGCGTCTACCTCATTACTGTTAAAGGCTGCAATCAGTTTGGGTATTTCCTCGGGCGGATGCTGTAAATCATCATCAAGAGTAATAATAAACGCTCCTTTTGCAAGTTGTGCACCAGCCATAGTTGCTGGTGTTTGGCCTACGTTTTTACTAAGGCTAATGATACGCACATTGTTAAACCGCGATTTAACCTGCTGCAAGGCATCCCACGTGCCATCGCTACTATTATCGTCAACCAGCAATATTTCATACGGCTGGCCAATGGCATCCATAGCTTTAACTACCTGAGTAACAGAGGCATGAATATACTCCCTAGCTTGAAACACAGGTATTACTATTGAATATTTTACCAATTCTTCCATTTGCCGCACTGCAATAGTATAATGTAAAATAAACCAATTTAAATGGAGCAACTATAGCCAACAGCTATGTTTATTAATTGTGTTACTTTTATTGCCATTGCCTAATATAGCTTTTAAGATGTTCCAAAAATTATCATACTTAATACTCCTTTTGCTAATGTTGAGTTCATGTAGCCGAACCCCTCAACAAAACCCACCCGAGCAGTTTGACATGAAAAAACTGCTAAACGACCTTTACCTAAATGAAGACCCCGACTTAAACTACACGCGCAACGACTTGTATGTAAAACGGCTTGAGGAGTCGGTAAAAAAGGGTAATCAAGATGAAAAGCTCGCACTTGCTATACAATTAATGTCGGCTGGTAGAGAGCAAGAGGCTATTATGCTTTTTTATGAGTTTAGTGCACAAAATTTGCCTAATGGCGCTAAAGCCAGCGGGCCGTTTGGTTTGAATGTACTGAAATGGGCAGCAATTGCCCACTTTAGGCTTGGTGAAACCAATAACTGCCGAGACTATCATAATCAAAGCTCTTGCATTATGCCCCTTAACAACGAGGCTCAGCATATTGATAAAGAAGGGGCAAAAGTGGCACTTATGCTCTACGCTAAAATACTGCAGGAAAACCCCAACACCCCACTTGCCAAGTGGATGTTAAACCTCTCGGCAATGGCAATTGGCAACTACCCCGATAATGTAGCAAAGGAATGGTATGTAAACTTTGAAAAATTTAGAGATACCATAGAGACGTTTCCGGTATTTAGTGATGTAGCGCAGGGTTTAGGCATAAACAAGCCAGGCCATTTTGGTGGCGCTATAGTGGAAGATTTTAATAACGACGGCCTTTTAGATTTGTTTGATACCGACAACCCGCTTAATAGCGATGTAAGACTTTTTATTCGCCAGCCCGATGGCTCATTTAAGAACATGACCGATAGTGCTGGGCTGCAAGGCATTACCGGTGGCACTAATGCCATGCAAACCGACTTTAACAATGACGGCCACACAGACATTTTTATTACCAGAGGTGGATGGTTAGGTGATGGTGGCAACCAACCTGAATCATTGCTCCGTAATAACGGCGATGGTACCTTTACAGACATTACTGCTAGCGCAGGGTTACTGCAGTTTAGCCCAAGCCAAACCGCAGTATGGGCAGACCTTGATAATGATGGTTATCTAGATTTGATTGTTGGGTACGAAACTGGGAACCTTGATGCAATTGACAACCCTAACTGGAAAGACAAAAACCCCAAGCATGCCACCAAAGTATACCGCAACAATGGTAACGAAACCTTTATTGATGTAACAAGCACTTCTGGCCTTGATGTAACGGAATGGGTAAAGGGTGTTGTTGCCTTGGACTACAACAAAGACGCAAAACAAGACATCTACCTTTCGATATTTAATGGCGAAAACCGACTTTTCCAAAATACCAGCACTGAAGGTAATATCTCGTTCAAAGATGTATCAGCTACTGCAGGTATTCAACAACCCATATTCAGTTTCCCTACTGTGGCAGCTGATTTTAATAACGATGGATGGCCTGATATTTTCGTTGCCGGATACCACGTTAACCAAGATGAGATACCTAAAGAGTACTATGATGATATTGAGCCTATTTACCCATCATATACTTACATCAACCAAAAAAACGGCACATTTATAGCCGAGCCAAGCTTTATGCTACCACAAAGCATAATGGCCATGAGCATTAATGCTGGAGATTTGGATAACGATGGATTTGTTGACCTATACTTGGGCACAGGTGCAGGTATGCTTACCTCGCTGTTTCAAAATATAATGCTAAAGAATGTGGAGGGTAAGCGGTGGGCCGATGTAACCTCCACTTCGCGTACTGGGCACTTGCAAAAATGCCACGGTATTGCTATGGCCGATTTGGACAGGGATGGCGACTTGGATATGTATGTTGAGCTCGGGGGCCTTTTTTTTGGTGACTATTTTTGGAACGCATTGTTTGAAAGCAACTTAACTGACAAGGCCAGTTGGATAAGTTTAAAACTGACAGGAGAGCAAAGTAACAAGCCCGCAATAGGTGCCAATATAATAATAGCGTATATTGAACAAGGCCGTACAAAAAGCATAACCCGCGCCGTGAGTACAGGCGGAAGTTACGGGGCTTCGCCCTTTGAGCAACATATAGGTTTAGGAAAAGCCGAAAGCATATTGAGCGTGAAAATAACTTGGCCTTCTGGTAAGCAAAGCGAAGCCACTAACTTGGCTTTGAATAAATATTACTCTTGGAACGAGAACGATGAAAGCCCTGCGCTTGAAAAGATAAAAGCGCTTCCACTGGCACCAGCCGAAAATACTGGCGAAAATGAACACCACCATCACCATTAAGGATTCCTACTCAAACACGAAGTAGGAGAAGGCCAAATGATCGGCATAGCCGGGCAACATTGCCCCATTAATAGGATTGTTTAAAACCGACTCGGGATATGCAGGTTTGGTATTAAACGTAATTCCATATACGGTTTCAATATACCGCTCCATTAAGTCCATACGACCCGCATCCGACACAAAAATTACCTGTTCTTTGTGCTCTAAAAGATAGTTGACTAAATGCTGCATGGTATACCCCCCACAGCATTGTTGCATAGCTAATTTATACTGTGGGTACATGTATAGCTCCCCGTTATCAATTGCTAAAAAATTACTGTTGCCTGCAAATTGGTTAACATCAAAAATATCAGCATGAAGCATTTGCCAAGCAAAACTATGGAAAACCAAGATTCGGTTTTGAAAGCCTGGCTGTGCCAACTCGGTTTTGAAAGCATTAATGTTTTGGCTAGCAGTCTTAAAATTTTGCGATTCGGTATGCAATGTTGATACCATTAAGGCTGCTGGCACCATAAACAATAAGCCTGCAAGTGATAATAGTACCACATTTCGCCTCAAAGACTGCCAGCCCTCAGGTAGCAAAAAGGTGCTAAAAACAGTAAGACCTATAAGCTCTAATAGCACCAATGGCGCCAATACCCGCATTTCCATTTTCATAAATACCGTTACCCCGAAAAGCAATAGCACAAACCAAATGTTTACCAGCACAAGTTTCCACCAATGCCTGCTGCGGTTGCAAACAAGCAACAGCATTGCCACGCAAAAGGCCATTAAATAGGCTATTAAAAATACCGGTTGAGCCATATATAGTTGCTTCAAAATGCCTATGGCTCTGGCCACTCTCAAATCAAACCCTACCAAGTACTTATCAAATGAACCCAATGATTTTTCCAGCGGTAACACCCCAATACGCTCATAAAAGGCTGGGCTCAACTCAACCTCATCTGATATAAAATATTCAAGGGCAGCCTCTAACTTAATACTATCGGCCGGGGAGGTAAGTTTATACAATCTTTCATCTTGCCCAAAATCCCAAAGAGTATGCGTATATACCCTCGTATCCCTAAACAGCACATCGCCTGGCAAAGGAGCGGCCATGTATAACAAATATGCGCCGCCAAACACAGGCAATACCAAAAAACCAACCTTAAGCAAACCCAAACGAGCTATCCTGTTGCCTACCACCCACAAGCCAAAAGGCATCATTACACCCGCACACATTAAAGCAGGCTCCATTCGGCAAAATATTGAAACCAACAACAGGAAGGTAAAAAACACCCTCGATGCTTTTAAACCCGAAAACAGCTCTTTTACTTGGGGCAAATAGGTGGCTACAAGACCTAGAATACCTATACCACATGCTAATGAACCTAGCTCTGTAGTGCGGTAAAACACAATGTGTGGGCACCAAAAAGACAATAAGAAAAATATAATGCCAATAGCTAACCATCTGCGACCATGCAAACCGAGCCAAAAGGCCTGCAATAACCAAACAAACCCCGTAGTGGCCATAAGCAACAGGCTTTGCCCTACTATGCCAAACCAGTTAAACTGTGGTAATAAGTTGTACCCAGCTGCCATAATACTGGATATGCCTGTAAGAAAGCCATAATTATAATGCACCGGCTTAGCGATGCCACCGCTAAAGCTGCCATCTACATAAGCCATTAAAAACTTATCAGTATACTCGCCGAAATATAGGCCCCAAAAAACGTAACAGCATGCATGTAGCAATAATGCCCATAAAAAAGACAGTACCAGTGGGTTTTTGTTGCTTATGTTTTGGAGCACGTGCTGCACATCTTTAGCTAATTTGGTAAAAATACCATTAATTACTGCAAGGTATAGCTAGTGTATAATGTTGCAAGGCCGCTAACGTTTTAAAATTAACTAACTTGCAATTGCTTGAAACAAAGGTTTTGTTCAGATAGGGAACACATGAAACCAACAACTACCAAACATTTTGCAGGATATTTGGCTGTAGTAGCCATACCCTTAGCCCTCATATGCTTTTTTGGCGTTTACGTTACCATTGGGGATGGCATTTTTGCTGGTTTAATGCTACAGGGGCTTTTCTTTCCACCTATCGATAAATTCTATATTGTAACCAACGGCAGCAATCGGTTTTTGCTTGAGCCAATGGCATGGCTTTATCAGCGCTTTCCTGATATAAACTGGTTTGACCTTACTCAATTGGTGCCGGGCACAATTACCTTGGCTATAACCTTGTACATTGTTTTTGCATCTTTATTAAATGCCTTTAACGGAAAAAAGGCATTACTTATAAGCATAGTAACAAGCAGTTTACTGGGGGTCATTTTTGCCGAAAGTACCATTTTATACGATCCGCTATCTTCATCATTAATGTTACCCCTGCTAGTGCTGTTGCTACCTCAATATTGTAACCATAAATGGGCAAAAGCTAGTGCATATGTATTACTCACTCTGTTGTTATTAATTTGCTGGCAAATACGTTATCAAGGCATATTTGTGGGGCTTATACCCGCCGTGGTATTATTAGGCTTGATAGATTTTTCGCCGGGTAAGCTAATAAAAAGCTACAAATACTCGCTGCTACTCATTATCATTACCTTTGGTATGCTAGTAGTTGGAAGTGATTTTCAAGACCGGAGCATTACAGCTGAGGAAGAAAAAATAGCAGAACTAGACCAATACATCTATACCTTTAGCGATGGCATGGTAGTTAAACCTGGCTCATACAACATTAACGACCCAGCAGACTCTATTAAGCTAATGGCATATTACACCTTTTATTTTGCAGAGCCTACCGACACTGCTTTGGCCTATATGAAAAACATTACCTACCCTAGTGTATTAGATGGCGATGCGTTGGGTAGCCTACCCAACAAATGGGGGCTATTTTGGCAGGGAGTTTCATTTCCTCGGCCCATGCAGTACCGTGGTTACGGTAGGTTTATGTGGTACATGGCTGCAGCCAATATTGCATTTTTGTTTTGGGTATTTTTGTTGGCGCCTAATAAAAAGTGGATTGCGAAAGCTTTGTTGTGGTCTCTTTTTGTTTGGGTTTATTTTATCTCATTGGGCGTAGCGGTAAAAATGATATACAAATTGGCGGCGCCCCTAGCATTCTTTTCGCTCTTCAGCTTTTTGTTTTTAGCCCTAAAAGTATGGCGCGAAACAGAGCATAAGTCTTTGCCAAAGCTGTTGCCACTAGTGAGCATTGCGCTAGTGACAATACTGGGCATAGCGGGTGTGCAACTAAAAACCTTTGCCGATATAAAACAACATAGGCAAGGAGGCCTCGCTCTCAAGCAAGAAATAGTAACAGAAATGAATGACCTCTTCGCTGAAAAACTATTGGTTTTTGACTTTTTTTCGATGGTGGTACTTGAAGATGAAATTGGCACAGACAATACCTCAAGAGCACTTAAACCAGAAGCAACAATGTTTGGCGATTTTTATATGAGCCTTTTTCCTACCAACAAAAAACATTTAGAATCACTTACTGGCACCTCAGAGTTTACCGCTTTTTTTGAGTACTGTGCTAAAAACCCCAACAATGTGATATTGGTAATGTCGCAGCATCGAATTGACCTTATAAGTTCGTATCTTAAATTAGTAAAGGGTGTATCGCTTAACTTTGTACCCGTTGAGGGTCAGTTTAAAATTGAAGAATTGGATTATAGCTTTTACGAAGTGCCCTTATTACTTAACTATTACACGGTGCATTTTAACATGCCCCACGAACAATAAAAAGGCTAAACCTGCATCATGAAAAAACTACTGCTTAGCATCATATACCTGGCACTGGCTTATAACCTTGCTGCCCAAATAGATACTATTTACCCAATAGATGTTAAACAAATACTAACGGTAAGCCCAAACCATGACGCCAGTTGTGAATATTATTTTATAGCCCCGCATGATGGCTTTAATTTAGTAGATCCTGAGTTTCGGTCTGCATTAATGATTTTTGACAAAAACGGTGAATCATTGTTTTTTAAAGGTTTGCCCGGTAACTCAAATCAATTTTTCAACTTTGTATTCGATTTTAAGCTGCAGCCCAATGGCCAGCTAACCTTTCACAATCAAGCCGCTCCAAATACTAAACACTACGTGCTTGACAGTACGCTTCGCATAGTTGACTCTGTCGAAATAAATCCGCCCTACTTCTCCGATTCGCATGAGTTGTTGCTTACCGCCGATGGTTACAAATATGTAATGGGCTACGACTATCGCACTATGAACCTAGACTCTTTACTAATACAAGGCACATTGCAAATGAGCCAACAAACCATTGTAGAGGGGAACGTTATTTTTATATATGACAGTGCTGACAACATCGTTTTCCAATGGAATGGGTTTGATTATTTTGACATTGGCGATATGGATTACACCAATCTTGACGACACGGCGTTTGTAGATTTTATGCACGCTAACTCAATAAGCCTTGATGATAATGGCAACCTAATCATATCCCTCCGCAACTTTAATGAGGTGGTAAAAATAAACAGGCAGACGGGTAATATTATGTGGCGCTTAGGCGGCAAAAACAGCGATTTTGCTTTTGTGGATGACACCTTGAATGGCTTTAAGCTTCAGCACCATGCCATAGTACTGGCCAATGGCAATGTTACCATATTAGATAATGGCACCTACCACAACCCACCTGTGGCCAGAGCCATTGAATATGAACTGGATGAAAATAATGGCACCGCCACTATGGTATGGGAGTATACAAACAACATTGAGAGCATATCGATAGGAAGCCAGCAAGTATTGCCCAATGGCAACCGATTGATAAATTGGGGTGCTGACATCAACAACTTTTTTAGCCCCATAGTAGAAGTAACCGACAACTACGAAGAGGTGCTGAGCATAAACTTACCCCCAGGGTATTTTAGCTATCGTGCATTTTGCTTTGACTTACCTTGGCAACCCGATAGGCCTGAAATAACTTGCGATATTGCCAACAACACCGTTACACTTGCCGTAGATAGTGGTTTTAGCCAGTATTTTTGGCTACATAATGGCGATACTACCAACACCATTACTATTAGCGATACGGGAAGCTATCAAGTGTTTGGTTATAACGGTTATGGCTGGGTAGGCTCAAAAACATTACAGGTAACTAACCTAGGCAACCCTTGCGACACTGTTACCGGGGTAAGCGAAACGTATACAGGTGAGGTGAAACTATACCCCAACCCAACCAACAACATGTTAAGCATTGAGCTACCTGCAAACTTTGAAACAACATTGTTGAACATAACGGTTACCAATACCATTGGCCAACAAATAATGCAATGGCAAAGCACCGGCAGTGTTACATTTAGCACGCATGAAATGCCTGCGGGCACCTATTTGGTGAAAGTAACTGGGCCCAACTTACAATGGCAAGGCAAGTTTATGGTTTTACAACACTGATAATATTAGCCTCTTCTGGTTTTAAGGTATGTGTACATTTCTTTCAACACAAACAAAATGGTAGATAACTTTGCAGAGGTAGCAATACCTGTCATTCGTTGCTTTTGGCTTACTGGTATTTCAGCAATACGATGGCCATGCTTATGTGCTTCAACAAGCACCTCGGCCATCATAAATATACCCAACGAGTTGTATTGCACCTTATCAAATATACTATTTCTATATAGGTGTATCCAATTATAGTCTTTAAGTTTTAAGCCAAACACGTGGTAAATAAGCTTGTGGTAGGCCCATGAATTAAACCGCATCCTTAAAGTATAGCCAACACGCCTAACCCGGTAACTGGCTATTACATCGGTATAAGGCGCTGCATTAACAAACGGCGCAAGCGTTTCAGGGTCCATAGGGCTATCGGCAGGTACACATAGCACATACTCTTTTGCCGCCAATTTAATACCTGCCCATACCGCAGAGCCAAAACCACCGTTTTGTTCCTTACAAATTAAGCGAGCATTAGGCCAAAGGTGCATATTTGTTTCAATCAACCTTCGGGTTCCATCTATGCTACAATCATCTACAATTATTATCTCAAAATCAGTAACCGCCGCCTCAACGGCATTAAAGGTTTGTTGTATTGACGATACAATAATCTCTTCTTCGTTGTAAGCTGGGATAACAATAGATAAAGAGATCGAGGTGCTCATTTGGCTACTTTAATTGATTGCCCCTGTTGGGCTATACTTTCTTCAATGGCCTCAAGCACCCGTACTACATTAGCAGCACTTAGCCAATCTGTGCGAGGACGCTGGTGTTGGCTAGCACAAGCAATAAAATGCTGTAGCTCTTCTCTTAGTGGCTCTTTATAGTCAATATTAGGTATAGTTACCTTATTGTTAGATACGGAAAGTTGAAAATCACCAAAATCGCCTCTGGTTTGGGTAGTTGGGGCAATAGTATGGTAAAGCCTTACCTTTTCAGAAGGCACCACATCATTAAACAGCAACATGCCCTCGCTGCCTATAATTTTCATTTCGCGTTGTTTTACGAGCTCCATCCACGAAACGCAAATGTTTACCGAGATACCGGATGGGTAAATCAAATCAATATTAGCCAGGTCGTACTGGTTGGCACCAAGCAGTTTATATCCTGTAGCGTTAACCGAATCGGGCACATCGCCCAACAGAAAGTTAGCGATAGAAACATCGTGAGTGGCCAAATCATATACCACATCGGCATCGGTTCTTATCGGGCCGTTACCGCAACGCCTAAAAGAAAGGTATTTCAATTCGCCAAGTGCACCCTTGCCAGCTTCTTGTTTTGCATGAAGTACTGCACTGTTGTACTCAAATGTATGACCCACCATAAGGGTTAACCCGCTGTCGCTGGCCAATTTCCCCAGTGCCTCACTTTCCTTTGCCGTAAAGGTTAGCGGTTTTTCGCAAAGCACATGCTTGCCCGCTTTGAGCAGGTTACTACATATTTCAAAATGCGAACTGAGGCCAGTGGCTACTATCACCGCCTCAATAGCATCATCATCCAACAAGTCTTTTAGGGTTGTATAAAAATAAACATCGGGGTATAGCTGTTTCAGCTCATCTATGCGCCCGTCAGATAAATCAAAAACACCCCTAAACTTTACTTCAGGAAGCTGCAAACACAATCGCAGAAAGTGCTTACCCCAATAACCGCAGCCCACTAATGCGATACTAATCTTTTTACCCCCCAAAATTTGCAGCCTTGTATTTTGAATTAAAATAATCTATATCCAAAGGTAAAATATTTTCAAAAGCAATAGGTAAATACCGCTGCCTTTTTTATTTAAAGGCAAAGCAAGTGTCATAATCATTTACTTTTCACTCCTTTTACCGTAAATTGCAAGTTATGTTTCAGCCCGACATAACCGATATAGTAACCCAGCCCCAGCCTACTAGGGCCAAAACAACAGCCATAAAGGGCTTACGCACGTTGTTGTTAAACCTGCCTTACCCTACCCGCATTATTAGGCGCTACATGTGTTCATACAATGCGCCAAATTTTCTTTTTCCGCCTTTAGAGCTTATTTCGCTAGGGGCCATTTTAAAAGATTGGGAACAAGACGAGGTAGCGCTGTACGATGCTATTGCAAAAGGAGCTGATTTACAAGAAACAAACAAATACATTGCCCAATACCAGCCAGATGTTATCATTGCCATTACGGGCTTTGAAGTTTTTGACAATGATATGGAAATGGTGAAAGGGATAAAAGCTGCTAATCCAACGGCAAAATTCATGCTGTTCGGCCATTATGCTACCCAGTTTACCAAAGAAATCTTAGAGCAGGTACCTGTTGATATTGTTATACAAGGAGAGCCCGACCTTATCTTCGCTGAGCTATACAAACATTTAAAGGCGGGCGAAAGCATATCAAATGTACGAGGAATAGGCTATCGTGATGATAATGGGGAAATTGTTGTGCAGGCGGGAAATTTACGACTACCAGATCCATCAGCATTGCCCATGCCTGCCTACGATATGCTGGATAAGGATGCCTATTTTGAGCCTTTTTTGCCCAAACCGTTTGGCATGATTCAGTCGGCAAGGGGCTGCCCTTATCAGTGCACCTATTGCGTAAAGTCTTTTGGCACTAAGCTTACAACGCGGACGCCCGAACAAATTATAGACGAGATAAAGGAATTAAAACGTTTGTTCGGTATCAAATCGTTACGTTTTATTGATGATACCTTTACTGCTATACCATCAAGGGTAATTTCCATTTGTAAGTTGATGATTGAAGAAAATGTAAACCTTCAATGGTCGTGCCTGAGCCGAGCTGATACCCTTAACGAAGAAATGTTGATATGGATGAAAAAAGCCGGATGCCAACGGGTATATATAGGTGTTGAATCGGGCAGCCAACGCATTTTAGATTACTACAAAAAGAAAGTAAACGTTGAAGAAGCCCTTGCAAACATTAAACTTTGTAAAAAGGTAGGGGTAGAAACCATGGGCTTTTTTATAGTAGGCATGCCCGAGGAAACTAGGGAAGACTTTGATAAAACATTGAAATTTGCACTACAATCAGACCTTACATTTGCAGTAGTGTTTGAGTTGGTGCCCTACCCTGGCACCCCACTATACCCATTAATGAAAGACAAAATCAACTTTTCGTTGATGCCCTACAAAAACGAGTATAAAGACCCCGAGTTGCGTGAGCGTTTTCATCAGTGGGAAAAAGAGTTTTACCGTAAATTCTATTTCAGGCCAAAATATGTTGGGCAAAACCTAATGAGGGCAATAAAGCGCCCCACAGAAACGATAGCAAGTGCAGCTAAGCTGGCGCGGTTTATTGTGATGCCGCAAAAATCAAACAGGAAAGACTTTATCTAACCTTGGGCCAAAACAACGCCATAGCCACCACCCCCAACTTTTGGCGTACCGCTTCCTACGCCCTGTTATTTTTAATGGGGCTTGTAAAGCTGGGAGTAATGCTATGGTCAACCAACCGAGGCTTTGACCTTGGCGATGAAGGCCTATATATGCTGAGCCTTAGCGACCCCGAACATTACAAGGTGCTGGCACATGGCTATTTTTTAAACAAAATATTGCCCATTAGCGAGTTTACCATTCCCATTTCGCGCACTATCAGCATTTGTTTAGAGCTAGTATCGGGATTTATATTCAGTTGGGGTGTTTTTAGATGGCTCTCTACCCGTGTCACTGGTGTTAGTTTTACGGCTATCTGGGCGTTGGTGCTAATCGGCTCGTTTCAAAGCATACTGGCGCGTTGCGTATCGTACAACGATTTGATAAATTTTTTCGGGCTTACTTCGGCAGGCGTGCTATTATATTCGCTAACCTTGAGCAATGGCCGTCAACAGTTTTTTGCTTGGGTATTAAGTGCTTTTTTACTCACATTTAGCACCCTTTTTAAAGCACCCGTGGCTATTAGTTTAAGTATATTATTCTTTGGGGTGGCCATTTTGCACGGGCAAAGACCCAAATTACCGAACCTTGCAAAGGCAACAGCAGCTTGGGTGGCAGGGGCAGCGCTTACAGTATTGGCCTATACCATATTGTATAGCGGCACAAGCTGGATAAACGTTTTAACAAACGTAAAGGCAACTGCCGACTTGCTGCGCTATCACCCTATCGATTTGTTAGGGATGTATTTGATATATGATGGTACGCCCAACGTGGTTTTTATCGGTTTAGGCATTAGTGTTTATTGGTTATGCTACACATTAATAAAATCGGTAGCACCCAATAAAAAATTACTGGCTTTCATGGTTTCAAGTGCCCTAAGCACCGCAGTTTGCTATTTTGCCATTATCGGATTGAAACAGCTACTGGTTCGCGAAGAGCAGCCTGTTTACTTTTATCTATGGGTAGTAGTAAATGTGATAATAATATTACTGTATAATACACCCAAAGGGGCAAGCGCCGGGTTGCAAAAGGATAAAATAGTAATTGCCGGTTTTTTGTTAACCCTACCGCTGGCAATGATTGGCGGCACCAATGGTTTTATTACCGAAACACTTTTTGCCTTTTGGATACCCTGGTTTGGGTTGGCCGCCATTTGCTTGAAGATACTAGCCACTAGCAATTTCTCTAAACTAAAATACTACTTAATGGTATGTGCCTTGGCAATGGCTACGGGTATGCAGTTTTATTATTCCAAAGTGCTACATCCGTTTGGCATACCCAACAACCAAAGCCTATTAGACCAAAACACAACATTGAAAGGCAAAGACAACTTGCTGCTTAGCCACGATGCAGTCGCTTATTTTCAATCATTTCAAGCAGTCCTTGAGTCAAAAAATGTGAAACCCAACACACCAATAGTTGCCTTTAACTACGCACCGGGCTTGGTATATCTCGCGCAAGGCTATTCGCCAGGGGCACCATTCTATCTATACGGCAACGATTTTGTGCGTTATAACTGCCATTTTTTAATGGCAGCTGCCGAAGCTATAGATAGGCCCCCAATAATACTGTACCGCACCTCCACCTTTGCATTTCCCCGGCACTTTACTTGTATAAAGCAGGGTATATGGCATAATATTAATGGCTTTACCGAACACACTGTTTTTGACCCATACGATGCAGTATACGAGCATGAGGATGTTAACAACGACTCACTTTATATCTGGATACCCAAAGGCTACTAGTCGACAATTTCGGTTTGGGTATAAGGCCGCTTGGGTATAAAAATCAGCAGCGAATCAGAAGCACCTTTACTCTGTCTTTCAATTTGTGCTCTAATAGTAGGGTTAGAAACTTTTCTTGGCCGCTCGTAATCTTTTGTCAGCCTATAGCAATTGTTTCTTAAGCATTTTACTACTTCCCAGTAAGCCAGTTGATTAATGATGAATACAGGTTTTCTTGATTCGAAAAGCCAAATACGACTAATGTGCAAACAGTTAAAATTATCCATCATCCCTTTTAACTCGCTTTGGCGCGAATCAAGCACATTAAAATACCAAGGCGTGGCAGGCGAATAGCCCCCAACCAAGTACACCAACCCAGGTAAATCGTGCAAGGCAACAATTGGATATCCCTCTTCTATGCCTGCATCGTCTAGTATTTTTTTAGTTTCAGTTACAAATTGGGCCGTAGCGGTATCCAGCAATATCACCTCATTGGGCGCTTCAACAGCCACACGAGGATAATACATGGGTTTATTGGTCCAATACGGGCGTTCAACATGATTTGCCACAAACACAAAGCACGATACAAAAGCAATGACCGCTATAGGGTATTGCATGCTAGGCTTGTAATACCGCACAATGAGATAGGCTAGCAAGCCATACCACGGTACTAAAAATGATGATAACGATAAGCTTGCCGTAGTAGAGGTACCCACAAAAACCACAGCAGGTAATATAAACCATACACAAATTAGTACCCACTGAAACCTTTTTATTTGTTTAGTCTTGATATGATAAACAAAAAAGTACAACAAAAAAGAAAGTAGCGGAAAGTACCAAAAATAAAATAGCTTACTTACCGAGGGATTGTCAAGATTTAAGTATTTAGTTGGGAAAGTAAAATAATATACTACCAATAAAAGCAACATGGAAAAACCAAATAACATTGCTGGTTGAACCCTTATCCGCGCAGCCTTTAAAATATGGGTTAAACCATAATGTAATAGAATGGGAGACAAGGCTATTAACGGCAGCGGCCACAAGCTTAGGACATACATCCAAATCAATCTCAATGGATGGTAACCCAACGGCTTAATTAAAAGGTTGTAACCATCAACATATTCTTTATACCATTGAGATGGGCTGTAACCGGTAGCAGCAAAAAAAATACCCGCGCCAAGCATTATACCCAGCACAAAAATCAAGTGATTCATCCAAGCTCGCCTGCAAAGTTGAATTACCACAGTAATTAGTAAAAACAATAAAAAAGTAGTCGAAAACTTATTGAAAAATTGAATTCCAGTGATTACGCCAACAATAACAAGTATCGCTGCAAAAATCCATTTTGATTTAGTATTTATAAGGCCCAGCAAAAGTGATAAGGCAATAACTGTATGCAGGTACGACATGTCGTATTCATAAAAAATCCATGAAAACCAAGTAGCAAAGTAAGCTAAGCCGATAAAACCAAAAACGAAAAGAAATACATTGGCACCGTTTACAATGGTTTTTACGTGTTGATATACTGCAAACGACATGGCGCCCACTACAACTATCTCTGAGCACATTTTAAGTATTCTCAACGAAATAATATTCCAATCAACAAATGGAAACAACCCCAGCACTATTTTATGAAAATAATAAAATGGGTGCGGGTCTTTGTCAGGGTGGGCATACCAAAGCATATAGCAGCCACCATCTGTAAAATCGAAAGTAGTATTAGCAAAATATAATGTGCAGGCTACCTTAGCCAGCATTAGCAGCAACAGCAAAATAGTAAGCCACATAGGTGGCCTAAAAGTATGAGTGGTATTAACTGCCTCGTTTAATGGCGACTGGACTGCGGCCATTTTTCCCAGTTTACATTAACTTAACTAATGCTTTACAGGGTTCAATATAGTATTTATAATTTTATTTGTCTACACAATTAGTCGCTGAACTAAATTTAATGCACTTAACCTTATCTAGGTATAAAAACCAAAATTCGCTCGGGCCATTTTAAGCCCGTGCTTTGGTCGTATTGTTCATAGGGGTAATATACCTCTCCGGCCATACGGTAGTCGGCCTCCAAATTGTATCCATTGTTTTCCAAACAGACCCCGCTAACATCCATTAATGACGCATTGATTAAAAAAACAGGAGGTCTGGCTTCTAGTTGATGGATGCGGCCGATATTTAGGCAATTGGTATAGTGCAGTTTTTGATTATACTCTTCATCATCCAACCAAGTGGCATCAAAATACCATGGCGTAGCTGGCGAATATCCCCCAAGTAAATACACTAGGCCCGGCATGTTGCACAATGCTACAATAGGGTATCCCTCTGAAACATTGGCATTACTTAAAATGGTTTTGGTGCTTTTTACAAAGGTGGCAAGTGTGCTATCCACCAACAAAGTTTCATTAGGCCCCTGCAGTTTTACTTGTTGCTGCGCCATAGTAGCATTAAGCCTGAAAGGATGCGTAAAATGGAAATAAGTATAAGCACCCATAAACAATACCCCAACCAACATAACTGTTAGCACTAGGTGCTGTGCAAAATGCCGCAGCAACAACCACCCTAAAATACCCAGCCAAGGTACCAAATAAGCCGATACGGAAACAGCAAGCGATGTACCAGTGCCTACCATTGAAACCAAAGGCATTAATAGCAAAAGCAGTATTACCAGCCTCTCATCATTACCATAACCCTTAAAACTGCCCACTATAAAAAATAGGTAGAACACTAACGACACCATTGGCACATACCAATAGTTAAGCAACATGCTTTGATACTGATAATGCGCATCGGAGAAAGATTGAGGCAACAACCACCAATATAACCAATAGCTGCCAACAAGTATAAGGGTAAAAACTAAATGGGGCTTACCCCAATTCCCCATTTTTAGGGCGCTATACCGCGTCAATACAAATAAGGCAAGTGGCAGCAATGCAAGTAAAAGCAACACTGCCCCATCTAAAGCATAAAAAATAAGCAAATGAAGCGGATTGTAGCCCAATGGCTCAATCACAAATGTGTACCCATCTTTATACTCATTATACCACTCGGCAGGTGTATAACCAGTAACTACAAAAAATAGCCCCACGCCAAGTAATAAGCCAACTAATGAAGCCAACACACCCCATGGCCTACGGGTAACTATAAGCGAAAGCAACACTACCAAAACCAGACAAAGGATACTGGCCGAAAACTTATTGAAAAACAACAACCCAATAAAAAAACCCGAAAGCACTAAGCTAAAAACGAACTTACCTTTATACTGCGGCTTAATAAATAACAATGGTAAACCCAGTGACAACGCCGTAAAGAGATAACTCATATCCCCTTCATAAAAAATACGCGAAAAAATAGTGCTGTAATAACCTAACCCCGCAACACCCAACAAAAACAACAAATTAGCAATGCCCTTATAGCGCGTATCCAAATTTCGGTAAACCACCAATGCAATTAGCCCCACCACTAGCAAGTCTGATATTGATTTCAGTATCCGCAGGCTGATAACATTCCAATCAATAAAAGGAAAGAAGCTTAATACTATTTTATGGAAGTAGTAAAAGGGATTGGGATCTTTATCAGGATAAGTGTACCACAGCATATAGCAACCCTCATCGGTAAGGTCAAAGCCTTGGTTAGCAACTACTAAGGACGAGATAACTTTATAGAGCAACACTAACAGCACAAAACCTACCAACAACCATGGCAGCTGGCCGTTGTGCAGCGGGTTGCTATTACCATTAAACCATCTTTTTATGGAGTTGCCCAATGCAAATTAGTTGATGTGCTATGCAAAATAGCGTAAAATAGCAGAAGGTTGCAGGCGTGCATATCCTTTTGTATTAATAAATTGACCTAGAACCTTTACCTTTGGGATGCTAGATGCTTTCCCCTAGGCATTGCTGTCAATCAAAAAAGAAACCGACAATGTTGAATCGCATTCCCTTGGTGGATCTTAAAAAGCAATACCTGCAAATTCGCGAAGAAATTAACGCTGCTATTATGCAGGTAATTGACGAAACGGCTTTTGTAGGCGACCCTGGCAACCGTTTCGTGGGTCAGTTTGAAACCGATTTTGCCCACTATATTGGCACCAAGCACTGCATTGGATGTGCCAACGGTACCGACTCTATTGAAATACTATTACGCGCCCACGGCATTGGCCCTGGCGATGAGGTGCTGGTGCCGGCTATGACATGGATATCAACTGCATCGGCTGTAGTTTCAGTTGGTGCTACACCCGTGTTTGTTGATATTGACCCAATATACTATACCATCAACGAAACACTAATAGAGCAGCACATTACAGCAAGCACCAAGGCCATTATACCAGTACATTTTTATGGCAACATGGCCAACATGCCCGCCATAATGGATATAGCCAACAAGCACCAACTAATCGTAATTGAAGACTGTGCACAAGCCCATGGCGCATCAATTAACGGTAAAAAGGCTGGCACGTGGGGGCAATCGGCCAGTTTTAGTTTTTACCCGGGTAAAAATCTTGGGGCCTATGGCGACGCTGGTGGCATAGTTACCAATAGCGATGACATAGCTGCCCATTGCCGAATGATTACCAACCACGGCCAAGCAGGCAAACACAACCACCAACTTGTTGGTCGCAACAGTAAACTTGATGGCATACAAGCGGCAATTTTATCAGTGAAATTGAAATACCTAGATGCATGGACCGAGGCGCGCATTAACAATGCCATCACCTATGGTAATTTACTGCACGGGGTAACAACGCCACAAACCAGGCCCAATAGCAAGCACGTGTTCCATTTGTATGTAATACAGGTACCGGCAAGAGAAAAATTACTAGAGGCACTAAAAGCCAAAAACATATTTGCTGGCATCCACTATCCCGTTTCGTTGCCTTACCTGCCAGCATTTGCATCGCAAAACTATACCCCTGCTCATTTCCCTGTGGCATATGCGTTTCAGTCCAAAATTGTTTCGCTGCCGATGTATGCTGAGCTTAGCAATGCAGAAATTGGGCAGGTGGCAAATGTGGTAAATGAGTTTGTAAAACAGCAGCAACCTATCTCAGCCGAAGGGGCCCTATAAACAAGATATTTGACAATGATTTACATCCAATCTATATTTATGGATACAAACAGCAAGCAATCGGCATGAACGTAGGAGTATTGGGTTATGGATATTGGGGACCAAACTTAGTGCGTAATTTTATGCAGCAAGATGGTTTTACGGTAGTTGCATTGGCCGATTTGCGAGAAGATAGGTTGAAGGTTGCCGGCAAGGCATTCCCAAGTATGCAGCTATCCCGCGACGCCAACGAGCTGTTCAATAATCCTGAAATTAGTGTAATTGTTATCGCCACACCCGCCAGCACGCACTATACATTTGCCAAAAAAGCTATTGAGCATGGCAAACACGTGCTAGTTGAAAAACCACTTGCCACCAAAAGTAATGAGGTAGCCGAGCTTTTTGAACTGGCCGAAAAGCATGGCGTAAAAATAATGGTAGACTACACCTTTCTTTATACCGGATCGGTGCAGAAAATAAAAAAGACATTGCAAAACGCTGATTTTGGTCAAATACATTACATTGATTCTACCCGTATTAACTTGGGCGTGTTTCAATACGATACCAATGTAATTTGGGACCTTGCCACGCACGACCTTTCCATTATTTACTACCTTATTGATGAACGCCCCTATCAGGTTCAGGCCATAGGTGCAGCGCACATGGGCAATGGCGTTGAAAACATTGCCTACCTTACCCTTAGGTATCGTTCGGGGCTTATAGTGCACCTCAATTGCTCTTGGGCATCGCCGGTAAAAATAAGGAAGATGATTATTGGTGGTAACAAGAAGATGATTATATACGATGATATTGAGCCGACCGATAAGTTAAAGATATACGACTACGGTTACTCGATGATTACCGATGAGTACCGCCACAACGTATTGGTTGATTATCGCTTAGGAGATGTAAGTATCCCTAAATTCTCGTTGCAAGAAGCGCTTTCGGTTATGGTTGAAGACTTTTACAACATAGTAGCCAACAATGGCAAACCATTGTATACACCACAGCTTAGCATAGACATAACCAATACCCTAATAGCCGCCGACCAATCATTAAAGCAGGATGGCCAAATGGTGAACCTATGAGCACAAATGGGCAGGGTTGGTCTCTGGTAATTTTTTGCTACAACGAGGTTGGCACTATTGCTCGGGTAATTGCTGCCGCCGTTGAAGCTGGGAAGCATTTGGCACCCAATGCCCCCTTTGAAGTATTGGTAGTAGACGATGGTTGCGTGGATGGTAGCAGCACCGTTATGGACGAAATGGCTCAAAAACACAACGTGGTGCGTATTGTTAGGCATGAGGCAAACAAGGGCATTGGCCCGGCATTGATATCGGGCTATGCCAATGCACAATACGAAAATGTATGTGCCATACCCGCTGATGGCCAGTTTGACATAAAAGAGCTTTATCCTTTTGCAACCTTTGCAAACAATGAAGTAATCGCCTTTTATCGCCCTGAGAAAACAGGTTATGAGCTCTACCGAAAGGTGCTCACGTGGTTTAATTCGTTTGCCAACAAGTTGTTTCTTGGCTTACAAATGAAGGATGTAAACTGGGTAAAGATTTACAAAAGAGCCCAAGTGCAAAGCTTACCGCTAAGCCTAAAAAGCTCACTGCTTGAAAGCGAGATTTGCGCTAAACTAAAGCACCAAAACATTGTTTTTAAAGAACATCCCTCAGCATATTTGCGCAGAGAGTCAGGGGTACCCAAAGGTGGATCACTGAAAACACTTGCAGCCGCAGCCAAAGAATTCTTAAAGCTGGTTTATAGTGTAAACAAATACCGGTTGCGAGGTAAATAGCCCTATTGCACCTCTTCTTCCATTGTTTCGGGCTTTTTGTTGCGCAACGAAACCATACTATCTTTTTGATACTTGCTCCAATCCTTGTAAGAGGCTATCATATCCTCGTCGGTTACTAATGATGACGAAGTGAGTATATCATAATCCTTTGGTTTGTTTACGCCATGCATTATATTGGTTTTGCCCCCCACTACTTTCTTTATCCATTTATAAATACCAACCCTGTAGGTAAGTAAAAAAAGAAACAAAGCCCGCAACCTAAAATTTTTGATATACACCATCAGGTAAGCATAGCTTTGATAAAACTCAAGCTGCCTTCGGCTAATGTTTTTAAAGGCCAGTGCTCCACCAATTTGCTTGTTATATTCATCCCAGTCAGTGCTCAATAGCTCGTATCCCCCTTCACCTTTAGCAGCCATATCGGCTATGGCAGTACCTGGGTATGGGGTCATTAGTCCAAACATTGGTAGCTCAGGGTCAATTTTTACCGCCAAATCAATCGTGTTTTTTATGCTTTCAGGGGTTTCATTGGGCTGGCCCAAAATAAAGAATGTTCCAATTTTCACTTTGGCTTCGCGAGCAGCTTTGTAGGCATCTTCAATCATTTTCAAGTTGGTGCCTTTTCCCATCTTTTTAAGCGATTGCTCATCGCCCGTTTCAATGCCCATCTCTACCCTATCTACGTTCGCCAACTTAAACTTGCGAAACATTTCAGCATCAACATAACGCACATGTGTTTGTACATCCCAAGTTACCTGCTCGCCAATGCGCGCCTCAATCATAGCATCCAGCAGCTTGTGTGTACGTGGCATATCCACTGAAAACAGTTCGTCACCAAAAGAGATATGCCTTGGCTTAAAAGTTTTGATGATATATTCCAGCTCGTCAATAATTAAACCAACAGAACGCTTACGGGCAATGCGTCCATTAGGGTTCATACAAAACAGGCAGTTAAACGGGCATCCCCTAAGCGTTTGTACATAATACGTTTCGGCAGGCTTCATCAAATCCCATGCAGGCATGGGTAAGCTGTCTTGGTCCATTATGCGCTCACGCACTGGGCCTTGCTTTAAACCTCCTTGGGGCGTGCGGTAGATGGTACCTGCAATATCTTCTAAAGGCTCTCTGGCCTCAAAGCGTTGCACAATCTCTAGCAAGGTTTCCTCTCCCTCGCCAATGGCACCAATATCAAACATAGTAAACTCCTGCATGGTTTTAGCAGGAATAGAGGTAAGATGAACCCCACCAATAATGTTAAGTATGGCCGGATTGAATTGTTTCAACCTAGCTGCAACATAAGCTGCAGGCTTTATCTCGTTGGTAAAAGCTGTGTAGCCAACTATATCCGGTTCAAAGGCTTTTATCTGGGCTAGGCAATCATCAAAGCCCAAGCGCTCAAACTTAGCATCAACAATTTTTATATTGCTATAACCACGCTCTCGCAAATAAGCTGCCAAACAGGCAAGACCTATACGCCCAAAATCTGGAGTATCGTACCACGGCTCAAACACAGCCAATACTGGCGGATTTACCAACACTACCCTAACATCATGGGCAGGCTGGGCGAGTGTGGTATCAATGGTACTTGGCATTGGCAGTAAAGGTAAAGATAAGTGCTATTAAGAGGCCTCTGCCAAACGTTCTTGTTCGGCATATTCAGCCTTTTTTTTCTCAACAACCACTGGCGGCACATACCCTTTGCGAATTTTGGTAGCCTTAGGGTTCAAACCAACTTTGCGGGCAAAAAAGGCATACAAGTGATAAAGGTAGTGCATGGCATATGCTGCAAACTCAGGATTGTTGTGTGTAAAACCGGTCATTACATCAAATACCGAAGCAATAATGCGGCTAGGTGTTTTAGGAAGCCACTTTACGTGGTGCGGCTCCATCTTTTCGCGCATCCACTTAGGCATAATAGGGAAAAGCCTAAACATCAATT
Organism: Chitinophagales bacterium; assembly: GCA_018401955.1. GTDB lineage: Bacteria > Bacteroidota > Bacteroidia > Chitinophagales > CAIOSU01 > CAIOSU01. The sequence goes on along the minus strand of JAGYJT010000003.1, from coordinate 7,881 downwards.
CGTAGGCCCGATATTTGGCAACCATCTCTGGGTCTTTAATATTCTCCTCATTGCGGAAGAAATAAAAATCTTGACCCTCATTCAGTCGCTCTTCCTGCTCTGGCGATATTTCGCCAGCAGCAATCGCTTCCTTCATCATTTCGGTACCAGGTAAGTAGCAAGTCCAAAACGTTTGAATGCGCTTAGGGCAAGCATCACTAGCATAAAGTTTTTTAGCAGTATCCTGAGCGCCTATTGGCTCGTTAGGCAAGCCAAACATGTGGTCAACCTTTGGTAACAAGCCAGCACCATTCATGGCCTTCAAAGCCTTTTCAATATGCTCTGAGCTTTCATACCTTTTTAAAGAACCTTTTTTAAGATCCTCGTCCATGGTTTGCACGCCCATCTGAATCCAACGACAACCAGCGTCATAAAGCCATTTGGCTACCTCATCATCAATATATCGAGGGTGTGTAAGGCACTGGAACGGGAGGTTTATTTCATTCTTATACCGAGTTAAAAACTCCTTAAGCCAAGGCTTATTTACCGTGAAAACATCGTCTTGAAAGTCGACCATTTTAACTTTATACTTGCGCTTGGCCTCCAACAACTCGTTCATCATGTGGTCAACGCTGCGCTGGCGTACATACTTACCCTTGGTCTTTTTGTCTTCGGGCAACTCTGCAAAAAAGTTGTTGAAACAGAACGTACAACGATAAGGACACCCGCGCGAAGCCATGGTTAGCCAGAGGTCGCCAACTCGCACATGGTCTTCCCACAGCGACTTGTCAAATGCTGGCAATGACTCCAAATCCTGAATAAACCCAGACTGAACACCACGAATAATGGTACCATCCTTGGCCTTAAAACGGGTATTTACTATTTTCTCTTCTGAATAACCCGATTCAATACGCTTTAATATCTCTGGCAACGCAATCTCACCTTCCCCAACTACCACATAATCCACTTCAGGCTTGGCCAGCACACGCTCAGGCACCGCCGATACATGCACGCCGCCCCAAACGGTAGTAATGTTTGGAAACAACTGTTTTGCCTCACGAGCAATTCCCAACATCCATTGGTAGGTAGAGGTAAGTGGTGAAAATGCCAGCACATCGGGCTGTTGTTTAACTATAGCCTTTATTACTTCATTTCTATCATCAAAAAACTTACCCAACGATTCTATCTCAAGATTGAAACGATCATTGAATAATGATGCACTGAATGCCAACCCTACTTCATGCCCATCCCGCTTTAAAATGGCCGATAACAAACTTATAGGCAGTTGCTCGGTTCCCATAGCTACGAAAGTAACTTTCATATTACTTTTGATTTTTCGTATTCAATTATTACTTATAGCTTATTGCGCTATATAGATTGATTCCAGATAAATATACACACAAAACGACCACTAAAGCAACCTTTTGCCTATTAATAACTGAAAGCTGCAAATAGTGTGCTATGCTCAACAAGTTCATTTATATGTTGTTGCTGCTTTGCTTAAAGCTTTTCCTCCTAAAAATCGCCTTCGATTCAAACAATAAAATCGCTATTTTTGGAGGGCACACTAACACTTATGAAAGTAAAGATAGGTTTGGGGCAGTTATTGGTGGAAGGCGGTGAGCCTTGGAGAAACTTTGAACGCGCCCAAAAGATGATAAGCAAAGCAGCCAAAGAGGGTTGCGACATTATACTGCTGCCAGAGACCATTGACTTTGCTTGGACACACCCCAGCTCATTGGTGGAAAGTGAACCAATACCAGGGCCATTTAGCAACGTGTTTACCCAAGCGGCCAAAGAACATAATATATACATTTGCGTAGGGCTTACAGAAAAAGTGGGCAAGGTAAACTACAACACCTCGCTACTAATTGACAACCAAGGAAACATTATTGGCAAGGCACAAAAAATTAACTTGCTGGTAGTAGAGCATCCATATTATGAGGTAGGGCACACGTTAAATGTAGTAAATACGCCTTTTGGCAAAATAGGCCTAAACATTTGTGCCGACAACTATAGCGACTCTTTACACATAGGCCACACCCTTGCCCGCATGGGCGCGCAAATTATCCTGTCGCCAAGCTCATGGACGGTAGACTACCACATTACCGAAGAAGATGACCCATACAGGGATAAATGGGAAAAACCGTTCTCAATACTAGCCAAACTACACAACCTAGTAGTGGTGAGTACTACCAGCGTTGGCTATATAGTGGGTGGGCCGTATGAGGGTAAAAAAATGGTAGGGTGCTCATTAGTCGTTAGTCAAGATGGTGTATTAACTAGGGGGCAGTTTAATGAATTTGCCGGCGAATTGCGTACTATTGAGTTTGAAGTGCCAGAGTCTACTGTAAAAGGTACCCAAATAGGAGAAATGCTCAAAAAGAAAGGATACAAATTTGACGAACTCATTTAAAGTAGGAGAAAAAGGAGTAGTGGTAAATGGTAAGCTGCACAAAGATCTTACCTACCAAATTTGCTCCCGTTGCGTGCAAGACAGCACCGTGCCTGGCATTTCGTTCGACCATAACGGCGAATGCAACTTTTGCCATTTGTGGGATAAGCTGGATGGCATGTTTCCCAACGGTGAAAAGGGCAAGGCCATCCTTGAAAAGATATTCGCTCAAATAAAGAAGAAAGGTGAAGGCCGTAAATTTGATGTAGTAGTGGGCATTAGCGGTGGCCGCGATAGTACTTACCTACTTTGGAAAGTGGTAAAAGAATGGGGCCTGCGTGCCATTGCAGTGCACTTTAACGATGGCTTTGACAACCCCGTAGCGGGCGAAAACATGATAAACGCCTGCCGCATATTGGGCGTAGAGCTGCGCACCATTACCAGCGATTGGCGTGAGGGTAAACAACTGAAAATCGATTTCTTGAAAGCATCGTGCCCCGATTTGAATTTGGGCACCGATATTGGTATTGCCTCGTCGCTATTTGGGGTGGCAGCAAAAGAAAACGTAAAGTATATACTCATTGGGCAGTCGTTTCGCACCGAAGGGGTAAAACCACTATCGTGGGCATATTTTGATGGCGACTACCTGCGCGCTGTGCATAAAATGTACAGCGATTTGCCCCTTAGGCCTTGGACACCCAACGATCCAGGCTTTAATATGGGTGTAAAAGAGATGTTTTATTACACCATCCAGCGAGGCATTCGCACGTTTACGCCCATGTATTACAGCGATTATCATCGCCCGACCGCTGAGAAAATAATAACCGAAAACCTAGAGTGGGTATACCCAGGCGCGCACTACTTTGACGACCTGTACCATAGCCTGATAAAGTACGTGCATCGTATTAAGTTCAACATCGACATGAACATGAACAGTGACTCGGCATTGGTGCGTTCTGGGCAAATGAAACGCGAAGATGCACTGGCGCGTACGCACAGCATTTATGCTATTGAGGACCCGAAAGTGATACAACTCTGCATCAAACGCCTTGGCATTACGCAGGAGGAGTTTGATAGCTACATGGCACTGCCAGCAAAAGACTTTCATGATTTGCCTACTAGTTACCCGTTGATAAAACTTGCAAGGCCAGTTGTTTGGTTGATGGCACAAATGAACTTGCTACCGCGGGTTACATATTTGAAGTATTACAAACACGGCAAATAAGATGTATATACTCGGTATAAACGGTGGGGTACGGATGGGGTATCAAGATATCTCGGCGGTACTGCTGAAGGACGGCGAAGTGGTTGCAGCTATTGAAGAAGAGCGCTTAAACCGGGTAAAAAACTCACCCAACCAACTGCCAGAACGGGCTATAGTAGAGGTGTTGAGTATTGCTGGCATTACCATACAAGACATTGACATAGTAGCCACGCACGGCAGCACTTGGGGCGACCAGTACCAAGAGGTGCTAACTGGCTACTTTAAAAATACTTTTGGCTATGTGCCTAGAATACAACGCTATCATCACCACGATTGCCACAGTGCCAGTGCCTTTTATGCGGCTGGATATAAGGAGGCATTAGTAATATCCATTGATGGTTCGGGTGATGGGGTTTGCACCCAAATAAGCATTGGCAATGCCCAAGGATTAAAGCTAGTACAACGGTTTGAGCGGCCCAACAGCCTTGGTTTGTTTTATAGCTTGATAACCCAATATTGTGGATTTAAGAAAGACAGTGACGAATATAAACTAATGGGCCTTGCCAGCTTTGGCGATAGCGATAGCTACAACTTCGATTGGCTACTTGGCTTGCACAACGAAGGCCAATACACGCTTGATACTAGTTACTTAGTAGAGATAAAACCCGGCCAACCGCAACCCAGCAAACAAGAGATGTTCTTCAATCAAAAGTTGATGGACAAGCTGGGCACCAACCGCCGCAAAGGCGAAGCGCTGGATGAACGGTTTAAAAACATCGGTGCCAGTGCCCAGAGGCATTTGGAGAGGGCAATAATCAATATCGTAAAGCACTATATTGCCCAAACCGGCATCCGCAAAGTTTGTTTGGCTGGTGGAGTTGCACTAAACTGCGTGGCCAACCAAAAGCTAATGAACCTAACCGAAGTAGAGGCCCTATTTATTCAACCTGCTAGCAGCGATGCAGGCATTTCTTTAGGTGCGGCCATGCTAGCCTCGGCAGCAGCGGGTTTTAAGCCTGTGCCTACCGATAACGTTTATTGGGGGCGTGGATATATTAACGATGAAGTTAGCAACATCCTGGACCAACTACACGCCACCTACGAACGTGTTGCTGACCCTGCCCATGTGGCTGCCGAAGCTATACATGCTGGGAAAGTAGTGGGCTGGGTGCAGGGTAGGGATGAGTTTGGACCACGTGCCCTAGGCAACCGCAGCATCCTTGCAGACCCAACCCGTGCAGATATGCAAGAGCTGGTAAACCTCAAAATCAAGTTCCGCGAATCGTTCAGGCCGTTTTGCCCTTCGGTGTTAGAAGAAGATTCAACAAAATACTTTGAGGGTGCACGGGCCATTGCTCCATACATGACCATTACTTACAACGTGAAACCCGCGGCAGCAAAGCAATTACCGGCCATAACGCACATTGACGGCACCGCCCGCATACAGACCGTTAATACACGACAAAACCCCCTTTACTACCAACTATTGCAGCATCTAAAAAAGCTCAATGGCCACGGCGTAGTGCTCAATACCAGCTTCAACCGCGACAACGAACCCATCGTACACTCTCCCATCGATGCCGTTTCGGCATTTTATGGTTGTGGCATGGATGTGCTGGTGATTGGGGATTGTGTGTTGAGGAAGTGAAAATTAAAAATCCTAACCCTTAAACCGCTTCTCCCAAGGCAGTTGCATATATAGTGGGCTGCCTACTTTGCCATCAATTTTTAGGTTACCTGGGTCGGTATGGCGGAGGTGCATTTTAAAGGGCATTTGGTTGGGGTGCTCATGTATGAGGCGCTCATTGTCTTTTACAAAGTGCAGACGCAAAAAGAACAAACCCTTATTGAAGAAGTTTGCTGGGAAGCTGGCAGCTAACTCATATTCGCCTGCATCTTCAGCATTACTGCTATGCTCCAAAGGCATACTATTGCCTGAAAGGATGGGGCGATGCATGCTATCAAACACCCAAATACTGGCATTAATAGTGGCATCGGGCTTTAGTTTTAGGTAGCGCAGACATAACTGAAGCGGCTTATCTGTATACAACTGCTCCATTTCACCATCCTGACTAAATTCAAAATGCGTGAGTTGTAGCCAATCATTAGCAGGAAATTTACTCAATTCCGTATTAGTGTATACTAATGGAATATGGCCTTTTTCCAGTTCGTAGCTATTGCTCCAAATCTTCTCAATGTACTCCTCCACCATTTGCTGAGGGTCGCCTTGGGCAATGAGTTTACCCTGCTCAATCACTAGGCATTCGGTACACAACTCAGCCACCGAACGCATGTTGTGGGTACAAATAAGGATGGTGTGCCCTTGGCCAGTAAGCTGCTTAAGCTTGTTATAGCTCTTTATTTTAAAAGCTTCATCGCCTACTTCAATCACTTCGTCAATCAATAGCACATCCATGTCCAAATGCACAGCCAATGAGAAGGCCAAGCGCAAATACATGCCGCTGGAGTAGTACTTTACTGGCACGTCAATATAGTCTCCAATCTCGCTGAACAGCACAATCTCATCCATGCGTTGGCGGATAAGGTCATCATCCATACCCATCAAGCTGCCCGCCATCATTACGTTTTCACGGCCAGTAAGGTCGGCAATAAAGCCTGAACCGATATCCAATATGCTGGTTACTTTGCCTCTCACCTCAATACTGCCCGAGGTAGGCTCTGTAATGCCTGCCAACATGCGCAGCAACGTACTCTTGCCCGAACCATTTCGACCAATAATGCCAACCGTACTGCCTTTGGTAATACTGAAGGAGATGCTATCCAACGCAACCTTATCGCCGAGCTTTTGTTTGCCACTGCGCCCCAACACACTGCCCACCTTACCCTTTAGCGTTTCGGCAAGGCTAGCACGGTAGTTGGCATCCATGCGAAACAGCTTGGTTACCTCACTTACAATAATAACGTGCTCAGGGTGTTGGGTCATGATTACCTATGGGCCTATACCACAAAAATAAACTAAATATGGCAGCGAATGGGCAAATCAGCCTAAAGCACCAAATAGCCGTTTGATGAATGAAGGCTTTTGGGTGTAACTCTTTTGCAAATCGGCAATGGTTTGCTCACGGAGGGCATCGTCCCATTTACCAATTAGGCTTTCTGCCGGGGGGCGCTGGCCGTTGTGGTTGTGCATGTAATATTCGGGCTGCATTTGATATACTTCAATATCGCGGTGTTCTCTTGCTTCCTTTTCAGTCCAGAAGTGCAGTATATCCGCCTCCTGCGGTATGGCGACCATACCCACAGCAATGCGCTGCTGCGGCAAGGTATTGGGCCATGCTCCATGTACTAAGCGCAAATCGAATATCAATGCCTCACCCGCTTTAAGGGGCAAAGTTTGTATGTTCTTTTCATCCAGCTTGCCATCCACATACCACATAGGGTTAGGGGTGTTGTAGCCACGCAATATTTTAATATGCTTATGGCTGCCAGGGACGGCAAAAATGGCCCCATTTTCTTTAGCAACATCTACTAGTGGGCACCAAATATTAAAACCTACATGCTGGCGCTCATCCACAAACTGCCAATCGAGGTGCAAATCAAGTGTTTCAGAGCCTTGCGACTTAACCAAATAGAACGCAAACACAGGCTTATAATCTTCAAAAATATCGCCCAGCTTGGGCACCAATACTTCCTTAATGGCTTGGTCTACTTTGGTTTTGTAGGCTACGTCGTCGCTGGTATGTGAGGTGTAAAACTTATTTCCCTCTAAGCCGGAATTCAACTGCTTGTATACATCCAATAAATCGGATACCTCTTTGCTACTTAGCAAGGGGTAGCGAATAAAACCATCACGGTTGTATTGCTCTTGGTGGTCGCTATTTTTAAAGATGGCTCGCATTATTTAAAAACGGTCCTCTTTAATTTTTGAAGTAATGAGGCATTATCCTCGGCTGGTTGAGCGGCTGTTGGTTCTTCAACTGGTTCAGCTACTTTATTGATTGGCTCCAAAAAAGCCTCATCCAACAAGCGGAAGGTTTCTTTTCGGCGCGTATCGCGTACCTTTTCAATAAACTTATATCCTACAGGGCGCTCCCTAATATCATGGTCGAAATAAAACTGCTCATCCACTTCAAACACCTCCACTACCTCTTCAAACATTTTCTCGGCAGGGGTGTAAACATGTATTGGTGTGGCTTCAATGGGTATCATTACCAACCCAGCGGCCAACCTATCGTGGTCGCTGGTATTTGGTGGCGTACCGTGAATTAGTCGGTTGTCGTATATCAACGCTTCACCTGCTTTCATGTTCAGCGTTTGTGCTGCACCTGGCTTAATGGTTCGA
>JAGYJT010000029.1 GCA_018401955.1 Chitinophagales bacterium | reverse complement strand
TGAAGTTTAAATCAGTTATTCACAATTAATTGCTAATTGAAATTAACAGAAGTACCTTTGTATAACCTCCAAACTGTTGCTTATGTACGAAAGGAATTTTGAGGAATACGAGAGAGAGGATGTCACTGAGCTAATCGAGACCTTCGAGCGCATGGTACAAGACGATTCCAACCACTTTTTTGAGGAAGGTTCGTTTGACCAGATTATCGAATATTACGAAGAGAAACTTGACACCAAACGTGCTCTGGACGTGGTAAACCGCGCCCTGGAACAGCATCCTTATGCGGCAGGTTTCCTTATCAAAAAGGCGCACCTGCTATTTGAGCAGAAAAAGTTGGACGAAGCGATGGACTTACTTGAAAAAGCAGAAGCTTTAGACGGTAGTGACATTTCTCTTTACTTATTGCGTTGCGACATCTTTACTTGGCAAGGCAAATACAATAAAGCCCTACAAACCATACAAATGGCTATGGGTATTGCCGATGAGGATGAAAAGGCCGACCTATACTTGGAGTTGGCTGACGTGTATGAAGAGTGGGAAAAATACGATGAGGTATTTGATTGCCTAGTACGTGCCCTAGAACTTGACCACGAAAACGAAGAAGCATTGAACCGTGTTTGGTTCTGCGTGGAGTTTACCGAAAAGTTTGAAGAGAGTATTAAGTTCCATACCAAGTTTATTGATGAGCACCCATATTCATACCTTGCTTGGTTCAACTTAGCACATGCTTATTCGGGCCTTGATTTGTACGAGAAATCGGTTGAGGCATTTGAGTTTGTGTTTGCCATCAATGAAGATTACGAATACGCATATAAGGATTGCGGCGAAGTACTTTACCGCATGGGCGATTATGAAAAGGCCGCAGAATATTTGTTGCGCGCCTCGGTTATCGGTAAGCCATATAAAGAGCTTTACTATAGCCTAGGCGAGTGCTTTGAGCAGTTGAAAAACTACAACCGTGCCCGCTACTACTACCGTAAGGCTACCAATCTCGATCCTTATTTTGCTGATGCTTATCACAAAATAGGCTATTGCTACGAGGAGGAGGAACGCTTCGATTCAGCTATTACGGCTTACGAACGCGCCCTAAGGTTGGACAATAGCAATGCTGATTTTATTGTTGCCCTTGGTTTCGTGTATTTCAACATGGACCAGTTTGACAAGAGTATCGAGTTTTTCCGCCGTGCGGTAGAAATGGAAGGCGACTGCGAGGAGAATTGGGAAATGCTTGCCCGTGCCTACTTTGAAGCTATTGAATACCGTGAGGCTTTAAATGTTTTGGAAAAAGCTATCGTGCTTTTCGAAACCAATGCAAACTTCTTTTACATGAAGGCTGCTTTCTATTACCAAATCGGTAACCGTAACGAGGCGTTGGTGAATATGGAACGCGCGCTGCTGCAAGATTTTGATAGCCATGACCTAATGTGGGAAATTACCCCATACATGGAGCATGACGATACCGTAGCTGCTTTGGTTGAACAATACCGTAAGTAGTTGACTAGTTGTTAGTGACTAGAAACTGGCGAAAAGATAAATACAAAAGAAAGGCACTCGGAAGGGTGCCTTTTTTGATATAAGCCTTTTAATCATGAACCGTCGACCGTCGACTGTGGACTGATAAATTTCTATCTTTGCCTCACACACAATTACCACCAATGAAAAAATATATAGGGTACATGTTGCGCGGGTTGGCTATGGGCGCTGCCGATGTAGTACCGGGGGTTTCGGGCGGAACGATTGCTTTTATTACCGGCATTTATGATAAGCTTATTGGTAGCCTAAATAAAATTGACCACGTTGCCATTAAGTTATTTTTTACGGGAAAATGGAAAGCCTTTGCCGACCATATAAATCTTGGCTTTTTAGTAGCCTTGTTTTCGGGCATATTAGTTGCGGTTATTTCATTGGCCAAAGTGATTACCTACATGTTGGCCGAATATCCAGAGGCGGTATGGTCGTTTTTCTTTGGTTTGGTGGCTGCCTCGGCGGTGGTTATTGGTAGCCAGCTACCCAGAGGCGACTGGAAAGTTTGGCTCTCGTTTGTATTAGGTATCGGGATAGCTTTGCTCATAGTTACGGCTTCGCTTATCAATACTCCCGATACGCCTTTGTTTTCGTTTTTCGCAGGGTCCATAGCTATTGTGGCTATGATTTTACCAGGTATTTCAGGCTCTTTTATTTTAGTTATCCTTAACAAATACGCTTATATTTTGGGTATCGTATCGGCTTTGCCTGATGCCATTAAGGGCGTGTTGAGCGGCTTGAAAGAGGGCGGATTTAGCGGCGCTATGCAGCAATTTAACAATTACCACTTATGGGATTTGGTGGCCTTTGTTTTGGGTTGTGTGGTGGGGTTGATTTCCTTTGCTAAAGTGCTTAATTGGTTGTTTAAAAATTACCGTACCATTACCATGAGCCTGCTTACTGGCTTTTTGGTAGGTTCGCTTTGGAAGGTTTGGCCTTGGAAACTGACCGTTGAAACCTATACCGATAGGCACGGCGTGGTAAAGCCACTGGTGCAAGAAAATATATTGCCAGACAATTATGATAGCTACCTTGCTATTTGTGTGGCAGTGGCCATCTTCGGTTTCTTGTTTGTATACTTGTTAGAGAAACGTTTCGGTAGCAAAATGCAAGACCCTGCATGAGGCGGTTTGGGCTCATCGGCTACCCGCTGGGTCATTCTTTTTCCAGAGGGTACTTTGCCCGTAAGTTTGAGTTGGAGGGCATATCTGATGCTACTTACGAGAATTTTGAAATTGAACACATTGAGCAGTTTCCGCAACTGCTGCAAGCGCAACCAGACTTGGTTGGCTTAAATGTAACTATCCCGCACAAGCAATCAGTTACTCCGTTTTTGGATAGATTGGATGTTTCCGCACAGGTAATAGGTGCGGTAAACACCATCAAGTTAACTAATGGCAAGTTGCAAGGCTACAATACTGATTACATAGGTTTTAGCAAATCATTAAAGCCATTACTAAAGCCCCATCAAACCAAAGCTTTGATTTTGGGCACAGGTGGCTCAAGTAAGGCGGTGGTATATGCGCTTACATTGTTAGGTATCGGGCACCACTCTGTTTCGCGCGAGCCTGCTGAAGGGCAATTATCTTATGATGAATTGACGAAAGAAATTATATGCGAGCATACCGTAATTGTTAATACTACTCCATTAGGTATGTATCCCAATGTTAATGCTTGCCCAGATATTCCGTATAGATACCTTACCAAACAGCATTTACTTTTCGATTTGGTATACAATCCGGCAGAAACGCTGTTTCTCAGAAAAGGAAAAGCACAGGGAGCTATCATTAAAAATGGACAAGAGATGCTGGAGTTGCAAGCTGAAGCTGCTTGGAGTATATGGAATGGTTAATCTACTTTCTTGTTTTTCTGTTCCTTCTCTTTGGGCGTTAACTGCACCGTAAGGCTAACTTCAAAATTGTGGTAGCGTACAAAATTATCTTGCATGTTGCCTATGTAATTGTAGGTACCTTGAAACCTTATTTTCTTTTTCAATTGAAAACCTAAGGATGGACTAATAACCTGGTTTGCAGAATATCCTACGCCCAAAAAAATGGCTTTGTCGTAATCAGCCATAAAACCCAGTGAGAACTGCGCATTATTGCCAAAACTGGTTGTATTGCCATTTTGGCTAGCTGTAGCAAAATAGAGGTATGGCTCTACGTGCACTTTGTCAATCAGCTCAATATCGTAAGCTGCATAAACGTTCAATATCGGTGTGTATGGTCCAAAAGCATTTTCGCCGATGCCAGCTACATAAAAGTTACCCAAGTGCGTAACTGATATACCGGCATTTAAACCTTTATATTGATACCAAGTACCCAGGCTGAAGTCCATATAGTTGTTGGATGTTCTACTAGCTAATTGCACGGTAGGGTTATTCGAATTTGGGTCGAATGAAGTGTTTACATTGGCCGCAAACCTTCGATATGCAAAGCCTGCACCAAATTGCAGTCTGTGCTCATCGTTTATTTGCCAGCGGTAGGCATAGTTGCCTCCAGCGCTTAAACTATAATATCTGCCACCTACGTTGGGGGCATTAAAAACCACATAAGCTCCCCAAGCTCCTCTAATAGTTGGGCAGGGCCGGTCAAAAGCAGCATAGCCAATATTGAGCGGGTTTAGTGCACTGCGAGTACCAGTAACTTTGTACATTCCCGTCATGCTATGCGCGTGTAGGTTGAGTTTATTGCTGCTGCCCGCATATGCAGGGTTGTACATTAGCTGGTTTTGCGTATGCTGGGTAAGGTAGTAGTAAAAAGGGTAGGTGCCCGCTTGGGCGGATGACAGACAAATAAAACTTAGAAATATCAGAAATGGTCTCATAATTTTATCCATGCTTCTTATCAGCTTGATTTTCTTTCTTGTAATTCTTTAATTTATCTGCTATTATATCTTCAACTGTTCTATTGCTAGCAGGGCCATACCAGCCTTTGTTTATTTGCATCCGCAGCTCTTTTAAGATGTCTTGATTTTGATGATTAAAATTTTCAGTTGCTTCAATCATAATATCTTACTTTACTTCAACCGTTCAGTTATATCCAACCTATACTTCCTTGCTGTATCCTTGGCAATGTCATAGCCAGCATCGGCATGGCGGATAACGCCCATAGCAGGGTCATTATTGAGTACACGTTTTAAACTTTTTTCTGCATCGTCAGTGCCATCTGCCAGTATAACCATACCTGCATGCAATGAGTAACCCATGCCTACGCCACCACCGTGGTGAAAGCTTACCCAACTGGCACCGCCAGCCGTATTAATGAGTGCGTTAAGTATCGGCCAATCGGCAACGGCATCACTGCCATCCAGCATGGCCTCAGTTTCACGGTTAGGAGATGCCACCGAGCCGGTATCCAAGTGGTCTCTGCCAATAACTATTGGGGCACTTACTTTTCCCTCTCGCACCAGTCGATTAAAAGCCAATCCTGCTTTTTCCCTATCGCCCATACCCAACCAGCATATGCGTGATGGTAAGCCCTGGAAAGCAATGCGCTCTTTGGCCATATCCAACCAACGCAGCAAGCCCTTGTCATCAGGGAACAGGCGTTTCAATTCTTCATCAAGCGTATAAATATCCTGTGGGTCGCCACTCAACGCCACAAACCGGAACGGACCTTTACCCTCGCAAAACAATGGGCGTATATAAGCTGGCACAAACCCTGGGAAACCAAAGGCTTCTTTTAGACCATGAGCCAGTGCTTGGCCACGCAAGTTATTACCATAATCAAAGGTAATGGCTCCGCGTTTCTGAAGTTCTAGCATTTGGCTCACATGGTTAACCATCGTATCTAATGAGCGGGCACGGTAAGTATCGGGGCTGCGCTTGCGCATGGCATTGGCGTCTTCCACACTCAATCCCTCTGGGAAATAGCCCACCAACTCGTCATGCGCGCTGGTTTGGTCTGTAAGTGTATCGGGGGTAATGTTGCGGTCAATAAGCCTTTGCAGCAAGTCTACAATATTGCATACTACCCCAATAGACACAGCCTCATTGTTGGCCTTAGCTTCTAAAGCCCTATCAATAGCGGCATCAATGTCGTGGGTCATTTCATCAAGGTAGCGGGTCTCTATGCGTTTTTCTACACGCCACGCTTCCATTTCCGCAGCAAGACATACGCCCTCGTTCATGGTTATGGAAAGCGGCTGCGCCCCGCCCATACCGCCAAGGCCGGCAGTTACATTCAATTTGCCTTTTAGGGTGCCACCAAAATGCTTACTGGCAAGCGAAAGGTACGTTTCGTAAGTACCCTGTACAATACCTTGCGAACCTATGTATATCCAGCTACCGGCGGTCATTTGGCCATACATCATCAGGCCTTTGGCTTCCAGTTCACGAAAGTGCTCCCAATTGGCCCATTTGCCTACCAAGTTGCTATTGGCTATCAATACTCTTGGGGCATCTTTGTGCGTAGGTAAAATGCCAACAGGTTTCCCGCTTTGCACCAATAAGGTCTCATCTTCGTTTAGGTCTTTTAGGGCTTTTACTATCAAATCAAAAGCCTCCCAGTTGCGGGCTGCTTTGCCAGTGCCGCCATATACTATAAGGTCTTCGGGCCGCTCAGCTACCTCCGGGTCAAGGTTGTTCATCAGCATCCGCAAGGCGGCTTCTTGTACCCAACCTTTGCAAGTTAGCTGGTTTCCAGTAGGGGCTTTTATGGTTTGGGTGGGGGTATGCATTGTTGTATTTTTAAAGGTATTGTTGTAAAGATAAGGTAATTGGCATTTTAGAAAGTATAGCATTTAGCCTTATGTAAGTTGTTGCAGAACATCAACAATCTCCTTATCTTAAATGTTATAAAAGCTGTAATGCGCTACTTACTGGTCATATTAATGATAGGTTATGCTACTTTAGGCCATGCCCAAAAGCAGCTGGATGATCTATTTATTGAAGGTAACGCTGGTCAAGATGCATTGCTCACCAAAGCTAAGCAGCTATATGCCAATGGTTTTTTTAAGAAGGCCGTAAAAACCGTTTACCGCGAGCTAAAACATGACCCCGATTATTTTAACGGATATGTGCTGTTGGGCTACTTCAACTACGATAAACAGTATTTCGACCAAGCGGCATTATATTTCGCTAAGGCTATAAAAGTTAAGCCAGACCATACGGGTGCAGTGTTTATGAGAGGCACCTGTTTTCTTAAAGGGGCTAAATACAGGTTAGCGTTAACTGATTTTTTACAATGTATTCGTTTGGATAACGAGTTTTATCCTGCCTACAATAATATTGCGGTTGTGCGTATGTTGTATCAAGATTTAGAGGCGGCAAGTACATTTGATTTAACCTTGGCCAAGCAAGATTTGGATGCTATAATGAGCTTAGATGAAGCACCAGATAATGCTATGCTTTTCAATATGGGCTTTGTGTATCTTTTGTTGTGGGAGTTTGATCAGTCCATTCTGTATTTTGAAAAGGCTATAGCCGCTGATTCGAGCTATGCAAAGGCTTGGTTTTATAGAGGGATGGCTAACTATTACAAAAAAGACTATTCAGTGGCTAAGATAGATTTCAGTGCTGCCAGGCAAATGGGTTTTCAACCCGACAGGTGTGTTGCCTTTTTAGAGCGGCTCGATAAAATACTTGATTACCTATCAATGCAGCGGCCCGCAAGGCCTGAAGGTTGGTAGTGTTGTGCTCGCTAAAATGCTCTTCATATTTTGCCCAATCCAACTTTTTTATATAGTTTCATTCCACCCAACAATACCCGCTATATGAAACAACTGATTTGCTACCTTGTTGTGGGCGTGTGCTTCGCTGTATCTGCCCAAGCACAACAATGCGAAGATTGCCGCTACCTTTCCGATGTGTTCGATTCCGTTTCCGTTACTGCGGTGCAATTTGGTGAGGGCCTCAATTATCAAGGCAATAACCAACAATTGTTTATGGATATATACGAGCCCGTCGGCGATACCGTTACCAATAGGCCAGTGCTCATTTTTGCCTTCGGTGGTGGTTTTATACAAGGCGATAGGTTTGAGCTACACGCCACTAAAACCTGTGAGCGTTTTGCAAGAGCTGGTTACGTGGCGGTATCCATAGATTATCGCTACAATTTTGATATACCTTATGGGTTGTTAAATGGTTTGGATAAAGAGGCCATCAGAGTATTTTTTAGGGCCGTGCAAGATATGCGTGCTTCTATCCAGTACATGAAATATAGTGCAGATTCGTTGGGCAATCCTTACAACATCAACAGGGATATGGTGTTTAATGCTGGTGCCTCCTCGGGCGGCATCACAGCCTTGCTCTCAGCGTATGGCGATAAGGCCAACGAGTGGGGGCAAATAGCCGATACATCAGCCATCGGTATTTATGGTGGGTATAATGCTACCAGCGCTAATGGCCCGCATGCCGCTTCTGATTGGGAAACGGTTGGGGTGATAAGTATTGCGGGCGCCATGTTGTATACCGATTGGATGGAGCAGGGCGATATACCCGCAATTTTGGCACATGGCGATGATGACCAAACAGTGCCTTATAAAGATGAAGCCACGCTCAATACCTTCTTGAATTTTGCGCAAGTGCAGTTGTTGGGTAGTTACATTGTTGATACGGCTGCTCAAAACAGAGGCGTGTGCAGCCACTTATATACTATGGTAGGCGAAGACCACCCCAGAAATAGCTGGCCTGATTACTTTTTTCAAAGTATATATGCTCGTATGTTGCCGCGTATGAAGGCCATAATGGATGGCAAGACTTTTTGTTGTGGCTTTGAAGTAGCCATTGACGGAGACAGCATACAAGGCGTACTGAACCCTGGGGACGAGCTTACCGTAACCAGCACCACAGTCAACGACCCCGGAAACCTCAGCTACCACTGGTGCTCTTATACTTGCGATGGTACCAATGCCACCACATCTGGGACTACCGTCTACCCTGAGCCTGATACAGTGCAATACTATATACTCACTGCCGAGGATGCCCAATGCGTTTCAACGGACTATATGGCCGTGAAGGTGGTGGATAGCCTACCAAGCGGGTTAACCGATGTGGCTGCAAATGCCCATTTTAGTTTGTATCCCAACCCTGCCAATGGGCAAGTGTTCTTGACTTTGGATGCTCACGTTGCTGAAGCGCAATTGCTCATTACTGACCTTGCGGGCAAAGCCATCGTACCCGAACAATCTATCAGCGGCAAACAGTTGCTAAATGTATCGGGCCTAGCACCGGGTATGTATTTGGTACATATCATTACCGAGCAAGGGAATAGTATAGAGCGATTGGTGGTGGAGTAGTTTTGGGTGCGATTTCAGATTTACGAAATACGGTAGTCCCTCTCCCTCTGGGAGAGGCTAGGTGAGGGGTTATGGGCAGTACCGATTGGCTGGAGAGAAATGTATTGATAGCTTATTTTAACAAACAATCGGATGAAAAAGTGGCTTTTATCAATTGGCTTTGTTTGCATAATGGTGTATTCATACGCCCAGCAGCCTGTAATTAAAAAGGTAGTTGACAAGGACAGCATTACCACGCTAACTTATACTTTGAATGGCAAGCCGTCCAAGATAATCCGTTTTGATAAAGATGGATTAAGGCATGGCATTTCTGAACAATGGCATTATGATGAAGATACCTGAGGTATACCACCACGTCAGCTTGTATGATAGAGTGTGTTAGTTGAGTCGAGTATGGTGTTTGGAGATGGCAGTATTATCACCAAGCAACTACTTGAAGATTTGCGCGAAAGAAAGGGCAATAGCATTGAACTTTCAAACGATTTTTATTGGGTGATTCCTGACCCGAAGCAGTTATACAATCCGTATGAAGAGCCTAAAGACATCTTGTCGGGTCAATTGGCTTTTGATGTAGAAAACTTACGTCAATCGTATCAAGATAAGAGTATGGTTAACCAGTATCTAGCTAAGTTAGGGCATGTATTGATTGCTTTAAGCGATGAATAACGCCATTGGATAATTCAATATTTATACTTTATCGCTGGAAGATCCCTCGTGAATCTCGCCTGAGGCGAGACGGGATGACATACGATAAAAAACAATCGTACCTCGTAAATCTTAAATCGTAATTAAGAAAGCTTTTCCAGCGCCTTCACTATATTCCCTTCAACGCGATCAAGCACGTTGTCGTTTTCTGTACGTTGAAATTTGCGACCCAGCAACAATTCGTATAGCTCAATGTAACGGTTGGTAATGGTTTCTACCCACTCGTCGGTCATTTCGGGTACGGTTTGGCCCTCTTTGCCTTGAAAGTTATTGGCAATCAGCCATTCGCGCACAAACTCCTTGCTCAGCTGTTTTTGCGGTTCGCTATTGGCTTGGCGCTCGGCATAGCCTTCTGCGTAAAAGTAGCGAGACGAGTCGGGCGTGTGTATTTCGTCCATCAAAGTTACCTGTCCGTTATGGAAACCGAACTCGTACTTGGTGTCTACTAATATCAATCCACGGGCTGCGGCCATTTCGGTACCACGGTCAAATAGGTCGTAGGTATAGCGCTCCATGGTTTCGTAGTCCTTTTCGCTCACTATGCCTTTCGCCAATATCTCCTCGCGGCTGATGTCCTCATCATGGCCTTCCAACGCTTTCGCAGCTGGGGTAATAATAGGGGTAGGTAGCTTGTCGTGCTCTTTCAATCCTTCGGGTAAGGTTACACCACAAAGGGTGCGCAATCCACTTTTGTAAGTACGCCATGCATGGCCGGTTAGGTAGCCACGTATTACCATTTCAATCAATATAGGCTCACATATTTTGCCAATGGCCACATTCGGGTCTGGCGACTCAATAAACCAGTTAGGGCATACATCCACACAGCTCTTTAAAAACTTCGCCGCAATTTGATTCAACACCTGGCCTTTGTATGGTATTGGGCGCGGCAGTATCACGTCAAATGCCGAGATACGGTCGCTGGCCACCATCACCAAATACTTGTTATCGATGTTATACACGTCGCGTACTTTGCCGTGGTAAACGCTTACCTGGCCAGGCAACTTAAAATCGGTGCGAAGGATGCTCATAAGGTGAGTGGTTATACTAAGGCAAAGTTCATGGTTTTGGATGAGGAATGGAAAAGAGCGTGCAAAAACGTAAAAATTGTTTTGTAACGAGCAATTTTATAACGTTTTATACATTCCTTGCTTATCTTAGGGCATGCACTACCCAATAACCTCCTCGCTCCGTATAATGCTTGTTGCAATTTCCGCTATTGTAACCTTATCGGTTGATGCCCAAATATCCCAATACCCGCCCGGTTTATTCGGCGACTCTATCCACGCCCCATTTTTGCACGGTGTAGCCTCTGGCGACCCGCTGCCCGATGCCGTGTTGCTATGGACCCGCATAACACCCGATAGTGCCAATGCTGCACCCATTACCCTTGACTGGGAAATTGCCACCGATAGCAACTTTACTAACGTAGTAAACAACGGTAGCGGCATTGCCGCGGCCAACCACGATTTTACGTTTACCGTGGATGCCACGGGCCTCAGTGCTGCAACAACTTATTACTATCGCTTTCAAGAGCCAAATGGCGCTTTTTCAAGGTTAGGGCGCACCAAAACGGCCCCCACTGGTAGTACTGATAGTGCAAAAATTGCTGTAATGTCTTGCAGCAGTATCTATTCTGGCTTTTTTAATGCTTATGCCCGCCTGGCAGAGCGTAACGACATTGATCTTGTAGTACACATGGGTGATTATATTTATGACTTTGTGGATGAAGATGAGGAGGTGCGGGTGCCTGTGCCTTACCCTACAGTGCCTGTTACTATTGACGAATGGCGCGATAGGCATGAGTATTATTTAATGGACCCCGATTTGCGCGAGGCACGGGCCAACTTTCCGTGGGCACTTATGTGGGATAACCACGATGCTAAAGTATCGGCACCTACTGCTGGCAAGTTAGCATTTTTAGAGTGGGTACCAGTAAGGGTACCAGATACCACGCAGCCTGAATTGATTTATCGCCGATTGGTGTATGGCGATTTATTTGATTTGCACATGCTGGATATGCAGTATTTTAGAGATGTGGATACTATTGCGCCAGGTGAAGCAAGCGTGCTGGGTACTGTTCAATACAATTGGTTGGTAAACTCTTGGCAGGCATCTACCACCAAATGGAATCTACTGGGTAGTCAAAAAATGACCGGTGGCTGGTACTCTAGGGGCATTCCGCCATCAATTTTCCCAAACAACGGCAATGTGTTTGATACCAATAGCTGGGATGGTTACTTTGAGGAAAGGAGGCAATTGTTTAGCTTATTCGATTCGCTAGGTAGGCGCAACAACATGTTTATTAGTGGCGATACCCACATTTCGATGGCTATGGATTTGGCCATTGACCCATTCGACAGCACCCAATATAATAGCGAAACAGGGATAGGTGCAGTGGGAGTAGAGTTTTTGCCGACTAGTATTAGCCGTGGTAACTTTGATGAGCAAGGTATATCAGTTGGTGTGGCCGATGCAGCTATAGAGATAAGCTTAGGGGTAAACCCGCATCATGTTTTTATGGAGGTTATTCAGCACGGTTATGGGGTATTGAATATTAATAAGGATAGCATCATTGCAGAGTTTTGGTATTCGCCAATTTTGCAGCCAGATACTACGCAAACCCGCGGACAGCAGCTTTATTTAATTGATGGCGAAGGTCACTGGAAACGCAGTCTGCCAACTTCAATAGCTCAGCCATTGAGCACTACTGCAACCGAGTTTGTGTCGTTAATAAGGCCTAACCCTGCCAATAGTTGGATTGAATTTGATGTTGAATCGGCAATGCCGGGTGATGCGCGCATAACGATATATAATATTAATGGCAAGGCCGTTTCGTACACGGCTGTTCATCGCTCAGCTGGCAGCAATACTTATCGAGTAAATATTGAAAACTTAGCCAGTGCCCTATACATTTTGCAAGTAGTAACCAACGAAGGTGCTATGATTAGGCAGTTTGTAAAAGAGTAGGCAAGGTTTTTATTAAAAAAATTGAATTGGTAAATGTTGGTTAAATGCTGATATATCAACGTTTGTTGAGCCATGCTTGCACTAAATCCACATTTGTGCCTAACACCCATTAGGATATTTTAGCATTATGCTTTAACTTACCGCAAAATTAACCTTCCCCTAACCAACATCTAACAATTAGGGCAGGTATTCTTAGTTAAAAAACAACCAACTAACTGCCATGTTAAAAACGTTATTCTCCCTTCTTATTGGGGTTTTCGTTACCGCTTTTAGTGCAATGGGCCAAAATGATTGGGCTTCATTCTATAATGATAATATTGTAGCTATTGAATATCGTTATGATGATTGTCATCGTGTGGACGACGGTATCCATAAACAGAATATCCATCTTAAGTTTACCAATCTTACGCAAGGTAAGGTGTCAGTTAATTATCAAAAGTCTACCTCATATAATAATAAGCCTGCTGCCCAACCGGGTGCAGAAAATACCTTTACCATATCCTTGAAGCCAGGAGAGGTATTGGAAGGAGCGTGCGGCCTTAAAGACAAAAGGCTGTATATTTTCGTGAAAATGCTTGATGGCACTTCACAATCAGTTTTGTCTGCATTTGATTTGGTGAACATCACCGTTACCCAAGATTAAAATACTCCCTCTAATGGTTTCAAGAATAATTTTGTTCGTTTCCATTTTTATTTTCTTTCGCTCACAACTATTTGCGCAGTGTGAGGTTACAGCTTCTGCGGCACCGGCTACTATAGTTTGTGGCGATTTTACTGAACTTACGGCTTTTGGTCAAGGCCAAGGCCAGCAGGTATTTAACGAAGATTTTAACAGTGGCACACCATCAGGCTGGGCGTTTACGCAGCAAGCTACTTTTACCAACCCGTGCAGCGCTGCAGGGGTAGATGGAACTACGCATATTTGGATGGGCAGCGCGTCTGCAGTGCCGCGTTCTTTGGTTACCAACCCTTACAATTTCACTACGGCTACTTCAGGAGCAACCGTTTGTTTCGACATGTTGTTTGCCGAACAAGGAAATTCGGCCCCATGTGAAGGGCCGGATGAACCAGATGAGGGTGTGTTTTTACAATATTCTACCGATGGCGGTAATACTTGGGTAACTATTAATTATTTTGACCCTAATGGGGGCAACGACCCCCAATTGGTAAATTGGAACAACTGGTGTTTTCAGTTGCCTCCAGCTGCCCTTGGGCCCAATACCCAAATCAGGTTTTTCCAAGATGCTGACTCGGGAGCGGATTATGACCACTGGGGCATTGATAATGTAGAGATATACTACAACGACCCTACTTACAATATTACGTGGCAGCATGATAATTATAGTTATGGCCAAGGTAGTAGCGGTGGTGCCAGCCCTAACCAAGTAAACCCAAGCACTACCACCGATTATTACATAGAAATGACCAATGGTAGCAGTACTTGCCGCGATACGGTGACCGTAACTGTAGTAAACCCTACCATAGAAATTGATGCAGGAAACGATACCACCATTTGTGCCGGTACTTGTGCTAACTTGAATGCTACTGCTAAAGTGATTAAGAAGCCTGCGAAAACCCCTACCTATGAAAACAATGAATTTGAGGCTATCAATTCTGCTTTTGGAAGTACTACTTCTATAAATATCAATGTTACAGACCTAAATATGACAAACGTTTTACCCGGCTCTATTACAGAGGTTTGTATCAATAACCTTACCTTCTTCGGAATAAGTTTTTTCCCTCCTGGACAACAATCTATCAGAGATTTAGAAGTGAAATTAGTTTGTCCTGACGGAACAGAAATTATCCTTGTTCCTTCAGGGGTCACCTCTAGCTCCAATGCTTTACAAGGTTATAACCAAACTTGTTTTGTGCCATCAGGTGGAGGAAACATTGCTTCTGCGGCCGCTCCTTATACTGGCCAGTTTGCTCCAAACCAGCCATTAAGCGGTTTAAATGGATGTACTGCTAATGGTGTTTGGTCAATTGAATTAAGATCGACATCTACATTAGGTTTTGGCGCAGGTACGTTTTTCGGTTGGTCAATTACCTTCGACGACCCTGAAATAAGTTACTTAGCCGACTTTACTTGGAGCCCAACCACCAACATGACAGGCTCCAATACACTCACACCTGAAGTTTGTCCAACGGGTACTAATACTTACACCCTTACCGCTACTGATACTGCAGGCTGTGTAACCGTTACCGACCAAGTAACCGTAACCGTGCTACCAAGCTGCTGCAACCTGTTGTTTACCGGTTCGCATGTTGACCCTACTTGTGGTGCTAGCGATGGTTCGATAACCATAAACGTTACCCAAGGCACAGGACCTTACACTTATGCATGGTCTGATGGGCCTATAACTACGGCTAACCGAACTAACTTGCCAGCGGGCGTATACACCGTATCAATTACCGATAATGGCCAAGCCAACTGTGTTAAGGATACTACCTTTACGCTGGTTAGCCCCAATTCGCCCGTAATTAACAGCATTACCCCAACCGCAGAAACCTGCGATGGCGATAATGATGGCAGCATCTCGGTAAACGCAAGCGGTGGCACGGGTGCACTTACCTATACTTGGACGCCGGCCAACACGGGCGCAAATATTAGCAACCTACCCGACGGCAACTATACCGTAACCGTAACCGATATAAATGGTTGCACTGCAACCGATAATGCAACCGTTGCTGCTGGTCCGCCATGTTGCGTTTTGGCAATAACCGCTGCTAGCACCAACCCTACTTGTGGCGGCACTGATGGTAGTATAACTATTACCGTAACTACTGGTAGCGGCAACTATACCTATGCTTGGACTGGCGGTGGAAGCACCACAAACACCTTGGCCAACATTGGGGCGGGTACTTATACCGTAACGGTTACCGATATTACACAAGGGTGTGATATTGATACTACCATTACTTTAAGCAGTGCAAATGCACCTACTATTGATAATATTACCGCAACTAATGAAACCTGCTTAGGTGATGGTGACGGTACTGCAACGGTTACCGCAAGTGGTGGTACAGGTGCCTTAACCTATACTTGGGGTACCGTGCCAGTTACTACAACCGCTACCGCAACTGGTTTGGTGCCGGGTAGCTACAGTGTAACGGTAACCGATGCTGTTGGCTGCGAGGCGGTATCCAGCGTTTCGGTAGCAGCAGGACCCAATTGCTGTAACCTTAGCTACGACATTGCAGGTACAGACCCAACTTGTGGCAATACTGATGGTTCAATATCCATTGCCAACCTTGGCGGCTCAGGTAACTATACCTTCTTGTGGAGCGATAACTCGGTAGGTCAAGATTTATTGAATGTGGGGGCGGGTACATATAGCGTTACCATTACCGATACCGCTTACCCCAACTGCGAGTTGGATACTACCATTTTGTTGAGCAACCCCAATGCACCAGTTATTGACAATATTACGGCAACGGCAGAAACTTGCTTGGGGGATAATGATGGTAGTGTTGACATGACCATTACTTGTGGCGCTTTGCCTTGCACCATTGGCTGGAGCAATGGTGCCACTACTGAAGACTTAACTAACTTGGCACCGGGCAATTATAACGTAACTGTTACCGATGGTTTGGGATGCCAGGCAACAGGCTTTATTGCCGTGCCTGCCGGACCAAATTGCTGTAACCTTACTTTTGATTTAAACATTGTTGACCCAACCTGTGGGCAAAGTAATGGTTCAATTGAAGTAACCAATGCCAATGGCACGGGCCCGTTTGGTTATGCATGGAGCAATAGCGCAACTACCCAGCTTATCAGTAATTTAATTGCGGGAACTTATACCGTAACCGTTACCGATAGCGGGCAAGCCAACTGTCAGTTGGATAGCACTATTACCATTAGCGATGTTGGCGGGGCAACATTAACTGTTTCGTCAACCGACGAATCTTGCGCGGGAGCTGCTGACGGAACCGCCTCAGTAACCGCTACCGGTGGCACTGCACCCTTAACTTACACATGGAGCAATGCGGCAACAGGTGCGAGTATTGTAAGTTTGGCACCAGGACCATATACGGTTTCGGTAGAAGATGCTAATGGATGTATATCAACGGCTCAGGTAACTATAAATGCTGGTGGCCAATGCTGTAGCCTAAGTGCTTCGGCAACTACTACCCAAGCAAGTTGTGGTGCTGCGGATGGTACTATTACCGTAACTGTTGATGCTGCAACAGGTACCCCTCCATTTGAGTACAATATTGATGGTGGTGCATTTGGGCCGAGCAATGTGTTTAACGTTGCCGGGGGCAATTATTCAGTAATTGCAAGGGATGCCAATGGCTGTGATACTACGCTACCTGTAACCGTTACCAATGCCAATAATACTATAATATTAAACGTGTCGGGCAGCAACCCAACTTGCCCCGGTGGTAATGATGGGTGGGTAGCAGCTACCATTGCTGGAGGTACACCACCCAATACGGTTTCGTGGTCTACTGGCGATGTAACCGATACGGTGTTTAATCTGGGTGCCGGAGTTTATAATATCACTGTTACCGATCAAACCAACTGCTCGGCATTTGATCAGATTACGTTGGTTGACCCACCGCCTACTGCTGTAAGCCTAGGCCCAGATGTAGACCTTTGCGCTGGCGAATCTGTAAACCTAGATGCGGGCTTGGCAGGCAGCTATGTATGGTCAACAGGCGATACAACCCAGTCTATTATTGCCGATACCAGCGGTACCTATAGCGTAACCATTACCAATGCTGGTGGATGTACTGCAACTGATGATATACTGGTTTCGGTAACGGCACCGTTTACCGTTGACGCAGGTGAGGATACTACGATTATTCAATTTGAGAGTATACTGGAGCTTAACGGTACTGTAACTGGCTCAGCAGGCGGTAGCTTTTTGTGGGCACCATCTGATTTCTTAGCTTGTGATGATTGTGCAACCACGCTATTATCGCCAGATAGTACTACTACCTACGTGCTTACTTATACTAATGACTTAGGCTGCTCGGCATCTGATAGTGTAACTATAACCGTTTTGCCAGGCGAGTACTTTGCCATAGTTCCAAATGCCTTTAGCCCTAATGCTGACGGCACTAACGATATATTGTACGTGTATTATAAAGGCTTAAAGCGCTTGGTTTTCAGGGTACACAACCGTTGGGGAGAAAAAGTGTTTGAGACCGATGATATGACCCAAGGCTGGGATGGCACATTTAAAGGTGTACCTGCCCAAGATGGCGTGTATGTATGGGATTTGTATGCGGAGTTTTTCAATACAAAACTACCCATACAGCGCTCAAAGGGAAGTGTGCTTTTATTGAAATAAGAAGAAACGAATAAAGAAACTCGCCTTAACCAAGTGAGTAGATACAACCAACTATTAACTAACTAACCAGAACCACGAGACCAGGTTATGAGAATGGCCCATTATTATCGACAAGGCTTTACCGCACTGGTATGGCCGCTACTGCTGTTATGTGCTTTTGCGTTGCATGCTCAGCAAACCACTTACCGTATCAACTATGATATCTCCCTGTTTGATTTGCCAGGAGGGCTAGTACAAGGTACTAACGGGAACTTTGTATTCGCAGGTACCAACACCAGTTTTATCCCTATTTCGGGCACGCTAACCGAGGTGAACAATATTGGTACCGTTGTCTGGTCTAAGCGGTATAATGCACTCTCGGTGGCTACTGATTTTCAGGATGTACGAAAGGTAGCCTCTGGCGGATACATAATTACTGGCTCCAACGGTTCTGATTTGATGTTGATGCGTACGGATGACCTGGGTAACGTAACTTGGGCCAATACCTATCAAATATCCAGTACCAGTAGTTTTGGCAACCGTGTATTGCCAACCTCTGATGGGGGTTTTGTAGTAGCAGGTGGCATTACCGGTGCCGACCCTGATGGGGCAGGGCCTTTGGTAAGGCAAGACTCAACTAATATGTACTGTATTAAGGTAAACTCTAGCGGAACCTTGCAATGGGGTAATGTATTTTTCTACAGCACCTCGTTTATTGATGACCATGCCCTAACTGATGTAGCGGAGGTTTCTGATGGTTACATTTTTACAGGCTACGTTAATGAAACGGGTAACGATGGCCCAACCGATGCCGTGGTTATCAAAACCAGTGTAGCCGGTGCCCGCCAATGGTCGTATAGGTATGGGGGAGGTAACAGCCAAGATGGTTCGTCAATAAAAAGCCTCAGCGGTTCGGAGGTTTTAATATCTGGTGGTGACAATGGCAGGCCTTATTACATTCGTATGAGCTCTGCTGGCAGTGTAACAGCAGGTAGTAGGTATTCCTTCGGTGGATTTATCAATTTCGACCAAGCTTTTGGTACAGATATAGTGCAAACAAATGATGGTAATTATGCCATGTTTGGTACCTATGTTGGTTTTAACATACCTCCAGTCTTTTCTGCTTTTATTCTAAAAATTAATCCATCTAATGGTAGTTTGATTTTTCAGAAATACTATTCCCCAACATCTGCATCTTTTTTAGGCGTATCGCTTTTTCCAGAAGGTATTCAAGCTGCTGATTCTTCTTACATGATGATATCCACAGGCTTTGGCAGTGGTGGTAGCGGTGGTTATGATTATGAGTTGATAAAAGCCGATAAGAATGGTTTATTGAATAATACCGATTGCCCAGAGGCCAACTTGAATCTAAACCGCGCAAGCTACACCCCTGGTTTAAGTAGTTTTACCCCATTAACTATTACCAACGTATCAGCCAGTTCACTGGCAATGGTTATAACTACGCCTAGCACATCTTCGTCAATTGCTTGCCGTACCATAATTTGTAACCGCCCGCCGGCTGCAACTAGTGTTACCGCTACCAACAACAATTTTTGCCCTGGAGGCTCAACCCAAATTAATGCCAATGGCCCAGGCACTAATGTGCAGTATAATGTTTACACGGTGGCTGCCGGTGGTAGCGCTATTGGAACAACCCCGTTAACCGTTAGCCCTACTACCACCACTACTTATTACGTGGAAACCGAAGACTTAGCTAATCCGGGTTGCGTAAGTGCTACCCGTCCTTCGGTTACCGTTACGGTATTGCCAGCAGCACCTGCACAGCCAGGTGCGATTACTGGTCCTAATCCAGCTTGCCCAGGCAACAGAAGCTATTCGATAGGCGCGGTTGCCAACGCCAGCAGCTACAACTGGAGCGTAAGTGGTGGCGGTACTATAACTGGCAGCGGAACTTCAGCGTCAGTGAATTGGACCACCCCGGGTACTTGGACGATATCGGTAACTGCTACCAATAGCTGCGGCACCAGCCCAGTAAGAACCCTTTCGGTAACAGTGAGCAACCCACCACCAGCGCAGCCGGGCACTATAACAGGCAACAACAATCCATGCCCAGGTAGCGAAAACTATACCATTTCCGCCGTTACTAATGCTACCAGCTACACATGGTCAGTAAGCGGTGGAGGGACCATTACCGGCACAGGAACTTCGGCAAATGTAAACTGGACAACACCAGGTAGCTACACTGTTTCGGTAACGGCTACCAACTCTTGCGGAACCAGCGCCGCACAAACGTTGCAAGTTACTGTTCAGCCAGGACCACCAACTGCTATTGGTGCAATAACGGGTCAAACCAATGTTTGCGTGGGTAGCCAGCCCTACAGCGTACCAGCCGTAGCAGGTGCTACCACCTATACTTGGAGCGTAAGCGGGGGTGGCAGCATTACCAGCGGTCAAGGTACAGCCAATGCCACTATAAACTGGACTTCGGCAGGATCTTACACGGTATCGGTAGTGGCATCAAACGGCTGTGGGCAGGTGAGCGCAACACCAATAAACGTAACAGTTGCAGGCGCACCTCCAGCTACACCAGGGCCCATAACAGGTACCAATACGGCCTGTACCGGCAACCAAACATACACCATACCTGCAGTAGCGGGCGCAGATAGTTATTCTTGGAGCATTAGCGGAGGTGGTACCGTGGTTTCGGGTGCAAACAGCACTAGTTTTACCGTAAACTGGACCACAGCAGGTACGCACACTGTATCGGTAACGGCTACAAATGCCTGCGGTACCAGCAGTGCGGCAACCAGCCAAGTTACCGTTTCCCAATCAGTACCACCAGTTCCGGGAGCAATCACAGGCAATACCAGCGTGTGTGCAGGTAGCGAGGCATACGGCATCAACGCCGTGGCAGGTGCTACTGGATATACATGGACCGTAAGCGGCGGCGGTACTATCGCTAGTGGACAAGGTACTACCAACATTACCGTTGATTGGGCTACAGCTGGCGGACCTTATACCGTAACTGTTATAGCTACCAATATCTGCGGCAATAGTTCTTCATCCGATTTACAAGTTACCGTGCTGAAGGCCAATCCTTCTGCACCTGCCAATATCACGGGTAATACTCCCGTGTGTTTTGGCACTGAGAGTTATACCGCCGCAGCGGTATCCGATGCCAGTGGTTATACTTGGAGCGTAAGTGGTGGTGGTACCGTTGCCAGTGGACAAGGCACAGCTACGGCGGGTATTAACTGGACAATTGCTGGAACTTGGACGGTGTCAGTTACTGCAGACAACCAATGCGGCAGCAGCGTACCAACAACTTATGATGTTGAGGTATTGCCTGCAAACCCACCAACGCCTGGAAATATTACCGGTCCGTTGGGTGTTTGCCCAGGAACAGTTACTTATAGCATACCGGCCATACTGGGAGCAACGGGTTATACTTGGACAGTAGGAGCTGCGGGATCAATAATTAGTGGTCAAGGCACAGAGAGTATTGATGTTACATGGGCTTCGGCTTCGGGTACCTATACCGTTTCGGTTACTGCCGAGAACCAATGTGGCAGCAGTGCTGCTTCTTCAGTTCAGGTTAATTTAACTCCAGGTGCGCCAACAGGTACACCAACCATTTCTGGAAATGATTTTCCTTGCCCTGGACCTCAAACCTACACAGTAAGTGGCGTAACTGGTGCAAGTGATTACACTTGGACTGTTAGTGGGGGAGGAACCATTCAAAGTGGCCAAGGTACTGGCACAATCACTATTGATTGGACCACAACAGGCGGACCATACACCATAAGCGTAACACCATCAAATGCGTGTGGTAATGGCACCAGCGGAACATTGGATGTAACTGTTGATGGTCCACCTCTACTAGGGGCGGCCGTTGTAACTGGCGATAACAACCCTTGTCCAGGTAGCGAAACTTATACTATTAGCTCCGTGCCAAACGCAACAGGCTATACTTGGACTTTGACTAACGGTGGTACCATTACCAGCGGCCAAGGCAGCACTAATGTAACTGTTGACTGGACAACCACTGGTGGCCCTTATACTTTGAGCGTAAGTGCTACTAACAGTTGTGGCAGCAGTGCTTCTACAGCTACTTATGATGTTACCGTTCAACCTGGCCCGCCAACAATACCTGGAGCTATTAATGGCAGCAACAGTGTTTGCCAAAATACGCTTGGCGAAACGTATAGCGTAGCCAGTGTTACCAACGCAACTAGCTATACATGGGCTGTAAGCGGCGGCGGTGCAATTGTCAGCGGTCAAGGTACTAATATTGCAACCATCGATTGGACGGGTACACCGGGCAACTATACTGTATCGGTAACCGCAACCAACAATTGCGGCACTAGCGCGGCTTCAACATTAAATGTAACCATAACTCCAGGCGCACCTGCACAGCCGGGCAACATCACTGGTAATGGTAGTGTTTGCCCAGGCGTTGAGCCATACTCAATAGGGTCAGTGGCCAATGCTACAGGATACACTTGGACTTTAAGCGGAGGCGGAACTATCGCAACTGGCCAAGGCAGCAATAGCATTACCGTAAACTGGACCACCAGCGGCGGCCCTTACCAAGTAAGTGTTATTGCAACCAATACTTGCGGCAACTCAACAGCCCAAACCATTGACGTAACGGTACAACCTAGCCCAACGGCCCCGAGCATTATTACTAGTGGTGATACCATTTGCGAAGGCGAATCGGCTACCATTACCGCAACAGGTTCAACTGGCGGAGCAATAACTTACAACATATATCCAACCCAAACGGGTGGAACCTCACTAGGTGTTTCACCACTTACGGTTAGTCCAACGGTAACTACTACTTACTACGTGGAAGCTATAAATGATTTGGGTTGTAGGTACAGTGGTGGCCGCGTGCCGGTTACCATTGTGGTTTCGCCAGCACCTGCGGCACCAGTAATTACAGGCAGCAACAATGGCGTATGTTATGGTGAGGAGGCAACACTTACCGCCACATCAACCAACTCAACGGTTACTTGGTGGAACGCCGCAACAGGTGGTACTTTACTTAGTTCTGGTAATACGCTAAACACAGGCACCTTAACCAATACAAGCACCTTCTATGCAGAGGCTACTAGCGCCAATGGTTGCGGAAGTCTAACCGGTAGGGTACCAGTTACCGTAAATGTGGCCCAGTTACCAACTGTAACCCTAAGCAGCGATGCACCAAACAACAGCATTTTTATTAACCAAGCGTTAGTAGTAACCGCTGAGCCAGAAGGTTACACGAGGTACGAGTTCTTCTTGAACGGAACAACGGTGCAAACCGATAGCATAAATACTTGGGGCAGCAGTGTGCTCAACGACGGTGATATTATCTCGGTGATAGTAACCGATGGTGGTTGTGTTGGTGAAGAGGTGGAATTGACCGTAACGGTGGCCGATTTCCCCAATGCCTTTACCCCTAACGGCGATGGCCGCAACGATAAGTTTTTGGAAGGATTTGAGCTGGTAATCATCAACCGCTGGGGCCAAGAGCTCTATAAGGGCTTAGATGGCTGGGATGGTACCTTCAACGGTGAGCGCGTTTCGCCTGGCACGTACTTCTATATTGTGCTGGTGCCTGATATAACGGACACGGATAAGGTATTGAAGGGTTCTGTATTGGTACACTATTAATTTTGCAACTAGCTATGAAATCGACAACTATCATCATACTGATGCTGCTGACCGTATGCACGGCTTGGGGGCAATCGAGAAAAGAACTGGCTGATAAGGCCTTTGACCATAAAGAATATTTTGCAGCCATCCAGCTGTACCAAAAACATCTGGAGAAAGACCGTAACGCAGATAAAAATGGCGACGTGTATTTTAACATAGCAGAAAGCTATCGCCATTTGCTTGACTATAAGGCTGCATTAGAATGGTACAATAAAGCCGAAGCAGCGCAATATGAACTGCCTAACCTGCATTTTCAGAAGGGTAGGGTATTGCTTAACCTAGGCGAGTACGACCAAGCCAAAAAGTCGTTGGATGAGTTTTTGCAATTGCAGCCCAATGACAAGGATGGCGTTAGGCTAAAGGCAAATGTGGACTTTGCCTTGAGTATGAAAAACGACCCACCGTCGTTATTTACCGTTATCAATGAGCAATTGCTCAATACCTCGCTGAGTGATTATGGCGCGTACTACTTTGAGGATAAGGTAGTATTTACTTCTTCGCGCACCGAAGATGGTGGCGGAGACAAAACCTATATGGTTGACGGCCAAGGCTTCTCCAATTTCTTTTTGGCGAGCTACAACAACGAGAGCAAAACCTGGGACAGTCCAAGCAAAATCGGCGCGCTGAGCAGCACCTATAACGATGGAGTGTTTACCTACAGCCCTGATACCAAGATGGCTTATTTTACCCAATGTAGTGGCGAGAAGGGTGAAAAGTGCCGGATTATGCAAAGCAGCTATATTGCTTCTGCCAAGTCTTGGAGTGCCCCTGAACCAATTAATTTCCCCGGCGAGCAGGTGGAAATGGTGCATCCATCGGTATCGAAAGATGGTAACTGGCTTTGGGTGGTTAGTCGCAAGGCCGAAGGTAAGGGCGGCAGCGACATTTGGGTAATGGAGCGCCGCGGCCTTGGCTGGGGTGAGCCGGTGAACGTGGAGGCCATTAACTCTGAGTTTGACGAGGCTTACCCAGTGTTTTATAACGATACCACCCTTTATTTCTCATCAAACGGCTTTACCGGCATGGGTGGATTGGACTTGTTTGTTTCGGTTAAGCGTGATGGTAAATGGACCAAACCAAGCAACCTTCGTGCACCGTTTAACTCCAATGCCGACGACTTTTTGATGGTGTTCAATAAAGATAAATCAGAAGGTTATTTCTCATCTAACCGCAACGGGGGCAAAGGTAGCGATGATGTATATTCGTTCTTCCTCACGCCTATCAATCTTACGGTAAATGGTAATGTAAAGGATGTTGACGGACTTTCGCCACTTGCTGGTGTGAAGGTTTACCTAACGGGCAGCGATGGCTCATTGGATAGCACCCTTACCGATGCCAACGGTAATTATAGCTTTGTTTTGGATAAGAACGTGGATTACAAAATAAACGTGAACTTACCAGAGTACTTTGGTGATAGTAAAAAACTGACCACCCAAGGCGAACTGTATAGCAAAGACTTCTCGAAAGGCAATGGCTATGATTTTGACTTTGCGTTGATGCGTATCCCGAAAACGGAGATAACCATTGACGACATTTACTATGACTATAACAGCGCTGTGCTAAGGCCAGAATCAATGACAAGCTTGGATAAGCTGGTAAAATTGCTTGACGATTCGCCCGATGTGCAAGTGCTTATCAACTCACATAGCGATGAGCGAGGCGATGATAAATACAACCTTAAACTCTCTGAAGAGCGCGCCAAATCGGTAGTGGATTACTTGATTATTAAAGGCATCAACCCAACACGCTTATCTAGCAAAGGTTGGGGCGAAACAGCTTTGCTTATTAAGAAGGCCCAAACTGAGGAAGAACACCAACAAAACCGCCGAACCACTTTTAAAGTAGTTAACCAATAAGAGCCATGAAAACCAGGATACTGCTAACCATACTAAGTATTTTACCGTTTGTGGGATTTGCCCAAAACGATGCGTTGTTTACGCATTTTATGTACCATACACACCTCTACAACCCAGCCACAGCAGGTAACAGCGATGAAATTACGGTAGGCTTGTTGGCCCGCCAACAATGGGTGGGCTTTGATGAGGCACCATCATCTCAATTGTTAAACGCCTATGGCTATGTGCCCAAACTTAGGGGCGGAGTAGGCCTTACTGTAGTGAACGATATATTGGGCAAGCAGCGCACCACTACCGTGCGTTTGGGTTATGCTTACCGCCAACGCTTGGGCGATAGGATGTACCTTTCGGCGGGTATTAATGTAGGTATTGCCAACAACCGTATTAATGGTGCTGAGCTGCGCTACCAACAAACGGGCGATCAAAGCTCATTTGATGTGGGTATAGCGCAAACCAAACCCGACATTGGTTTGGGGTTAGAGTTCAGTGGCAAGGGCCTTACTTTGGGCGTGTCGTTTACCCACCTACAACAATCTATTGGCAACTCTACCTTATGGAAAACTCCACGCCATTATTATGCCTATGCTAGGTACGATTGGCAGGTGGCCGAGAAGTGGCAACTGAGTCCAGGGGTTTTCTTCCGCAGCGCAGGTTTTATATCGCAAGTGGATGTTAACTTTAATGCTACTTGGAACAAACGCGTAGTGGTAGGTGCCAGCTACCGCACTACCGATGATATGGCGGCCTTGTTGGGTGTGTACATCGTTAAAAACGTTTTGGCGAGCTACTCATTCGATTTCGACTTTGGCGAGCTGCGCACCAACAACAGCGGCTCGCACGAGCTGACCATTATTGCTAGGTTCAAAGGCTTCCAAGAGAAGGTATCGGTGCTTAAAAGCCCTAGGTATTTTTGATTTTTAGAGGTACGATTTACGAAGTACAAATAAATAAAAAAGCGAAGCCCAGAGCAATGTTGTTCCGGGCTTCGCTTTTTGCTTGGTTCATCTACCTACTCCCTTTCCAAATCCAATCACCTTTTTTATCAATTAGGCCAAGGTTGTTGCCTTGCTCAACCCAAGCCAATCCATGCCAAAAGGTGGCGCTGCGGTCGTATTGGGCAGCTATTACAAGCTTACCTGTTTTGTCGATAAACCCGAAGTTGGCATAGTCAACCTCTACACAGGCAAGGCCCTCTGAGAAAGCTTCGGTTCCAGTGAAAGTAGCCTCGATGATATAGTTGCCAGTTTTGTCAATAAAACCCCATATATCGTTTACGCGCACTGGGGCTAGGCCACCGCTGAAGCTCTTGGCGCGGTCAAACTGAGCAGTTATCACGGTTTTACCCGTTTTATCAATGTAGCTCCATTTGCTCTGCAAATCGGGCCACACGCCAATTAGGCCGTCGCTGTAGCTCGTTACCTCACGGTATTTGGGCTCAATTACCCAATTGCCCGTTTTGTCAATCAGTCCCATCATGTTTTTTAGCTGCACTGCCGCCAAGCCGTCATTAAAGGCATGCGCCACCTGAAACTGCGGCTGTATAATCATTTTACCCGTTTTGTCAATATACCCCCATTTACCGCCCACGTTTACGGCAGCCAGGCCTTCGGTAAACTCGCTGGCACCCATATAAGTTGGTGCTATTACGGTTTTGCCGGTTTGGTCAATATAGCCCCACTTGCTGTTAAAGGCATTGTCGCCAATGGCCACAGGGCATAGGCCCTCGTTGCAACGCCCAGCTAATGCATATTTGGGCTGCACCACCACGGTACCCTTAGCATCTACAAAGCCGAACTTGCCAGCCATGTATACATTGTGCAGCGTTGAGGCTGTTTGCGCAGCACCTGTGAGCGATACCAATGCCGCAACTAGCATCATCAAACCATACTTCAACATAATACTTATAGGTTGGTGAGCTGTAAATGTAGCGAGGCCATTGCATTATGGATATACCAATTGGTACTGATTTTTTCTAATCTATTGGGCTTACTGCTTCCCAAACCTTAAAATTGCGGTAAGCAAAGTGGGTCCATTTCATTTGCCGAAAGCCGATTTTGCCACCGCTTAAAATAGGCCCATACTTTTGTCCGTCATCGGTCCAATCGATAATCTTGCGGTCATCAATATAGAGGGTAATGTGGTTGTTGTATTTGGTTAGGCGCACGGTGTGTATGGCGGTGGAGTTGATGGGCAAGCCATCTTCGCCCGACTGCACTTTCTTAAAACCCTTGTTTTTGCGCAAGTTCGCGGTGCCCCTTTCTGGTTGGTTTTCGCCATTGGCATAGTAACTTATGTGGTAGTTGTTGATGGCGCCTTTGGTGTATTGCTTAAATATGCCATTGCGCACTGGCAAGGCCGCATCAAAAATGTCCTGTCCGTTTATGCCCATGGCGCTAAAAAACACGATGCACAAGCCCGCCTCTGGGTGTTGGTTTTGTACTTCCCATTCGGCAATAAAATTGGCAGGGAAGTCTTGTGGGCACCACAGCACATGGTGGCCCGCCTCGTTTGGCGATTGCATGTGCATCCACCCGTCGGTAAAAGTCAATTGCCCCGGGCCTTCCATTACCCAACCAGCGGTGTCTTGTGGAGAGGCGAGGGTTTTGTTAAACAGCAAAGTGCCCTTGTCGCACTCTTGGGCCAGTGCCACCGATTGCAGCAACACTGCAACTAGCAGCAGGATAGGGTATAATCGCTTCATGGGGCGAGGCGTTGGTTTTTGGTAAAAATAGTGCTTTTAGTTCGATGGGTTTTGTCGTGTACTTTTATATAGTGCTGGTAAGGGTTTTAGCCATTTTGGGGAGGCTTGTTGTACGGCCCTTGCGACATCACTTTAATAGCCAAATTTTAGTGCCTGTGGTATATGAGGTGCAAAAAAGCCAGTTATTTGCTCGAATTTTTTTTATAAAAATTAAGTAATTGAAAACCAATTGGTTGTACACGACAAAACTCCTTTTGCCTATTTAATAGTTGCAAAATATAAAAACAGTTTATAAATTTGTTGCGTTACTCTAGTTGGTATGTGGTAGTGGGTAATAGGTATTGGGAAATGCGATGTATGGGGAGGAGGTTGACCATGCGAGCGCTAAATTTTAAAATCAGTAATCTAACACTAGTAATGTAGAATCATTCAATCATTTTCAACAATGCCAGCAGCTCGTGCTGGGTGCTCAGGTTTTTATCTTGGGCATACCATAGCTGCACCTTTTTGGCAAAATCGGCATGGCTTTCAGCGGGGTTGGCTTTGTGCTCTGCTAACAATGCTTGTGCACCTGCTGGCCTTGGGCCCCAAATAGCTAGTTCTTTATGGGTTTCAGTATCTAGTATTATCAACTTGGGTATGCTGCGGCCACCGTTGGTGAGGTATTGGTCCATAAGCTCCAGGTTTTCATCGCGCAATACCAGCTTAAACTCAATGTTTGGGTTTTGAAGGGCCATTAAATTAAGTATGGGTAAGTTTTGCGCCGCATCGCCGCACCAGGCTTCGGTAATTACCAGCCAAGTTTGCTTGCGTTTCAGTTCTTTCAAGGTCAATAACAAATCATCGTT
This sequence comes from Chitinophagales bacterium, assembly GCA_018401955.1. Classification (GTDB taxonomy): domain Bacteria; phylum Bacteroidota; class Bacteroidia; order Chitinophagales; family CAIOSU01; genus CAIOSU01. The sequence goes on along the minus strand of JAGYJT010000029.1, from coordinate 6,568 downwards.
GAGCGCAACTGTTTTGTCCAAGCGCTCCATACGGGTTAGGTTTAGCCTGGTATAAGCTATATAATCTTCGCTATGGTTCTCGCCTGTTGTTTTTCCTTCGGCCAGCAATTTATCAATCAAATCTCGGTATTGGGGGTAGGTAATTGCTTTATCTAAATAGGCTTGAAACGCAATTGTAGGCATGGTGGTTTTTGATGTTTGAACAGAGAACGTTTTGAGGGAGGAAAATGGTTCAATTTGCTTTCTTCAATCTGCCAATCCAAATTTTATTCATTGGTTTAGTATAGAGCGTATCCGTTTCAAGGTCAGTTTCAATAGCCTTACCAATATACCCTTGCCTTATCAATTCATTTTCTTCAGCTATAGTAATTCCATCTAACACTTTATAGACATAATCATACTGATGCGCTAATTGCCAATCGTAATTTTCTGGGTTGAAATGCCTTTTGCCCGTATATCTATGGGCAGGAAACGGTAAATTATCTGGCAATATTTCAAAGTAATTATCGCGCCTATCGCCGGGGTTTTCTACCAAATCGACTACTACCTCGCTGCCCATGGTATTGGGGTGCGACACCCAAAGCTGCAAATCATAAGGGCGGCCATCCTTTTGCATTACAGCCTCCCAGTTTCGATAGATTTTATCCAACTCGTCAAGTGCCAGGTTGTAAAACCACAATGGTGGGTTTCGCTTTTCTAGTCGATACCACGGGTCAATCCATAGTTTTACATAATCAGAACCCCTAGATTCTAACCTATCCACAGACATGTCGGAAAAGCGCTCTGAAAAGCACCCAAGCTTTTTGATGCGCCTTGTCCAGCCACGTACTTTTTTTCTATTGGTGAAGTTGCGCATGGGTTGCCATCTTGGTCAGATACTTCACCCATTACACCCCTTACAAACCCCTTGCACCAAAAAGTTGGTTTCAGTAAGGGTGTAGCCTTGGGGTAGTTTTACTTGGGGTATGGGCAGCTCGTCAAGGCACTGGGTGGTATCACAAACGGTGCACTTAAAGTGGATGTGATTGTCTTCGTGCTGGTGGTGGTCGCAGTGGTCGCACAGGGCGTAGCGGGTGCTACCATCATCCACGGGTACTTTGTGCAACAAGCCCTTCTCCATAAAGGAGGTAAGCGTGCGGTAAATGGTCACCCTATCAATCTGTTCTCCTACCTCGCGCTCCACATCGCCATGCGAAAGGGCATGCGGCTGAGTGATAAAGGCATTAAGCACCGCCACCCTGGCTTCGGTGTTGCGAAGGTTATGTTGTTTAAGTAGGGAAACCGTGTTCTTCATTTGGTTAATCGGTGTATTTGTTACTGGTTGATTGGTTTACTGGTTAATTGGTCAAGTATTAAAATTTTCTTTCTCTCATTTATCAACCCACACTTGTCTTGTGTCTTGTGTCTTGTGCCTTGTGTCTAAACACAACTAATTAGTCAAACGATTGGTTGTGGTTGCTGCTTATTTCTAACATGCGCTCAAACTCTTCGGGGCTCAAATCGTTGAAGTAATAGTTTACCGGATTGATTTTTACACCGTTTTTGATTACCTCATAATGCAAGTGCGGACCCGTAGAGGTACCCGTATTACCTACCACACCAAGCACTTCGCCGCGAAGTATCTTTTGCCCCTTCTTCACATTAATCTTTGACATATGACCGTACAAGGTTTGATAACCAAAGCCATGATCAACCACAACGTGATTGCCGTAGCCGCCTTTGCTAAAATCGGCCTCAACCACAACACCATTGCCTGTTGAATAGATATCGGTACCAATGGGTGCGGTAAAGTCCATACCCGTATGCATTTTATAAGTTTTGTACACGGGGTGTATACGCATGCCGTAGCCTGAGGCTACCCGCGTTAAATCCTTATTGGCCACGGGCATAATGGCTGGGATAGAGGCCAACATCTGTTCCTTGTTTTTGATTAGCTCTGCCACCTCGTCGTAGCTTTTACTCTGCACATACATTTTTTTGCGGAGCTTATCTACCAAAACTGATGTATTCATCATTAGGTCGCTGTTCTCATATCCCTCAAGGCTTTTATACCGCTGCGACCCACCGGTGCCTGCCTCGCGCACTGAGGCTGGAATGGGTTCGGCCTCAAATACTACGCGATAAATGTTTTCATCTCTGTACTCCAAGCCTTCCAGTACCTCGGTCATTTGCTCCAGTTTCTGGTTTACAAAACCATACTCCATTTGCATTTTCTCAATCTCGTACTTTAAAAGCTTTTCTTTCGGTGAATCGAAATAATAAAAACCCAAGGTTGCCATACCCACGCCAAATAGTGCCGATGTAACCAAAAAACTCAAACCCATCAAAAGGCTCTTAGCCCACGATGGCTTAATGCGCTCGTAGCGCAGGGTTTGTTTATTGTAGTGGTATTTTACCTTCTTCATTGGTGTTGACCGGTTTATCGGTTAACTAGTTGATTGGGGAAAACGGCCAGTAAAAAGGCAACCCTCAATCGCATTTTGTGAATCGTACCTCGTACTTAAATCTTGATACTTGATACTGTGTACTTGATACTTAAAACATGTAATTTTGCACTGCCGTTTTACAACGGTGATAAACAAAGATAATTAATTAAGCCTCTTAGCAAAACCTAAATAAAGTTAATAGCCGTGCCAAAACAAATGACATCAGCCGAGATACGGGAAACATTTATAAACTTTTTCAACTCAAAAGAGCACCGTATCGTTCCATCGGCACCCATTGTGGTGAAGGATGACCCTACGCTGATGTTTACCAATGCAGGCATGAACCAGTTTAAAGAGTACTTTTTGGGCAACAAAACCCCAGAGAACCCTCGGATTGCCGACACCCAAAAATGCTTGCGTGTAAGCGGTAAGCACAACGACTTGGAGGAAGTAGGTATTGATACCTATCACCACACCATGTTTGAGATGTTGGGCAACTGGAGCTTTGGCAATTACTTTAAAAAAGAAGCCATTGATTGGGCCTGGGAGCTATTGGTGGATGTATATGGCTTGGATACCAGCCGTATGTACGTTACCGTTTTCGAAGGCGATGCCGACGACAACCTGCCAGAAGATAGCGAGGCACGTGACCTGTGGAGCAAGTATATGCCCGCCGACCGTATATTGAGTTGCAGCAAAAAAGACAACTTCTGGGAGATGGGCGCTACCGGCCCATGTGGCCCTTGTACCGAGATACATGTGGATATGCGCAGCGATGAAGAGCGTGCTGCCGTAAATGGTCGCGACTTGGTAAACAACGACCACCCGCAAGTAATCGAAATATGGAACTTGGTATTTATCCAGTTCAATCGCAATGCCGATACTACTCTTACCCCGCTTCCTGCCAAGCACGTTGATACGGGTATGGGCTTTGAGCGCCTTTGCATGGTGTTGCAGGGCAAGCGAAGCAACTACGATACGGATGTGTTTACGCCGTTGATTAATGTGGTTGAGCAAATTAGCGGCGAAACCTATAAATACAGCGACACCAAGGCCGACATAGCCATGCGTGTAATTGCTGATCACATACGTGCAGTTGCTTTTACCATTGCCGATGGGCAGTTGCCAAGCAACACGGGTGCAGGCTACGTTATACGTCGCATATTGCGCCGTGCGGTGCGTTACGGATACTCTTACCTAAATCTTAAGGAGCCTTTTATCCACCAATTGGTGCCGGTATTGGCTGGGCAATTGCAACGGGTTTTCCCTGAATTGCAACAGCAGGTAGAGTTTGTGAGCAAGGTGGTTAAAGAGGAAGAAGCTTCGTTTTTGAATACCCTAGGCAGCGGCTTACGCAAGTTTGCCCAAATAACCGAAGAACTGAAAGGTGATACATTAACTGGTGCCGTGGTTTTTGAGCTATACGACACTTTCGGTTTTCCCATCGACCTTACGCGCCTTTTGGCCAGTGAAAGCAACTTGCAGATTGATGAAAAGGGCTTTGAGGCTGAACTGCAAGAACAAAAGAAACGCAGCCGTGCCGATGCCAATGTGCAACAAGGCGATTGGGTGGTGTTGAAGGAGGATGCCGTAGAGGAATTTATCGGCTACGACCAGCAAGAAGGCGAGGTAACCATTACGCGCTACCGCACCGTGAAAGCCAAAGACAAAGAGCAATACCAATTGGTGTTTAATTATACCCCTTTCTATGCTGAAAGTGGTGGCCAGGTGGGCGATACTGGTACCTTGAGTGCTGATGGTGAGGTGGTGCGCATTTTCGATACCAAGAAGGAAAATAACCTGATAGTGCATTGGGCCGATAAGTTGCCTAGCAACCCAAGTGCTACCTTTCATGCATCTGTAAACAAGCAAAAACGCCAGCTAACCGAACTTAACCACAGTGCCACACACCTATTGCACGAGGCACTGCGCGAAGTATTGGGCGACCACGTGCACCAAAAGGGCTCGTTGGTAAATCAAGAATACCTGCGTTTTGATTTTAGCCATTTTAGTAAAGTTACCGATGAGGAACTGGCCAAAGTGGAGCAGTTGGTAAACGACCGCATCCGTGCCAACTTCCCGTTGAACGAACGCCGCAATGTGCCGCTTAACGAGGCTAAAGCTCTTGGTGCTATGGCATTGTTTGGCGAGAAATACGGCGATGTGGTGCGCGTAATACAGTTTGGCAACTCGGTGGAGCTTTGCGGTGGTACCCACGTAAAAGCTACTGGCGAAATTGGTTTGTTGAAAATAACTACCGAAACTTCGGTGGCTGCCGGCATACGCCGCATAGAGGCCGTGACGGGCCCAGGCGCATTGGCTTACATCAATGAAAAACTAGGTCAGCTAGAGACTATTAGTGCCCTAAGCCGCAACACCAAAGATGTGGTAAAAGGCATACAAGCTCTGGCCGACGAAAACACAGCCCTTAAAAAGGAACTGGAAGAAGCGACCCTAGCCCAAGCCAGCAACTTAAAGGATAGCCTAGCCAAAACGGTAGAACTGATTAACGGGGTAAACTACATTGGTGCCGAGATAGCGCTTAACAACGCCGATGCCATCAAAGGCTTGGCTTATCAGCTTAAGCAAGAAATACCAAACCTATTTTTGGTATTGGGCGCGCAAAGCGAGGGCAAAGCACAGTTGACCATCATGATTGACGATGAGCTGGTGAAAGGCAAAGGCTGGAAAGCTGGCGACTTGATTCGCGACTGGGCCAAAGAGATACAAGGAGGCGGTGGGGGCCAACCTTTTTATGCAACTGCTGGCGGTAAAAACCCAGCTGGTTTGCCAAAGGTGCTGGAGAAGGCTAAGGCGTTTGTGGGGGCTGGGGTGAGTGTATAAAAATATAGACGAGAAATGCCCCATTGTGTCATGGTGAGCGGAGCCGAACCATCCATATTGTAGGTGGCATATCTCCCCTTATCACTGCGGCGGGCGGCAAAAACCCCGCAGGCTTGCCTACGGCTTTGAAGAAAGCGAGGGCGTTTATGGTGGCTGGGTGGAACACATAATACCAGCTTATACAAAACCATTAAATATGAAACCATTGGAAATTGGTGACAGGATTGAAATTTATGGAGGCTATGATTATGATCCGTTGTTTCTAAAAAAACCACGAGCTAACAAACGCAATGGGAAAGTAATTGATTTTATAGAGGGGCAAAATACTGCAAAGGCTGCAGTTGTTAGATTAGAAAACGTAATCTTTGGCAATAACCTTTCTGGAGATATAGTGGTATTGGAGCTACGTTATTTGGGACAAACATGGGCTTCCCAAGGACCTGTACATGTTGAACTATGTGATTTTATACCAGAGAACAAGGCTTGAAAAGACCGAAAACAAGGCGAATGGGTTGAGAGTGCTGCTTCAATTAAATGGTAACTATTGCTTTGGCCCCTCTCAGCGAATTGCTTCAGACTAACAAGATTACTTCACCAATTAAGATTGTCATAATCATCGCTATAAAAGATGTTTTTCAGTATATTTGAAGTATGCGCGCCCATAAATATCCACCTAATTATACCGTTGCCGAGTACCAGAAATGGGACGGTGAATGGGAGTTAATTGATGGGTATCCGTATGCTATGTCGCCATCGGCAACCTATTGGCATCAAAAAATTGCAAGTGAAATAATAAGGGAAGTAAGCAATGCCCTCAAGAAGTTGAAAACCTCTTGCGGCAATTGTGATGCACTCTTTGAGCTTGACTGGGTTATTGATGATAACACTGTTGTTCGCCCTGATGTGGTGGTGGTTTGCAACCAAACAGATAAGTTCATTACCAAACCACCGGTATTAATAGTTGAGATACTATCGCCAGCAACTGCTTTAAAAGATCGTAACTTGAAATACGAGATATACGAAGAGCAAGGCGTTAAATACTACATAATCATCGACCCAGAAACCAAGCAGTTTAATATTTTCGTACTTGCCAACGGCAGTTACCAAGAGCAAAACGATACCAGAACTTTCAGTATCATTAACCAGTGTGCCATCGAAATTGATTTGGCAGAATTGCTAGCGGCACTATGAACCAAGCTCCATCAGTTATCGAAAAATACCAACCCGTAATTGGTTTGGAGGTGCATGCACAGCTACTCACCGAAACCAAGATTTTCAGTCCGGAGATAGCGGCCTAT
>JAGYJT010000028.1 GCA_018401955.1 Chitinophagales bacterium | reverse complement strand
GGGCAGATTGCGTTTTAGCAAGTCCTCGTTGCGCTTGGCAGCATCTTTCAGGTGTTTATCGAATGGATTGGAGCAGCTCATGGGTGTTGGGTGTATTTGCAATGATAACCGTTCCAGGGGTAAGTTTTGTTCCAATATCATTTAATCGTTGCAACCCATTCGGTATATTTTTTATCTTTAGAAAAACGCAGGTTGATATGAAAAAGGCTATACTCTCAATTTTATTGGTAATTGCTTCGCTCACCGCTTTTGCCCAAAATTGGGTTGAGGTTGGGGTGGATTCGCAATACGGCGAATGGTTTCGCACATCAGATGTGTTCATGATTGATGAAAGTGACGGTTATTTGATAGGACACTCTTATCTATTATCATCAGGTAATTTTAAGCATAGGTATTCATTATTAAAAACGAGTGATGGTGGACTTACATGGGATTCAGTAAGAGTACTAAACAGTGTAACTTTTAGTGGTAATTTTTTTCAGTTTAATTTCTTCCAAAATCAGTTAAGTGCCATCTCATTAATTCGCAGGCCCTCTCCAAACCCATTAAATCCTTTTCAAGCGAGCTTTGGTTTGTTTGAGGATATAATCGTGGCTGGGGAGTTTGATACATTGATTTCGTTTGCATCTTTTCCTATCAATAATTATATGGTGCGATTATGTCCCATTAATGACAGTATTATTATACTCGCTATGGAGCGGCATTATTCATATCACTTTGAATTCGAATCGAATGGGTATAGTTACATTGCAAGATATAATAAAAGGAGTGGAGACTTTGAACCATCAGTAATCGACTTGCCAGATACCATAGAGTTTATTTATGAGATATTTTTCACCAATGAACTCAATGGTTACGTTGTAGGTGGTTCTAACGGACCTAGGGTTAATGGTTATTTGTTTTTTACTACTGATGGAGGTTTATCTTGGGGAACTATGAAGCAAGCGCAGCTTGGTGTGTTTAACTGTGTGAAATTTTATAATCAGCAAACGGGCATTTTAGGTGGTGAAGAAGGATTGTATTTTACTAGAAATGGAGGTTTTGACTGGTTTCCGGCCATAGGGATTTCGAGTAGGTTTAATGCAGTTGATATTGCTTTGGTAGGAAATGTAGCATACGCTATTGGTTCATTTGATTATTATGAAGGTTCGGCCCAAAGATACAAGACCCAGATATACAAGAGCCTCGACCAAGGCAAGGAGTGGTGCTTGGTTTTTGAAGATACATTAGAAACTGTGGATGCTTCTGCCAAAACCATGCACATTTCCTTCTCCGATGAAAACCATGGCGTGGCAGCATACGGCTACAATCGCCTCATCTACACCACCAACGGTGGTGGTCTTACCGAATGCATAACGGGCATCAATGAAGCCGAAAATGAACTATTGGTAAACATTTACCCAAACCCTAGCAATGGCACATTCACGGTTGATGTACCCAACACAATTTTGGTTGATAACCTGTCTATTTACGACCTTAGTGGCAGGGTAGTGTTTCAAAGCGCTACTGAATCCAGCAGCGTGCTTGTAAATGGCCTTTCCAGCGGTATGTATATTCTCCAAGTACAAACCAGTGAAGGTGTACATACCCAGAAGGTAATAGTGGAGTAGAAGAGGATATACATCTTCTTAATTTAAGAGTTCATCCAGATAATTGATTGGCCATTCCTAGAGAATGAAGTTTTTGTCATGCTACTTGATACTAGCAATGCGATACTAACCCCATGTGGAATACTCTAGGTAAATGCTTTTACGTTTTACCTGTAACTTGCCCTTACCTATGGAACACCGCTCACCATCCGTTGATGAAAAGTTAAAGGCTATTTTGCATGCCCGTGCTGAGGATTTAACCCTCCGCAGCTTACAGCAAAACGGTCATTTAATCGACTTCGCCAGCAACGATTATTTGGGCCTGGCAAGGTCAACTGAGCTTCGGGCAAAAACGGACGAAGCGTATAAAAAACACATGCAATTTCCGCATGGTGCAACGGGCTCTCGGCTCATCAGTGGCAACCATAAATTGTACGAAGACCTCGAGCGTTTTATTGCGGATTACCACCAAGCTGAGGCGGGGTTAATCTTCAACTCGGGCTACGATGCCAACGTGGGTTTCTTTAGTGCAGTGCCCCAGCCGGGCGATATAGTTTACGCCGATGAACTGGTACATGCCAGCATTAGGGATGGCTTAAAAATGACCCGCGCTGCTCGCTCATATTTTTTGCATAATGACTTGACCGATTTGGAAACTCAGTTGCAAAAACATAAGGGCAACAAGTTTATAGCCGTGGAGAGTATCTACTCCATGGACGGTGATTTTGCTCCACTGCTAGAGCTGGTTGAACTTGCTGAAAAGTACGGTGCCAACCTGGTGATTGACGAGGCACATGCCACTGGCATCTTTGGCCCGAAAGGGGAGGGTAGGGTTGTTGAGTTGGGTTTGCAAAACAGGGTGTATGCCCGGGTGCACACCTTCGGTAAGGCGCTCGGTGGGCATGGCGCTATTGTGCTGGGGTCAGGTGTATTGCGGGAGTTTTTGGTCAACTTTGCTCGCTCGTTTATTTACACCACGGCACTCCCTTTGTACAGTCTTTTATGGGTTCAAAATGCGTATGACATTTTGTCAAAAGGACATTATAAAGAATTAGAAATGAAGTTTTTAGTAAGTTCACTTCAAGAAAATTTAAAGGGTTTTTCAGGCGCTGTCATATCGAGTGCTAAAGGCCCTATTCAGAGCCTCATCGTACCCGGAAACGGCCAAGCAAAACAGGTCTCGACGGCACTGGCTGGGGCGGGTTATTATGCCAAGGCCATATTGTACCCCACCGTGCCAAGGGGTAAAGAAAGGATAAGGATTTGCCTACACCAATTCAATACCAAGGAGGAAGTTGTGGGGTTGTGTAACACTATAAAAGTAGCATTAGCATGAAAGGATATTTTGTAACGGGCATCGGTACCGGCATCGGTAAAACCATTATCTCAACCATCCTAACTGAGGCGCTAGAGGGCGATTATTGGAAGCCAATACAGGCCGGAAATCTGGACGATACCGATACGGATTTTGTGCTCAATAATTTATCAAACTCAAAGAGCAAGGTGCACCCTGAGCAGTACCGATTGGCTACCCCTGCATCGCCGCATTTTGCTGCCGAAGTGGATAAGGTAAACATAGCTTTGGATGACTTTAGTTTACCCGAAACAGACCGCACATTGATAGTAGAAGGGGCTGGCGGATTGATGGTTCCGCTCAACGAAAAGGACTTGATAATCGATTTGATTTTGCATCTTGAGCTGCCTGTTATTTTAGTTTCGGGCATCTACTTGGGCAGCATCAATCACACCCTTTTAACCTACGATGTGCTCCGAAACCGGAACGTGTATATTGCCGGAATTGTGTTCAACGGGCCCTCCAACCCACCCACTGAAAGCATCATTTTAAAGCACACCAACCTACCCGTTATCCTCCGCGTAAACGACGAAGAAGAACTCGATAAAGAGATGGTAAAACGCTATGCGAAGTTGGTGAAGTTGAAGTAAAATGATAGTTTTAAACCTATCTTGGTAAAGCGTCAATATGATTTCTAGTTTATTTTTTCGTGTGGCTTTTGTGGCATTGGTGCTTACTAATTTCATAGCTTGCCAAAGCAAAGAAGAGAGGTTGCAGGGCGATTGGCATGGGTATTTTGTGGCCCAAGGTGGAGCATGGATTGAGCTGGCTAACTTTAATTTTACAGCAGATAGCATGTTTGTATCTTCTATGCCTGATGTGGAATCCTTTGGTAGTTCCAGCAGCAGTTACGCTATTGACTCTTTTTTCAAGGTCTTTCGTTTGAGCGGATAGGTGATACTGCCTATTATTGGTCTGGTAAGGATAAACAGTTCTCATTTGACTGTAATTTGTGTGGCAGAATCGTCAAGGGCCGTTTCCCTAATTTTGCACAATACTACCTATCTACCTCGCCGGTACAACCATTGAGGCTACCCATTATAAATAAGGCGGGCGTAAAAAAGTCATTTAAAGACAACACCGGTCGCAACCATGATTCAGTGCCAGTTTTTATCACGCAGCAAGAGGTTAAGGCAGCAGACGGTACTATGCAATTATTACCAGAGGTAAGCATGCGCTATGGAGGATCGCTCGTTAAGGGTTTAAAGGAGGTTTCCTACGCTATTGCATTAATGCAGCAGGGTCATGGTCAATCGTTTCCGTTTGTTTTCTTTTTTATTGATGAGGCAGTGCCAATGGAGGCCGTTGATGCAACAGTATTTGCACTTCCTGTAAATGCTATTAAGGGTTTGATGTACTTACAAAATTCAGGTGCTACTGAGTTTTCGTTGATAAGTTTAAATTCGCTGAGCTATTTCTCAGTTGTGAAAGACTTTTATAAAGCTACATTGCCGTACTTTGATATTTACGATACTTTGGTACATATGCCACCATACACCTTTGGTCCTGACAAGTATCCGATAGTATATGGTAGCACCACCTTTCTTACAGAAAACCCCATTGACATTTTTTTAACTTCTGATAAACTATACTTGGGCAACAAACCAATTGTTGTAAGTGAGCTTGAGGCCGCAGTTAAACCATTGCTTGTGGCAAATGGGGCAATTACTTTGGGGTTTGATGGCGAAGTGACCTATGCTCGTTTTATGGAGGTATATACTACGTTAATACAAATTAAGGATAAAGATGGCTACGCCGTGCCGATTGATTACTATCCATTATCTGTATATCAAAACCTTAACCCAAAGTTTAGTATAGAGGCATATTAAAACTGGTTTTAGCTCATTTTATTATATTGCAAGTTAGGGTACGCCCATAGGCGGTTGGGTGTTGCATATCGGGCTGCTGTGTTTACTACTGCATTAAGCATAACATAGTGAGCAATTATTTCTTCAAAATTTCCTTATTGATATGACATTGCTGGAAGTAAATAAATTGATTTTAAGCCGATTGTCGGATTTTTTAAAACAACTTAGCGATCAAGACTACCAAAAGCAACTAACTGTTTTCAATGGATCTTCGCTTGGAGAGCATACCAGGCATATAATTGAATTTTACCAATGCCTTATTGCCCAATACAGCCAAGTAGTGGTGAGCTATGATTTAAGGGAGCGAAAGCAGGTGTTACAGCAAAGTACATTGGCTGCTTTGGAAGCATTGGCTATAATAAACGCTGGCATAGATAAGTTGGAGCTAGATACACCTTTGTTACTTGAAGTTAACGCTCATATAGAAGAGGACACCCCCCAACAGATAGTAACCAACCTGCATCGTGAGCTGCATTATGTGCTCGATCATACCATCCACCATATGGCATTGATTACGGTAGGCGTTCGCAGCTCATTTCCTCACATTACGCTGCCTACCGATTTTGGTGTGGCCCCATCAACCATTCGCTCGCGCAGTAGTGTGCAGGGTTAGGTTTATTTAGCATATTTGCAATCATACACGCCTAATATGCCTGCTCCTCAAACTAACTTTGCGGTACCTGCTAAACCCATAGCCAATCATACTGACTTAAAGTGGCGCAGCAAGCTTATAAAGCTTACCCATTGGGAGTTTTGGCCAACCCAGGTTGTATATTTCCCCGTGTTGGTCTATTACCTTTATTGTGCTATCAAAGCGAGAGCATTGGTGTTTGTAAGCGCTGTAAACCCAAGTATGGATACGGGCGGTATGTTTGGCGAAACCAAAACGCCCATGCTCAAAGAGATACCTGATACGTACAAGCCCAAAACTGTATACCCGGCACCCAATTGCTTGTTGGATGAATTGAAGCAATTGTTGGCTGATGCAGGGATGCAATACCCTTTGGTGGCCAAGCCTGATGTAGGTGAGCGTGGACTTTTGGTGGAGAAAATAAGCGACGACAAAGAAATGCAGGCTTATATGCATACGGTAAAGGCTCGGTTTATCGTGCAAGAGTTTATCCAGTACCCGTTGGAGTTGGGCGTGTTTTATTACCGCTTTCCAGGCGAGGTGCAAGGGCATATAACTTCCATTATTATAAAAGAATTTCTTTCAGTGGTTGGTGATGGATTGCATACCATTGAACAGTTGCTATTGCAAAACGATAGGGGTGTATTACAATTGCCAAAGCTTTATAAACGTCTAGCCGACGATATATATCGCGTCCCCACCCTAGGAGAATATGTGCTGTTGGAGCCTATTGGCAACCACAGCCGGGGTACTAAGTTTGTTAACGGTAACCACTTAATTAATGAACCATTAATGCGGGTGTTTGACCGAATAAATGCTCACTCCACAGGTATCTACTATGGCCGCTACGATATTAAATGCAGTAGCCTTGAAGCGCTATATCGTGGTGAGGACATTAAGGTAATGGAAATAAATGGTGCCGCTGCAGAGCCGGGGCATATATACGACCCCACTTGTTCCATTTTTACTGCTTGGTGGGTACTTATTCACCATTGGGGCATTGCCTACCAAATTGCCCGTACCAACCACCGCAACGGCACGCCCTATGACGGGGCTTTGGATACTTACCGAAAGTACAGGCGTTATTTAAAGTATTATGCTGAAGTGGGTGGTTGATGATAATTTGAAATTTGGAATTGAAAATGGGTTATTCAAGGTGCGCCTCCGTATCTTTACCCTATGAGCCAACATAACCTCTCCCAGCGCGACCAAAAACATATTTGGCACCCGTATACCCAAATGCAGACCGCAGCGGCCCCTATTGCCATTATTAAGGGCCAAGGTACGGAGTTGGTGGATGACCAAGGTAAGGTATATATTGATGCCATAAGTAGCTGGTGGACCAACCTGCATGGCCATGGGCACCCACACATTGCCAAGCGTATTGCCGAGCAGGCGCTTAATTTGGAACAGGTAATATTTGCAGGCTTTACCCATGCCCCGGCGGTAGAGTTAAGCGAACAGTTACTGGCCCTGTTACCCGATAACCAAAACCGGGTATTCTTTTCTGATAACGGTTCTACCGCTTGCGAGGTGGCTATGAAAATGGCTTTGCAATATTGGTATAATTTGGGCGAGGAGCGGCGCACCATCATTGCCTTTAGGGATAGTTACCACGGCGATACGTTTGGCGCTATGTCAATTAGTGCACGTAGTGCTTTTACCTTGCCATTTGCCGACTTGTTGTTTAGGGTTGAGTTTGTGGATGTGCCTACACCGGGCAACGAAGAAGAAACTTTTGCCCAGCTAGAAATGATTCTCCGTAGCGGCGAAGTAGCGGCTTTTATTGCAGAACCATTATTGCTGGGAACCGCTGGTATGCTAATGTATAGCCCCGAAACACTAGATAGCATCATTTCGCTGTGCCATAAGTACGATACGTTGGTAATATTGGATGAGGTGTTAACGGGTTTTGGCCGCACGGGTAAAATGTTCGCTAGCGATTACCTTACTGCCCAGCCTGATATTATGTGCTTTAGTAAGGGGCTTACCGGTGGTTTCCTTCCGATGGGGTTAACCACCAGCACCGAAGAAATATACGAAGCCTTTCTATCTGATGATAAAATGAAGACCTTTTTCCATGGTCATTCTTACACGGCCAATCCGTTAGGTTGTGCAGCTGGGCTGGCTAGTTTGGAGGTTTTTAAACAAGAAGATACATTAGCTAAAATAGCCCAAATACAAGTTAGCCATGAAGGTTTTGCTAAGCGATTATTCGCTAATAAGCAGGTTACCGGGGTTAGGGTACTAGGCACTGTTATCGCATTTGAAGTAGGCGAGGGGGGGAGCTATTTCCACAACCTTCGTGATAGGATGTATGATTACTTTATAGAGCGAGGCGTGTTGCTAAGGCCCTTGGGTAACACCTTGTACATTCTACCACCATACTGCATTACCGATGCGGAATTGGATAAGGTTTACACAGCTATTGAAGATTTACTGGCAGACCTTACCAACTGGCAATAAAAGCCCCATTGCGGGTATAGTGGCAATTTAGTTCAAGTACCTTACATTCTTGCATCCATCGTTCGGCAGCTTTGGGGTTGTTGCTGCCATCTAGTATTATAGTCTGAACTTGGTACACCTGTTTTATCTGTATCATACTTAAAGATGGGTTACCCGCAATAATCAAATAATCAACCTTCAAAGGCACTTTAGGTAAGTTTCGGCGGTCGTAGTTGCGCAATAGTGCAAATCGCTTAGTACCTAGCATGTTGTATTCATTGCTTTTTTTACTGTTCAGTTCATTTATTATAGGCTGGCCGTTACCGCTTGCATGCAAATAGGGGTGTACGCTGCGCTCCATTTTCGCAGTATCAGCCAGTGCAGCGGTGTCTGCCCACAGTTGGTTTTCTAGCCCATTTATTGCAGCAATCACGCTGTTATAGGGATATTGATATATAACGAGTTGCTGCTGTTGCTTGGCTTCAAATAATTGAAGGTTGCCAATACCAAGTAGCATTATAATCAAAACCAGCATTGCCATAAAGAGTTTTACTGGTCGCTGCTGGGTGGCCAACATCATGCTAAAAACAATGCCGAGCATCAGTATCAACTCTGCTGCGGTCGGATATATGGCTTTCCATGCGGCATTGGGCAGTTGCGCTATCAACCCTAGCAATTCGTTCATAGCCCACAATGCCAAATATAGCACTTTGCCTAGCACCCAATTGATACCGGGTAGCCAGCAGAATGTTAAAAGCAATAGCCCAGATAGCATAACTGCCGGTGCCAGCAGCAGCATGGCCGCATTGGCCAACAATGCATATAGCGGTATTTGATGAAAATAATAGACTACCAATGGCAATGTTGCCAGTTGGGCGGCAATAGAGATGCATGTACCTTCCCACAACAGTCTGGGTCCTTTATGTTTTATTGGCCAAACATTTCTAAGTGGTTTATATAAAAAGATGATGCCTAAAACAGCCATGTACGAAAGTTGAAAGCCTACATCCAATATCTGCCGTGGCTCCAATAGCAATAATATGAAAGCAGAAGCCGCCAAAATATTCAAGTTATCGGGCTTGCGCCTAATAGTCTCGGCAATGGCATATAAGCTAAACATTAATGATGCCCGAAGTACCGAAGGGGATAAGCCTGTAAGTATTGCATATAACCAAACTACCCACAGCAAAATACCCAATCGCAGCCACTTTTGGTTCATAGCTTTTAATGGAGCAACTATTAGCCAAAGCATATAGCAAAGCATCCCCACGTGCATGCCAGATACGGCCAATACATGCATTGAGCCGGTTATTGTGTACCGTTGCCTGGTGTCGGTATCTAAGTTGTTTTTGTAGCCTAATAGCATTGCAGATGCCACGCCATACAAGGCAGGGTCGGTTATGTTTTTTTTGAGAATGGATATTGCGCCAAGCCTTATATTGCTTATCCAACCGTAAAAGTTGCTACCTGTGTTATTGCCGGTTGCATACCAACGCTTTGGTTTGGGCCTTAATTGATGATGGATATGTTTGTTGGCTAAATATTGCCTGTAATCAAACTCGTAAGGGTTAAGGGGAGGTGCAATGGGTTCTAGCTTGCTGTTTACAGCCAACTCATCGCCATATTTGAGTTTGGCTGAGAAACTATCCAAAGGCAATAGCAACATTACTTTACCTGTAAGCGGTATAAGGCTGTCGCCCTGCTTTCGGGCTTTTACATTGGCTACTATTCGGTAAGTATTGGGCTGCTCAGCTGGTACATCTTCAATCTCAACTATTAGCAACCCTGGGGTATTGGCAGTTTGGCTATAATGGCTTTGTTGTACCGTTGGATTTGCCCATTGTACATTCAACAAACCGATATAGGCCAACCAAACAAAAAGCAGTGAAGACCATGTTATGGATGCCTGCACTTTTTTATGAAGCCGTATCAGTATTATTGATACCAGCATTAGTACTATGGCTAATGGTAATAGTACCCCTGAAAATGGAAAGGCCACACCTATCCCAATGCCAACAACGTATGCGAGCAATAATTTTAAGAATATCCTTTTTGACTTTACTACAGAAATCATGGATGCCTAAAAATACAAAAGGCCCTCCGAATATTTGGAGGGCCTTTTGCGATATCGACAGAAGCAGATATTAATTACCGTTTTGCAAGTTAATGCGCTTAGTAACTACACCTTGCTCAGTAGAAATTTGAATCATGTAAATACCGGCAGCATTACCACCAATATTTAGGTTGATAAGGCTTTGAGCTTGTACTTTGTTGTACTCGCCAGCAAATACTTTCTCACCAATCATGTTAAATACTTTAACGTTCATGTTCTCGAAGCTAAGGTCTTTAACGCTGATAGTAACGTCACCCACAGTTGGGTTTGGATAAACACTGATTGAACGCTCCAAAGCAACATCGTTAATACCTACAGTCAAATTCAACGTTTGGCAAGTTTGTTTTGCCGGCTGGCTGAATGGAGGGTTATTGAACAAGTTGCGAGCAGTTAAGCACACTTCGTAGGTACCTTCAGCGTTGTATGTAAATGTTGGGTTACGAGCTTGGCTAGTAGAGTTAAATGGTGCATCACCAAATTCCCATGACCATGAAGTTGGGTCATATAGTGAAGACTCTGTAAACTGAACAGTTAAACCGTTTTGTACAAAAGTAAAGCGTGGATCTGGTTCAGAACCAACAATAACCGTACGAGTTACAGTAGTTGTAAGACCATTGCTATCGGTTACGGTGTAGGTAACAGTGTATGAACCACGAGCTGTAACGTTAACTTCAGATGAAGCGTTGCTGGTATTGCTTTGTATGCCAGAGCAATCAGTTGCAGTTGGCAATTGATCATTGTAAGTTTCGCCAAGGTAAACATATACAGTTGATGAACCAGTTAACGTAACATTTGGAGGTGTTTGGTCAGGGTTAACAACTACTGTAAGTGTGTCGCTAGTGCTGTTGCTATTACCATCAGTGGCAGTATAAATCACTTCATAAGTGCCAGCTACTTGTGCATTAACTGTGCCTGTAGAAGTTACCGTTACAAAACCATCACAGTTGTCAAATGCACTAGCAGTTGGAAGCGTAAATGGATCACATACTTCAAGCGTTACGCTATTACCACCTATGATGGTAATTTCAGGGCCATTGTCTTGTATAATAACCGTGCGATCTGTGGTACCAACATTACCAGCACCATCTGTTACGCTGTAAGTAATGGTATATGTGCCAGCTGTGCCAGGGGTAAGCAATGTACCAAAAGGAACTGCGTTACCATCATTTGTTACGTTTGCAGAAATGTTGCCATCAACGTTATCAGTTGCAGTTGCGCCCAATTCATTGTAGAAGCCGCAAAGGTCAACAAAAATAGTATCGTTGCCAATCAAGGTTACTACAGGAGGAGTTACGTCAGGCGCAGCTACTACGTTAACAGTACGGGTAATGGCGCAAGCCAAGTTACCAGCATTGTCAGATACTGTATAAGTAATAGTGTAAGCACCCAAGGTGTTAACATCAACAGTGCCGTTTATTTGCACTGTACCTGCACCTACGTTGTCGGTTACAGTAGCACCTGGTTCATTATAAGGGTCGCCTTGTACTACTGTTAATGGGTTGCTACCAGTTAATGTAATTACAGGGTTTTGTACGTCTTCGGTAAATTCAGCTGTTGTGTACGCTATGTTTTGTACATAGTGGAAAGTAGCTGGGTTCTCTGGGCTCAATGTTAGTGGGTCGAAAGTACCGAATACAGTTGGAATCTTAACAGTGTTACCACTTTGCAAAGATGTAGGTGCAAATGAAGCAAATAAAGCACTACCATCCCAAATTGGGTCAAGTGCTGTCCAGTTAGTAACTACTGTTGCCAAACCTGTGGTAATATCATAGCCACGGGTTATCAAATTTGGTTGGTCGTTGGTACCACCAGTTACGTTGATGTCAGAATCAAGCCATCCGAAGATTACCTTCGTACCATCTGGAGAAATAGAAACTTGCGGACGGTTATCTTCGTTTACATCACCCCATGTACCACGGAAAGTTGAAACATCAGACAAACGGATTGCGGTCCATTTGCATGGGCCATTACCTAATGTGATATCATAAATAGCCAACAATGCACCGCCACCAGTAGCAATGGTGTATTCGCCCCCTGTATTAGAGCCAACAACTACAGCAATGTGTGGTTTGCCGGTTGCATCAACTGCAATGTCCAAATCAAATCCACAAGTAGGGTCGTCTGATATTGGATCAGAAAGGTTACTGGTGATAATATCAATTCCACTCAAATCAATCATTTCAGGTCCGGTCCATGTAGTACCGCCGTCGTTAGTACTGTATACTACTGGTTGTAGTACTTCGGCACCACCGCTACCAATGTCACCAACGAAAACGATATAGCCATAACGACCAGTAGGGTCAAAAGCCATATTTAGTGCAGTAGCTTGAGGCGTACCATCAAAGTCAAGGTCATAACCTGGGTCAAACATTCTGAAAATACCCCAATCAATATCATTGGTAGCTGCGTTCCAAATACCACGGTTTAGGATAATGTCTCCAAATTCGGTACCATTAAACTCCCAGTCCACGTTCCAAAAAACACCTGGTGTGCCATTGCATAAACCACGAGCGATATATACTTCGCTGTTGTTAGGCGAAGACAATGTTTCTGTAAATGTACTTGCTTGGTTGTTTAACTGAGCAACACCCGAGAAGTAGCCATCCCAATCAGAACCAGTTGCGGCAAACGGCAACCATGAGCCAAAGTAGCCCAAAAATGCGTTTGCTGGTGTGGTATTACCTTGTGGGTTGTAAATAGTAGCATTAGGGTAACGACCAGCAGTTGTTTGGTTGTCGCCACTTGGGTTAAGTACACCAAAGTTGGTAGCCCATGTATCACCACCATCAGTAGATAAATCATACTGGTATTGACCAACATTAGTTGATGGGAACACTGTAGGATCGGCACGGTGAATAAAAACTACGGTATTAATGTCGTTGTTTGCCGCAACGCGGTTTATTGAACCATCAAGAATGGTGAACATGTTACCTGCACTACCTATAGTGGTAGTAGTAACTGCACGTGAACCACCCGTTGAAGAACTCTGACCCGAGTTGCCTTGGTTGGTGTTGGTGTTAACATTTGTTGCGCCTGCTGATGTATAACCGTCGCCCACACATATTGGGCTTTTCATTTTCATAGGTACCGAGGTGTTTGAACCTTGACCATATGATAGAGTAACGATACCACCGAGCAGCACTGAAAGTAATAACCTTTTCATAAGCCTGTCGATTTGCGTTTTTGGTGAATTGACAAAAATAATCTTTTATGGGGAATAACCAATTAGTAACTAATTCTTAATTTGCTTCCAATCAACACTATGCAATAAAGTTTGTATTGCTCCTACAATGACTTCCAATTCTGCCGGTGCGTTGCCTCGGTCTAAAATTGTTTTTTTGCTAGTACCGTTATTGATGTAGATGGTTTTGGTTGGCAAGTCTGAAATGAACCTGCCATCTGTAGGATATTCATCTGCCAAACTGCCGTAATTATTTTGTTCGCTTAATTTTACTAAATCATTAAGCTGTTGCAAGCTAACCGTGCCCTCAAAGTATCCAATATCTTCTACGAACTGCTCACCAAAATAAAAGGCTTTTCCATCTGAAAATATCGCACCTACGTATATAGGGCAAGTGCCATAACAACCGGTGCGCTTAATTTTTACCACTAAATGGGTCCCTTCATTAGTAGTCATCCATGAATCGGCCACGCCAAATTCATCGCCTGTTTCTGGCAGAGCCGCAATAGTGTCAACTGGTGCTGGTTCGTTTTCGGTAATAATGGTTTCGGGCTCTTGGGGTTTTGTGTCGTACACGGCGGGGTTAACTGGCGGTTTGTTACCATTACCCACGTTGCCACTATTGTATCGGCTACATGATGCTAAACTAGCAATAAGTATCAGATATGGTATAAGCCTCATTAATAGCATCGCAACAAGATACGGTTATTTTTTCCTGTTTCCTGATTTCTTTTGTTCAGCCTGTGCGTTTTGGGCTTGCTCCATTGCTTTTCTAAAGCGGTTGCCAAAGCTGTTAGGGTTCTGTGGTTTGGCTTTTTTCTCTTGCATCTGTTGGTGCAGCTTATCTTCGTTGATAAAGAATTTTCTGATAATCCACTGCTGTGCGTAACTAATTACGTTTGCAAGAAAGTAGTAATAAGTTAGTGCTGCCGGGAAACTATTGAAAATACCCAATAGCATAATCGGAAACACATAAGGCATGTACTTCATTGGCCCTTCTGCTGTTCCGGTCATGCGGCTATTGCTTACGGCATAAATTATGGAGGTTACGGCCATCAATATAGTAAACAAGCTAATGTGGTCGCCATAAAAAGGTATTTCAAAGCCAAAGTTGTAAATGGAGTCGTAAGTGCTCAAATCATCGGCCCATAAAAAGCTTTCTTGCCTCAACTCAATGGAAGATGGGAAAAAGCTGTACATGGCCACCAATATAGGCATTTGTAATAGGGTAGGTAAGCAACCACCTAGTGGGTTTACACCTGCTTTGCCCCACAGCTTCATCTGCTCTTGCGAAAATTTGGCTTGGTCGTCTTTATACTTTTCTTTTAAGGCATCCAACTCCGGTTTCAATACCTTCATTTTTGCCTGAGACAGATACGATTTATAGGTAAGCGGAAACAATACTACCTTAATCAATAAGGTCAAAATCAAAATGATAAGACCGTAATTACTGATAAAGCCATTCAAGAAATTGAAGATCGGGATGATAATCCATTTATTGAAAATAGCCACCCAAGCAAATATGCCAATACCTAGGTTAATGGTTTCCTCCAAATCAATATCCATCCGTTTAAGGATTTGATAGTCATTTGGCCCCAAATAGTATTGCATTGCCAAGCTTTGGTCACTTCCATTGCTCAAAGGCAATTGCATATTGGTAGAGAACTCTTTTAAGTAATTATTTTCTGTAGATAGTTTAGATACCAACTTCAAATCGCCCAAAGGCATATCAGGGCTAGCGATAAGAGTAGTGTTAAAGAACGCTTGGGTGTAACTAACCCAAGCACCTTCGCCAGCAGCGGGTACTTCATCATCACCACTTTCTGATAGGTTCTCTACCCCGTCTACGTCATCTTTATAGAAAAGCTTGGTTTTGCCATTCTCTAGGTCTTTTTTCTTTTCTGCCTGTGGTATTTTTCGGGTCCAGTCGGCAATTAAATAACTAAACCTTGGCAAGGCATTATTTAAGCCATTAAGCACAATATTGTAGTCTAGCAAGTAGCCTTCGTTGGGCAAAGTGTATATTTGCTGCAACTGTCCGCCATCAGTGGTGGTTGCCGTAAGGGTTAGCTTCTGCCCGTCAGCTGTTTTTTCTACGCCAGCGGTGGTATAATAAAGGTCGTAAGATGTTAAGTTGGGGGTAAGGTCTATTGAGAATTTCTGATCGCCTGGTTTGCTCAAGTATAGCGGCTTTTGATCATAGGTTTTAAAATTCTTCAACTCAATACTATGCAAGTTGCCTCCGCGGGTGGATACCACAATGCGCAGTTCGCTATTTTCTAGCACTAGCGTATCTTCTTCACCTGTAACCGCACTGGCAAAAAGACCAAATTCTTTTACAAGTTTGGTAGCATTTAGGCTATCTGCATTCACGTTTATAGTATCACCACCGGCAGCATAAGCACTATCGCTAATTGCTCCATCAACAGCTAAAGTAGTATCGGTATTATTGCCATTAACGGTATCGCTCACTAGCGGTTGCTCTTGGCTTGGTTTTGGCTTAGGTGGAGGGGTAGTGTTTACGGTGTAAATTGAGTAGCCAAGTAAAATGATGGCTATGAGCACCAGCCCTATTATATTATTTTTATCCATTTAATTAAGGCATTCAATTGAGTAGTAAAGGGCTGCAATTTTACGAATAAGAAATGATATTTTTCTGTGTTTTGCCCTCTTCTGCTAGTTCCTTAACCTGTTTTTGTTGCAACGCAGCCTTTACAAGGCCAACAAATAACGGGTGCGGATGGCTTACGGTACTCTTTAACTCGGGGTGAAACTGCACGCCTACAAACCAAGGGTGGCTGCCCAATTCTACTATCTCCACCAAATTGGTAGCAGGGTTTATGCCCGACATAATCATACCACTTTCTTCAAAAGATTTCAGATAGGCATTGTTAAACTCATACCTATGACGGTGGCGCTCGCTGATTATTGTATTGCCATAAGCTTCAGCGGCTTTTGAGTTTTCCTTTAGCTCGCAAGGGAAAGCGCCCAAGCGCATGGTGCCGCCCATATTCACTACCTTTTTCTGCTCTTCCATCATGGCTATTACATGATGGGGGGCATCTGGGTTCATCTCTGCCGAGTGGGCACCTTCAAGGCCCAATACATTGCGGGCATATTCAATTACGGCACATTGCATTCCTAGGCAAATACCGAAAAATGGCAAGTTACTTTCACGGGCATAGCGTATGGCACTTATTTTGCCCTCAATGCCACGTGGGCCAAACCCTGGGGCCACCAACACGGCATCCAAATGGCCTAATTTTTGGGCAGCATTTTCATCCGTTATGTTTTCTGAATGAACGCTTTCAATCTTTACTTTGCAGTGGTTTGATACTCCTGCATGTATAAACGATTCTAAAATTGATTTGTAAGCGTCTTGCAATTCTACATACTTACCAATCAATCCGATAGTAATGGTGTGTTTAGGGTTGTAAAGCGTAGTTACAAAATCTCGCCATGTAGTCATATCTGGCGTGCCTTCAGTAGGAAGGTTTAGTTTGCTCAATACGGTTTTATCAAGGTCTTCTTTTAGTTGTTGCAAAGGCACCTCGTAAATGCTGTCGCAATCCATGGCCTGTATTACCGATTTTTTATCAACATTACAGAACAAGGCCAGCTTTTCTCTAATCTCAACGGATAAGTCGTGCTCGGTGCGACAAACCAATATATCGGGCTGCACTCCGTTTTTCAAAAGCTCTTTAACCGAGTGCTGTGTAGGTTTGGTTTTAAGCTCTTTTGCCGCACTTAAATATGGTATAAGGGTAAGATGGATAACGAGGCAATTATTTTGGCCCAGCTCCCAGCGCAGCTGGCGCAGGCTCTCAATGTATGGCAACGATTCAATATCGCCTACGGTGCCGCCCAACTCTGTAATTACAATATCGTATTCCCCTGTTTCGCCAAGTAGTTTTGCGCGGCGTTTAATTTCATCTGTAACGTGAGGTATAACCTGCACTGTTTTGCCCAAAAATGCCCCCGCACGCTCTTGGTTGATTACATACTGGTATACTCTGCCGGTGGTAATGTTGTTTGCTTGGCTGGTAGCAACGCTCAAAAAACGCTCGTAGTGGCCTAGGTCAAGGTCGGTTTCTGCTCCATCTTCGGTAACATAACACTCGCCATGCTCGTAGGGGTTTAAGGTACCCGGGTCTACGTTAAGGTAAGGGTCGAACTTTTGAATAGTTACCCGGTAACCACGGGCTTGCAAAAGCTTGGCTAGTGATGCGGCGAAGATACCTTTCCCTAAAGAGGAAGTAACACCGCCGGTCACGAAGATATATTTAGTCATGGCAAAGGGGGGATTGCGCTAGTGAATAACGCATTCAAAGATACGAAACTTTTGCGTCTATGAGCCGTGAAAAAACCGTTTTGACCGGCAGAAAAAGTTTTTTGCTGTTGGAGTGTTTGGTAATCAGGGCTATGGATGCCGTATAGCGGTTATTATGATACAAGTTTCCTGATTTTGTCTAAATCTTCTGGTGTGTCTACTGCGTGGGTAGCATGTTTGGTTAGGGCAGTGTAAATGTCAATATCGTTTTCTAGCCAGCGCAGTTGCTCCAAGTTTTCGGCCATCTCTAGTGGGGTAGGGCTTAGTGTTGACAAGCGAGCCAATAGCTTGGTAGGGTAACCATATATACCCAAATGCTGGTAAGCGCTTTTAAAGTTGCCATCTCTGTAAAATGGGAGGGCTGCACGACTGAAATATAGGGCCCTGCCAGTGTTTGTTATTACGGCCTTTACTACATTGCTATCCAAGTATTGGTTGTAGTCGGTTATTTTCCTTACCAGTGTAGCTATTCCGTCAGGATGCGCTTCAAGCGTTTGGGCTACCAGCCCTATTTGTTCTGGGTTGATAAAAGGCTCATCTCCCTGTATGTTTATAGCGGCATCAAAATTATTAAAGGCAGGAAAGGTCATTACCTCTGCACAGCGCAAGGTGCCGTTAAGGTGTTCTGGGTCGGTCATTACATATTTGGCACCAATTTGCTCCAGTTCTTTGGCAATCCGTTCATCGTCAGTAGCTACTACAACAGCATCAAGCACACCGCTTTTTTGCACCTGCTCATACACCCGCTGTATCATGCTTTTCCCGGCAATATTAGCCAATGGTTTGCCTGGGAAACGGCTTGATGCATAACGTGCAGGAATTATACCTAAGATGCGCATGGTTGTTGGTTATAGGTTAACGGGTTTACTAGTTGATTGGTTAGTATTGCCAATATAAGATTTTAACCTTCATGGAGCAACCCATAACAAATAACCAATCGACTAATAACTGGCTCAAACGGCCTTTAAGCTCAAATCTAAGCTCTTGACTGAGTGCGTAAGTGCACCAACCGATATATAGTCGCAGCCACTTTCGGCATAAGCGCGAACGTTTTCGAGCACTACGCCTCCCGATACTTCGGTTTCATAGCGGTCACCAACAAGCTCAACAGCCTGTTTGGCTCCTTCTGGGCTAAAGTTGTCAATCATTATGCGGTCAACTCCGCCTACATCCATTATTTGTTGCACTTGCTCTAGGCTGCCTGCTTCAATTTCAATTTTTAAGCGAAGGTTGTTTTCTGATAAATAACTGCGAACACTGGTAATAGCCTGCTCAATGCCACCTGCATAAGCTATGTGGTTGTCTTTTATCATTATCATATCAAACAAACCAAACCGATGGTTTACACCACCCCCAATACGTACTGCAATTTTTTCAAACTGGCGGAGCAGCGGGGTTGTTTTGCGGGTATCTAAAATTTTGGCTTTGGTACCCTCAACAGCTTTTACAAATTTATTGGTAACGGTTGCTACACCGCTCATGCGTTGCATCATGTTCAACACCAAGCGCTCTGCCATTAATATACTTCTGGCACTGCCCAATACATAAAAAGCTACATCGCCATGTTTTACTAAGGTGCCATCTTTTAGCAACACTTCAATTTGTAGCTCAGGGTCAATGCCCCTAAACAGGGCTTCGGCTACCTCAACTCCAGCAAGTATGCCCGTATCTTTAACCAGTAATCGTGCCTTTGAAGTCTGGCCAGCGGGTATGCAAGCGAGGGAGGTATGATCACCGCCACGGATATCTTCCGCAATAGCGAGTTCAACGAATTTATTCAGTTCCAATACCAGATAAAGTTTAAGCCGTTAATCTTTTTCGAAACGCATTTCTTGCACAAAAAAGGCGTCGCCTTTTTGTTTGATATATACATAGGTGCGGAAACTTCCCCCCCCTGTTATCAAAGTGCCAATGCCATATTGCGAGCCTTCGTTGCTACTACCTTTGTGTATAATGTTGAACGAAGTAACTGGGTTTTTGGTGAAAAAATCCTTCAGTACCATTTCAGCTTGAGATTTGCTGTAAACTTTACTTTCATTGTGGATAGTAACCTCGACACTAGTGTCAAAATATTTTGCCACTTCTCGAGCATTGCCCGAGCGAATGGCTAAACTGATATCATCTAGTACGGCTGGCATATATGCAGCAGTGGCTACAATACTTACCAACATAAACAGGATAGCAGTTTTTACAGTTTTTTTCATCTTTGTTGATACTGATTTGCCACCTTAAGGCTAAAATTATGCCAAACTCTTTAGCCTTAATACGGGTTATTACCTGTAATATTGCAACCCACAACATTGTGGACTATAATGGATAAAGATAGCATAATTCTCTTTGCAAAATAAAATGCCAAATCGTCTATTTACTATTGCTTCGCTGTTTTGGGCGGTTGGTGCCTTATACGGATGCGCCCAAAAGAATATTGCCCCAGGGGCCGAATGTGCGCAGGTGCACTATTGTTTAAACGCACTTATTGATGAGCGTTTGCAGGCTTATACAGTTGCTTCGCCAAGCGTAGATAAATATGTTTTTTTAAACGGCGAAGAGGAGCAACAGACCATGGTACTTGATGAAGCCAGATGGGAAGCCGAGTTTTCTGCTTTTAGAGAGGCCGATATTGATAAACCTGCATTAATTGGTAAGTACCTAGTTGACACACTGTTTGTTACTACCGACTCGCTCACAAGGGTTAGTTACATAGCTAAGGATGAAAAACTGAGAACCAGGTACCTGCATCTATATTTTAAACCAGGTGGTGCGGCACCTGCTTATATTGAAGCTCGGCTAGAGACCAAAAATTTATTTTATACATCGGTGCAAGAGTTGGCGTTTGCCCCAGGTGAGTACTACAGTATAAATGGCTATCAAAATATTTGGTTGCTTGGGCAAGATACCTTTGCGATAAAAAGTGTTTTTAAGCAATAGTTATTTAATGGCAGTCGCCACAAAATAGGTAATTACCGAAACCGAAGCAGTTAGCACCATACCCCAGATAATATCTACAATTACAATTTCGATGGGCCATTTGGCTATGGTTGCCATATTTGTTAAATCGTAAGTAGCGTAGCAAAGCCCGCCCAGCAGACCACCGTTAATTAATGCCATTTGCCAACTTGCATCTTTAATAGCTGGGTTGATAGCGAAGTAAACGATACCCGCAATGTATATTAGGTAAAATACAATTGCCGCTGGCCACACCACATCTGGCGAAAGTACACGTGCCAGTTTGTTACGGTAAAAATTTTTAGCGATAAACCCCAACCAGACCATGTCAATCGCGAAGAAAGTAAGCGTTGCAATTCCGTATGTTATCAACAAATTCATGATGGCTAGTTTGGTAGGTAACAAAATAAATACCCGCTGGTTCATTTTAAACTTAAGGATTACGAATCAACCGAGACTTTTATTTTATAATATTATATAAAAGCCACCCTCATTTTTGTCGGGGAGTGGTGCTATAAGCATGCAATATTTTATATTAGATTTGGGTTACCAACCACTAGGACAGTTATGAGAGTACTGATAATTGAGGATGAGCAAATTTCGGCTCATTTACTCCAAGACATACTAACAGAGGAATATAAGGAGATCGAGGTGCTCGGCAAATTGAATAGCGTAAAAGGCGCGGTTGATTGGTTTCATAAAAATGAAGGGCCTGATTTGATTTTCTTGGATATTCAGCTGTCTGATGGGCTGGGTTTTGACTTAATCAAAAAGTTGGACCTGCGAACACCTATAATATTTATTACGGCCCACGACCAGTATGCCTTAAAGGCGTTTAAAGTTAATAGTCTGGATTATATTTTGAAGCCTATTGATAGGGTAGAGCTGAACAATGCGATAGAAAAGTACAAAGAATGGCATGGTAAAAAAATAAATTATGACCAGTCTATTTTGGAAGAGCTGATTAAAAACTTATCAAAACCAGCATTCCGCGAAAGGTTTATCGTAAAAAGTGGCCAAAGCTTAGGGTATGTGCAAGCAAATGATATACTATATGCCTTTGCTGAAGAGGGGTTGGTGTTTTTGATAACCAAAGACGGTAAAAAGCACAACATCGATCATAAACTAGAGGAACTGCAGCATATGCTCAACCCAAAAGATTTTTTTAGGGTCAACCGAAAGTTTATCTTGAATGTCCGTGCTATAAAAAAAATTCATACTTGGTTTAACAGCAGGTTAAAGGTTGACCTGGTTCTTGGAGAAAATAATGAAGTAATAGTCAGCCGCGAGCGGGTTACCGATTTTAAGAAATGGTTGGGGCAATGATATTGCTTGAAGTTGGGAGATGTTAATGCCATGTGAATAACTATGAATTCATGCAAAACAGTGGACCATCGACAGTGGACTGTCGACCAAAAACACCTATCTTTGCGGCAACTTTAAAGCCTTACTATGAGCACCCACGCCGCCGAACCATTAGCTACTGTTGAGATTGCTAAAACCTTGGGCCTTCTGCCAGAGGAGTTTGAAAAAATCAAAGAGATAATGGGCCGGGTGCCCAATTTTACCGAGCTGAGCATCTTTTCGGTAATGTGGAGCGAGCACTGCTCTTACAAAAACTCCATTAAATACCTTAAAACCCTTCCACGTAAAGGCAGCCGCTTATTGGTAGAGGCTGGCGAAGAAAACGCTGGGTTGGTTGATATAGGCAATGGCTTGGCTTGTGCTTTCAAAATTGAAAGCCACAACCATCCATCGGCAATTGAGCCTTACCAAGGGGCTGCAACTGGTGTTGGTGGTATCCACCGTGATATTTTTACCATGGGTGCACGCCCAATCGCTGCGCTTAACTCCTTGCGTTTCGGCCGATTGGAGAGCGCTAAAACCCGCCACTTGCTTAAAGGTGTGGTACACGGTATTGGTGGCTACGGCAACTCGTTTGGCGTGCCTACTGTAGCTGGCGAAGTATACTTTGACGAGTGCTATGAGGTGAATCCGTTGGTTAATGCCATGTCGGTAGGCATAGTGCATGCCAACAAAACAGTTTCGGCAACCTCGCACGGCAAAGGAAACCCAATTTACATTGTGGGTTCTGCTACTGGTAAAGACGGTATACACGGTGCAACTTTCGCATCAGAAGAAATTACCGAAGACAGTGCCGATAAATTGCCAAGCGTACAAGTAGGTGACCCTTTCCAGGAGAAACTATTGCTTGAGGCTACTTTGGAGCTGATTGAGCTGGATGCCATCATTGGTATGCAAGATATGGGTGCGGCGGGCATTACCTGCTCTACCTGCGAAATGAGCGCTAAAGGCGAGCACGGTATGCGTATTGATTTGGATAAAGTACCTACCCGCCAACAGAATATGCGCCCGTTTGAGATTCTATTATCGGAGTCGCAAGAGCGTATGTTGATAGTAGTAAAGAAAGGCCGTGAAGCCGATGTGCAGGCGGTATATGATAAGTGGGACGTGAATTGCACCCCGATTGGCGAAGTAACCGAAGGTGGCTTCATTGAGTATTACATGGAGGGCGAATTGGTTGCTAAAGTACCAGCTGAAAGCCTAGTGCTAGGTGGTGGTGCACCAGTGTACGACCGTGAGTTCCGTGAGCCTGCTTACTTCCAAGAATATCAGAAATTTACTATTGATAGCGTACAAGAGCCAACCGATTTGAAAGAAGTGGGTATGTTCTTGGCCAAGCAGCCAAACATTGCCAGCAAGCGTTGGGTTTACCGCCAATATGATAGCATGGTGGGTCTTAACAACTTGCTTACCAACCACCCAAGCGATGCTGCGGTTATCCGTTTAACAGAGTCTGAGAAATCTTTGGCGGTAACAGTAGATTGCAACAGCCGCTACGTAAACGTTGACCCTTATAAAGGTGCCGCCATTGCCGTAAGCGAAGCTGCCCGTAATATAGTATGTACCGGTGGCGAGCCAGTGGCCATTACCAACTGTTTGAACTTCGGTAACCCATACAACCCAGAGGTATACTGGCAGTTTGTAAACGCAATAAAAGGCATGGGTGATGCTTGCCGCTTGCTGGAAACCCCGGTAACTGGCGGCAACGTAAGCTTTTATAACCAGAGCAGCGATAGCGGCCCGGTTTTCCCAACGCCTACTATTGGTATGTTGGGTATTGTTGATAAGCCTGAGCACCACACCACGCTTAACTTTAAAGCGGCTGGCAACTTGATTTACTTGTTGGGCGATTCGCACAACGACATTAACAGCAGCGAGTACCTAGTGCGTTGGCACAAAGTGAACAAGAGCAGCGGCCCTGAATTTACTTTGGAAACCGAAGCACATTTGCAGAAGAGCCTGTTGACCATCATCAAAGAAGGTTTGTTGAAATCTGCCCACGATATTTCAGAAGGCGGCTTGTTTATCAACCTTTTAGAAAGTGCAATGGCCAGTGGCCTTGGCTTTGAAGTGACTACCGATGCCAACTTCCGTACCGATGCATACCTTTTTGGCGAAGCGCAAAGTAGGGTAGTGGTTACCATTGCCCCAGAGCAGCAAGCAGCCTTTGAGGCGCGCTTGGCCGCCCTAAACTTGCCATTCCGTGCCTTGGGCACCGTAACCACCAGCACCGATTTGAACATCAACGGCAGCAGCTGGGGCCCATTGAGCCAATACGATGAGGCTTATAACACTTCGTTGGAGAATATTATGGAAGGCGATAAGATGCCGTGAATGGGCATTGAAATCTAAGAGTGCGATAGTGAAAAAGAAAGCAGCATGATTTTCATCGTGCTGCTTTCTTTTTATCAATAGCTAATTGGGTTAATTAGCAACGTTCATCTTAACAAATCGCACAAACTGGCGTTTACCATCAATAGTTTGGCCACTTATAAGGTACACGCCATTCTCAAGGCCACTTATGTCTTTAAGGGTTGGAATGTTAGGGGCTTGGTAATTGTAAATTAAATTGCCTGTGATGCTGTAAATAGCAAGATTAGTGAGTGGTAAATTGGTTTTTACGCTTATGCTGTGGTTGGCTGGGTTGGGATAGACAGCAAACGAGAAGTTAGGTTCAGAAATGCCAACATGATTTGTGTCAATCATGTTAGTCGTATCAGTGCAATTTTTTACTTCAACATACACGCTATCTAGCCTACTATAGCATGAATATGTGCCAGTATAGTTAGTGTCGGTTATGGTTACATAGTACCAACGACTGCTATCAGGTTTGACAACCTGGCTTGTGGCATTTAAGCTATCAATCCCCGGAGCAGGCAGCCATTCATATATTACCCCCTGGATACTATCGCCACCAATTGTCACACCCTTGATAGCACTATCACCTTGGCAGAAGTGTGTGTTGCTCCCAGCATCAGCTAAATGAACTGGAATTCCATTAAGGTTGTAGTTGGGGATTTGCGGAAGGCCATACCAAGTCCTGCAATTGGCATCAAGTTCAAGTTCAAGGGGAACAAAGTTAGAACTTACTCCAAATGAATCAGGAGCATGAATAACTCCTAGTTTATAATGAATACCCAACGTAGTATCATTAACATAGCTCGATAGATAAATCTTTCCATCAGGGGCAAGCCTTAATAAACCTACACGTATCGTATCGATATCTTGAATATACCAAAGCCTTTGTGCGCTGGCACTGATGTTGGATTGAGTTAAGTCAAGTTGATATAAGGAATTAGGCTCGTAGCCCCTTCCCGTACTCACGTAAAGAAATTTCTCCGAAGGTGAAAATTCGATTCCATAATATCGATGCCTTATTGGAGCATTGGGGCTGGTGATCTTACGTAAGTTTGAAAACAAACCCGTACATCTATCAAAATCATAAAGCTCTATAATACCTGCATAGGTTATACTGAATGCCACTAAATTACCTGATTGGGATATTGCTATGTCACCAAAAGTGTGATTGAGATCATGGTGTCCAAAGCCAATTTTCTGTATTTCTGGGCCTATTATAGTATCATTAGATACTAAAAACCGATAATAATTGTTAGTAGGGGGACGGCCAAAGTTATCACCAGAAAAACCTTCATGGTTTAAAAGCCACCAATCTTTTCCATTTGCATGTTTTATTATAGCGAGCCTACCATCAATAGGCTTTGGAGTTGAAATGTCTATGTTTTTTTTAGTTACTACCCAGCCATTAACATCTTTTTCTATAATTGAATAAGCCAGGTTTATACATAAGATGGACCCAGGGCAATTCAACTGGTTTTCAGTTTTATAACTACTGCTTACAAAAACTACTTTATTAGGAAAAGCAATTAAAGCCTTTGCTCCATTAATATAAGACCAAATAGAATCGCCATTAATAATGATGGTATTGGTAGCGTTTTGAATAGTATTTTCTGAAAATCTGGTACTCGAAAATCCATTGCTTGAAGAGTAAAGTTGTAGCAACCCAGTTTCATCAGATAGAGTGGTACAATAATTGAATATAGCCGAACCCACAGCAAACGGAGTAGCCACGCTATCGAAATTCAGGCCACAGTTGTACCCAAAAATCCAATTTGCATCATGCTTTAATTGAGCAATAAGCGTTATAGGTGATAATAGTAAACTAAGAAATAATAATTTTACCATATGCTATAAAGATAGCAAAATAGACAAATAAGTTGCACGGGCAGAATGTAATGCGGATAAAAAAAATGCCAGTAAACTATCAATTTACTCCAACTCCTCATTAAAGTACACCTTGTAGTAGCTCATTTGGGTGCTTTCGTCGTAGCCACGTTCAATAAAGCGGCGGCCACTTTCTAGGTTGTCAAAGTTGAGCTTGATGTGGATGTTGGTGTCCAGCTTTATCAGGTCTTTAAACTTCTTTTTGGCGCTGTTCAAGGCAGGTTTGCTTATGCCAAAGTCGTTCTCCACCTTACGGCCGATACGGGTTTCGTATGTTTCTAAGTAGTTATTAAACGACTTAGTATACTCCTCGTCTTTGATTACGTGCTCCGCAAATTCGCCCATTTCAAAATGTTCGGCCTTGCTGAAATAGTCTAAGGTACTTTTCATAAACAGTACCTCGTCCTTTTTGCCGTGCTCGGGGGTAAGCATATCCTTGGCAAAGGCATTGCAAAGGTTCAGGGCATCGCGGGTATAGAAGTTTTCGTCGCTATCTTCCACCACTTGCAAAAAGTCATCCATCCAATACACCGTGTCTTTTCCCGAAGCATCAAGGGTAACTACTCTATAGCCGGTCTCGTCTTCGGTATTGAAAATGATGGCGCCTTTATCAAGCTTTTTGATGTTTACGCCCATCAAGGCATCCACTTCCAAGCCATCGCGCTCGTTGTGGAAGGCTAGGAAAGTGTCCTTGTTCTCCGACTTAAAAATACCTACTGCATCCAGCGGTTCATCATCGAGCATACAGTTGCGCAAGTATGCTACATACACCTCACCACCTTTTATGTTTGGGTGCGAAGAGTTGTGGTGCAAGTGCTTTAGTATATTGATGGATTGCAAGTGCGTACTGCCCTCATCCATAAACATACTCTTGGCATAAGTATACACCTCGTTAAGGTCAAGGCCCGAAGGGTGGGTAAACTTATAGTACGCATCGCCCTTAAACGGTTTCATAAAAAAGGTAAGCAAGGCAGCTTCCAGTTCAACGGTTACATCGGCCAGTTTGGCGCTAATTATCGGGTCTTCTTCTTGCGCTTTGTTGCCCACCCGGTGGATGGTCAAGCGTGAAATCACAGCTTCGGAGAGGTCGAGCATTTTTTAGTTACGGGTTACGAGTTAACAGTTGCGAGTTAAATGTATGATTTGCAAAAATAGGTTGTAGAAATTGCAATTGGGTATTAAAATGGCAATAATGCGCCCTAAGTTATCAACTCGCAACTCGAAACCCCCAACTCGCAACTGACTTTATGCCGTCACCCCAGCACCAATTTTATAAACCCAACCATGGCGGTCGGGTATGCGGTCGTGTTTAATGTCTTCAAGCTCTTGCTTAATTTCGTGGCTCAAGGTTCTGCTTTCAACAGCAGGCAGGGTAATGGTTTCGCCTTTGTAGCCAATATGAGATATGTGGCTAATGGTGGCAGCAGTGCCTGCTCCAAAAGCATCTTCGAGCATGCCCACTTTGGCAGCTTCAATTAGCTCTTCAACGGTAATGTTGCGTTCTTCGGCTTTTATACCTTTATCTGCAAGCAATTGAAGGATGCTATTGCGGGTAATGCCATTTAATATAGTACCGTTAAGGGCCGGGGTAATTACTTGGCCACCAATTTGTAAAAACACGTTCATGGTACCTATTTCTTGCAGGTATTTAAACTCGATGCCATCGGTCCATAATATTTGATCGAAACCCATCGCACGAGCTTCTTGTACAGGCTGCAAAGTAGCGGCATAGTTGCCTGCCGCTTTTGCTTCGCCAGTTCCACCAGGGAATGCACGAACATAACGGTCAGATATCAATACCTTAACTGGGGCTGAGTAATATGCTTGCACTGGGCAAGTAAAAATAATGAAACGATAGTTATCACTGGCTTTTATTCCTATATACTCATCCGTTGCAAACATAAACGGCCGAATATACATGGAGCTACCTTTGCTGGTTGGTACCCAATCTTGGTCTATTGAGATTAAGGTGTCGAGCGCTTGCATAAACAAATCCTGCGGAATCTCTGGCATAGCCATGCGGGCAGCTGATAAGTTAAGGCGTTCTGCATTTTTTGTTGGCCTGAAAATTTGAATGTCGCCCACATCGCTGCGGTAAGCTTTCATGCCTTCAAAAATTGATTGGCCATAGTGCAAGGCAGATGTGGCTGGGTGCGTCGGGATGTTCTCGAACGGTACGATACGAAAGTCAACCCATTCGCCGCCTTTATAGTCAGCAATAAACATGTGATCCGAAAACACACGGCCAAAAGGCAGGTTTTCGAAATCGACTTCGCTGATGCGCGATTGAATGGTTTTTGTAACTTTGATATCGTATTTCATCGAGTCTTTATGGTTTAAGCGCCCCTACGCATAAAATACAAATAATAATCGAAATGAGGGTGCAAAGTAAGCAAAAATAAGGCGATTTTCAAAACGAAACATTGGCAGCAACATGGCAAACGAAGTACAGTTAGACAACGGAGCTTTAACCAAATTATTTGAAGGGAACGACCTTTATATGGTTAAAGAGGGCAACGCTGCTGACGAATTGCATGTTGAAGGTAGTAACGCAAATGGCGTGGTGATAGTTTATAATAGCACTGAGATAATGGGCCAAGAAGACCGCGAGCAGTTAAACAAAATATTGGCTGCGCTTAAGCTTGACCCTGCTGCAGTGGGTATGGTAAATATTGCCAATGTTGCGCCACCTGTTTTTACTAGCATTGTGAAACATTTAAACTGTAAGTACATGCTGGTATTTGGCGCTACACCCGTTGAGCTGGGTATGCTGGTAGCGGCCAAGCGATACGTTGAGCTGCCTATACAAGGCGTGCAAGTGTTGTTTTCGGATAGTATTGAGTTGTTGAGACAAGATGCGAAACGCAAGCGATACCTTTGGGATTGCCTCCAAATTACTTTTGGGCTGAAGTAAAAACTCATTACTTAACTGTTTTTGCACTCTTGGTAAACTTTTGCATATCTTTGTTGTTGAAGGGTAAGGGCAATATTGTTAAACAAAAACTGTTCAGTGGATTAACGGTTTTATTTGTTTTGTTGAAACATGTAGGTATGGGCAATTATTCAATTAAAGATTTAGAGCGATTGTCGGGAGTGAAGGCGCACACCATACGCATATGGGAGCAGCGTTATAATATTATTAACCCTCAACGTACCGATACAAACATCCGTTATTACTCAGATAACGATTTGCGCAAGTTGCTCAATATTAGTTTGCTCAATAATTTTGGTTACAAAATATCTCGTATTGCCCAACTAACCGAAACCGAGATACATAATGAGGTAAAAAAGGTAACCGAGGCAGACCAAGATGCTGATAGCCAATTAGCGGCACTAACGCTTACTATGATAGAGTTGGATGAGGAACGATTTGAAAAGCTGCTGGCTTCCAGCATTTTGCGTATCGGTTTCGAGGCTACGATGTCAACTATTATATTTCCGTTTTTAGAACGGGTAGGTATAATGTGGATGACCGGAGCCATCAATCCAGCACAAGAGCATTTTGTGACCAACATGATTCGCCAAAAGCTAATTGTGGCTATTGATGGGCAGGTTAATGCGGCTAATGAAAGCGAGAATACCTTTATGCTTTTTAGCCCTGAAGGCGAGTATCATGAAATTGGCTTGCTATTTACCAATTACCTACTACGGTCTCGTCGCAAAAAGACCATATATCTTGGTACAAGCGTTCCTTTCTTCGATCTTGTGGATATTTACAATGTGCATCATCCCAAGTATATAGTTTGTTTTATTACCACTACACCAAACGGTGAAGACTTGCAGCAATATATCCACGATTTGTCGGGCAATTTCCCCGACAGTATCGTTTGGTTTGCGGGTAACCAGTTGCAGCGCGACAAGTTTGAGTTTCCCCCTAATGCAGTTCTAATTACTGGCTTGCAACATGCTATTGAGAAAATCAATCTTATTAGCACCGCAACTTCCTCAAAAAATTAATTGTAAAATGTTGTTTCCTGACAATGGTATCGGTTTTGCCGGAATAGCTATGTTATATGGCTATTAAATGCTGCGCTTTTATTTTGTTTAACATTATTTACAAAAGATTAAACAAAATAGTTGGTTTTTAAATTTGGCTGTTGTATATTTGAAAGACCAAAACATAAAGACATGACTAATCAAGAATTTGACAACGTAGTAACAGGCTTTTCGGGTTCTCTGCGTCCGTTCGCATTAAACCTTACCAAAAACATGGAGGAGGCCAACGACTTGATACAGGATACCATGTTTAGGGCACTGTCCAATCGTGATAAGTTCCAGGAAGGTACCAATCTTAAAGCATGGTTGTTTACAATCATGAAAAATATATTTATCAATAATTATCGCCGTAAGGTAAAGCGTAACACCATTATTGATACTACCGAAAATTTATTCTACCTCAACTCTTCGGATGCACTTATTGAAAACAGTGCTACATCTAAGTTTGTGATGGACGATATGAAAATCGCTATTCGCGAACTTTCAGACGAGTTTAGGGTGCCTTTTATGATGCACTTTGAGGGCTTTAAGTACCATGAAATTGCTGAAGAACTAAGGTTGCCCTTGGGTACCGTTAAGAGCCGAATTTTCTTTGCTCGTAAAGAGTTGAAAGTAAAATTGGACCACTACAAGCCAGAATAGTTCATTACATTTGATGAAAATAATAATTTAAGAGGCGCTGCTTGAACAAAGCAACGCCTCTTGTGTTTTGAGTTCTATCAATAACAGAAATTAAATACCGGTGGCTAATAAAAAGAAAGTAATTGTTATAGGAAGTGGTTTTGCGGGTCTTTCGGCAGCATGTCATTTGGCTAAGCAAGGGTATGATGTAACCGTGCTAGAGAAAAACGAGTCAGCTGGTGGCAGGGCTTCAAAGTTTGAAGCCGAGGGGTTTACTTTTGACATGGGCCCAAGTTGGTATTGGATGCCAGATGTTTTCGAGCAGTTTTTTGCGCATTTCGGCAAAAAGGTAAGTGATTATTATGAACTGGTGCGCCTAGACCCAGGCTACCGCATATACTACGGCCAAGATGATATTATGGATGTGCCAGCGTCGCTGGATGAGCTATATGCTATGTTTGAGCGGTTGGAGCCGGGCAGCACGCCCAACTTGCAGCGCTTTTTGAAAGAAGCAGCAGAAAAGTACGAAGCAGGCATAAATGATTTGGTACATCGCCCAAGCCGTTCCATTTTTGAGTTTGCTGATACTAAGCTGCTCAAAGCGTTGTTCCGTTTACAACTTTTTACCAGCATCCGTAAGCATGTAAAAGGCCTGTTTAAAAACGACAAACTGGTTAAGTTGCTGGAGTTCCCTGTTTACTTTTTAGGCGCTTTACCAGAAAACACGCCTGCCCTATACAGTTTAATGAACTATGCCGACTTGGTGCTTGGCACTTGGTACCCCAAGGGTGGCATGTACGAGATTATAGGGGGCATGGTTAAACTAGCCGAAGAACTGGGCGTTAAATTTAAGTTCAATACACCGGTTACGGCAATTAATATACATGCAGGAAGGGCAGGCTCAGTAAATACTGAAGAGGGCACTTTGTTTGCCGATATTATTATTGCCGGTGCTGACTATAACCATGTAGAGCAAAACTTGATACCAAAACCTTATCGCAAATACAGCGAGAGCTATTGGGATAGCCGCATTATGGCACCCTCATCTTTGATTTTTTATTTGGGGGTAGACAAGAAGCTGAATAACCTATTGCACCACAACTTGTTTTTCGACCAAAGCTTTGAACAGTTTGCCGACGAGATTTATACGCACCCTAAGTGGCCCGAAAATCCTTTGTTTTATGTTTGCGCACCAAGCATAACCGACCCAACGGTTGCGCCAGAAGGTAAAGAGAACCTGTTTGTACTAATACCGGTTGCCCCAGGCTTAGAAGACAACGAAACTACCCGCGAGCACTATTACGAGTTGGTATTGCAACGCCTTGAGAAACTTACCGGTCAAAACATCCGTGAGCACGTAATCTACAAGCGCGGTTTTGCGCACAATGATTTTATGAGCCGCTATAACTCTTATAAGGGTAATGCATATGGCTTGGCAAACACCTTGATGCAAACCGCCATTTTCAAGCCATCGCTTAAAAATAGCAAGATAAAGAACCTGTACTTTGCGGGCCAACTCACCGTGCCTGGCCCGGGTGTACCGCCGTCAATTATTTCGGGCGAGGTAGTTGCTAAGGAAGTGGTGAAGGAGATTGGGGTGTAGTTATCTCAATTCAGATAGTTAAGGGCTAATCTGATAACAGCCAGTACCATTATTGCTAAAAATATCCACCTGTCTCTTGCTCTGGAGGCAAAGTTTTCTTTGAAATTGTTATAAACCCAAAATAAGAATAATCCGCTAGCCAAACATATTGACAAAAGCAACCAACACCAAGGTGCCTCTGTTGCAATAAATCCAGCTACAAAGCTTGTTAAAAACAGTAATGTTGGAACCGTGTTCTTTAATGTAAGTTTCTTCCGGGCAGATTTAGTAGGCGTAATCGCTCGCCACGTGCTCAGCAGCTCCTTAATCTCACCAAATTGTGGAAGGTTATGGGGTATGCCAAACCGGCCACTTTCTTTTTCAATAATAAGGTCACCGTTGGGTAGCTCTTTAATATTTGTCACCTCCTGTTTGGTTATGGTCACATCAAACATACCTTCACAAAATGTTGAAACGGAGTTCTCCTCAATCCTCAGATACACCAATAGTTTAGAATAGTTGCGATAGCGAACAATGGATACTATTGAGGATATAACCAGAATGATAAAAAATGGGAATAGCGCAAAAACAGGATCTTCAATAAGAACGTTTACGCCCGTATCCCGATACCTTTTGTAAATAAGGAATCCCAATACAACCAGCGTTGTGATATTGAATGCCGCAAACTGGCTCAATACTTTATTGGGATATGGCAATTTATACTCTCTCATCCCTTTTTTCTTTCAAATATACTCAATTAGCATTACGGCATTAAATAGATGTTATATGCCTTAATGCAGGTAAGCACTACCATAAACAGTACAAACCACCTCACATTGGCCACTTGTGGGGCAACGTTTGTTAGCTTGTTGAGCTGATAGTAAGTATGCAAACCCGATAAAATACCAAAGGCATAGAAAAAATCCATGTACGGGTGTACTTTTACCAGTGCAATGCCTATAAGGCAAACAATGAAGACCACTGAAGGGAAGAGAAAATAGAAGTTGGCCACCGAGAAAAGGCCTTTAACGGGAACCATTGGCGCCCAGCCAGCAATATGTTGTTTTATCTCCTCATAGCCTTCTATATCGTGCGGTATCAATATACGGGTGCGGGCATCTTTGGCTACAATCAGGGTGTTGTCGGGTAGCTTTTGTATCAGCTTGGTTTCTTGCTTGGTTATGGTCAACTCAAACAAGCCTTTGGCGACAGTATATAGCGCATCTTCTTCGGTGCGAATAATTACATACACCGAGGCGTATTTTTTAACACTTTTCCACTGAAAATAACCCAATATCGGGAGCAATAAAACGGGTATTAATGAAGTAAAAGGGTAAGCAACGCCTTGATTATATCTGCTAAAGGCAATTATGCACATGGCTACTGAAAAAATAACAGCAGCAAAAGCGAAATAAGCCATACGCCTTTTGGCATCGTATGGCAATTTGTATTGATACTCCTTCATGCCTTTTGCCTTAAAAATACTAAATACCTTCAAAATAAAGTTGCAACTTCACTAAACAAACAACCAAAAAGGCTGTTAAAGAATTATGCTAACCCTGTTTAATAAAACTAGCTTTGGATGCAGTCGCCTCATTACCAAGGCGTATAGTACATCTTTTACTTTAGGCATTCAAACGCTCAATAAACGTTTTCACGACCCTATTTATGGTATCTACGGATATGTGCGCTTTGCTGACGAAATAGTAGATACGTTTCATGACCACGACAAAAAAGCACTGCTCGACCGTTTTAGGGAGGACACAGTTAGGGCCATTGAAGAAAAAATTAGCCTGAACCCGGTTTTGCATTCTTTTCAGTTAATAGTGCACCAATACAATATAGAGTGGGAGCTTATTGACTCTTTTTTGAAGAGTATGGAGATGGACCTATACTACGATCGGTATGAGCCAAGTATGTACGATGCCTATATATATGGCTCGGCAGAGGTGGTAGGCTTAATGTGTTTGAGGGTGTTTTGTGAAGGAAACGATGCTGAGTATGATCGGTTGAAGGCTTCGGCTAAGAGCTTGGGCTCTGCTTTTCAAAAGGTAAACTTCTTGCGCGACCTGAAGAGTGATTATACGGAAAGGGGCAGGGTGTATTTCCCTGGTATGAACTTTTCGACTTTCGACGAAGAAGCGAAAAAACAAGTAGAGGCCAACATTCAAGCAGATTTTGACGAAGCATATAAAGGAATACTAGAGCTGCCCGATGGTGCTCGTATGGGTGTTTATTTAGCCTACATCTACTACATTTCGTTGTTCAACAAAATAAAAAAAACTGCGGCTGATGTAGTTAAAAGTGAACGTATCCGGGTATCAGACCGTCGTAAGATTGGGTTGTTGCTACAAACTTATGTAAAGGGTAGCCTGAATATTTTGTAAATGTGCCAATTTGTCGATGTACCAATGTGTTGATGAAATTGGATTGCCGCAATTGAAGCATTATATTAATTGTTGTTAAACAGTACATCGTAAATCGTACTTCGTACATTCCAATGCCCATATATCTCTATCTTATCCTATTCTCGACCTTCTTTCCTTTGGTGCTCTCATTTGATAGCCGGGTGAAATTTGTTAGGTATTGGCCCGCATTTTTTATGGCCATGCTGCCCGTGGCTGTTTTCTTTTTGGTGTGGGATTATTTTTATACCGCTTGGGGCGTTTGGGGCTTTAACGAAGAGTATTTGTTAGGCATCCATTTGGCTAATTTGCCGCTTGAGGAGGTGCTTTTTTTCGTAGTGGTGCCCTTTGCCTGCGTATTTATTTACGAATGCCTGCGATATTACATTCCCAAGGACTATTTAAAACCCGCATCTCCGTATTTATCAGCCACCTTGGCCTTGGTGCTGCCTGTTATTGCTTTATTTAACATCTCGGCGCTGTATACTTCCGTTACGTTTTGCTTGGTGGCCGTATTGGTGGTATTGGCACAGTTTGTCTTTAAAGTAAAATGGATGGGCTGGTTTTATCTTGCTTATTTTGTTTCTTTAGTGCCATTCCTTGTAGTTAATGGTATCCTTACCTATCTTCCGGTAGTGTGGTACAATGATGCGCACAACCTTGGCATCCGCATAATCTCCATTCCCATTGAAGATACCATGTACTCACTGCTGTTGCTACTAATGAACGTGTGGTTGTACGAGGGAATTAAAAATTCAAAAGTGGAAAGTTAAGATTGGATGGTGGTGCGTATATTAACCGCAACGAACGCAAAGGATAAATACACCACGTTCGCAGAGTTGCTAATAGTGTTGTTTGTGGCTTTTTCTTAATGCCTTTCTGTTAGTGTCTTTTTTGGTTAAATTGTACACACTATATCATTGATTGGAAAACGCTATTTTTGCTATATGGCATTGAAGAGCATCCGCATAGAGAATTTTAAGTCCATTGGCGTGATAGAAATCGTCAACCCTCAACCTTTTTCCGTCCTTGTTGGAGCCAACGCATCGGGTAAGAGTAATATTTTTGCGGCGCTGCAGTTTTTGCATCATGTAAGTAACAGCAATAGCCATAGAGATGTCGTTAGTGGATTTGGCGGAGTAAATGACTTGCTGCACATAAATTCTATTGACAAGCGGTTCAGAATTGCGATAACTTTTGACGATTTGTATTCAGTTTCATTCTTAGCCGAGTTCAAAGGAGAAAGCAATAAGGGTATATATACCCATTTTGAAAACCCTCGTATTCAGCAAAGTTTCGCTCGGTCTACAAAAGATGTTAAAGAAAAGCCAGAAAGTGATTTGCAGTTTGTTTCCATGTTTTCTAGAATCTTTGTTCATCGGGAAAATTTGGTGTTTCAAAAGGTAAATGATGGTTCGAAGTTATCCCTTGATGCTAAGAATTTGGAACATGTCCTCAAACGCATCCTTAATGACCCAGACATAAAAGATGAGTTTATTGAAACCTTACAATTGTTCATCCCAGGCTTGGATAAGGTGGATGTTGTTTCCAGTGAATTCTCCTCTAATCTTGATTTATTTGTTTATGAGAAGGCCCTAAAACGCCCCATTAATAAAGAGTTGATATCCGACGGTACTTACAACATCATTGCAATTCTCACGGCTTTATACCAAAGTAAAACACCACAATTCCTTTGTATAGAGGAGCCCGAGAATGGCCTTAATCCATATGTATTAAAGCAATTGGTGGCTATTTGTAAAGATTTATGCGAAGATCGCGGGCATTACATTTGGCTCAATTCGCATTCACAAACCATTGTATCGCAATTGAAGCCTGAGGAGATTATTTTGGTGGATAAGAAAGATGGTTTTACCCAGATAAAGCAGTTTGAAAAGGGAAGTTTTGGTGATATGCCTATGGACGAAGCATGGCTAACTAACACTTTAGGAGGTGGGTTGCCATGGTAAAGGTTGGGTTTATTTGTGAGGGCGAAACGGAACGAATAATTATCAGTTCACCCCAGTTTCATGATTTTTTACAGTCAATACGTTTAGAGCGCATCGAACCTGTCATAGATGCAGGAGGTAATGGTAACCTGCTACCAAAATTTTTGTCTGCGCATACCAATACTTTACTTGCCCAAGGGGCTGAAAGAATATTTATTCTTACTGACAGAGAGAACTATCCTTGTATTACATCAGTTAAAAAGCGAGTTGATGCTCCTAATGATCATATCGTGATTGTTGCTGTGCAGCAATTTGAATCATGGTTTCTAGCCGATAGCACTGCAATGAAGAGCTTATTAAAAGATGGACAATTTATATGTGATGCTCCTGAGTCTTTTAGCGTTCCGATTCAGGAAATTGGTTCTCAGTTAAAAGCTAGGGGACTCAGGGGGCCTGGACGTGTAAGTGGTAAATTAACTTTAGCGAAATGGATGCTTAATTATCACAATTTCTCCATCGCACGTGCAGCCCAACACCCCAATTGCCCCAGTGCGGCGTACTTTATGCAAAAGTTAAATTCTATCGCAAAACAGGTTAACTAATCAACCGATTAACCAATAACCTTCTTTTGGAGGACATGGACTATCAATCAAAAACGCTAATTTTACGCC
>JAGYJT010000027.1 GCA_018401955.1 Chitinophagales bacterium | reverse complement strand
CCCTGCTGCGCGAGGTGCTGCCAGAGATAAACGGGCTGGGGTTTGATATACAGGAGTTTGGCAACCACGATTTCGTTATCCACGGCATGCCCGCCGACCTGAAAGGCGGCAACGAGCAGCATATAGTAGAGAGCTTGCTAGAGGATTTTAAGAACAACCTGGCCGTGCTAAAGCTGGACAAGCGCGAGAGCTTAGCCCGCAGCTTAGCCCGCCAAACGAGCATAAAAGCC
Organism: Chitinophagales bacterium; assembly: GCA_018401955.1. GTDB lineage: Bacteria > Bacteroidota > Bacteroidia > Chitinophagales > CAIOSU01 > CAIOSU01. The sequence goes on along the minus strand of JAGYJT010000027.1, from coordinate 37,082 downwards.
GGCCAAAGCCTTACCATAAAAGAGATGGAAACGCTCATTGACGAGCTCTTCGCCTGCGAGCAGCCCTACATTGCCCCCGGTGGCCGTCAAACCATCAGCACCTTCGATTTCCGGGAACTGGATGGTAGGTTTGCGGCGCGGTAGGGGTTTGGTTGCGAGTTATGGGTTACGAGTTATGGGTTGCGAGTTGCTTACTTCGACCCCACTAAGTATGACATAACTCAAGGTTACAAGGTGCATTTGGAACTATAGTAATATTCCAGTATGTTCGTAATTGTATGAGCAACCAAGAGTTAAAAGACCGTTTGCACCTCCAAATTGAAGCCATTGAAAACGATGAGCTTTTGAAGTTGGTTAGCGAATTGCTAGAGGGCAACTATCCGCTTGAAGGTAGATATGTGCTTACCGAGCAAGAGGAAACTATCCTTTCGCAGCGCGACATAGTTAAGGAGCCAGGAAACTACTACACCACTGAACAACTTGAAGAGCGATTGAAGAAATGGCTAAGCAAGTAATCTGGGGTGAGTCGGCGCTTGACGATCTTGATACTATTTTCGAGTATTGGGAAACGGTCACAGGTTCCAGTAAATACAATAGAAAGATGTTGCTTGCATTTCAGTATGCTGCAAAACGTATTGAATCCAATAATTTTATAGGGAGGGCAACAACTAAGGATGATACCTACCGGGTTGTAGTAATGCATTTCGTGCTTTACTACAAAGTTAATGACGACCACATACGTATACTGTATATTTTCGACACAAGACGTAATCCCGATAAAAATCCCATTAAGTAAGCCTAATTAGACTACCCCTTAAAATGCTTCAGCATAATAATCTCTCGTTCGTCGAGTAGGCGGTAGCGGCTAGTACGACACTTTTTAGAACCAAAAAAACTATTATTTAATACCATCCTCCTGATATTAATAACGTTTCAAGCCTGATATAGATTTCCAATTAATTGATGGCAGCTGCGTTATTTTGAACAACTTTCGTAGCCTTTTTATGCTCCTTATCCACTTTTAGCGCATATACCAAAAGTATAGCAATGCTCATATAGTACAGGCTGCCAACCTTGTCGGTTTCAATCATGTCGCTGAGCATAAGGTTTACAAAAACACAAACCAGTGCCAACATACACGTCATTAGTACCCTTCTATGCGCCTTATTCTTAGACCTTGCGTAGGCTTGCTGACCGTAAAAGAATATGGATATCGCCGTAAGAAGGAAGATTATCAACCCAGGGAATCCCTGCTCAACCAAAGTGAGCAAGAAGTAGTTATGCGCCGTTGATTTTTCGGGGTTATCACTAGTATAGGTTTGGAAATCGCTAACTGTGTAGCGCATGTAGTAAGGGTAAAAATTGCCTGCACCAAAGCCAGTTATGGGCCTATCATTAATCATTCGGAAAGCTGCTACCCAACGATACACACGCTCCATGCTCGATACATCTTTTAGGCTAACTGTTGCTTTCAGGTGGTCGCCAAATTCGGTATGGTAAACCGTTTTGGTGTACTCAGGTGCAAACTCCAGATAGTTATTATCGCTTACCATATAGCCCACGCCTAGCACTACAACTGCCAACGCCGCCACAATCATTTGGCGGAGTAAATTCCAGTGAATGATTACATAGCATATGGCAATAGCCGCTATAGCCAAATAGCAAGCGCGGGTATACGACAAATATATAGCTACCAGGTAAAGCAATTTGCTCCACTGAAGGATGCGCCTCTTCCAAGTGCCAGACTGGTACCAACTGGCAGCTAACCAAATAAACGGGTAGAAGATGGTAATCATGCAAGCATAGCTTACGTGGTTGCGGTAAAACGGGTACATGGGCTTGTTTACCTCTTCGAAAGCAAACCCATAACCAGCATAGCGCACTAACACCACCAGCACCGTAAAGGTCATGGGCAAAAAGATATACCAGAAAAACTTTTTAAGGTCGGTTTCTTCCTTAAGCACCATACTAGTGAGTATGAGAAAAGGCAGATAAAACCAAAGCTTTGAGAGCGCATACTTAATCGTAACAAGCATATTGGCCGAATAAGGTATAAACAGCACCACCAAAAACAAGTGTGTAAACAACAATAGCATTACCGGGTGCTTCACAAAGCTAAAATCGAGCAAATGGGGTTTGCCCAACACCGCGAAAATAGTAACAAACATAAGCGCCACCATAATGAGCTCATCGGGCATGTCGAGCCCTATAGTACCCAAATCTAGCTCGGTAGAAAGTGGAAGCGAAAACAGTAATAACCAATAAATAATCCGGTAGTTGATAAAAGCAATGTAGCCAAATATCAAAATGAAGGGTACTGCCAATGCCAGATACTGCTCCAATGCAAAAGCACCGAGTATGCAGGCCAACGATACCAAAGCAAAACCTGCAAACCACCAAAGTTGATATGCTGGTAGTTGCTTATTGAGCATTGTTCAATTCGCGTTTGATGTATTGCATGCGATCAATTAACAACGCACCTAAAATGGCCAAAAACAAAGAGATAAGCGTAGAGGCCACACAAATAGCCCAACGGATTGGCTTCACCTTCTTCTCTGCTGGAAAACCCTTCTCGATAATAAACATTGACGAAATTTCTTCGCTTGAAGCTGATTTATTACGGTCGTACAGGGTTTTCACTTTGGTAAGGTCCGTTACTGCGCTTTCTTGGCGCTTAAGCAATACTTTGTAGGTTTCTACTACTTGAGTATTCTTGCCTTTTACCACCGGCAAACCATCTGGCGAGCCTGAGCTGATAACCTCGATATCGTATTCATCCTTAAGCTTAGCCAAGGTATCTGATAGCATTTGTACTTCGGCTGTTTTATCAGCGTAGCTTTTACTAAACATCTCGGTAACGCTCTCTTTATTGCCTTGCAAGCTACCGTTGTTCAACTTGTCAATCATCACCGCGGCCATGTTAACCATATCGGCAGCTAGTTGTGGGTCGGTATCGATAATGGTAATCTCGATGGCACCGTTTTCGGTTTTAAGTACCGAGTAGTTGTCTTTAAACTCTTCGGTAACCTTATAGCGCATAAAGCTTGATGAAGAGGTATCGTAACCGTAGTGTGTGGTTAGGTCAAAGTGGTTTACCATAAAATCGACAACCGAGCTACTGGTAGCTATGGTTAGTAGGCGGTTAATGTCGTTTTTGGTTCCAAAGAAGTCGGCTGCAAACTCATTGCTTTGCTCACTAAACAGTACCGAACTCTCAGTACGCGCTGGGTTGGTTGGGTAAAATACCAACTGCGATTTGAAATACTCTGGCAGCACCAAAGCAACTACTACACCACCTATGGAGGCAAGCACCACGAATATGATAATAGGGAGTTTCCACTTAATAAGTACTCTGAGTGCGTCAATTAAATTGTAGGACCTATCCATTAGGGGTACATTTTTTTTTGTGTGCAAAGGTAATGTGTTATTGTTTAATTACTTAATGGAATATTGATGGACCCTTAACCCTCACCTCTCTGTTTCACCATCCCCACCAAAGCCTTCCATTCAAAAACCCGCAGCATGAACGCCATTATGGTACCGATTATTGAAACTAGGGCCAATTTTATTTCCCACTGTAAACTTATATAGGTTGATGCTTGGCAAATGGCAAACACGCCAATTGACAGCAAACCGATACGAAAGAAATCGAACACCGGTAGCGGTTTTTTCAAAAACTGGTGTGCAAAATATATCATGCCGGTGGATGCCAATAGCTGGGTAGCAATGGTAGCATAAGTAGCACCCAAGGCTTCCATTTGGGGTATCAACAACATATTCAAACCAATATTGAGCAGCATGGCCACAAAGGTGATGATGTTGAATACCTTGAGCTGCCCACCGGCAACTAAAAGCGTACCATAGGTGTAAGCAACGCTCACCCCTGGGAAGGCCCAAAACAAGGTGTACAATACCTTGCCCCAATAGGGTGTACTCTCACTATACAATAAATCAACAACGGGTTCGCCAAAAAAGCGCAGTATAATGGCTACCATTACCGCACCACCAACCAGCACCCTAAATGAGAAGGAAAGCAGGTCGCTTGGGTCTTCTGTTTTCTGAAGCATGCGCGAAAACAAGGGCAACAGCAGGCCAGCAAACAACAGCCCAATAATATTGGCTGCATCCAGCAAACGGTAGCAGGCTGCATATACGCCCGCTTGGTAGGGCCCGGCTTCGGGCAACATACGCTCAATCATTACGCCATCCAAGCGGTAGTAAACCGTCATAAAAACACCCAACAAAGCATACGGGAAGGTTGCTTTAAACATCTTACGGATGTTACTCCAATCGCTCTTAAACTGAATTTTGCCAGCAAAATATAGCACCGCACCCCCAGCCAATAAAAGGGTAATGCCCAATGAGGCGGTTTGCGCATATACAAACCAACTGATGGTGAAGTTTTCTTTAAAAGAACCACCAAACAATAGCACCAGTAGTATAATTGAACCAGCAACAGTTTATCCAACACCATACCACTATCCACCTTAAAGGATGCCCGATAGATTGGAACGAACAAAGAAACAACCTGCTCAATAAAAACTGATAATAACCCGAGCCCAACAAATGCATTTGCATGGGTGAAAAGCCAATCGCATCGCCACCACATAACTTAACAACCCCGGCTACGGCAAGTATTAATTTAAGCGACCAGGGGCTGGCAAATAGCGATAGATATGACCTTCATCCTGCGCTACAGAGCGATTGTTAGTAGTTGTTTATGCCCAAATCGAGCACAATTGAAAGAGGTGTGGTGAAAACACAGTAAAAACATCCCAAAACTCTTCAGGGCCAACCGTGTTCTGCACCTGTATATCCAGCAATATGTACAGCGGCTTAATGAGGAGGTTAAGCAGTAGTATAATGGCTAGATTGGACAACACAAACTGCGATTCATGAATGCTGGGTGCAGGCGTACAAAGTATTGACAAAATTAACTATTATTGTCCATACATGAGGATAGCCTAAACACCGCTTTTTGCTGAAAGAGGGAAAACTAGAGGGTATTGGTGTGTTACACACGAAATTTGCGCATTACTCGCGTCATCCACCGAGCACGAGTTTATCTTTATTTTCGATAGGCCTTACGATGCTTCGTTTATCTATTCTAGCAACGTTACCCCTGTGGTAATTCCACCACCCGCTAGGCACCCTTTGCTGTGGTACCTTTGGTTTGAATGGGCACTGCCGATAGTGCTGCGCAAACATAAACCCGATGTATTGCTATCGCCCGATGGCTATTTATCGCTATCTACGCAAGTGCCAACGCTGCTCGTATTACACGATTTGGCCTTTGAGCATTACCCTGAATATGTGCCAGGCTTGGTTGGTAAATTCTATCGGCATTATACGCCAAAATACGCTCATCATGCGAGGCGCATTGCCACGGTATCTAACTATACCAAGCTTGATGTAATGCAGCTATATGGTATTGCCCCCAGCAAAATTGATGTGGTATATAATGGCATAAAAGATGTTTACAAGCCACTTGATGAAGCAGCACAACAGGCGGTTAGAGAACGGTACACTAATGCCGCACCGTATTTGGTTTATGTAGGCTCAATACACCCACGTAAAAATATAGTGCGCTTGTTTCAAGCTTTTGATGGTTACAAAACCCAAACTAACTGCCCTGATAAATTAGTGGTAATTGGGGCTAAAGGTTGGCAGTATGGCGACATTATAGCCACTTACAATGCCATGACCCATAAAGATGATGTACTTTTCCTTGGGCATTTAGAAGCTGAGCAAGTTGCCGGTTTGGTGGCTTCTGCTAGGGCGATGATGTACGTGTCTATTTTTGAGGGTTTTGGCATACCGATAGTAGAAGCTTTTGCCTGCGGAACGCCTGTAATAACCAGCAACACCAGCAGCATGCCCGAAGTGGCTGGCGATGCTGCACTAATTGTTGACCCAACATCTATTGAGGAAATAACTGCTGCCATGGTGCAACTTTACCAACACCCAGAAACAGCGGAAGCCCTCCAGCAGAGGGCTTCCATACAATTACAAAAGTTTAGTTGGGAACAAACCGCCCAAAAGCTTTGGGATAGTTTGATGAAAACGGTTTAAGCCTTTACCGCAATTACTGAAATCTCAACATTCACGTTCTTCGGCAATCGCGCTACCTGAACTGTTTCGCGCGCTGGTGGGCTATCACCGTTAAAGTATTTAGCATACACTTCGTTCACGTGCGGGAAATTATCCATGTCGCTGAGAAAAATAGAACACTTCACAACATCGCTCATGGCATAGCCAGCGGCCTCTACCACTGCCTTTACGTTTTCGAGCACCTGCTCGGTTTCGGCACGTATCTCATCAATATGCAAAGCACCACTGCTGGGCACTATGGCTATTTGGCCAGAGGTGTACAGTACGCCGTTGGCTACTATGGCCTGGCTATATGGGCCAATGGGCGCTGGTGCATTGGCAGTATTAATCACGGTTTTCGGCATAATCACTAAGGTTTTGTTATTTTTATCCAATCCCTAAAGATAACTAACTATGGAAATACTGGTACTAGGCGACAAACAGCGTGCCACCGAGCTGATGAAGCGCATCCCCAAAGAACACCAAGTAACCCATAGCAACAAGGTTAACGATGCCTCTTTGCCCCGTTACAACATTATCTTCGACTTAAACTTTGATGATGACAGCAACAACTTACAGTATTATAGCTATTTGCGAAACAAACTTATTATTGTAGGTGCTGTAAAAACACAGCTAGCACAAGCCGTGTTCAACTTCCACGGCGAAGTTAGATGCCATTTAATAGGCATGAACACCTTACCCACTTTTATTGATAGGGATATTTTGGAGTTGAGTATTTTAAGCAACGATAACCTTCCTTTGGTAGAATCTCTTTCTCAATCGCTCAACTGGCCTTACAAACTAGTGCAAGACCGTGTGGGCCTAGCCACTCCCCGTGTGGTTTGTATGATTATTAATGAGGCTTGCTATACCCTGCAAGAAGGCACTGCCGAGATAGCGGATATTGACCAAGCCATGAAACTGGGCACCAACTATCCTTACGGCCCATTCGAGTGGGCTGATTTGATAGGCATTAAAGAAGTATACGAAACCTTGTATGCCCTTTATGAAGATACTAAAGACGAGCGATATAAAATTTGCCCCTTGTTGAAAAGGTATTATTTATTAAAGCAACCTTTCTATTTGGCCTAAACAACAAAGGGCAGCTAAAAGCCACCCTTTGTTATCTGGTTTTTTATCTCAATTAAGGATTAGCGCGAAACTCGCCGCCTTTGGTGCCGTTGGTCTTTTGTTTTAATATCAAAGTACCATTTATATCAACAACAGAGTTTAGTGCCTCACCTGTTACGTCTTGCGGTATTTCTACCGTGCCGCGGGTTAGCAAAAACTCCAATGAGCATGCAAAGTCTTCTATAAACTCAACTTTAGCTGCATTTGTAGATTTGTTGATTATCAGTTGATTGAAGTTACTACCACCTGAACTAACAGTCACGTCATTTCCACCGCGCAAAGCAACTGTTGAGTTGCCCATGGTAAATGTACCTTCATTGGTCCAATTACCATACACACTTATGGTTCTGTTATTTGCAGTGCCATTTATAGTAGCACCTGGCTTAATGTTTACATCATTAGCATTGTTTGTACCGTTTAGGTTTACGCTACTGCGCACAATACATGTGTGCGTGGCTACCGGGTATATGTAAGTATTGGTGCTGCTTGATGGCACCGTTGATGCCGACACAAACGATGTACCATTATACTCATACCAGTTGCCAGCGTTAGCCCATCCTGCTGATATGGTACCAGAGAATACGTAATCACCGGTTTGGAATGTTTGACCACCAATGGCAAGCTGTGTAACCGTTACCGATTTGCTTGCAGTTGCGGTACAGGTATTGGCACCAGTAACCGTTACGGTATAACTAGTGGTAGTTGATGGCGAAACAGTTGTTTCAGCAGTATTGTCGCTAGTACTCCATGCATAACTTGCACCACCACTAGCGGTTAATGTAACGCTCACTCCACTACAAACAGATGGACTAGCTGGGGTGATAGTTACAGTAGGTGCAGCATTAACGGTTAGGGTGCGAGATGCAGTAGCGGTGCAACCGTTATTAGTTACCGTTACTGAATAGGTACCCGCGGTCGACACACTGATTGCAGCAGTGGTTGCGCCAGTGCTCCAAGCATAAGTGCCGCCACCACTGGCAGTAAACGTTGACGAGCCACCTGCACAAATGGTGTTGGTGCCGCTAATGCTTGCGCTTGGTAACGGTGTTACGGTCAAGGTTCTTGATGCAGTAGCAGTGCAACCGTTATTAGTTACCGTTACGGTATATGTACCAGCAGTTGATACACTGATGGCAGCTGTGCTTGCGCCCGTGCTCCAAGCATAAGTGCCACCACCACTGGCAGTAAACGTAGACGAGCCACCCGCACAAATGGTGTTGGTGCCGCTAATTGAGGCCGTTGGAATTGGATTAACTGTTACAGCTGTTGAACCGCCATTTACCGAACCACAATTATCACTGCTGTTGTAGTTAACAGTATATGTACCAGATGGATTGTTAATCGTTACGGTTTCATTGGTAGTAGCGCCTGGTGCGTTCGTTCCGGTCCAAGTATATGTGTAGTAGTTGGCATTAGGGAAGGTAGCGCCGCCATTACTATTATTGGGGCTACCAAACGAAGCATTTACGTTTGATGCATTAAAATCATAGCGAACCACCAAACCGGTGTTGTTAGCTGGCGCTTCCCTATGCATGTTGGCCCTAATTTCAGCAACGGTTCTTACATCATTCCAAATGCGGATATTGTCTAATTGACCGTTGTAGTAGCCGTAGCTGCCGCCCGTGCCTGAACTGGCATAAACGTTTGGACGTGCACTTATTACACCCGTTTTCACGAATACGCCATTGATGTACAGAGAAGGTATGCGGCCGCTGTAAACCACAGCTACGTGCATCCACTCTGTTTTTGGCGATTGGAAATCGTAAACCAATGTAGAGGGCAAGTAGCCACTGCCATGTTCAAATACACTAATACCATCAGTACCTACCGATACGCCTGCACCTGCATTTGTACCACCATGTGATGGGTATATAGCATACCGCTGGTTGCTAGTGCCCACAGTGCCCGAGTTAGATTGAGTAGTAGTAGCTCGTGTTGTAGTTGATTTAACCCAAAACTCCATAGTGAAGTTATTGGCCGCAGCTGTTACCAAATTACCTCCTATAGTTTGTGTACCCGCAAGGTTTGCTACCCTTCCACCTGGTGCCAAACCAGCAGCTGTAAGGCTTACGTTGCTACCCGCACAAATTGGGCCATTGTTGGTTACACTAGGTATAGTTGGCAGTGTTGGCGGAGCAACAATAGTAATTGCTGGCAACGCACGGCTGCTGCAAGTAACATTTTTATTTCGAATGCGTGGATTGTATGTACCAGCCCCTAACCCATTAAAGCTAGGTGATGAACTCCAAGTTGAGCCGTTGTTTATGCTGTACTCAAACTGATTGCCAAAATATACGTTTACATCATCCACATAATGGTTATCCGTAGAGCCACCCGTGCGGGCAGAAAATGCAACTTTCCAAGTACTCTTATCGGCAGCTAGGTATGCCGCTGGCAGTTGTACATTGTTAAAATACACTGGTCCGCCAGCTTCTGGGTTACTTACTGTAATCTGCCCATTTTCATTTATCTGCACAACCATTAAGCGCCAAGCATTGCGCCAAGCCGTGTAGTTAAAATTGGTAAAGCAACCCAGAACAGTATTGTCATACATTAGGTAAACAGAACTGTAGTTGGTGCCATTACAGCTCATTGGGTTTGTACCGTTGTTATAAGAGTCAAAGGCAATTTTTACACCATTACCATGGCCCGCTTCGCTACCTGGAGGAGTGCTGGAAATGTTTGGACCAAACGAGAAACTCATTCCATCGGCACCACTTCCACCACCAGCGTACATTTTAAAGTAGGTTAAAAATTCATTGCCATTAAGAGCATTGGTATTGTTAAATACTAAGCTGCCAGATTGGCTGGTAGCGGTAGATGTTAGGCGCACATATTCGCCAGTAACAACTGCATTACCCGAAATGGTAGCTCCTGATGGCAAAGTATTGCCTACAAACGATGTATTAGCAAAACTGTAATAATCTTGTCCATCGGCACCAGTGAAAAATATATCTGAGGTTTCGCCACAGCTAATAATGTTTTGCGCCACCGCTGTGCCTGCCGTTGGCACTGCGCATGAGCAACTCACATCCAAATCAAAACCAGCACCCACTACCCCACCATCAGATTGAAACTTGATTGTAATCGGTATTCCAGGGCCAGGCGAAGAGATTGAGAAAGAGCCCGAGCCGCTGTAAAAGTGAGGGTTAAGGTAAGTATCAATATCAGAGCTAACGCCATCCGTAGCACTTATAAAGTCATAGCCGGTTTCTGTATTGTATGAACCGCTAACGGTTAGAATTTGATCGCTAGAAGTAGGATAAATCATCACTACCCTCGCTTCGTTGTTGGCATAATTGCCACCAGGGCCGCCAGAGTCATATATTTTGGCTGCGCAAGTTGTTTGTACTTGTTGGTTTACGTTTAAGAAAATACAGGTAACTGGTGTATGGGTAACCGTATTGCTATTTTGTGGCGTACCGCTGTTACAACGATACTGTATGCGATAGTCACGGTCGATTGTTGTATTGGTGGTATATGTTGGGTTACCGCCACCAAGGTTTTGCCAACCAGTAAGGTCGGTCCAGGTATTGGCGCCAGCTGGGCTGGTTTGAAAATTGTATTGCAAACCTGAGCCCGTAGTGGTATAACCTGTGCTGGTAAGGGTATAATTGGTAGTGCCCGCGCAACCTGTTGTTGCTGATATGGCCAAGGTTCCAGGGTTAGGGTTACCTGAGCATGGCGTGGTGGTATAAGTAACCGTAACTACCCAGGTATTGCTAAGCAATTCTTGGGTCCAAAAATCGCAGAAAAAATTATCGTAGTAGGAAAAGTAAGTGCGATACCCTTGCCATGTAAACAAAATATTGCCGCCACCATGGGCTCCATTTGCAATTGTTTGGCCAGTTAAGCTATAAGAATTAGTACCATTAAAATTACCGGTTCCTGATTGAATTGCGGTCCAAGCGGCGCCTACGCCAACCCTTGAGCGCTGCTCGCTTCTCCATGCATCTAGGTATGCCCTTATAGAATAGCTGGTGGCCGTTCCTGTAATTGTGCCTGCAGGTACGTTTACGTTCATGCTCTGTTGACAAGCTGCAGTAAATCCACTCCAATATAAAAGGCCAAATGATGCATAAGTGTTAGTAGCTGTTGGGTCAATAGTTACCGGGTACTGCCTATCAGCTGCCATCAACCAATCCATTGGCACAACTACACCCAAGGCAACTTTATCGCCTGTTTGCTTGAAAGTATAAACTCCATTAGCGGCATGCCCTTGTTTTTTTGTATCGGTGTTACTGTCAAAAAATACCAAACGCTCAAAGGTACCTTTAACCGTTCCCTTAGCATCTACTATATGCAATACACCCATAAAACCATCTAAGGTGTCTTTACCAGTGCCCTTTTCTATTTTCCAGCCTTTGGGCAAAGTAAGGTTCTCTGTAAACACCATGTTGCCACCAGGTAATTGCACAGTTGGGCGGTTTTGTAGTATATAGTCAGTTTCAACTTGGTAGTAATCAATAGCTTGGGTTCGGTCAATAGAAGGCCACAAACCCTTTAATTTTAGCACTTTACCATTCAGCTCACTGGTGGTTGAATTGCCTGCTTGTATAGTATTAACAATATTGCCCTGTGCATCAACATAACTTATCTGAGCGTTTTCACCAAACAACAAACTACCACCTTTTGCATCCAATTGCATGGTGGTAGCACCGGTTTGGGTATTAATACTTATCGGTAAGTCTGTGGTGCTTATACCTACATTTCCGTTCTCTAGTGCAGTTGGCGCTTGGCCAATACTTAGCCAGTATCCTTGAGCATCCTTATAATGAAATACTCCTTTGGTTTGTTGCTTGGTAAAGCTACCATCAGCGTTTTTAAAAGTGCGGCTATTAGCATCCCTCAACTCCATAACCTCAACACTTGTAGGAGAGCCTTCAAGTTTTACCAATCCGGTTTCCGGATGTTTACGCATGTCTGGCGTAAGCATCGGTTGTATAGCTAAATCGCTAGAGTCAACCAGCAATAGGTTTGAGAAGCTTTTCTCCTTTGTAGTGTCTACAGTTGGCGCAGCACCATATCGAGCCGTTGGCGAATTAGCAATAGTTGCATCAGGATTAGTGAACACTTCTCCTTGAGCAATAACTACTTGCGAGAACAATAGCAAAAATAGTGTGGCGCAGCAATAATTAAATATGTAGCTATTTCTCATCGTGGTAATTTATCTTTATTTAAACTCTTTAGCACCCTAAGCAACTTGAAAACTCAACTATTACTTATTAGGTTTTATAATTGAACAGGCAAAGTAACGTTAATTTAACATTAAAGCAATACCAATTGTACAGTAAATAGGATTTTGTTTAAAATGCACTAAAAAAAGTACACCTATTGCTGTAAAGCTGCCCAAAATGCATCAATAACAACAGCGTAGCGCATAGCACCATTACAGCGTTACGCATTTCTACGCATTAAAACAAAAAAAGTTTAGCGGGAATCCTTTTCAGTGCTACTATTACAACTAAATAGCAACAGCGAGGCTACAAAGATATGTTAATTCTATTTAATTTTCTGCTGAAAAGTAGCAAACAGCGCTTCCATAAAACGGATGCGCATTTTTTTATGGCCTTTCGGCGAAAAAACAAAGCCATCAAGCATAACCGCTCGGTTATTTGCCTTATCCAAAATATAATAATTGAGAAACGGCCCGCCCATAAAATCGTGCTCCATTTGCCACAGGCCACGAGTTTCCAAAATTTCGTAGCCGTTTACGGTAATCATTCGCTGCTTATACCCAAAAGTAGTATCGCTAACCATATAAGCAGAGTCGAGCTTGGTTTGTACATACGCTTTGCCTAGGCTATCGCGTAAAGCAATAGGCCGCTGTGGGTCGATAGCAGATGGCAATGCCTCAGTGAATACAAATAAATTGTTGCTTGCCTCCGATGGCTCCCAACGAAACCAAAGGAAATTAGGTTTCTCCAATGCCAAAAAATACTCGGGCGGCATTTTGAGGTCAATATCCAACGATTGCTTTACTTTTTTTGTAAGCTCTATGTTATAATGCGGCAAATACAATCCAGGCGAATATTTTTCTGTAACCTCGTGCCTGCTCAACGTATCTAGTATAACATCTCCCTTTTGGGTAATGTTACTTACCAGTTGCCCAGGGCTATTGGCAAATATAAAAAACACAATTTGTGGCTCAGACCATACATTGCGCTTTACTGCGTATGAAAAATTGGCGTCATTAAGCGCTTTTGCTGTGTAATCCTCTCCCAACACTTCGGTTACAAGCTTGGTAATCTTTGAATTGTCGGTAAGGTCAGCAAAAATGATAAGATTACGATGTTGCTTTATCAAGCCTTTCAGGGCCTCGTAATTTACAAAGCCAAACTTATATGCTGGCTCGTAATTGGGTAACATTTCAAAATCTTTGTTCAACCAATCAGTTACGGGTTCTTCCAAGTGGTTTTTCCAGATACTATCATCGGCAACAACCATTATCTCATCCACACCACCACCCGAGGAAGGTTTAAAGTCGGGGGCCTTTGTTAAATCGCCACATGAAGAAACCAATAGCCCTAAAACCAATACTGCCAAAATCCGAATCATAGTAACATGCTTTAGTGTAATAACAATAGGCGGTAACAAGCAATCACCAGCCTGGTGCTATTTACATCTGTATTTTCAATTTCATGCCTACTTTTAGGCTATTGCCATTGCTCAACCCGTTTTGATCCATTATCTGCTGAACGGATACGCCTGGGTATTTTTTTGCAATATCCCATAGCGTATCGCCTGACCTTACGGTGTGATACACAACTTTGGTTGACGAGCCGCTACTACTGGTACTATTGCTACTTGCTAGCTTGTTTTTGTCGGCCGAAGACATGGAGTTTATACCCTCATATTGTGCCAATTTAGCGCTGGGTACATAAATATTGAGGCGCTGTCCTACATTTAGCATATTTGAGTTTAGGTCGTTCCAGTTTCTAATCTCTGATACCGAACAATCGTACCAGCTAGCAACCGCCGCCAGATAATCACCACTCTTTACGCTGTAGGTAATCAATGTAAGCTCACCCGTGCCTGGGCCAGTATACTTTACATCGCTGCTGGTGCTGCTTGGTTTTGTGCTAGCAGTATTCTTGTCGGCAATGGGCGTGGTATTCAAGTGTTCCTTACGGTTTTTTTGAGATACCGATAAATATTCTACTTTACGGTATTGTTCAACCCTGTAAGTGGGTACATATACTTTTAGTTTTTGCCCTATGTGCAGTGTAGTGCCCGACATGCCATTCCAGCGTTTTAGTTCAGCAACGCTGCAATCGAACCACTCGCTAATGTAGCCGAGATTGTCATTTTTCTTCACGGTATAGGTTACCTTGGTAGTAGTGCCATCATCGTAAGTTGTTACAGGGCTATTGGTTGAGGGTACCATAGAGCTCTCGCCTGAAGTGCTAGCCAAAACATCAATGGCAGGAGGCGATACAAAAATGGAGTCACGGAAACTTTCGAAAGCACTGATGCGATTAATTGGTAGTTTGAGCGCATACCCTTGCTTTGATGGTGGAATCTCTCCTTTGCGCAGGGCAGGGTTCAAAAACTCCAGCTCTATTTGATCCATGCCCAGCACATCAGCAATACGAGCAAGCGTAACCTGCTTATATATCATTACCGTATCTGTTTGATTGTAGCTAAAATTGGTATGCAGTGGGGTAAACTTATAATCTTCAAAATGATGCAGCACATACATGGCCGCAATAAAAGCGGGTACATAGCCGCGGGTTTCTTTAGGTAAATAAGGCCTAATCTCCCAAAAAGTAGTTTTGCCACCAGAGCGTCTTATAGCCTTGTTTACATTACCTGGTCCGCAATTGTAGGCAGCTATTACCATTAACCAGTCGCCATATACATTATACATACGGTTAAGGTACTCTACAGCAGCTTCTGTTGATTTGTAAGGGTCTCTGCGCTCATCAATATATGAGTGTATATCTAAGTTGAGCCATTTACCAGTAGAATACATTATTTGCCAAAGGCCAGTAGCACCAACTCTTGATACGGCATTCGGATTCAAAGCAGACTCGATAATTGGTAGGTACTTTAGCTCAATGGGCATTTGGCGCCTATCTAGCGCTTCCTCAAATATAGGGAAATACATTTCTGCCATACCCAACATACGCCTTACTTGCTCTCGCTTGCGCACGGTATAAAGCTCAATATATGCCTTAACATATGGATTGTATGCCAACGGAATTACCACTGGCATGTGGGCCATGTTGTCAATAATAACCGAATCATGAAAATCAGGGAAAGATACCGTATCAAAAGCAAAACGCTCTTGCACTAACAAGCTATCATTGTAACGATAACAGCCAGAAAACAAACAATTGGTTAAACTATCTAGCGCATCAACTATAAAATAGGTTTCACTAACCGTAAGTTCGGCAAGAGAGTCTTCATTGGCCGGCAGGTCAATAATCAACTCATCGTCATCGGCCATATCTTGTTGGGCGTAGGCGGGGCTAGCTGCTACCAAAAGTAGTAATGACCATAGAATAATAGTGAACTGTTTCATACCGTTTGGTTAAGATGCCGTTATGCCGCAAATATGCTACAAAGCACCTGTAAAGCTATCCAATACTATTGGCAAGCATGCGTTAAAAATAACTAAATTTTATTGCTTTTACCTCCAAGCTGCTGCTTCGAAAAAGCCAACAATGATGCCTCACTGTACTTGTTTCCAATTACTTGTAAACCAAAAGGCATCCCATTGCTGTGCTGCCACATCGGTATTGAAACGGCAGGCAAACCTGTTAAATTGGCTTGAACCGTATAAATATCTTCTAAGTACATGGCCACAGGGTCTTTATCTTTTGAACCAATATTAAAGGCAGTTGTGGGCGTAGTAGGTAATATAATGAAATCATGGTTTTTAAGCACCTCAAGCGTGGCATCTTGAATTATGCGCCTGGCTTTTTGGGCCTTACCATAGTATGCATCATAATAACCGGCACTAAGCACAAAAGTGCCCAACATAATGCGTCTTTTAACTTCTTCGCCAAAAGCCTCGGTGCGCGAGAGGTTATAAACCTCCTCCATGTTTTTAGCGTTGGGGCTTCTGTATCCGTAGTGCACCCCATCGTACCTTGATAGGTTAGATGATGCCTCTGCCGTGGTTAATACATAATATGCAGGTACCAAATAATCAAGGTACGGAAAACTAACCGCCTCCACAGTATGGCCTTGTTTTCGCAAAGTATTAATATACTGCTCAATTTGTTGCTTTATATCAGCATCAAGCCCCCTATGTTCAAGTACTTCTGGATAATAGGCAATTCGCTTAGGCGCATTATCTTCAAGCAATTGGCTATATAATATTGGTGCTTGCTGCGCCAAGGTACTATCGTGCCCATCAGGGCCTGCAATTACCTCTAATAATAATGCTGCATCTTCTACACTATGGGTCATAGGGCCTACTTGATCAAAAGATGATGCGTAAGCTACTACACCCCACCTTGAAACCAAGCCATAAGTAGGCTTAAGCCCAAAAATACCTGTAAACGAAGCTGGCTGACGTATTGAGCCCCCAGTATCGGTGCCCAATGCTGCATGGCAAAGCCCTGCTTGCACCGCAACCGCCGAACCACCTGAAGAGCCGCCAGGCACCTTGGTTTCATCTAGGGCATTTAGTACATTACCATAAGCTGAGTTTTCGTTGCTACCGCCCATGGCAAACTCATCGCAATTTAAGCGACCAATAATGATGGCATCAGCATCGAGCAACCTTTGCGTAACCGTGGCATTATAAATGGCCTCAAAGCCCTCCAACATTTTACTAGAAGCCGATACAATATGACCCTTGTACGATATCACATCCTTTAAGCCAATAACCAACCCATGCAAAATGCCCGCATTACCGGCTTTTATTTTTGCATCCATTTGGTGCGCACGTTCCCTAGACTCTTCTGCATATACTTGCAGAAAAGCGTTAAGGTGCTGCTTGCTATTAATTTGCTGTAAGTAGTAATTTACGAGTTCAACACAAGTGATACGACCGTTGGCAAGGTCGTTCTGTATCTCGTAAAGCGAATGATAAAACTTCAAGAGCGGATGATGTTACGCGGTAATGAATATTACTTGGTTTCCGCGGTGCTCTCTTTCTTAGGTTCGCGCATACCTTCCTCAATCTCAGATTTCAGGCTGTCTTTAGCTGTGTTAAATTCGCGAACGCCTTTGCCGATACCACGCATCAACTCAGGAATTTTTTTACCGCCGAACAACAACAACACTGCAAAAACAACTAGAAAAACCTCGGTACCGCCCATATTGAATAACAAGAAAAACGTGTCCATAACTATTGGTTTTCAAATTGAAATACAAAGCTACGCTTTTATTGCGTAGTATATATCCATAATGCAGGGTTTAAGTTATTGGTTCCCTGCCATAACTCAAAATGCAGCTCTGATAACGATGAAGCATCGTCAGTATGCACTGTACCAATCACTTGCTTGGCTGTAATTTTATCTCCAACCTTTACGGTTACCGTTTCTAATTTAGAATAGACAGTGAAAAAATCGCCATGCTTTACAAGTACTACTTGATGGTACCCTGGCATATACAAAACACTCGCAACCGTACCATCAAACACCGCCTTTACTGGCGAGTTAGCGTTGGTTTTAATGTCAATGCCTTTATTGTTTACCAGCAAGTTGTTATTTACTGGGTGCGGGTGCTGACCAAAGCTTTTGGTTATCACCCCATTATCAACGGGCCAGGGCAGCTTACCCTTGTTAAGCCCAAAAGACGCCGATAGTTTAGCATCAATTGCCGGTGCAGGTTTTACTGAAGCATTTGGGTTATTTTTAAGGGCATCGGCCTCTTTTTTCTTTCGTGCAGCCTCAGCAGCGGCTGCTGCGGCTATCTCCAACCTAATCAACTCGTCAATCTTGTTGCTCAGCGCTACGGTTTGCTCCTCGTATTTCTTAATTTCGTTGGTAAGCTTGCGCTCTTTTTTCTGCAAATCGCCCACTATGGCGTTGGTTTGGCTGCGTTCGCTATCCAATGTTTGTTTCTGGGTAGTTTGCTCAGCAAGCAATTCCTGCTGAGCCATTTTCTTTTCGTTAAGCTCTGCCAGCTTGCCAGCCAAGGCATCTTGTGTTTCTTTAATCATCTCGGCCTGGCGCAACCTAAACTCTGCAAGCCGCTGCAAGTAGCGCATTCGGTTGTACGCTTGCGAAAGGCTCTTGGCCGAGAATATAAACGCCACCTCGCTATACTTACTATTGTGCTTATAAGCATAGTAAAGCATCTCTGCGTATTCTTTTTTAAGTAATTCTAAGTCTTTCTCAAGTGCCTTAATAATAGCGTCATTCTCACTAATTTGAGCGTTAATTACCGAAAGCTCTTTTGTGATATTGGTAATTATCTTTTGCCGTGTTTTTATTTGGCTTAGCAACAGCTCCAGTTGCGTTAAGGAGTTCTTTTTATCCTCACCCACCTTATTAAGCAGCTCCTTGTTGCGCTTAATGTCCGATTCAAGCTTCTTGCGCTGTTTTTCTAGGGCACTGCGGTCTTGGCCCTGCGCTTGCAAGCACAAGGCGAGTGAAAACAACAATGTGAAAATCAAAAAGACCCTAGTCTTCATACTTATCGGCATTAAACGGGAAACTGGTTGGATCGTTCCACTTTACCCGGCTAAAGTTCATTCCTATGGTTACCGTGCTTGCGCCCGTAAACACTATATCTCTACTATTGGCAAACCAGTATCCATTTAGCAACTCATAGTCATTTGCAATTAGGCTTACTTTTTGGTCATTGCTTTTCTCAATGGTCTCCATTTCTGCAATGGTAAACCTACCCGGCTCTATCCAAAACGTATTTTCTGTATAACTATTATCTTCCTTCAGCACATATAAGCATTTGTCGTACCTATGCTTAAGTTTACCACTAGTACTCCAAAGATAGTTACCAACTATCAAGTCTTGCAATAGGCGTAAGTCTGCCTTAATAGGTATATAGTCGTTTATTTTAGACAATGGCTCTTTAATATAAATCTTATCCAACCGGTTTAGCATCTCAAAAGTATCAGGCGTAACCATTATCCTGGCAGCTTCGTAGCCCATTAAAGCAGTAATAGAAATCCAGATAACGCTATCGCGCTGCATCCTGATACTGGCTGTTACATTCTGTGAAGTTTTACCATCATTAAAGCTAACCCTAGCTTTGCCTGTAAACCAAGCAAATTCCATCTGCTTGGCCTTGGTTGAATCCAATAGTTCGGCTGTTTCAATTTTCTCGGGTTTAAGGCAGTCTTTTACAGTGCTCCGCGTGGTTTTACAAGCCGACCAAAATATCATGCATAGCGCTAGGGCATATATTACCTTATTCATACAACTTCTTGTCGGCTATCTTTTTAGGCAATAATTCTGAAGTGTCATCCTTACCTAGTGCTTTTTGCCAATATTCAAGTGCCTTTGCTGTTTCGCCCAGCTTGTACAAAATATCGCCATAGTGCTCCAATAAAACGCCACTATCTTCTCCTGCGTTACTTAAGGCTTTTTCCATCCACTTGCGTGCCTCTGCATACTCACCAGCGCGATACAAAACCCAGGCGTATGTGTCTTGAAACGAGCCGTTATCTGGCTCGAGCGTATTTGCTTGTAAGGCCATTTTTTTTGCTTTCTCAAGGTCTTCGCCCCTTAGCGAAAGGTAGTAGCTATAGTTATTAAGCACATAAGTGTTCTTGGCGTCAAGCTTCAGCGCTTCATCAAAAGCTTTGTCAGAATCAGCAAACTTGCCCAAATTGTTATATGAATCGCCTAGGCTACTATAAAATTGGATTTTCAAAGGCCTGTTATCAATCACCAACACTTTACCGATGTTCAATATCTCTATTGCCTTGTCGTAAGCATTTAGTTGATTGTTAGCTACGCCGTTAAAAAAATAAATGATAGGCTGGCTTGGGAAAAGCTCAAGCGCCTCGGTAGTTATCTTTTCCAACTCGCTGTATCGCTGTAGCTCGCTTAATATAAAAAACACTTGCTGCCAAACTTGATAAACGCTATTATCTAATTGCAAAGCCTGTTTATATTGAACAAGGGCCTCCTCAGATCGTTCATCTTGATATAGCAAATCACCATAAATGGCATGAGCTTTGGCCTCATTGGGGTGCGCCTCAACCACAATTTGCGCCAAACTGAAAGCCTCTTCTTTTTTACCTTCACCGCTGCTATCCAACAAGTAAGGATAAATCACCCTTATTTTGGAGTCGATGTTAAGGTCAGGGTTTTTAAAAGCTTCTTTAAGGTAAGTTAGATAGTTTTCACGGTCTCCTTTGTAACGATATATCTCAGCCAAATTGAGCAGTGCAAATGCATTACTTGGGTCTTTTACCAACATCGCCTTGTATATCTCAATGGCCTTATCTGGCTGCTCGGTAGCTTGGTACAGTTCAGCTTGCATCTGATAATAGCGCAACTCACCCGGGTTAGCATCAATCAAGCGTTGTATCTCGGCGGCGGCCTCTTCGGTCATTCCTGCTTCAAGATAGAGGCGCTGCTTTTGCATAATGAGGTTTTCATCAACGCCGATAATTTTTTCTGCCTTGCTGTATACCTCAATAGCACCTTTATAATCACCTTTGCGGCTTAGCACATATGCCCAGTCAAAATAATAGTCTACCTCTTCGGGATGGTCGTTTAGCAGCTTAGCAAAAGTAGCAGAGGCTTCATCATAGGCACCTAGATAAGCCATTACATCGGCTTTCATTACCAAGTACCATTTGTTGCTCACGTATTGCTCAGCCGCGTCTTTAATCTTCGCATTCAAGTTTTTGGCAACATCCAAAGAGTCAAGTTCTTGTTGCTTTTTAAGGCTATTGGCTATAAAGTTGATACTATCATTTACAACAGCCGCCGTGATATATTGCCTTGCCACATCATATTGGCCCGACTCAAAGTACATAACTGCCAACTCATACTGGGCGCCATCATTGTAAGGGTCTAGTTGCAATACCTTTTTATACATCTCTACAGCCTTGGCATAGTCTTCTAGCATCTTTGCTTTACTGGCATCAATGTATAACTGCGCCACAACCAGCTCATCAACATCACGTTTCAATAAATCGGCAGCACCACCAGAGCGTATGCTTAATGAGGTAGACGAAGGCGATTTGGACTTGCTAGTGCTTTTGCTGCTTGAGCAGGCACTAAAAGCAACCAAAGCAGCCAAAGCGAGCATTAGTAAAATGGTTCTGTTTAATCTCATTTAGTTACGGTATAATCCCCAATGCTGAGGTCTTCAGCTTGCCCATGCAAAGTTACGCTATTACCTATCATGCTATTGTGTATCACTTTGTTTTCAATATGGGTAGCTGTTTGAATAATACTTCTGCTTACAACGCTTTTAGTTACGGTAGTGTTGTCCCCAACCGATACATGCGGACCAACAATTGCGTTTTTTAACACCACATTTTCGCCAATATAACATGGCGGTATCACAATTGAGTTCTCTATAACTGCTGATGTTGATACCAGCTCTTCACCTTCAATTAGTTCAAGCATACGTGCGTTGGTATCAACAGTTACATCCTTGTTACCACAATCCAGCCATTCAATTACCGGGGCCGGGCACAATTTGCGGCCTTGGTTTTTCATATTTTCCAAGGCATTAGTAAGCTGATACTCGCCTTTGTCTTTTATATCATTATCAATAAGGTACTGAAGCTCTTTCTTCAAATATGCACCATCTTTAAAATAATATATACCTATGATGGCCATATCAGATACAAAGGTTGCAGGTTTTTCGACAAACTCCGTAATATGTCCATCAGCATCGGTTTTAATAACTCCAAAAGCCGAAGGGTCGTCCACACGCTTTACCCAAATAGCACCGTCTTGCTCGGTATCAACCGAGAAATCCGCTTTAAACAAAGTATCAGCGAAAGCTACGGTTACATTGCCCTCAAGCGAATCGCCAGCGCACAATATAGCGTGGGCAGTACCCAAGGCTTCCTTTTGGTAGTATATAGAACCTTTGGCACCCATTTTTTCGGCCAAGGCAACCAAATCTTGCTCCACTTTTGCGCCAAACGCTGGGTGGATAATAAACGCAACCTCATCAATAGTAGCACCGCTCATAGCGCCAATACTCTCTACCAAACGTTGCACTATTGGCTTGCCAACTATTGGCAACAATGGTTTTGGAATGGTTAACGTATGCGGGCGCATCCTTTTGCCCATGCCAGCCATTGGTACTATTATTTTCATTTCGCAGATTCTTTTTAAATATGAAATTTGAAATGAGAAATATGAAATCCTCTTTTGTTTCTCATCTCTTATCTGTCATTTTATTTCACTCCTGTGTGGCCGAAACCACCTGCACCACGCTCGCTTTCGGCAAGCTCTTCGGTTAATTCAAATGTCACTTGAGTGTATTCGGCAATTACCATTTGGGCAATACGGTCACCATGGTTAACGGTAAATGGCTCGCTGCTTAGGTTCACCAATATTACCCCTACATCGCCACGGTAGTCGGCATCAATAGTGCCTGGGCTGTTGAGTACTGTAATGCCCGATTTATATGCCAAACCGCTGCGCGGGCGCACTTGCGCTTCGTAGCCACTCGGTAGCTCCATAAACAATCCGGTAGGTATCAGCCTGCGCTCTAGCGGTTGCAATACCACAGGCGCTTCTAGGTTGGCCCTTAAGTCAACCCCTGCTGCATCGGCCGTAGCATATGCTGGGGCAGGGTTGTTCGATCGGTTGATGATTTTTACAGTTGCCATAGGTGGCAAAGATATGGAATTTAGTTTCGGGTTGCCTACTTTCTCGCCTCAGGCGAGACTCAGTATGACACAAGGTAGCTAGTTAACTATTTGAACTAATCGAAATCCATATAACCAAGGAATTGGGTTTCCTTGGTTATATCCAAAGTTGAACCAAGTGCTAATAAGCGGAGTATTTACTCTGGCTTTTTACCTCTTTGCTGCCTTACCAGCTCGGGTAAGTAGCGCAGGGCGGCGGCTTCTTTCCATTTTTGGCGGGCTTCTTCAGCAGGGGCACCGTAGTATGTTTTGCCACCTTCCAATGATTTGGATACGCCACTGGTAGCCAATATTACGGCCTTTTTACCAATGGTAAGTTCTTTATTGATGCCTACTTGGCCCCAAATAATTACTTCGTCTTCAATAATGGTTTTACCCGCTATAGCCGCTTGGGCTGCAATCAATACATGCTTGCCAATATGCGCACCATGGGCAATGTGCACCATGTTGTCCAGCTTGGTGCCATAACCAATAACCGTAT
The DNA here is from genome assembly GCA_018401955.1 of Chitinophagales bacterium. GTDB lineage: Bacteria > Bacteroidota > Bacteroidia > Chitinophagales > CAIOSU01 > CAIOSU01. The sequence continues at coordinate 13,605 of JAGYJT010000027.1, read as the reverse complement.
CGCCAGTAGCGCCGCGGTCAATGGTACAACCCGAGCCAATCTCAACCTCATCTTCAATGATCACTCGGCCAGCAGTATGCATCTTTTCGTAGTGGTATTGCTCCGTACCATTACGGGTTTTAAAGAAAAACGCATCGCCACCAATAACAGCATTAGGGTGTATCAATACATTATCGCCTATAGTACAGTGGTCGCAAATGGTAACGTTGGCCCCAATTAAGCAGTTTTTACCGATAGTGGAATGGTTACCCACTACCACACCCGGTTGCAAATGGGTACCCTCACCAATAGTGGCACTTGGGCTTATATTTTGCACCAATGGCTCAAATGGCCGAAAGCGCTGTAACAACCTATTGAAATCAGTAAACGGATTGGGTGATACTATTAAGCCTTTGTTTGACGGCAACCTTACATCAGCTTTATCGATAAGGATAACAGATGCGGCAGAGTCCAGACTTCTATCATAATACTTGTGAAAATCAACAAAGGTAAGGTCGCCCGCTTGCACCTTGTGAATGACATTAATGCCCGTAATCGGGGTATCAGGGTCTCCTACGAATTCGCGACCGAGGAAAGTTGCGAAATCTTGCAGGGTAAAAGTTTCAGTTAATGTCATGCAAGCTGGATAAAAATCTGGTTGCGAAAGTACGTAAAATAATTGTAGGTATAAGGGCTAATAGCTTGATTAGTTGACTGCTTAATATGAACAAAGGTTGCTCACTTGATTGGATTGTCTATATATCGGTTACTTCTAAGCTTTGGTTGCCTTGGTTTGGTTGATTGATAATTAGATAGTAAGTTGTTTGGTTAACCCATTAACCCTGCGTAAAAATGGTTAATTTTACCGCCACATCATTTACCTACGTTTGCTATGAAAACAACCGCCCTTACCGACTTACACATTGGCCTTGGTGCCAAAATGGTAGAATTTGCAGGATACAACATGCCTGTGCTATATGCTGGCATTAACCAAGAGCATGCAGCTGTGCGCAATAGCGTGGGTGTGTTTGATGTATCGCACATGGGCGAGTTTGTATTGGAAGGCCCTAATGCATTAGCGCTTATACAGCAAGTTACCTCAAACGATGCCAGCAAACTTAGCCCGGGTAAGGCACAGTACAGTTGCCTACCTAACAAGCAAGGCGGCATAGTAGATGACTTGTTGGTGTATAAAATTAACGATGAAAAATACCTATTGGTGGTAAACGCCAGCAATATGGATAAAGACTGGAACTGGATAAGCCAACACAATACCCAAGGCGTAACCATGACCAACATAAGCGACGACACCAGCCTTTTGGCTGTGCAAGGCCCTAATGCCTTGGCTACCATACAAAAGCTTACTGCTGTTGATTTAGCCACCATACCATACTACAGCTTTACCATTGACACCTTAGCTGGCGTAAATGAAGTAGTAATAAGCAATACAGGCTATACCGGTTCGGGTGGGTTTGAGCTTTATGTGCCTAATGCCGATGCTAAAAAAGTATGGGATGCGGTATTTGAAGCTGGTGCTGAATTCAACATTCAACCAATTGGCCTAGGAGCCCGCGATACTTTGCGCCTTGAAAAAGGCTTTTGTTTGTATGGTAATGATATTGACGATACCACTAGCCCATTGGAAGCTGGCCTTGGCTGGATAACCAAGATTAACAAAGGCGACTTTAACGATAAAGAGGCATTGGCTCAATTAAAAGCTGAAGGCGTAAAACGCAAATTGGTAGGCTTTGAAATGGTAGATAAAGGTATCCCTCGCCACGATTACGCCATTGTAAACGAAAGTGGTGAGCCTATTGGTAAAGTTACCTCTGGTACACAATCTCCAACCTTGGGCAGAGCAATTGGTATGGCTTATGTACCTACTGAACTTGCTACCCCTGGCAGCGAAATAATTGTGGATATACGCGGTAGGCACTTAAAAGCACAAGTAGTTAAACTGCCGTTTGTGTAACAATCCTGTTTTTCCATGGACTATCGACCATGGACTGACCACTACTTAATTCTTCTCCATTTGTTTCTGCATCTTTTTAGGATAGACGCCAGATTTGGTTTTGGTTTTGCTACCACCTTTGGTGCCACCATCACCGCCACCAGTATCGTAGGTAGGGCAGGTGCTTTTGTGACAAGAACCTAGCGTAATTGATGCCGCTAGCAATAGAAAAAGGATTTTGCGTTTCATAATGATAAAGATAACGGTTTCTTAACTTGCTTTCCAAATTAAGGATATTGCATGGCATATAGCACCTTAGCAATATTTTGATTATAATTGAGAACGCTACAATTGCCATGGCCAAAACAAGACCCACCCACAATGCCGGTTTAGGCGAAAAATACCTAGACGAAAGTAAGCGGCTGATAAACAAAGATGGCAGCTTTAACCTTAAGCGCACTGGCAACCCATTTCAGGCGCGCAGCTTATACCAATGGCTTACCGCTATATCTTGGCCTACCTTTTTGGGCTTGATGCTGCTGTTGTACATCTTCGTTAACGCATTGTTTGCCTGTGGTTATCTTGTTATAGGCATTGAGCAGTTAAGTGGCGTTAATCAACAAACACCGCGCTTTTGGTCAGCTTTTTATTTTAGTGCCCAAACGCTCACTACCGTTGGTTACGGGGCCATGGCCCCTGTTGGTGCTTGGGCCAGCATGTTGGCTGCACTCGAAGCGTTTAGTGGCCTTACTGGCTTTGCGTTGGTAACAGGTTTGCTTTACGGGCGGTTTAGCAAACCCTCTGCCAAGTTTTTGTTTAGCAACAATGCACTTATAGCCCCTTACAAAGATGGCCAAAGCCTGCAATGCAGACTGGTTAATGTGCGTAGTAACATTATGATGGAGGTTGAGGCAAACGTGCTGTTAAGTACACTGGACAAGGAAAACGGCCACCGCCAGTATTACAACCTAAACTTAGAAACCAATTTTATCCAATTTTTTCCGTTGAACTGGACTTTGGTGCATCCTTTAACTGAAGATAGCCCCTTAAATAAATGTTCTTTGGAAAGTCTTGAAAACCTTGATGCCGAAATACTGATAAGGGTAAAGGGATATGATGATACTTTTGGGCAAACAGTACATGTACGCCACAGCTACAAATATAACGAGATAATACACGGAGCTCGTTTTCAAAAAGTATATGAATCTGACGCAGAGGGCAACACCCTTCTTGCTCTCAACAAAATCCATGACTATGAATTGCTTGACTAGCTTTATGGTAGCCCAATAATATTTAGTTACCTTTGGGGCTATTGTATAAAAAACGGCCTTTGGTCGTACAAAAGTTGATTATGGAAATTCAGAATAACACTGTTGTAAGTATCACTTACGATTTAAAAATTGGTAATGCTGAAGGTGCTTTGGTAGAGAAAGTAGAAGCCTCTGCCCCGTTTGTTTTCTTGTTTGGTGCTGGTGGCCTTTTACCAGAGTTTGAAGAGAACCTTAGTGGCCTTACTGCTGGTAAAGCTTTTGAATTTACTATTGAAAGCGACAACGCCTACGGCCCCGTGCAAGATGAAGCAGTAATAGAATTGCCTTTAAATATTTTTGAGGTTGATGGTGCAGTGCCCGATGATTTGCTTGTAGTTGGTCGTTACCTTACCATGCAAGATCATCAAGGTAACCCACTGCGAGGCAAAGTAGAGGAAGTGGGCATTGAAAAAGTAAAAATGGACTTTAACCACCCATTAGCTGGTGCTGATTTGTACTTTAAAGGTGGCGTTGAAAACGTTCGCGAAGCCAGCGAAGAAGAAATTGCCCACGGTCACGTGCACGGTGAAGGTGGTCATCAACACTAAAGTTGGTTGATTGGTGTACTGGTTATTAGTTAACTGGTCAATCAGTATACGGATATAAAAGAGAAAGCCGCCCCAGCAATGGAGCGGCTTTTTTGTTCCTGTTTTAATATCCAATTGTTGTAGCTTAATCTTTAAAGCTCCAATCAAACTTATCCAAGTCTTGAAGACAGTTTTTAAGCAAATTGATACTAGCTCTAATGTCTTCTTTGTGGGCCATTTCAATTACTTGGTGTATGTGTCGGGTAGGTATTGATACCGCACCGGCTATTACGCCTTGCTTGCTCATGCGCTGCATACCGGCAGTGTCGGTACCGCCACCAGTTAGTACTTCTGGCTGCCATTTAATTTTGTGGTTGCCTGCTACTTCTTTCATGTAACGCACCATACGGTAATCTGCAATTGAAGAAGTATCCATTAACTTAATAGCTACCCCTTTACCAAGTTCTGTAATTTTTTCTTCAGCGCGGGCTCCGGGTACATCATAGGCTATTGTGGTATCCAAACCAAAGCCAAAATCAGGGCTAATGTGGTGCGATGCTACCAAGGCACCGCGCAAGCCAACTTCTTCTTGCACCGTAAACACACCGTATACATCATATGGGGTTTCAGCAAGCTCCTTTAAGGTTTCAATAAGGATGTAAACCGAAACGCGGTTATCAATGCTTTTGCAGTTAACACAATTGCCCATCTCAATCAATTCACGGTCGCGGGTAATAGGGTCGCCAATTGTTATATACTTCTCTACTTCTGCCTTAGGCATACCAAGGTCTATAAAGTAATCCGTGGTTTTTGGCATCTTAGTGCGCTCCTCGGGGCTCATTACATGTATGGGCTTAGAACCCATAACGCCAATAATCGGTTTTTTTCCGTGAATGATTACTCGCTGAGCCGTAAGTGTTTTAGGGTCGAAACCACCAAGGGTGTTGAAACGCACAAAACCGTCATCGTCAATATAGCTCACCATAAAGCCAATTTCGTCCATGTGCGCTGCAACCATTACTTTCTTATCGTTGCGGCCTTTCTTGTAGGCTATCACGTTGCCCATATTATCAACTGACACTTCTACAGGAAGCTTCGCTAGCTCTCGTAATACTACTTTTCTTATAGGTTGTTCAAAACCCGGGGCACCGGGAACTTCGCAAATTTCTTTTAGCAGGGCAACATCCACAGACATAATTCAGTGTGTTTCAGGTTATAAATTAATTATAGGATAGCGTTTAGGCTTTACAAAGCTAACCTTTAGCCGCCTATTTAGGAAACATTAGCTTAACCCTGTAGGCACCATTAACCAAATTAAATGATTGACTTTTCTATCTTTCAGATAATCCTTTGGTGTAATTTGTTGGTTTTTTGGTATTTTCAAACAATCTTAGCTCTAGTTGGTTCATTCTATACTTTCTATTGGTAATTTTGGGGGAACTATGTAGCGAAATCATCTTATGGTGAATTCATTGGTGAACATTGGGAAAGACATACAAAGCAACATTTGCTTGCCTAAATTGATGCGTGCTGCATGGGTAATGGCATTGCTGTCTAGCTTTATGTTTTTGTATAGTAGCTGCACCGAAGACCAAACACCTTATGATGTAATAGCAAAAGCATACTCTAATGGCAAGCCTGCATTTATATACACGTATGTAGGGAGAGGCGATAACATGAAAAAAATAGCCGAGACTGAATTTTACATCAGCGGGCAAATGAAACGCGAAAGCCATTTTTTAAACGACACTTTACATGGGCTTGAACTACAGTGGTATGATAATGGCCAAATGAAGTTTAGTGAGTTTTATAACCATGGCAAAAAAGATAGCACTTCTACCTTCTGGTTTGAAGACGGCACTAAAGGCTCTGAATCGTTTTATATTGATGGCGAGTTGCAAGGCAAGTCGGTTACTTGGTTTGAAACTGGCGATTTATCAACAGAAGCTTACCATGATAATGGTAAATATGAAGGTGCCTTTAAGCGATGGTATGGCAACGGCCAACTAATGCAAGAAGGAAGCCATAAAAACGATAAAAAAGAGGGTGATTGGGTTTTCTTTAATCGCAACGGAGTAAAAGAATCGGAAGGGACATATGAAAGTGGTGAAAAGGAGGGTTTCTGGACGTATTGGTATAGCAACGGTCAAAAGCGAGCAGAGGGAAAATACAAAGAAGGACAGCGTGAAGGCAAGTGGCCATTTTGGTACAGTAGTGGCAAGCTCGTATCGGAGGTTTACTTTAAAAACGGCGTAAAAGAAGGGCTTTGGATTGAGTGGTTTGAAGATGGCACCAAAAGCTTTGAGGGTAACTTTAAAGATGGTAAAGAGCAGGGCGTAATAACCCAGTGGTACCGCAATGGTCAAAAAATGTGGACTCGCAATTACTTGGATGGCAAAGAAAACGGAACATCGTATACTTGGTACGAAAACGGACAAAAATCTACAGAAGGTAACTTTAAGCTAGGCAAAGAGCATGGCAAGTTTACTGGCTGGTATGACAACGGTAAAAAAGAGTTTGAACGCTTTTTTACCGAAGGCCTTGAGGATGGCAAGTCAACTAAATGGGATAGAAAAGGTAAGTTGCTAAGCGAACAATATTACCGCAACGGCAAGCTGGTAGAGTAGCTAAGCCTCCATACCGATTAACATAGCAACTACCTAAAAGATAAAAGCGGAGCAACGCCCTAGGCATCGTCCGCTTTTGATAAAAAACGCAAATAGTAACCTTAGTTACCCATGCCAGCCAATTTCTGCTCAAGGCTGTAGCGCATGATATTTTTGATGATGGCGGTACGAGGACGTTGCCAAGCGGTATCCAAAAGCTGCTTCACTTCTTCTAATTGATTCATTTCTTCCTGAATTTCAAAGCTGGTGTTGCAAGCTTCGGCAATGGCCTGGTTTTCAGTCACTCCCGTTTCACCATAAATTTTGCGTATCAAATCGTTGTGGGTAAAAATTTCGTTCATAGGCACTTTCGTTCGTTTTGGTTTTATACCCCTAAAACGCAACAAAAGATGCCTTATTATATCAACTTGAAAAAAATGTCACAAAAAGATGACTTTTTGTAATTACTACTAGTTCAAACTGAAGTTAATGGGAGCAACCATGATAACGGGTACCGGCCTTTCGCCCATAGTACCTGGCGTCCAATTGGGCATGTGCTCAATCCTATTTTTTACGGCCTGCTCTAAGCACGAAAACAGTTTGTTAAGTACTTTAACATTCTTCACTGTTCCATCCGTATCTATCATAAACTCCACATGTATTTTACCCTGGTAGCCGCTCTGTACAGCTGCATCGCAATATGGGGTGCCTGCTAAATACACCATTAATGCCTCATTGCCTCCTGGAAACTGAGGCATCTTCTCAGCATACCTTACTGGCTCTGGTTTTGGCGGAGCTGGCAACTCGTCAATAAACTCTGTTGGTGCAGCACCCGCAAATGGATTATCGGTTATGTCAATTGGGGCTGGCCCCGGCTCTGGGTTGGGCATCGGGTCGCCAATGACAATCACCACTGGCGCAGCGGGCTTTGGCTTTGTAGGTTCAACAACTTTATCCCTTGAGTGGCTCATAACGGGCTCTACGTCAAACACCCCATCCTCAGATTCAAATGGATCAGCAAAACAAATTTTATGTTCTTTATAAGGGGCCTTGATTTGAAAAGCCGCTAATGATAGGCTAAGGGCTACAATAAGCCCAATACCGAATTTGGTACCAAAACCCTCTTTGAGGGCACTTTTTGGTTTTTGATCTAAAATACTCATATCCTCGTTTTTTTAAGCGTTAGGTAAAACGAGGAAGCGCTTCCTTATGTACAGTATAAAACGGGGAGGTAACAGGGGGAAGTAATTTTTGATTTACGATTTACGAGGTACGATTGAATAGGCGCAACAAGACACAGCCATTTATGCTCCACACCGGTATGTGTGGCAATCTTTAATAATCCTGAATGTGAGATTTAGCTTTTAGTTGTCGTACTTATAGTACTCGCCTTGCAAGAACGACACTAGCTCGCTTATGTAATCCTTATCAAATCGAAACTCAACACCAGCGGTGCTGTATATTTCGCCGATAGAGCGGGTGTAACCCAAGGTGAGCGCCGCTTTATAGTTTTCAATGGCTTGCTGCCCGTGCTGCAACATTTGACGCCACATGGCCACTGCACCCAATTGCGCCATGCCATATTCAATATAATAAAAGGGCACTTCAAATAGGTGCAATTGCTTGTGCCACAAGTGCGCCAAGTTTTCTTCTAAGCCGCCCCAATCTGTAGGGTCGTTGGCATTAAACTCGCGGTAAATAGCCAACCAATTTTCTCTGCGCTCTTGTTGCGTATGGCCAGGGTTGGTATACAACCAATGTTGAAACTTATCAATAATCGCAATCCACGGAAGCACTTTTATAATACCCTCGAGCTGCAGCTTTTGTGATTGCTTAAGTTCCTCACTATCAGCATAAAATATGCTCCAATGGGGCATAGTAAAAAGCTCCATGCTCATAGAGGCAAGCTCGGCTACCTCTGACGGATACTGACGGAAATAAATAAGTTCTTGCTGGTGGCTCAAAAACGAATGCACCGCATGACCCGCCTCATGCACCATGGTTTTAACATCGCGGTCGGTACCAGCCGAATTCATAAAAATAAATGCTGAACCGGTTTCGGGCAAAGTCATATTATAACCACCTGGGGCCTTACCCGAGCGAGAATCCAAATCAAGGAAACCGCGCTCTTTCATATTACCAAGGCACTCGGCAAAATACCCATCAACGCTATCCAAAACATCAATGGTTTTATTGGTAAGGTCGGTACCGTCTTCATATGGCTTTAGCGCTTGCTTGCCATCGGTATCCACATCTAGATCCCATGGTTTTAATTGATCTACACCCAGCTTTTGCTTACGCTTTTCAATTAACTTGCCTACCACTGGTGCAACTACCTCTGCTACCGAGTTGTGAAAATCAGTGCAATCGGCCGGGGTGTAATCAAAACGACCCATAGCAGCAAACTTATAATCGCGATAGTTTTCAAAACCCGCATTTAGGGCTACTTGATGGCGCATTTTAAGCAACTCATCAAAAAGATCTTCCAACTTTTGTTGTTGAGCAGCTCGGCATTCGCCTATTTTTCTATAAACCTCTTCACGCACATTGCGGTCGGGGTTTTTAAGGTACTTATTGGCTTGTTGCAGCGTAAGGGTACTGCCTTGGTATTCTATCTCCATGTTGCCAGAGATGGCGGCATACTCCCGTTCCTTAAGCTTCAACTCTTTAAACAAGGGTAAATTTTCTTCCCTGTAAAGGTCAATCTGCTTTTGCACATTGCGTAGGTAAATGAAGTATTGCGAGGGGTCAAGTTCGTTCAAAAACGTAACTCCTACCAACTTTTTGTTTAGCTGAAAGTTGATGGTATTAAGTTTCGGATCAATCTCTTTGTAAAAAAACTGCAGCTTTTCGGTCGTTTCCAAATCACGGGTATCGCGGGTCATGTTAATGTACCTCCAACGATACTCTTCCCCTATTACACTATCCAGCTCACTCCGATCGCGCAGCCATTGCTTCAGCGTTTCAAGGTTGGTTATGGGCCTATCTAATAGTTCATTGTAGAACGGCTCAATACCTGCCCAATTACTCATAGTAAAATCGGCAGGTACAAATTGGCGTTCTCTCTTGATACCTAAAGCAGCAGCACTATTACTCATCAGCGCCCCCTTTCTTGGCACTCTTAGCCTTTGCTTTGGCGGGCTTTTTTTCGGCAGCTGGTTCTTCAGCGGCAGCTTCTTCTTTAGCAGCTTTCTTTTTGGCTGGGGCTTTCTCGGCCTTGGCTTCTTCTGCAGCTGGGGCTTCATCTTCCACTAGCAAACCTTGGGCTTCCAAAATGTGGTACCACTTAATAAGCTTCTTAATATCGCTTACATACACTTTCTCCTCATCAAAATCAGGCACAATGCTGCGCAAATACTCTTGGTGTTTCTCGCCGCTGGCTTTACCCTCAACAGGTGGGTTTTTGTCTTTTTGGCTTTTCATCTCTGCCAATACCTTGGTCAACTCAATATTGTCGGTTTGGGTATAAAGGGTAATACCCTCTAGCGGGGTAAAGATGTGCGTGCGGTTAGGCACAAAGCGCGACTTACCATCATCAAACGAATGCACGATAAGGCCATCGCCGCGCTGACTTACAATTTTATGCAAGCCGCTCATGCCACTAATAGAAACAATCTCTTTCAAGTTCATAAATCAAACGTTAGCCTCCAAAAATACAAACCTAACGGGGGTTTCGCAATTTATTTTACAAATGGTTGGTTTTGTGGTGATTTATAACAGCAAAATGAACCTTTATATGCCGCTGTTTGTCAAACTAAGTCTGCATATTTCAATCAAGCGTATGCTTTATTAACTATCTTAGCCCCCATAAACGTTAACTATGAGCGCATACATTCCTTTATTGCACTTACACTCTACACTGCGATATGCTGTATTAATATTATTGGTAATTGCCATTATCAGGGGTTTAATTGGCTGGCTGGGTCGTAAGCCCTTTACCAAAGCAGATGATAAAATTGGTTTGATATTACTTGCAGTAACCCATACTCAGCTTTTGCTTGGGCTTGGCCTTTATTTTATTAGCCCTACAGTTGAAGTTGCTTTAGCCAATATGGGCGAAGCAATGAAAGACCCAAACCTGCGTTTTTGGGCAGTAGAGCATTTAGTGGGCATGCTTATAGCCATTGTGTGCATTACCTTGGGCCGTATACTAAGCAAGCGTGCTACCGACCCGTTGTTTAAGCATCGCAAAGCCGCTGTGTGGTACTCGGTAGCATTTGGTATTATCATCTACATGATACCTTGGGCAGAGCGTGGCTTTTTCGCAGCTTCTGGGCAATAATATTATAACTCCTTATCGGGCAACTGAGCATTGGTGCGCGTGTTGGCCAGCGATAATTGCTCTATATCCTTGGCTGTAACATTTATGGTTTCACGGTCTTCAGCCGGGGCAACATTCGCTTCGTAGCTATGGCATAGGGCAGTATACTCTTTGCACAGTATCTGCATGTGCTGCTGCGTTTTGTCGTTATCCATCAACACCTTCAAACTATATAACAACTTAAGGTTGATGTTCACATTATCTCGGCCATAATGCCTAATGGGCAAAAGGTATTTCTGCAACATCAGCGCAAACGGCTTATTTGGTGCTGCAATACGTGGTATCTGATTTTTGTCGTAAAACACTTTGTAGGCTGGTACTTTTAGTTGAAAAACTAGTAAACTGGTAAGTAAATCAATAGCTTTTTTGGCAGTGCCGGGGTCATTTACACCTGGACTTAGGGCACGTACCGCTATTTCAGAAATCTGCTTTAACGACGTTTCTGAGTTTTTAATGGTTACATCATGGTGTGTTAAGTTAAAAGCTTGCAACAACTGGTTTCTCAATTCGGTATCGCACGATGAGCGATTAACTACTTTAAGCAACACTTGGCCTTGTTGCACAAAATCGCCAATGTAGGCCATTAAGCAGAGCTGCAAGTTATGATGACAGGCTATATTGGTTAGCTTTTGGATGTTTACCCCAGCTAAATAACCCGCTTGGGTGCTGCTAATTACGAGTACTTCGGTACGAACATTTTGTTTTTCAAAAGGATAGGATACTGGTTTGGTTTCATGCTTTCTAAAACTTACTAGCCCTTGCCTATACACATCGTTTAAGATGCTATCAACTTGTATAGAGCGAGAAATAGAGTGGATGAAGTATACAAACAGTACCAAACAAGTAATTCCGAAAACAACAGCCAATAGTATACCGCCCATAGATATTTGCAAATTGCGCTCAGGGTTTTCAAACCCTAGTATAAGCAACAGTATATAAATGGTGGTTCCTAAATAAAAACCCAAAACCACTTGGTGCGCCCGCTTGGTTATTAGCCCCGGTATCACCCTAGGCGATAGGTTGCTACCTGCTTGGTTGAGCACTATCATTACCATAGTAAAACTAAATACGGTAAGGCTTACGGTGCTTCCAGCCAATGTACCCAGCACCAACCGTGCATTATCGGCCTCTTGCACGGCAAGTTGACTAAGGTGCTTTATTAAAAACGCATTTAATCCCTCATTATCATACGACAATACCAGTATTGCAATAAACAAGAATACCAGAGAGATAATAGCTGGCCAAAATGCAATACTGCTGGTAAGCCGCTTGTAAATGTTGGTTATAAAATTCTATAGCTTTTGCATAGCGCAGTTAAAAGGCTAAAACCTTGCCAATGCAAAAAAGCCCCGCATTGCTTATAGCAACACGGGGCTTTTTATGTTATACGGATATTTATTAGGCTTTAGCTAGCTCGTAGCGTTGGCCTAGTTTCATCATTACCTCAAATGCATCCTGCGCGCCTGATACTACCCCTGGTATTTGGTCGGCACCAACCGGCATGGTTTCAAGGTATGCCATAAACTGTTTCCACATTGGGCCGGTTTGTTCGGCATACCCTTTATAGAAAAGGGTCTTATCAACGTCGTGCAAATTCTCATTGGATAGTAACGTACGTTGTATTACTTGTCCGCCCAACGATGAGCCTTCGCCTACATATAAAGCTCCCAACAAACGGGGCATGCTCCAGTCGGCAAAAAATTCCTCAGTGGCGGGAATTTCAACCCCATATAGCTCCAAGTCGTTTTTTAAGTTGGCGGTTTTACCAAGGCGTTCGTCTAAGTTCAACCCCTCAAACCAATCTTTGCGCTTATTAAGCTCCAGCTCCAAAGCGCTCATATATAAATAGTTGATGCGCAACAAACGCACAAAACCTTCATGGGTAAGGCTCTTGTCCATTATCTGGTTGCTCTGCATGGCAGCTTCCACATTGTCATGGTGCTGTTTGGTTCCGGCCCTAAGGGCACCAATAATTTCGCTCATAATATGGGTGTTTGTTTTGTCACAAAAATGTCACTATTTAGAATGATTCTACAAAAGTAAACATTTTGACCTTTATGAGGTAAGAGAATACCATTATCCCTTAAATGGGTTACTGCTGGCGTAGCTGTGTTATCGCTTGGGCAACAATGGAAAACGTTTCGTGTAGCTCTTGTTTGGTAGTATCTTTGCCCAAGCTAAACCTTATGGAGTTATAAGCTAAATCATCGCTCACGCTCATGGCATTTAGCACATAAGAGGTTTCCATTAAAGCCGAAGTACATGCAGAACCAGAAGATACGGCAACCGTATCGCTCAATGATTTTAACAAACCTCCTGGCCTAATGCCGTTAAAAGAGATATTGATAGTATTAGGTAACCGCAAAGTTAAATGCCCATTTAAGATAGTGCTTGGCAGAGACAGCAATTGTTGTTCAAATAAGTTTCGAAGTAGCAAAGTATGTTTATGATAATCCACTTGCTGCTGGTTGGCCAACGCTGCCGCTATACCCAGGCCTATAATGCCTGGCACATTGAGCGTACCGCTTCGTATGCCGTTTTCGTGCCCACCACCTTCAATTAATGGAGCCAACTTAACCCTAGGGCCGCGCCTGCGCAGGTATATTGCACCTACCCCTTTGGGGCCATATATTTTGTGTGCGCTCAATGGAGCAATATCAATACCAAGCGCTTGCACCCCAATTGGCAGTTTACCTGCTGCTTGCGTAATATCGCTCATAAACAATACGCCCCTTTGCTTACATATTGCACCAATATCTTTTATCGGTTGCACCACACCTGTCTCGTTATTGGCCATCATTACACATACCAAAATCGTTTCGGGGGTTATAGCCTGCTCCAACAATTTCAAATCAACAAGCCCATCATTACCCACCGGCAAGTAGGTAATCTTTGCGCCTTTTCGTTCCAA
>JAGYJT010000026.1 GCA_018401955.1 Chitinophagales bacterium | reverse complement strand
GTGGTGCAGGGTTGTATGCCCGAAGCACTGGTCAATCTCAATCGGTTACCGTTTACATCAGTCACCCTAATTGGAAACGTTCCAGGAGGGTTAGCTGTAGTAGCCGTGCTATATGTAGTCCAAGTAGTATCGGCAAAACCCGCACAGATAAATGGTATACAGTTGCCAAGTGGGCAGCCACTACAGTTTTGGAAAGGCACACCACTCTGCCATGTGTATGGGCCAACGCCACCCGACACGGTGTAATCACCATTGGTTTCCCTACATACTGTTAAGTTTGCACAGGCATTTACTACTATAAATATAGAGTCGGCACCGCAAGGCAAAGTATATACGATTTTGTGCGTACCCGCCCCAGCTACCGATGGGCTAAACACTCCACTTGAAGCATTGGTAATGCCAGGTCCACTCCATACACCACCAGCAGTAGCACTGGTTAGTGTTATAGGCGAAGCTATATCGCAAATAGGCCCAGCTGGACAAATGGTTGGGTTGCAGCATACCAAAGCAAATGGGACACAAGCCGACATGTTGATCGACTGCACATAGCCAATTTGGGGGTTGGCAAGGCTGCCGTTTGCACCGCATACAATAATATTGCCACCTGTGCTTACTGCAACATCGTACACCTTGAATGGAACGGTTACAGACGTTATGATATTGAGGTTCTCATCAAATTTAATAACCCTGTCTGAAGAGCCAGCATAAACATTACCACATGAATCTATTGCAATTCCGCTATTACCAACTTGGCCAAAACCAAATGAAATGGTATAGACACCACCCGGAATGGGAGCAGTATTGATAATTGCACCCGATGATAAATTCCTTTTTGATATGGTTGAACCATTTTGGGTGTATACATACTTGTCATTGGCTCTTATCGCGCAAATGCCTGAGTTGCCATTGGGTTTGTAATCCTCGCACTTATAACTAAAGTTGTAAGAAGAGTTAGTTTTAAACAAGGGCCCCTGGTTGGATGGACATAGGTTGAAATCTTGAGAAATTGCACCTATGGTATCCAGGGTAAGAAAGTAATATTTTGCGTTTCTAGAAGAACTGATTGCCCTTACCTCGTTAAGGTCATCAATCAATGGCGAAGCAATACCTTGCTTAGTAGTAGTTGTAACTATGCTACCATTAATATTACCATTTGATGTACTGATATCAAAAATCCTACCGGTGGCGGTACCTGGAGGGAAAGCCCCTGTGTTAGTGCCTCCAACTATCATTTTGCTTTGGTCGCAATTGAAAACTATGGTCCAAAACTCATCGAATGGCCCTCCGTTTCTACTCCAAGTTAACGAACCTGCCGTACTAATCCGTTGAATAGCGGCAGGCGTAGCACCATTCGACACGAAACAATCACCACCAGCATTGGTTGCCAATGCTCCCAACCATGCTCCATTAGTGGTATCCCATGGGGTGTTGTAAGTCCATTGCAACGTCCCAGCAGCGCTATATTTTTGCAACTTCATTGGGGCATCGCCACCAATGATGTATACGTTACCGACAGCATCACTTTCACATTCCCACACACCGTTAGAGTATTGCAAAGTTGGGGTTTGCACCCAAGGATCAATAACAATGCTTCTCGACTTATCATAAGCTCCAAGCTTAAACCTTACAATATTACCGTCAACAAAATACCTCACATCAATCTCCTCATGAGTGTCGGCATAAAATGCTTTTGGCTTGGATTCCCTTGTATAGCCAAACAGCGTTGAAACCAATAAGTCCCCGTTTGCATCAACTTTAAGTTGGCTACCCAACGGATATTGCATCTTTATGTTTCCAACTGCCACATTAGGAGCGATTTCCAATCGATATTCTACTCCCCTGTCTGGGTGCATTGTGTATATCAAATCAACGCCATCATAAATGCCCTCGTAAGTAAGCTTTCCGTAGCCAGGAACCCTTTCAATAGCTGAAACAGATTTATCTGTACCCTTGACGGCATAAGTATTGGTATGATTAAATTTTCCATTGGGCTGCAACTTTACATTTGCGTTTGCACCAACCCAATTGACGGTTACCAAATCCGACTTTAGTATCCATTTTGGCTTGGTATAATCTCCCTTCCTTCTGTTTGGGTTTTTGTATAAACTATCCAAACGATAACCCCAGCCATCTTGGGTAAAATAAAAAAACGTTGCCCCATCTTCAAAACCATACAATATTCTATCACCCAAAGCTTGGTGCCTTGTGTTAAATTGGCCTTTGTTTTCTACGATTGCCTTTGAGCTTTCCAAATGGGAAAACCAAGCGGTGCCAGATGGTTGCTGGGAATAGACCAATAAAGAGTATAAACAAAACGTAGCGACAATGGCTAAATGCAAGTAATTGCGCATAGTTGGGTAGCGGGTTGGTTCAATAAAGGGCTCTTAAATTTAAACCAACCAACTGAAAATTAATAATTTGTTTATGCCAAATTGGTTAATACTTAATCTTAATCAGTTTGAACCCTTACTAATACTCGTTGTTATCGGGTTATAAGGTTATTGGTTTACTTGTTAATTGGTGAAGTAGCCTTTAACTTTTTCTAATTTTAAACCAATAACCAATCAACCAGCAACAATTTGCCCATCCTTTAGCCTGATAACCCTTTCGGTAAGGGCGGCAATATCATTTTCGTGGGTAACTATTACTATGGTTTTGCCCTCTTGGTGCAAGCCTTTGAAAAGCTCCATTACCTCATAGCTCGTTTGGGTATCCAAGGCACCCGTAGGTTCATCGGCCAAAATCACCTTTGGGTTGCTAATGAGGGCACGGGCAATGGCTACACGTTGTTGTTGTCCACCACTCATTTCGGTAGGTAGGTGGTGCGCCCACTCGCGCAAGCCCACTTTTTCCAAATACTCCAAGGCCATTTTGTCGCGCTGGCTGCGGCTTACTTTTTGGTAGTAAAGGGGCAACGCCACGTTTTCAGCAGCAGTTTTAAATGTGAGCAAGTTAAACGATTGGAAAACAAACCCTACCAACATACTACGGTATTGGGCGGCTTTAGCTTGCGATAGGTTCTTTACCAAATATTCGCCCAAATGATACTCGCCCGAATCGTATTGGTCCAATATGCCCAAAATATTCAATAGCGTAGACTTACCCGACCCCGAAGAACCCATAATAGAAACCATTTCGCCCTCGTTTACCTGCATATTGATACCCTTAAGCACATGCAAGCTGTTGTGCCCCATTTGGTATGACTTGTTGAGATTGTTGATGCGGATGATTGGTGTGGCCACGGTGCTGGGTTTGTTTTGTTAATAGCAAGATTATGGGTTAAACTGCAATTCGGCAAGTTTATTAGATAAATAAGGCTTTAAGATAGACGCAGGGAAGATGACAGATGACAGATCATAAATATGAAATGAGAAATGAGAGATAACAAAGAACAAAGGCATACTGCCATACGCCCCAAAGGGGAACAGTAACTATAGCGCAGGGTAACACCCGACGTACGAAACAGTTGAGAGATGAGAAATGAGAGATGAGAAATTTGAAATGTGGGGCAACTTAACCTGTCACATGCAATTTCCTATAAAAAGTCTTGTGTTTGGTGTCTTGCGTCTTGTGTCTATCTCATATCTTTGCAACACTATGGAAATCGCAACAAAATACAACCCAAAGGAAGTAGAAGATAGATGGTATAAACACTGGATGGACGAGGGATTTTTCCGCTCCGTGCCAGATGAGCGTGAGCCATATACCATCGTCATTCCACCACCAAACGTAACGGGGGTGTTGCACATGGGCCATATGCTCAACAATACCATACAGGATATCCTCATCCGCCGTGCGCGCATGATGGGCTATAATGCTTGTTGGGTGCCCGGCACCGACCACGCCAGTATTGCCACCGAAGCTAAAGTGGTAAACCTGTTACGCGAGCAAGGCATCAAGAAAAGCGACATTGGCCGCGACCAGTTTATGGTACACGCCTACGAGTGGAAAGACAAGTACGGTGGCATTATCCTTGAGCAGTTGAAAAAGCTAGGCGCCAGCTGCGATTGGGACAGAACCCGCTTTACCATGGAACCATCGTTGTATGCAGCAGTGATAAGGGTATTTGTTGATTTGCACCGAAAAGGTTATATCTATAGGGACTTAAGAATGGTTAACTGGGACCCTAAGGCCCAAACCACCCTCAGCAACGAGGAGGTTATATACAAAGAGAACAAGCAAGCCAAGCTATATCACATCAAGTATTTTATTGAGGGTACGCAAGACTTTATTACCATTGCCACCACCCGCCCCGAAACCCTTTTGGGCGATACCGCAGTATGCGTGCACCCAGATGATGAGCGCTATACTGTATTGCACAACCGCAAGGTGATAGTGCCGTTGGTAAACCGCCACGTGCCCGTAATTGTTGATGATTATGTTGATTTGGAATTTGGTACCGGTGCCTTAAAGGTTACACCTGCACACGATATTAATGACTACGAGCTGGGCAAAAAGCACGGCTTGGAGACCATTGACATTATGAACCCCGATGGCACCATCAGTGCTGCGGGCGAGCTATATGTGGGTGCAGACAGGTTTGCTGCCAGAAAGCAGATTGTTGCCGATTTGGAAGCTGCTGGTCTATTGGTAAAAACCGAAGAGATAGTAAACAAAGTAGGCTACAGCGAGCGTAACCCCGATACGGTTATTGAGCCACGCTTGAGCCTGCAATGGTTTGTGGATATGCAAGAGTTGGTAAAGCCAGCCTTGGAAAATGTAATGAACGACAATATCCACTTTCACCCAGATAGCTTTAAGAACCTGTATAAGCACTGGATGGAAAACATTCGCAACTGGCCTATTTCGCGCCAATTGTGGTGGGGACAGCGCATACCTGCTTACTACCTAAGTGATGGCCGATACGTAGTAGCAGAATCTATTGAAGAGGCTGTTGAGTTGGCTAAAAAAGAATTTGGCTTGACCACACTTACCGCTAACGACCTAAGCCAAGACGAAGACGTACTGGATACTTGGTTTAGCAGTTGGCTGTGGCCAATATCGGTATTTGATGGCTTTGAGAACCCCGACGAGGTAGACTACTACTACCCTACCAACGTGTTGGTTACCGGTTGGGATATAATCTTCTTTTGGGTAGCACGCATGATTATTGCTGGCTACGAGTACAAAGGAGAAATGCCGTTTAAGGATGTGTACTTTACGGGCATGGTGCGCGACAAGCAGGGCCGTAAAATGAGTAAACAACTAGGCAACTCGCCCGACCCACTAACATTGATTGAGCAGTATGGTGCCGATGGCGTGCGTGTGGGTATATTGATTAGCGCACCAAGTGGCAACGACATATTGTTTGATGATAAGCTTTGCGAGCAGGGCCGAAACTTCAGCAACAAGCTTTGGAACGCCTTTAGGCTGATACAGGGTTGGGAAGTAGTTGAAGGCAAAAATGCCGACAACGAAGCCTCCATTATCTGGATGCGCCAACGGTTGAACCAAGCCATTGTTGAGATAGACCAAAGCTTTGACAAGTATCGCATAAGCGAAGCACTGTTAACGGTTTACAACTTAGTTTGGGATGAGTTTTGCTCATGGTACCTGGAGATGATTAAGCCAGAATACCAGCACCCGATAGATGCCTATACCTTAGAGCAAACCATCATAATATTGGAAGATTTGCTGAAGTTGATGCATCCTTTTACGCCGTTTATATCAGAGCATATATGGCACCACATACGTGAGCGTGAGGCCAAGGATAGCTTGATTGTAGCTGAATGGCCAAAAGCCACCGAAGTTGACACCAAGCTTTTGAGCGATTTTGAATTGGTAAAAGAAATGATAAGCGGGGTGCGTGACGTACGTAACCAACAACAAGTAAAACCTAAGGATACTGTTGATTTGTATGCGCAAGTGGCCAACAAAGGGCTTTACGAACTTTATCGCACGCAAATAACCAAACTGGCCAAATTGGGTACGTTTGAATATACCGATAGCGAAGTAGCCAACACCCAAGGTTTTATGGCCGGTAGCGACCGTTTCTTTGTATCAACTGGGATAGAAATTGATGTTGAAGAGGAACGTGCTAAAATGAAGCAAGAGCTTGAATACACCAAAGGCTTTATACGCTCAGTACAGGGCAAATTGAGCAATGAACGTTTTGTAAATAGTGCCCCGGCAGCTGTTGTAGATGCTGAGCGTAAAAAACTGGCTGATGGTGAGGCCAAGGTTAAAGCGTTGGAAGATGGCTTGGCAAAGTTGGGCTAAACTTAATTTATTCAGAAACTATTGAACTGCCCGAATCGCGATACGGCCAAAGCTGCAAATACGGGCCGGGGATAAAGTTATGCGACACATTTACGTCGTTAATGTGCTTTATGTGCCCCATCCAAACATAGTTTATGTAAAAATTATCATTGCAAAAGCTTTGCAAATAGTCAACTTCATCTGGCCTTACCACTAGCAAATTGGGCGTGTAGTGTTTATTATGCTTCATTTCAGCTATCAATACTATCTCCATCGGAGAAATGGACAACGCCAACGAACTATCTTCTAGGTCGCTAGAAAGCACATAATACTTAGAATGTGCTTCATCGGGCAATACACTTATTAGCGCTTCAATATTATCTAGCCGTTTATTGAAATAACTGCTAATGCCGCCTTTGGCAATAACTCCAACTTCGAGCACTACCAATGCCAATATGGGTATGCCCGCAACTTTATAAAAACGTTGCATCTCTGGCATTTTCAGTCGTCTTACGCTATCGGTAATTACATAAGCATAAAAGTAAGCGATGGGTATCATTATTTTTTGAAATAAATCTCCATATGGGTGAGTATCATATACCTTGTAATACACAAAGGCAAACAGGGTAAGCAACATGGCCACAATGGGCATTATGGTACGGCTATACTGCTTAGTATAAAACCAGTGAACAACAAAGACCAAAACCACTAACACGCTGATACTGAAAAGCGGATAAGTATAATACAAGGTTGCATACTCTTTAAGGTACGTTGAGTTAATAAACCCTTGCAAACTACCACCAGTGTTATTTATCTTTTGCATGTCAAACATATCTGGATTAATCCACTTGAACAGCAAAAATGCCCCTAGCGTACCTATAGGAACAATCAATTTTTTTATAGCCACTTGCTGCGCACCGCCCGTTACCTCGTATAGGTAAATAAACATAAAGCAAAAGACGATAAGTGGATGCCCAAAGGCAAAGAAGAAAAGCATTGCCACCATTATGACAAAGGCCCTGCTATTAAGTTTTGGGGCAAAATTGTTTCGCCTCATCATTGAGAAAAACATCAACTGAAGAGGCCATGATATGATAATGCCACATGGTATGATAAAGAAATAATACTTCCAAGCGGCAAACAAGCCTATTACCAAAGCAAAACATGCTTCATAATCCTTAAAATAGAAAAACAGCACCCCAAAACCGAAAATGTACCATAAAGCGTCGTTGGCTAAATATAGCTTTGGGAGCCATGAAAATGGAACATCGAGCCTGGCACCCATTACGGGAAGTATTTGAGTGAAGATTTTCATGAACCTGTTTTCAGAGGCATGAAAAGTCTTTTCCACGCTTATCATAAACAGGTTAATGCTGTTATCTATAAGTAGCCGAAGCTCATAAAAATAGAACTGAAAAAATATCAAGGATATTGCAAACAATATGCCTAGCAACAAAGCAAAACGCTCTCTTGTAAAATTTGGACCACCCATACCTACCCTTTTAACAGATATTTGCTATCCTAATTTAACTATATTTTTCAAAAGCGAGCAAACTCACTTAAAAAACCAGTAAATATTTATTCATACTTCAACAAATAATCAAGAAAACAAGAGGCCATTAGGTATTCAGCTTAAAGCCCATACAAAGCTACACCCTAGTTATGCCATTTGAGCATGGCATTTGTATAAGTTGCAATATCCACGATAAATCTTCTGAACCTTCCTGAAAATCGAGTTGCCGGGCATCAATTACCAAAATTGGTTGGTTGTGCAGCCGCTCTAAATGCTTAAGATAATTATCCTGTATTTTCTCCAAGTAGCTATCTGCTATTGCCAGTTCATACTCCCTGCCCCGCAACTTAATATTTTCATTGAGCTGGCGAGTGGTTCTGTTTAAATAGATGGTTAAATCAGGCTTTGGTACCATAGCTGTAAGCCCATTGTATATTCTATTAAACACTTCTAGCTCCGCACCTTTTAAAGTTACCTCTGCAAAGTATAATGACTTGGCTAATGAGTAATCGGCTACTACGGGTGCCTCAGGCATATTTCGCCATTGCTCGTACCGCTCTGCCAAAAAGAAAAGTTCGGTATGGAATGCGTATTTTTCAGGCTCCCGATAAAAGTCTGCCAAAAAAGGGTTCTGCTCAAACTGCTCCAATATTAACTGCCGGCCTGTTTGTTTGGCAATCAAGCTGGCCAAAGTAGTTTTGCCCGCCCCAATGTTTCCTTCTATTGATATTATCTTATGCCGCACTGGTTGCTTTAATTCGCACCGCACCTTCATCTTCGCAGCGCTCCAACAACTCATTTATGGTATAGCCAGTTACTGGGTGCACCAGTTCTGGGGCTATCTCTGCCAAAGGCATCAATGCAAACCTTCGTTGCGCTAAGCTGGCATGGGGTATTTGAAGATGGTCGGTAAAGTATACTAATGAGTCTACCAGCAAAATATCTATATCAATAGTTCGTGGCCCCCATCTAAAGCTCTCGGTGCGGCCAAGTATTGCCTCAATCTTCTTCAACTCAACCAACAGTGCCTCTACTTGTATACTGCTGTGCACCATTACCGCCTGGTTCAAAAAGTCATCTTGTGCTTCTTCGCCCCAAGCGTCACTTTCATAAATGGTTGAGGTTTTTACCACATCGCCAATACGATCATTGATAAGGTTAACTGCCTTATTCAAAAAATCATGGCGGTTTCCCATGTTACTTCCACAAAGTAAATAGACGTATCTCATCATAGCTTAGACCAATTGCAATCGAAGTTGGAGCCAAATGTATTATTTTTGTTACCATCAATCCGAATCCTCACCTTTTAATTATCAACAACCATTATGGGCAATTTCTTTCGTTTAGTATTCGCGTCACTCATCGGGTCGCTACTTTCCTTTGTTTTTGCAATACTTCTATTCTTTATTATTGCCATAGGCATGGTGTCTGGTTTAAAAGACCCTAAAGTAGCCGAGGTTAAAGCCAACTCGGTACTTCACCTCGATTTGGGCTACCCAATTGCCGAGCGCACCAATAAAGACTTCTTTTCCAACTTTGATTTCTCTTCGTTGGATGGCGAAGCGAAGTTAGGCCTAAAAGACATTATCAAAAACATACAAAAGGCTGCAAACGATGACAATATTAAAGGCATTTATTTAGAGCTGGGTACTATGCCCAACGGCTTGGCCACAATAGAGTCAATTAGAAATGAGCTGATAAGGTTCAAAGAGTCAGGCAAGTTTATTGTTGCCTATGGCGAGGTGGTAACCCAAAAAGCTTACTACCTGGCATCAGCGGCTGATGAGGTTTACCTTAACCCAGTGGGCTACTTAGAGTTAAAAGGCTTTAGTGCGCAGCTTACTTTCTTTAAAAACATGCTTGATAGGCTTGAAATTACAGCCCAAGTGTTTTATGCCGGCCAGTTTAAAAGCGCTACTGAGCCTTTCCGCTACGACCACATGAGCGAGCCAAACCGCAAGCAGGTTACCGAGTACCTTACCGATGTATATGGCCAGTTTATTACCAATATTGCAGCCTCGCGAAAAATGCAGTACAACGAGCTTGATAGTATTGTGTACAACCTTGCCATACGTCAACCAGAAGATGCCGTTAAATATAAGTTAGTTGACGAGCTTATTTATTTTGACCAACTGCAAGCTAAACTTGCCGAAAAAACCGGCAAAGACAAGGCCGAAGACCTTGAGTTTATCTCGTTGGGTAAATATGACAACAGCCCAGGCAAAAAGATTGACTTTAAGAGCGATAAAATTGCCGTATTGTATGCCGAAGGAAATATAGTAGATGGTGATGGCGAGGAGGACAACATTGGTTCGGCACGTTTCCGCAGGGCACTGCAAGACATCCGTGAAGATGATGACATTAAAGCATTGGTTATCCGCGTTAACTCTGGCGGTGGCAGTGCGTTAGCT
Source organism: Chitinophagales bacterium (assembly GCA_018401955.1). GTDB lineage: Bacteria > Bacteroidota > Bacteroidia > Chitinophagales > CAIOSU01 > CAIOSU01. The sequence goes on along the minus strand of JAGYJT010000026.1, from coordinate 28,654 downwards.
TCAGAGATTATGCTACGCGAAATAAACTTGATAAAGGATAAAGGCATCCCAGTAATCGTATCCATGGGAGACGTAGCTGCATCTGGGGGTTATTATATAGCCTGCTATGCCGATACCATCGTTGCGCAACCCAATACTATCACTGGCTCAATAGGCGTGTTTGGCTTGTTGCCTGATATGGGCGGTTTCTTTAACAACAAGCTGGGCGTTACTTTTGATACAGTAAAAATTGGTAAGTTTTCTGACTTTGGCGATATTACCCGACCACTTACTGCCGAAGAGTTTTCTATCCTTCAAACCGGTGTTGATACTATCTACTTAAAATTTAAACGCCGAGTAGCTGAAGGCCGTGGCATGACCGTTGAATATGTTGACAGTGTGGGGCAAGGCCGCATTTGGACTGGTGTACAAGCGCTTGACAATGGTTTGGTTGATGTATTGGGTGGCATTGATATAGCCATAAATATTGCTAAGGATAAAGCAGGATTGGAGAACTATCGCACGGTTGACTACCCTAAACAGAAAGACCCATTTGCCAAACTATTTGATAGTGGTGGCGATGAAGTGGAAGCACGTTTTATGAAAATGCAGCTGGGCCAATATTACCCAATGTGGTTGAAAATGAAAGAACTGAAGAACATTCCATCGGGTGTGCAAATGCGCATGCCGTATATGATGGAGGTGTATTAATAGTACCTTCCGTTTAACAGTAAACATCAAAGGCCACGGTAATTCGTGGCCTTTGATGTTTTATTTGCTTCCATTTTAATATTGCCCTGTAGATAGCATTACTAACGTGCACGCCTCAATAGGTTCTATTCCTTCTTTAACCAAGCGGTTCTCAAATGCCGGGTTTTCGGTACCTGGGTTAAATATCACCCTTTTAGGATTAAGGCTTACAATATAGTCTTCATAGCTTTCCCGCTGTATGGCTGGGCGCACATATAGCGTTACCGTGTCAATGTCATTAAAGGCCATCCGCTCCTTAACTATGGGCACATCGCCCACCAGCCCATCGTCTACTCCTAAGGCAACCACTTGATGCCCCTGGCCACGTAGCTTATTAACAGCCAAAAATGCATATCTATCGGGCTTAGAGGTAGCGCCAATAACCAGTGTCTTTTTACTTGTCTTATCTGTCATACGGTAATTTAAACATGATACCCGTTACAAAAGTTTGTATAAAAAAGCTACAAAACGAAACAAAAAAATAAAAGTGTGGTATAAATAGGCAACCAATCAAAGCAATATGCCAGTTTTTACATCCGAAAGAATTCGCCAAAAGGTGAACAAACAGTTGAAAGAGTGTAAAGAGAAAATAAACTCGTGCCCAGAGCATCAAAAGTTTATCAAGCTACAACAAGCAGCACTGCTTTGTCGTTTATTTCAAAAGCAAGTTATCATCGATCATGTAACGCCGGATGGCTTAACCAGAACAAAAGCAATGGTTTCTTTGTCTACTCCTAAGTTAGTAGTGCTTAACGATGGTACGTTTATAGCAATTGAATCCATAAAAAACATCGATATCGTATAAGTAATTCTACCCAACGTATTTTTTACCCTTTGATTTTCAGCCACTTCTGATGTAAAATCGGTAGTGGCGAAACTTAGTTTATAAAAATACGTATCCATTAATCAAACAACAATAATCTATGGAACGGGTAAAATTGAATGTAATCGACAAAGAAAGCATTAAAGGCTTGCAGTTTAAAAGTGCAGAAGTATTGCCTGATGTTAACTCCCAAAAGATTAGAGCAAACGAGCTTTACCGAGGCATGCTACTAGGCAATGCCCACAAAAGTAAAGTGAAAATTATTTTCGAATCAATAGCCGGATTAAATATGGTGAACACCACCATATGGGCCACTACCGATAAAAATGTAGTGCTCAAAGGCGGTTTGCTTATCCCCATATGTTCAATACTGGAAGTGATTTGTTAATGGCCACTTAGTAGGTAATAAAATAATCCTTATCAACAACTTCCTGATTTGAAATTTTCTACGTATCTTTTAAGTATGCCCGTATAAAAAAACCAATTTAAAAAAGGGCCGATTATCCTAAAACCCGCGATTATGGATGTTACTATGCAAACCCCAGTGGCATTGGTGCTCAAAGAGCAGCTTCCAGGCCTAGTTTCCCTAAATTCTGAGGATGTATTAAAAACAGAACAGGAACAAAAATATAGGGCACGAATGCTCTATATGGCCATGATTTTAGGTAATGGTTATAAAAGCAAAGTAAAAATCACTTTTGAAAGCATAGATGGCCCCAAGAAAGTAGATACTACCGTATGGGCCACTACCGATACAAGCGTATTGTTGAAGGGTGGCATATCGTTGCCAGTTTGCACCATATATAGTGTAGAGTATTAAGCTAAATTAATAACTGCAATCTGTGCCATAGTGCTATCTTTGCACTATGGGAGTTACGCGCAGACAATGGTTTTTTAGGGGCATAATAGTAGTAATGATGGTGGGCTTGATTGTGCGCCAATATGCAAAGTACAACGTGGCCCCTGAGCTAGCGCTCAACAGCCTTGAGTTGGTTGCTACAACTGGTGCCCCAGTAGATTACACACAGTTTCAAAACAAAAACATACTACTCACATGTTTTGCCTCATGGTGCGGCCCCTGCAATGCAGAGATAGCCCCTATGGAGGCCATTCGCCCAACGCTTGAGCAGCACGATTTTGTAATGCTGCAAGTTAGTGATGAGGAGATGGACAAGATTATCACCTTCCAACTAAAGCACCCCAAAGGGGGAATGCAATACCTTAAAAGCCTCACCCCTTTTGAAAACGTAGGGGTGCACACCTACCCTACCCATTTCGTTTTCGATAAAAACGGACAGCTGCGTTTCAAACAAACCAATCCGCTAGATTGGGATGACCCTGAAACCATAAATGAGCTTATTAAAGCAGTTGAATAGCGGTTTTACCCTAGTTAGCTTTCCTTATCAATTGTTTTGCATGCTGGGTTGCAGTTTACGCAATATACTTCGTGCATTAATCCATATCTTTGCAGCCGCATTCATTGAAAACTAAAATCGCGGTGCCAGTATGACCATCGAGTATTATAAAGAGCTTAAGAGCAAGTTGCTCGCTCTGAGGAGGTATCTTTGACGTTGATAAACGAGTTTATCAAATAGCAGAGAACGAAAGAATAACCACACAGCCGGGTTTTTGGAACGATCCGAAAAAAGCCGAGGAGGTGATGAAACGCATCAAAATAGATAAAGGCTGGGTAAAGGATTACCAATCTACCGAGGCTACTATTGAAGAGGTTGAAGTACTACTAGAGTTCTTTAAAGAAGGTGAGGTAACCGAACCCGAACTAAAAGAACAGTTTGGTAAAGCAGAAGATGCCTTAGAAGAGCTAGAGATGAAATCTACGCTCAACGCGCCTGAAGACCAATTGGCAGGTGTATTGGAAATTAACTCGGGTGCCGGCGGTACCGAGAGCTGCGACTGGGCGTCAATTTTGATGCGTATGTACGTTATGTGGGGCGAAAGCCACGGCATGAAGGTAAGTGAACTGGATAAGGTAGATGGCGATGTGGCTGGTATAAAATCAGTAACACTTCAGTTTGAGGGGCCATTTGCTTATGGCTACTTAAAGGCTGAAAGCGGTGTGCACCGCTTGGTGCGTATATCCCCTTTCGATTCAGCCAAGCGCAGGCATACCTCTTTTGCATCGGTGTTTGTATACCCTATGGTAGATGATACGATAGAAATCACCATCAACCCAAGCGACTTGGATTGGGACACCTTCCGTAGTAGCGGTGCTGGTGGACAGAACGTAAACAAAGTAGAAACAGCCGTAAGGGTACGCCACGCACCTTCGGGCTTGGTGGTTGAGTGCCAAGAAACCCGTAGCCAAGGACAAAACCGCGAACGGGCTTTGCAAATGCTAAAAAGTCGCCTCTATGAAATTGAGATGCGCAAACGCAACGAGGAACGAGACAAGGTAGAGGGAAACAAGATGAAGATTGAGTGGGGCTCGCAAATACGCTCGTATGTATTGCACCCATACAAATTGGTTAAAGATGCCCGAACCGGTTACGAAGTGGGCAATTCCCAAGCTGTATTAGATGGTGACTTAGACGGCTTTATTAAAGCCTTTTTGCTGAACAAAACCTTTGAGGGCAGCGGTAAAATTGAAGATTAATTTGATGGCAGCACCCGCTTTATAAAAGATTGCCAACGTGCAGTACTTTTACTTTACGATGTCCATAGTTAATAGTTATATTAGTGGTACTTCATGAAAAGTAGATATGGTATAGCAAAATACATCTCGTGGCTAAGTTTGCCATTGCTACTAGTGTGTGGCATTATTGAACTTGGCTACCCTGAGCAATATTTCTCAGGGTATGGGTTTATAGTGGCCGTTATTTTTACCTACTTTTCCAATAAAAACCTGGTACCACTTACCGTTGCAGTACTGTCTTCGGTATTTTTGTTAACTGGGTTAATCTCTTCGGGGCAATATACTGATTTGTTTGCCCTGTTAAATCACTTTAGTGCATTGCTGGTTATAGTAATGGCACTATATTTTGTGCTTTACATATTGCGGGTAGAGAAGCAAAAAGATGCCAACACCAAGCAGGTAAGCTCCCTTATCAATTATGCTACCGAAGGAATTATACTCACCAACGATAGAGGTAATATAGTTTTAGCCAACCCACATGCACAGCAGCTTTTTGGCTATAGCGAGGCTGAAATGATTGGTAACCGCATTGAGATGCTGCTGCCCGAAGCCATTCGCACAAAGCATGTTGAGCACGTTAAGGGATTTCACAAAAATCCATCAAACCGCTCAATGGGTAACGGTAGAGACCTTTTTGCAAGAAGAAAGGATGGTAGCGTTTTTCCGGTTGAGGTAAGTTTGAGCCATTATAACTACGGCAACCAAGCTTTTGTAATTGCCTTTATTATTGACATTACTGTAAGAAAACAAACAGAAGCTAAATTCAACCAAAAGTCTTTAGAACTTGAAGAGGTAAACCGAGAGGTAAAAACCTTGAACACGGTGCTTGAGCATAAGGTACAAGAGCGAACCATAATGCTTAGCGAAACCTTGGAGCAGCTGGAAAAAAGCAAAAACGAATTGGCCGAATCGCTTATCAAAGAAAAAGAACTGGGTGATTTGAAAAGCCGCTTTGTATCTACTGTCTCGCATGAGTTTCGTACGCCGTTAAGTACTATTTTGTCATCCGCATCACTCATTGGCAAATATGAAGCTACCGACGACCAGTTGAAGCGTGAAAAACACATTAACCGCATAAAAGGCTCCGTAAAACACATGACTACCTTGCTTGAAGACTTGCTGCAATTGGGCAAGCTCGAGGAGGGGTTATTGGCGGTTAACCCCGAAACATTTGAGCTCACTGAGTTTATCAATGAATTAGCCAGTGAGTTACAAGCCCTTGCAAAACCAGGGCAACAAATTATTATTGCCCCATTTACCATGCCAGCCGTTACAACCGATAAGCGATTGCTGACCAACATATTGATTAATCTCCTTTCCAACGCTATCAAGTTTTCACCAGAAAATTCCGAGATTAATGTTCACATTTCTGGTAACCATAATAACCTAGTAGTTGCCGTAAAGGATAGTGGTATCGGCATTCCTAAAGAAGATTTGCAATACCTGTTCGAACGCTTTTTCCGTGCACGGAGTGCACACAACATTCCTGGTACTGGTTTGGGCCTGCATATTGTAGGTAAGTATCTTGAGCTGTTAAATGGTACCATTGATGTTGCCACCGAGCCCGAAAAAGGCTCAACGTTTACTATAAGCATACCCATAAATTGAAATGAAACTTTTGACGATGAAACGTATCCTGCTGATTGAAGACAATACCGAAGTAAGAGAAAATACTGCCGAGATACTGGAGTTATCCCAATATGAAGTACTCACAGCCGAAAACGGTAAGATTGGGGTTAAGTTGGCACTATCTGCCACGCCCGACCTCATTATTTGCGATATAATGATGCCCGAAATGGATGGCTACGGGGTATTGCATGCCTTGAGTAAAAATGAAACAACCGCTGCCATCCCATTTATATTTCTTACAGCTAAGGCCGATAGAACCGACTTTAGGAAGGGTATGGAAATGGGAGCTGATGACTATATAACCAAACCCTTTGATGATATTGAGTTGTTGAACGCAGTAGAGGCCCGATTGAAAAAAAGTGCCATGGTGCGTGCCGATGTACCTCAAACTGCTGAAGGGATTAATGAGTTTTTAAGACATGCCGGAAAAGGTATTACGGCTGAAAATGAACAGTATGAAACCTTTGAGTTCAAGAAAAAGCAGGAGATTTATTATTATGGCAAGCGCCCGCAATATTTGTACTTTGTAGCAAAGGGGAAAATAAAAACCTTTAAGATAAACGACGATGGCAAAGAGCTCATTACTGCCATATATAAAGAGGGCGAATTTTTCGGTTATACAACCTTATTAGAAGATACCACCTACCAAGATACCGCAGAGGCACTTGATGATAGCGAGCTACTGCTTATACCTAAAACTGAATTTTTGAATGTAATAGGCAGTGATAAAATGGTTGCCGAAAAGTTTATAAAGCTGCTGGCTCAAAACTTGATTGAAAAGGAAGAACAGCTGCTTAACCTAGCTTACAACTCGCTGCGCAAACGTATTGCAAATGGCCTGCTACAGGTAAATGAAAAGTATAAAAGCGATGACAACGATAAACCAAAGCTAGAAATTTCGAGAGAAGCATTGGCACAGGTAGTAGGCACTGCCACCGAATCGCTTATTAGAATACTTAGCGACTTTAAAAGCGAAAAGTATATTGAGATTGTAGGTGGTAAAATATATGTACTGGATGAAAAAAAGCTCAAAGACCTGCTCAATTAAACACGTATGTTAGGTTTAGTACCCATTGCCCTGCTTGGTTAATTTACCCTGTACTTCAACACTGGGTGGTTATCCAAATAGCTAATCACTTCGTTATCAAGCCTTAGTTTATATTTACCTGAGGTACCTTCAAGGCGGTTATCTTGGTCGTCAATTACCGTAAAGCTGAGGTTTACATTGCCTTTATACGTTTTGCAAAGCCCTTCTATTTCATTAATCAGCTTCTCATCAATGTCTGCCAATGGTATGCCTATGCGCACCTCTTTAACATACTTATCGCGCAAATCATCTAGCAACTCAATGTGCCTTATTTTAAACTCCCACTTATCTTCGCTGTGGCGCCTAAGCTGGTAACTGCCCCTTATAAGCAGCATGTACCCCTCAGCAAGGTAAGCACTGTGCTTTACATAGTCTTCGCCAAACAGCACAAACTCATACGAGCCGTCGTAGTCGCCCATAGTAAACGAGCCAAACTTGTTTCCGGTTTTGGTCAACCTATGGCTAGCACTAGTAATAATACCACCAACACTTACTTCCCTACCTTGCACGGTTTCAATATCTTGCAACGAGCAGGTTACAAACTTGCTCATCTCTAATTTATATGTATCCAATGGATGTCCACTAAGGTAAATGCCCGTATGGTCTTTTTCTTGGTTAAGCTCAACAATAGTGCCCCAAGGTTCTACCTCGGGTATAGCAGGCTCTTCTACCGCGCTCTCGTTTGCAGCATCGCCAAACAACGACAGCTTAGAGCTCTCTTGGTCGCGCTGATAGCTATTGCCAAACTTAACCACCTTCTCCAGCACTGTCATGTTATCAGCAGGTATGTTAAAAAAGTAAGTGCTTCGGGTGTATCCAAATGAATCAAAGCCACCGGCATATGCTAAGCTTTCAAAAGCCTTCTTGTTCACAGAGCGCAAATTGGCACGCTTAGCCAAATCAAAAATACTTGAGAAAGGTCCGTTCTTTTCACGCTCAAGCACCAGCTCTTCAACCGCAGCCGAGCCCACACCTTTAATTGCAGATAAGGCAAACCTGATTTCACCTTTATCGTTTACGGCAAATTTTACGTTGCTCTCATTTACGTCAGGGCCCAGCACCTTAACCTTCATCCGGTTACACTCCGATAGAAAAAATTCAACCTTCTTGATGTCGCCCATGTTGTGCGTAAGCACCGAAGCCATGTATTCTGCAGGATAATTAGCTTTGAGGTACGCCGTTTGAAAAGCCACCACCGAATAAGCTGCCGAGTGCGAGCGGTTGAAACCGTAACTCGCAAATTTACTCATTATGGCAAAGGTCTCTTTGGCGTTTTTAGGGTCAACGCCCTTCTCTTGCCCACCAGCAATAAACTCCTCCTCCATTTTGGCCATGGCAGCCATATCCTTCTTACCCATTGCTCGGCGTAGCAAATCGGCTTTACCGAGGCTAAACCCTGCAATTATCTGCGCGGTTTGCATAATTTGCTCTTGGTATACCATAATACCATAGGTAGGCTTAAGGATTCCCTCAAGCCACTCATGCGGATACTCTACCTCTTCCCTACCCTGCTTTCGGTCAATAAAGTTAGGGATGTAGTCCATTGGGCCAGGGCGATACAAGGCGTTCATGGCAATCAAATCTTCAATATTAGTGGGCTTAAGTTGGCGCAGATACTGCCTCATACCATCACTCTCAAACTGGAACGTACCAATAGTCTCACCGTTTTGGTATAGCTCAAAGGTTTTTAAGTCGTCAAGTGGTATTTCATCTGGGTCAATGTCAATACCGCGGCTAGCCTTCACGTTTTTTATAGCATCGCGAATAATGGAAAGGGTTTTTAGCCCTAAGAAGTCCATTTTCAACATACCTGCGCTCTCAATCACCTTCCCATCAAACTGGGTAACCAATAGTGGTGAATCTTTGGCGGTACATACGGGTATGTAGTTGGTGATATCCTCTGGTGCAATAATTACGCCTGCGGCGTGTATACCGCGCTGGCGCACCGAGCCTTCCAAGGTTTTAGCAAGCCTCAAAACTTTACTGGCTTCACTATCCCCTTTTAATATTTCTTTAAGTTCAGCACTATCCTCATACGCTTGCTCCAACGATATACCCAATACCTCTGGTATCATCTTGGTAAGTTTATCCGTTTCTGCCAATGGATATTGCATTACGCGGCCCACGTCTTTAATAGAGCTTTTGGCCGCCATAGTGCCGTAGGTAATAATTTGCGCTACTTGGTTTTGCCCGTATTTATCAACCACATAGTCAATCACCCGTTGGCGGTTGTCATCGTCAAAGTCAATATCAATATCGGGCATGCTCACACGCTCTGGATTAAGGAAACGTTCGAAAAGCAAGTTGTACTTTATCGGATCGATATTGGTTATACCCGTACAAAAGGCCACCAGCGAACCAGCAGCCGAACCCCGCCCCGGGCCAACGGCTACCCCCATCTTTCTGGCTGCCGCTATAAAGTCTTGCACAATCAAGAAATACCCGGCAAAGCCCATATCCTTCATTACCTTCAGCTCAAACTCTAAGCGTTCTACCACCTCGCTGGGCAGTGCGGCGCCATAACGTTTGCGGGCGCCCTCAAAGCTTACGTGCTTCAAGTAATCATCCATGTTTAAAAACTCCTTGGGCAAGGTAAAGTTGGGCAGCAAAATGTCGCGCTTCAACTTGGGTGTATCTATCTTCTCAAATATCTCGATGGTATTTTCCATCGCCTCCGGAATGTCTTTGTACAATTCGTACATCTCATCCTTAGTCTTGAAATAGAACTCGTCGTTTTCAAAACCAAACCTCTCTCCTTTGGCATCACCCTTTGGTGTACTTTGAAAAGCCCCCGTGTTTATGCACAGCAATATGTCATGTGCCTCAGCGTCGCTTTTATCTACATAGTGCGAGTCGTTGGTGGCAATGAGCTTTACGTTGTGTTTCTTGCTCATTTCTATCAAAAACTCGTTCACCCCATCTTGGTCAATACCTTTAAGGCCGTGTCGTTGTATCTCTATGTAATAGTCTTCACCAAACAAGTCCAAGTATTCCAAAAACACCTTTTCGGCAGCATCTGGGCCTTCCTCCAGCCAAGTACGGGGCACCATGGCCGCTACACAACAGGTTGAAGCAATAAGTCCTTCGCTATATTGCTTCAACAGCTCCATATCAATACGCGGAAAGTTGCCCCATAGCCCTTCGGTAAAACCCAATGAGCAAAGCTTTGAAAGATTCTTGTACCCTTGGGCATTTTTGGCCAGCAGCAATTGGTGATAACGCTTATCGCGGGTGCCCTTTTCAAAGGTTTTTTGGTGCCTATCCTCTACTATATAAAACTCACAGCCCAATATGGGTTTAATGCCGTTTTTGAGTGCCGAAAGGTAAAACTTAAACGCACCGAACATATTGCCATGGTCGGTAATGGCAATGCCTGGCTGACCATCGGCCTTGGCCTTCTTCATCATGCGGTCAATGTCAGCGGCGCCATCAAGTAGCGAATACTGGGTATGGCAGTGCAGGTGGCAAAACTCGGGCATAACGTTATATTTGGGGGTTGCTTATAAGCGGTGGTAATACGCTAACAAATATACCGAAACGGGGTTCCAAGTAGAAGCGAGAAATGGAAAAGTTGTTGACTTGTTATCCACTAAACCATAAAAAAAGACCCTACCGAGGTGGTAGGGCCTGGTGGAGAATATCGGAGTCGAACCGATGACCTCTTGCATGCCATGCAAGCGCTCTAGCCAGCTGAGCTAATCCCCCTTAATTGGAAGCACAAAGGTAATCAAAAGTCCAACTTTTTACAATCTTTATTGTGTTTTTGTAGTCTATAATTTTGACTAATAAAAAAGCGCCCCTTCCAAGCGGAAGAGGCGCTTATATATATTGTTCGACTAGTACTAATTACTTAGCAACACTAATTTTACTTGTAGCAGTTACACCATTCGCAGTGATACGAACGAAGTAGATGCCATTAGCAGCATTAGTCATGTCGATTGCTTGTACTGGGTTAGCAGTAGTAGAGAAGGTGTTAACAGTAGCAACTGTTTTGCCCATCATATCAACAACCATAATGCTAGCATCATCTGCAGTAACATTGGTCATGTCAACAGTGAAAGTTCCGTTGTTAGGATTAGGGAACAAGCTAATGTTAGACAACAACTGAAGCTCTGCTATACCAACTCCACATAATGGGTGGTTAGATGGTAAAATTTGAACCTGTAGCGGGCTAGATGCAATAATACAACCTGAAGCATCGCTAGCAGTAAGGGTTACCGTAAACACACCTGTGTTGGCATATGCTTTCAAACCATTAACGTTTACGCTACCAGTTTGATCGCCGTAATCCCACTCAAAAGACCATGCATTTGATTGATCTGAAGAGGTATTGTTAAAGAATACCAACTCGCTTTGGCAAGCACGGTTTTGAGATAGTACCAAGGTATCATCTTCGTTACCGTTGTAGAAAGTGCTAGCAGCAAAAGATACAGTTTGGTTTACGTTCAAACCAACCACTTTAGAGTCAGTAGTAGTACAACCAGCACTGTTGGTTACAGTAACCGTGTAAGTAGCACCGCCTTTAAGGAAGATAGATTGAGTAGTTGCACCAGTGCTCCAAGCAAACTGTGAACCATTCAAGAAACCAGTTGTGTTAGCAGCTACCAAAACGCTATCACCACAGTTCAATGTAGTGTCGTTACCAAGGCTTACAGTAATACCACGTACAGTTACGTTAACTGTGCTTACTTCTGTAGTATTTTCAATGTTGTCTTCTACTGTTACGGTGTAGGTTTCAACGCCATTACCGCTTGGCAAAGCTACACTTGTAGTAGCCGAGTTAGGTGAAGTAAAGTTACCGTTACCGCTCCAAGTGAAAGTGTAATCACCTGAACCACCACTTGCACCTGCATTAAGTGTAACAAATGCACCAGGGCAACCAACAACTTCAGATGCAGTAGCCGATGCAGACAATGGAGCATCAACAGTTACTACTGCAGAAATTGCGAAGTTTTGGAAGTAAAACTGATTACAGTTGGCAGGTAATGATGGGAATACCAATGGACCAACACCGCTCAAATCGCTACAAGTTGGAGTATAGTTACCTCCGTTGTAGTAGCGGAAAGAGTTGTTAGCAATAAGTGCTACAGAGGCAGCGCCTGCATTGTCACACTCCAAACGGTTACCATCAGCTAGATTGAATAAATCTTCTTTAGGGCCAGCATAGTCCAAACGAACTACGAAACCTTCACCTGCAGGAATAGTAACACCGCCAGTAGGGATACCAGCAAAGTACAAATCAGTACCGCCAGTTGGTGTCAAACCCACATCAGTCAATAGCGTATCAGACCACAACAAAGTGTTTGTAAATTCTTTTTGAGAAGCATCAAGTGCAATACCTGCAGCTGTAGGCGCTACTTGGTAGATAGATACAATCAAAGTATCCTCAAGACCTGAAGTGTTTACGTGGTTGTACAAAAAGTAAACCGTGTCAACGCTCATTGAAGTGAAAGTGCTCTTATTGTAAGGAGTAGAGGTTTGATAGTCGTAGATACTATCAAAAACAACTGCTGCCCAGCTAATGGTATTGTCATCCAATGTATCAAGTGGTGTACAAGAAACATCGAAATTTTTGTTCAAATCCCAACCAAAATAGCCAAAAGTAAAACCATCAGCATCAGACTGCAAGCGATCCATGTCATGGTAGCTAACTTCAAATTGAGAAATGCCGCGTGCTGAACCACCAGCAGGCTTTGCAGGTAAATTTGCAGTAGATACTAAGTTGGCCTTGTGCAGGTAACTTACAGGCAGCTGACCATAGGTTGTAACTATAAGCAGTGCGCAAGAGAGAGTGAGTAAAATCCTTTTCATGAGATATAAAATAGTTTAGGTTAAAGGCAAAAATTCAAAAAAATAAGAATAAAAGTTAGGCTAGGTTACTTTTCAGAAAATCAAAACTATACATTAATTATGGTTTTTCAAATAGCCTACGATAACATTTGTTGATAATTAAGTAACATTTCAGTAAACCCAATTACAAGATGTAACTACTAAGCAGATACCTAAACTGGCAATTTGGTTGCATGTTTAATGCCTTGTACAAAGCAATTGCGGCATCGCGCCTCATATGAGTCCGTTTCGCCCAGCAAAACTTTATTAGAATCGGGTACCACCCTAAACGAGTGAGATGCAATATCACCACAGGTAACACATATAGCGTGCAACTTGGTAACATACTCAGCAGCAGCCATTAACATAGGCATTGGCCCAAAGGGCTTGCCAAGGTAATCCATATCCAAACCAGCAACAATTACCCTAATACCTTTTGCCGATAATACTTGTACTACATCCAGCACCCCTTCATCAAAAAACTGCGCCTCATCAATGGCCACCACATCTACATCATTTGCCAAAAGCAAAATTTCTGATGAATGGTCAACCGGAATAGATGGTATGTTATTTGCATTGTGAGATACTATATCCGTTTCATGATAGCGTATGTCAACCCTTGGTTTAAATATATTAATGCGGCGCTGTGCTATCTCGGCCCGGCGAAGTCTTCTGATGAGCTCTTCGGTTTTGCCAGAAAACATAGAGCCACAGATTACTTCAATCCATCCTTTTCGTTCTCTACTTGTGTGTGGCTCAGTAAACATATTGTGCATTATTAGAATTGGCGGCGTGAGGCCAAATTTATAATTTCAAGGCGTAAATAGAAATAGTACCTGTAAAGATGAACCCAAAAGACCAAATACACTACGATATTGCCGAATTATTGGAAAAAATAGCCCATTTAAACATCAAGTTGGCTAGTACTTCCAAAATACATCCCGTAGAAATAGATCTGCTGCGCACCTATATTAGTGAGCTAACCAAGCAAACGGATGCCCTACCGGTAATGCCATTGGCCAAATCTTCATTTTCGATTCCGGATAACAAACAGGAAGCCACTACCCTGCCAAGTTTTGATACTGCTGCCCAGCCTGAGCCAGATAAGCAACCTATTGCCTCGGTTGATGCGCCCGATAGCGAACCAGAGGTAACCAACCTGGCAACAAATAATGCAAAGGAGCCCGATGTAACCGAAAAATTGGAAACCGAAGAGGCTACAGCTGAAGAGCCTGTAACCAACAGCGATGCGATTGAGACCGTGGAGCCTGAACCAGCAGAAACGCAAACTAATGAAGATACTACCGCTAATTTTGCTTTTGATGATTTAGCCGCTCCGGTAACTGAACCAACAGCACCTGTAGAAGAACCCAATGAAGATGCTATAATTGAAGAAGCCCCAGCAGAACCTGAAACTGCAGAAACCACGGAAGATGCCGAAGCACTTGCGGATGAGGAGCCAATAAGTTTTGTTAACGCTCCTGTAGACCCTGAAGAACTTACAGCCAACAGCGCACCCGAACCATTGCCTGAAGCGCCCTTGGATGAACCAGCATCCAATACTGGCCCTGAGCTACCGATAGTGGAAACACCTCTTTCGTATGAGCCACCGGTGAAAGAACCGGAAGCAAAACGCTCTATTAACGATATGTTCAGCAGAGAGGGCAAAGAAGATTTAGGCAGCAAGTTCCTGTTTCAAAACCGAAAGAACCTGCGGGAGATGATTGACCTTAGTGAGCGATATGTGTTTACCAAAGAGTTGTTTGGTGGCGATGCCGATTATTACGATAAGGCCATTCGCCAACTCAACCAGTTTGAAAAACTGGAAGATGCAGAAGCTTATATGAGTAAAGAGCTATACCCAAAATACAACTGGGCTGGTAAAGATGCCGTACAAAAACAATTTGCCCGCATAGTAGAGCGCAGATTTGCATAAGGAATAGTTGACTAGATATTGGTTATAAGTTGATTGGTTGTGTTAAAAAACGGCTGAATTGCCGTATTTTTGCATCCCAAATAAACCAATAACTAGTAACTGATTAACCATTAACACATGAACTTCATAGAAGAGCTGAAATGGCGTGGACTGTTCCACCAAGAAATACCCGGTACCGAAGAATTATTGAACAAGGGCGACGTAGTTAGAGGGTATATTGGGTTTGACCCAACCGCCCCGTCATTAGGTATTGGTAACTTGGTACAAATCATTATCCTTAAGCATTTTCAGCGCGCAGGACACCAGCCTATCGCGGTGTTGGGCGGTGCCACCGGTATGGTGGGCGACCCATCGGGTAAATCTGCAGAGCGCAACCTACAAACGGTTGACCAACTGAACACCAACAAAGCGAACGTAGAGGCCCAGTTGCGTCATTTCTTGGATTTTGATGCCGAGAAAAACCCGACCATATTGGTTGACAACTACGACTTTTATAAAGATATGAACGTGCTTACCTTCCTACGTGATGTGGGCAAGCACCTAACAGTAAACTACATGCTGGCCAAAGATGCGGTAAAGAGCCGCATGGAAACCGGCATATCGTATACCGAGTTTAGCTACCAATTGTTGCAAGCTTATGATTTTGTGCAACTATACAAGCAGTATAACTGCCTGTTGCAGTTAGGCGGCAGCGACCAATGGGGCAACCTGGTGAGTGGTGTGGAATTGATACGCCGTATGGAAGGCGGCGAGGTATATGCCGCTACTACCCCACTGGTAACCAAAACCGATGGCACCAAGTTTGGCAAAAGCGAGAAGGGCAATATTTTCCTTTCTGCTGACATGACCTCGCCATACCAGTTTTACCAGTTTTGGTTGAACGTGAGCGATGCCGATGCAGAGAAGTTTATCAAAATCTTTACATTCCTTGACCGACCTACCATTGAGAGCTTAATTGAAGAGCACCGCCAAGACCCTGGCCGCAACAACCTACAAAAATGTTTGGCAGCAGAAGTAACAAGAATGGTTCATGGAGAATTGGAATTGGAAAAGGCAATTTACACCTCTGGCATTCTTTTTATGAATGACCCTTTGGAAACTTTACAAAGCCTTTCAAAAGAAGATTTACTATCCCTGTTTGACGAGGATAAACAATTTATATTTAGCAAAGATGCACTAGCCGAGGACCTCAGCTTGGTTGATTTTTTAAGTGATTCCGCAGTATTCTCTAGCAAAAGTGAGGTTCGTCGAGCCATTAAAGGCAATGCATTAGCTGTTAACGGAAAGAAAATAACTGACGAAAAAGCCACTATTTCTCCAGCTGACCTAAATAATGACACCTGGGTTTGGGTGCAAAATGGTAGGAAGAAGCATCTTTTAGTTTTAACCAAAAAAACCAACCCTCAAATTCTTGCTTGGGCCGAAAACCTTATTGGCAAAGACAGGGAGCATCGAGTAAAAATAATAGACGATATTAGGAACCAAATCCATTCTGTAAGTTATAAAGAGTTAATTGAAACTTATAAAATCAGTGGCAAATCCAAAAAAGGAATTGCAAAATACATTCGTTTAGTTTGTACTGCTGGAATTTATTCGCTAACAACTAGTATGAAAAATGATGAAAATGGAGAGGATTTGCTGCACTTCACAATGGAAGCATTAAAAGATCCATCTAGCCTAGTAAGGTATAGGGCTATAGAGTTAGTGCAAGGAAATAGCCTGGGACAAATACTCTTGAAGATGAGTGAAACTGATGAAAGCGCAGCTGTCCAGGAGTTGGCCAAAAGCAAGCTTTGAGAAAAGTCCTTCAAAACGAATCCACCCCCACCCCCAAAGTTTCTTCTATTTCTTTGATCTCGCCGGTAAACTTGGTTTCTACTTCAGTTACGTCGTAGCCATTTTCTTCAAGCCAACGGCTAAAAGCTGATGAGTAACCACTGCTGGTTAGATATATCTTGCGGGCGCCCGTTTCTTTTACGCTTTGTATCAGTTGGTGCCAATCTGCATGATCTGACAATACGAAACCCTTGTCAATGTTTGGTGTGTTGCGCGCGCCGCGCAGGCTCATCCAGCCCGATGCAGCTGCAATGGAACAGGGAGATAAATCTTTGATTAAAGGGGAATAAATAAT
Source organism: Chitinophagales bacterium (assembly GCA_018401955.1). Taxonomy (GTDB): domain Bacteria; phylum Bacteroidota; class Bacteroidia; order Chitinophagales; family CAIOSU01; genus CAIOSU01. Next base: position 11,837 of record JAGYJT010000026.1, on the reverse strand, counting down.
GGAAGGCATAGCTAAAACGAGCGAGTTGCGCTCCAAAGGCTTGTTCATATCCAGTTTCTCAACAGTTGGTATATTTATGCCTTGTTTGCGTAGCACCTTGTTCACGGTCTCAATTGAACCATGCGCATAAACCGGACCAATTGAACGCTCTAGGTGATGCAATAAGCGCTGTGTTTTGCCCAAAGTATACCCAATTACTACTGAAAGGTTATCGTTCTCAGAGTTTTCAAGCCACCAATTATTAATATCCTCAAAAACTATTTCCTGTGGCTGCCATTCAAAAATGGGCAAGCCAAAGGTAGAGTCGGTTATTAATACATCACACTTAATAGGCTCAAAGGGCTGACTGATTTTATCATCTACCAATTTAAAATCGCCAGTCACTACCCATACTTCGCCCTTGTACTCAACCCTCACCTGTGCCGAGCCCAATATATGCCCTGCAGGATGGAGTGAAAACTGAACCCCGTTAATATAAAATGGTTGGTTGTATTCCACCCCTTCAATACTAATATATTCCCCCAGCATATGCTTAAGTAATGGCACTGAATCGTTGTGAGCCAAATAGCTTCTGTTTCCTATGCGAGCATGGTCTGCATGGGCATGGGTTATGATGGCCCGGTCAACGGGTCTCCACGGGTCAATATATACATCGGCTATAGGGCAATAGATGCCGCTAGAGGTAAATTCGAGCAGTTGAGACATGGTTAGGTAGATTTAGGCCATATATTAAAGTTAGTTTGTGGTTCTGGTTGTTAGCTTTGTATAAACTATGGAAAAAAATTCGGTTTGTCAACACGTTAAGATTCTTTTTATGCAAATAGCCAAAAACAAGCCCTCATATAGCTTTTACGTTTTACATGACAGCCAAAACCGTCCTTTAAAGAGACCGTTTTAAGGTAACTGTCCAAAAATAAAAACACAACTTTAGCGCTCATTCATACGCCATTACTACCTATTGTTTGTTAGTTTTACGTAAGCTAACGTTGTTAAGTTTCTAACTATGAAGTATCTACTTTCTCTACCGCTAATTCTTATCACTTTATTGGGTGTTTTATTTTGGAGCTCATGCGATAAACAAACCTGTGAAAACGTGTTATGCAACGGTAACAATACCGTATGCTTTCAAGGGCAGTGTGTTTGTGCCGCAGGTTTTGAAGGACCCAATTGCGATACCTATAGTTTCGAAAAGTTTGTAGGTAACTATCAGGTATCTGAAAACTGCGAAAATACATTACAGGGCAACACCAACAATCAATACAACATGTTTATCTCTTCAGGAGGCAACATCAGCACGGTAGTTATCAATAGTTTTCTTGGTTTTGGCTCAGTAGAAGCCACTATTATCGGTAACGAAATATTTATAGCGAGCCAAAACTTAGGTGCAACCACCGTGCAAGGCTTTGGCGAGTTTCTTGTCAATCAACGTCAGATAAGGCTTGAATACAGTTTTAGCCGCGGCAGCGAGTACGCTGAGTGCACAGCAATAATGACTAAGATTTAACCCCCGCAGGTATTCTACCCCTTTTAAAAATTAGCCAGCAATTGGCTATGTGCTTTGGCAACTGCCTTTAGTTGCTGATAAGTTCTCTACCTGCTTACTACATGCCCTTCTCGCATTAATTCAAGCAATTGCCCAAAACTTATATAAACCTAGCTGGTTGTCAGTGGATAATAATTAATTAACAGATTGGCTTTTCTGCTTGTTTTTGATTAAATTGTTAATACTTTTATACTAACATTAACCCACTAACATTCGCTTACCTCAGGAGGGGGATCCATATGAAACACCGCACCAAAACTTTGCTACTTACTATTATGTGCTGCCTATTTATAGCACCAACGTTGATTGCTCAAGACAAAAATGTGATTAAAGCAGACGAGCTTTTAGCAAAAGGCGTTGAGAGCACCAATGCAACCGAAAAAAGGGAGTTGATTGAAAAAGCGGTAGACCTTTACGAGAAATCGGGAATGGGCAAAGAGCTTTTTGAAATCGTTGGTGATGCGCTGGTTGCTGGAAAAGATTATGCTTCAGCCGCAAGGTATTACCTGCGTGGTACCCCTGAAGTAAAAAAAGCAGGCTACGGTAAAATTGGCGATGCTATGGTAGCAGATGCTGGTGAATCTGGCGACGATAAAGAGGTAGCCAAATTAATTAAAGGTGCCGTATCCAATTATCGAAAGTCTGAAAACCCAGAAGCTGGATATAAGAACATAGGCGACTTTTATTACGCTATGGGCAAGGGCCAATACGACAATGCACTGGAGTACTATATTATGGGCAAAGCGTTTGAGGATGTAAAAAAGATTGCTGACGGATACATTGCGGCTGGCATGGATACTTCGGCCGCTAAATCTTACGAGCGATTGAATACTGATGAAGGCTATAACGCAGCTGGCGCAATACATGAAAAAATCGGCGATTACAGCAGTGCATATTTAGCCTATGAAAAAGCCGGCAATATTGATGGCCTTTTGCGCTATGCCAACCGTTTGTTTGCTACCGGAAACATTGATGCTGGCAAACCTCAGTACCAAAAAATAGCTGCTTTGTATGTGGCGAAAAATGATAATGCCGGTTTGGAAAAGTTGGCAGAAGCAGCCTCAAAATATGGCCAATACGAACTTTCCAACGAGCTCTACATGCAGATAAACAATTTTAATAAAGCCGAGATGGCCTTAGTTTATAATGACCTGATCAATTTTAACTACGAAGGGGCCGTTGAACATGCCACCAAGGCAGAAGAAATGTCATTAGTTGCTGCTATCAATTCAAGTAAAGCTACCTTGGATGTACTTCAAAAAATAATAACCGAGTTTGAGCTCATTAAAGCTAATGAGCCGTTTGTAACCAAGCAGTTTGACGATAACAAAAACTTGATATTGAGTGCCGAGGATATGGAAAGCTATAAATACTATTATGCTGACTATAAAAATAAAATTGCCGACCTCACCTTTTCGTTGGCCAGCAACTATACCAAATTAAACAATGATGTTATTAAGCAAGTAATGCGAACCAAGTTTAGTGGCTATGGTGCCGTAAGAACCCTGTTGGATAAAAACTTTGTAAAGAAGAAAGAGAAGGCAGCGGTAAAAACCGAAGATACCTTCTTGTAAGATACACTACCAAAGTGAATGTAATGAAAACGGGCGACCTGGTTAGGCCGCCCGTTCCGTTTTTATAACTTTCCAAAATTAGTCCTGATAAGCTCCTAATCGCTGGCGATACATACCTATGGTGTTTTCCAACCCATAATACAAGGCATCAGAAATTAAGGCATGCCCAATGGATACTTCTAAAAGGTTGGGCACATTATCCTTAAAATATTTAAGGTTATCCAAACTTAAATCGTGACCTGCATTAACGCCTATTTTTAGATTACCTGCAAACCGAGCGGCATTGGCGTATTTTTCCACTGCTTTGGCAGGGTTAGTATGGTAGTTACTGGCATATGCACCGGTATAAAGCTCAATTCTATCGGCACCAGTTAGCGCAGCACCCTCAATAAACTGCTCAATAGTATCAACAAACAACGATACCCTGATACCGAAGGATTGAAGCTCTTTTACCACATCTTTCAAAAATTGGGCATGCTTAAGCGTGTCCCACCCTTCTGATGAGGTAAGCACATTTGGTCCATCGGGTACCAAAGTGCATTGGTGCGGACGGATATCGTGCATCATTTGCATAAAATGCGCTGTTGGGTAACCTTCAACATTAAACTCAGTTTTTACAACCTCTTTTAAATCATACACATCCCTAAAACGAATGTGCCGCTCATCGGGCCGAGGGTGAACGGTGATACCTTCTGCACCAAATCGCTCGCAATCTTTAGCCACTTGAACAATGTTAGGCACATTGCCCCCTCTGCCATTGCGAATGAGCGCAACCTTATTAATATTTACACTTAACCGAGTCATGATACTGAAAGATAGTGATGAACAATTGAACACTAAAGATACATAAAGGCAAAATACTGGTGCGTAAAAAAGTAATGGTTAGTTAAGGAAATTATTGCAAGCAATTAATGCTTAACCGCATATAAAATCATAACTTGCCAACTCAACGTTTGTTATAAATTAAACCATGAAAAAAGTACTTTTCTCCTCAATCCTCGTTTTAGTATTATTTTGCTCCACCACGCAAACCAAAGCCTTCAATCCTCCTGATACCTATATGGTAAGCCACAAGCTTATCTATAGTTACACCCAAGATTCGCTTGATAGGTTTTGGAAATCCAAAGGCATACCACAAATATTACTACCCGTAAAAAATGCCGTGGACATGTACGAAATTACTTACAAAGGCATGTGGCTGGATAGCACCTTTATAATGGCTAAAGGGGTACTGTATGTTCCAAAATCAGACAAACCCCTGGCTGAAATGGTATACTGCCATGGTACGCGCATTTCGGTTGCTCAAAGCTATGGCATTAATGATTTAGAGCAGGTGGTAACTATGATGCACGCCGCCGACGGGTATATCTCTTATTTTCCGTTTTATTATGGATTGGGCGGCGGCGATAAAGAGCACATTTATCACGATGCCTTTACCGAGTCAATGTCTGTTATTTATATGATAAAGGCGTGCCGAGAGATTTTTCCGACTATAGGTGTCAAAACATCGGGCGACTTGTTTCTTACCGGTTATTCGCAAGGCGGCCACGCATCTATGGCTACCCATAAAATGCTTGAAAGCGGTGCTTTTCCTGATATTCAAGTTACCGCCTCATCGCCCATGTCAGGCGCGTATGACTTAACGGGCGTGCAGGCTGCTACCATGTTTACCGATTATGACAGGCCGCACTACTTACCATATATTTTGCTTTCTTTTCAGTATGGCTATAATATTTGGGAAGGAGACATCTACAGCGTGTTCAATGCTCCGTTTGATAAAGACATGAAAACCTATTTTGCGCAACCTAGAGAACTTGATTACGGCTATTTAGACTCTGTGTTGCCTAGGGTACCCAGCACCATGATTATAGATAGTTTGGTTACCCTGTTTAAAACGGATACTAACTTCATTTTCACCAGAAAGCTTAGAGAAAACAACCTGTACAACTGGACGCCCAAAGCACCCATGCAACTTTGCGCATGCTATGGGGATAATGAGGTAATGTACCAAAACAGTGTAAAAGCCTATGAGCACATGAACCCCAAAGCGCCCCATGTGCGCAAACGTATATTTGGCAAGCACCTATCGCACAACCCATGCGCGCCAATGGCCATAGTGTTTTCAAAAGTGTTTTTTGATAATATACGCAAGGGTAAAAAGAACATTTACAAAGTACCATTTGGCAAGCGCATTATCATGTCCATCGGTATTGCCCAAGGAAACAAACAAGCCCGCAAACACAAAAGAAAAACCGGTAGCGTTGAGGAAGATCCGCTGGCGTCGAGAAAGAAGAAAATGAAATAAACCTTAACAAACCACAAAGGCTGCCAAAAATGGTAGCCTTTGTGGTTATATGATGTGGGCAATCATTAGCACCGCAACAGGTATTATTATCCTTAAAAGAGAATCCATACTAACTGTAGTTGCTTAAGTATGCCCTTTCGTTGCAATAAAACTCCACAAATAGCGGTAAATAATCAGTGTGTTACCAAATCCTTTTAATCCCATCATTTGTTAACTTGCAATATGGTACTCAACCAACTTTTGAAGATAACTGGGTTGATACAGATATTGTGCAATATCTCTATCAACCTGTCTTATATTATTTTCCTCACTATCTCTGAGATAATTCCGAAAGAGAGTGTACCCAGGTTTTTACCACTGAATATTTTAATTCTGCTCTGCATTCTACCAGGTCTTATTTCACTCAAAAATATTGATGATACTTTTTTGAAAGTGCTGCTAATGATTGTTAATCTTGTAATTACTGTTTTACTTTTCGTTATTTACACAAACATTTTTAAGACCTACGTAGTAAATGCTTAAGCAGCTAGAACCTTTAAGCGATAAACACCTTACCGCCCGTTTGGTGAGCAGGCCATTGAATTTTAATAAACCCAGTGGTACCAGCCGGGGGGTGCTAACCGAAAAACCTTGTTGGTATCTAATAGTTACCGATGAGCATGGAGTAAATGGTATAGGAGAATGTGGCCCCATATGGGATCTAAGCCCTGATAAGCCAGCAGATTATGAATCCCAACTGCATAGAGTTTGTGAATTAATCAACGATTTTCCGTTGTTGTTTGAGGATAATAGTTTGGATGGGTTTCCGTCCATTAAGTTTGGTTTAGAGTGTGCATTGTTAGACCTTGCCAGCGGAGGCATGCGCAGCCCCTACCCTAGCCCGTTTACCGAAGGTGCCGATAGCATCCGCATTAATGGCCTAATTTGGATGGGAAGAAAAGACAACATGCTGGCGCAGATAAATGAAAAGTTGATTGCTGGTTTTAGTTGCATAAAGTTAAAGATAGGGGCTATTGACTGGCTGTCGGAGATGGAATTGTTGGATGGTATAAGAGAACATTATGGGGCCGACCAATTGGAGTTGAGAGTGGATGCCAATGGAGCTTTTAAGCCTGAAGAAGCATTAACTAAACTGCAACAGCTGGCCCATATCCAAGTTCATAGTATTGAGCAGCCCATACAAACAGGGCAATGGGATGCTATGGCAAAATTGTGCAGAGAATCTCCGGTGCCCATTGCGCTGGATGAAGAACTCATTGGTGTGTATGGGGCGAGACAAACAGAATTGCTGGATACCATTAAACCGCAATACTTGATACTAAAGCCTAGCCTGCTAGGTGGTATTGAAGCATGTGAGCGCTGGATAGCATTGGCCACTGAGCGCAATATAGGTTGGTGGGTAACCTCAATGCTAGAGTCTAACATTGGCTTAAATACTATTGCCCAATGGGCCTATACACTTGATAACCCATTGCCCCAAGGGCTTGGCACAGGTCAACTTTACAGCAACAACATAGGCAGCCCGCTGTATTTGGATAGCGAATACTTAAAGAGCAACCCTGCGCAAGATTGGGAATTAGGTGTAATTTTGGGCTAACCACTGTTACACTATGCCATTCCATTTAAACGGACAACCTTTTACCGCATCGCTGTTAAGGCAATTTGCCACCGAACGGTTGCAAGCTACACCAACCACATGGGAACAAGATTTGTATGCCTTTATACTGGAATGGCTCAACGGCGAGCCAACCATTACCGTTAACACTTCTGGCTCAACGGGCAAACCCAAGGCTATAAAGCTTAACAAAGTGCAAGTGCGCAACAGTGCTTTAATGACTGCACAATATCTCAACCTCGGTGAGGGAAGTAATGCATTGCTGAGTCTTTCGGCAAATTACATCGCCGGTAAAATGATGATAGTGCGCGCCATTGAAAACGGCTGGCACCTTTGGGCAGTAGCACCAAGCAACAACCCGTTAGAACATTTTGATACTCAAATAGCCTTACAGCTAGTTGCTTGGGTACCCAGCCAGCTAAAGGCAATGCTTGATAAGAAAGATGTAAAGCTTACCGAGCGTATACAAGCTATTGATAACATACTTTTAGGTGGCAGTCCGGTTTCGCCCAAGTTGGCCCAAAAGCTTAAGTTGTTCCCCAACAACGTGTTTGAAACGTTTGGCATGACGGAGACCATCAGCCATATTGCTATGCGCCGATTAAGTGGGGCTGCCCAAGATGCGTTTGAAACCACTGACCCCGATATTATTCTTGGGCAAGATGAAAGAGATTGTTTAGTAATCATCGCGCCTGCCCTATCCAGCCAACCTGTTATTACTAACGATATTGTTGAAGTAGTTAACGATAGACATTTCAATTGGCTCGGCAGGGTGGATAATGTGGTAAACTCTGGCGGCATTAAGCTTTCGCCTGAGCAGCTAGAGCGCAAAATACTGCCATTATTAGCCCAGCGCTTTTTTATGGCAGGCGTTGCCGATGGGCAGCTGGGCCAAAAATTGATATTAGTATTGGAAGGAGGTGCATTAACAGCAACCTCAATTAGCAAGTTGAAAGAAAGCTTGGCTACAACCCTCACCCGATATGAAATGCCGCGGGAAATTTTCACTATATCTCAATTTGAAGAAACTGCCACCCATAAGGTAAACCGATTGGCTACTATGCGCAAACTTGGAATAACCGCTTGATGGCATTTTCAAATTTCCAAATTGGCACATTTTCAAATTAGCCTGTTATCTTTACCTTACATCAAAAAACAAACCCTATGACCCGCAAACTGGTAGAATGCGTACCCAACTTTAGCGAAGGAAAGAATATGGCCATCATCAAACAGATTACCGATGCCATTGAAAGTGTAGAAGGCGTAAAGTTGTTGGATGTAGACCCAGGTAAGGATACCAATAGAACAGTGGTAACCTTTGTGGGCGAACCAGAGCAGATTGCAGAGGCTGCTTTCCGTGGCATTAAAAAGGCAAGCGAGGTAATTGATATGAGCAAACACAAAGGCGAGCACCCACGTTTTGGCGCTACCGATGTATGCCCTATCATCCCCATAAGCGGGGTAACGATGGACGAGTGTGTTGAAGTGGCCCGCAAAATTGGTGAGCGGGTTGGTAATGAACTAAACATACCCGTTTACTTGTACGAGTACGCTGCTACCGAACCCAAACGCAAGAACCTCGCAAGCGTGCGTGCCGGTGAGTATGAAGGCATTCCCGAAAAAATATTGAAACCTGAATGGAAGCCCGACTTCGGCCCAGCTAAGTTTAACGCCAAGAGTGGTAATGTGGCTATAAGCGCCCGCGACTTTTTGGTGGCTTACAACGTAAACCTTAACACCACCAGCGAGCGCCGTGCTAATAGCATCGCCTTTGATGTACGTGAGAATGGTCGCATAAAACGTAAAAAAAACCCAATAACAGGCCCTGTGGTAAAAGATGAAAAGGGTAATGCAGTGCGCGTACCCGGTACTTTAAAGGCTGTTAAAGCCATCGGTTGGTACATTGAGGAGTATGGCGTGGCCCAAATAAGCATGAACCTTACCAATGTAACCATTACTCCTGTCCACATCGCATTTGATGAAGTGGTAAAAAGTGCCACTAGCCGTGGTATAAGGGTAACGGGCTCAGAGTTGGTCGGCTTAATTCCGTTAAAAAGCCTGTTGGATGCTGGAAAGTATTTCCTAGAGAAACAGCAGCGCTCAGCAGGCGTAAGCGAAAGCGAGCTGGTAAAAATCGCCATCAAATCATTGGGATTGGATGAATTGAAACCCTTTGACCCTAAGAAGCGGGTAATAGAATATCTACTGGAAGACCCCGCCGACAGCCGACTGGTTAACATGGATTTGAAAGCTTTTGCTGACGAAACTGCCAGCGAATCGCCAGCACCAGGTGGTGGCTCCATATCAGCCTACACAGGTGCGTTAGGTATATCATTAGCTACAATGGTAGCCAACCTAAGCAGCCACAAGCGTGGCTGGGACGACCGTTGGCAAGAGTTTAGCACTTGGGCTGCCAAAGGCCAAGCTATAAAAGACCAGTTGATAAAACTGGTTGACGAGGATACAAAATCGTTCAACGCCATTATGGCTGCTTTTGCACTACCCAAGGGCAACGATGCTGAAAAAACCACCCGCAAACAAGCCGTACAAGATGCCACCAAGTATGCCATGGAAGTGCCGTTTAAGGTAATGGAATTGAGCTTTGAAAGCATGACCATTATTAAAGCAATGGCCGAAATTGGCAACCCCAACAGCGTAACCGATGCAGGAGTGGGTGCCTTGTGTGCCCGAACCGCCGTATTGGGAGCTTTCTTGAACGTGAAGGTAAATGCAGGTGGCTTGGACGACAAAACATTTGCAAATACCATAGTGCAACGCGGCGAAGGCCTAGTTACCGAGGCAAACAAGCTGGAACAAGAGATTTGGGTGGTGGTGAATGGGAAGATATAGCCGCACGGTTAGCCTATAATTCAACACACTTATCAATTTCTTTCTAATATAATGCAACCCTTTCAGGTTTGTGGTACATCTTATGTATATATTTCACCAAAACCACCTATCATGAAAAAGGGGATTTTACTCTTTAGCATCCTATTTGCATATGTTGCAGCCTACAGTCAATGCTACCTTGCCCCAAATGGATTGCCAGAGGGTTTTTACCCACCAAACGATTCAATACCATGTATTGTTCGTGCGCTTCCATCAAGTACTATACTTACTTTCAACTGCCCCAGTTCAATTACATTAAGTGGTGTGACGCTTCCTGTTCAATATATTATTTTCGATTCTATTATAAATATGCCTTGTGGCTTATCATGGAATACTTTAAACAATCCTGTAGCACCAAACGAGGCAGCCTGCATTTACTTCCATGGTAATATAATCGACACCATTGGTCAGTATAAACTTAAGCTACGGGCAAGGGTAAGGTTTGCTGCGTTTTCTTCAGAGCTCTTACTTGACTTGGATGATCTTGGGCATCCTGTTTATTTAAGAGTAAAAGAAAACTTTCAACCTTGTCAACCTTTTAACGCTTCAAATCCGAGCAGGCTTTCTGCCTGCTACCCATCGCATACCAATGGCAATACCAACATAGTTAGCGGAAAAGTATATTTGGATAAAAACCAAAATGGCATATTTGACAGCCTCGATTTTGGAATATCCCAATACAAAATAAGAATTGGCAACACCCAAGTATTTACCGAGCGTCAAGGTAATTATCAATTAGCGTTACCTGTTGGCTCTTTCTTGATTGTTCCTGATTCTAGCGCGGCCTTTTCGCTAACATCTTCGCCCAATCAATATTTAATTAACAATGTTACTTTAGGGAACTTAAACAGCGGATTAGATTTCGGACTCAGTGTAAACCAGCATACAAGCGATATAATCGTGTCATCCGCCAGCTCCTTATTTAGAGTTGGGCAACCATCCAATTTTACTATAAGCGTTATAAACTTTGGCACCACACCGGTTGCCCCAACCTTGTATTTTTATCACGATACCATCTTTCAATATGATACGTCCAATGTATTGCCAACAGCTCAATCTCCAGGGCAGATTATCTGGAATGTTGACACCTTACAACTTGGGCAAACGGCCTTTTACCATGTAACTATGGCCCCTTTGAATGGATTGAGTTTAATGGGCTCTCAAGTGAGCACAACTGCTTTCGTTGAATCAACCGCAAACGACATAGATTTATCAAACGACACCAGTATCATAACGGAAACCATACTTGCAGCCTACGACCCCAACGATAAAACAGCATACCCTGACGTGCTTTCGCAGGAGTTTGTAGATGGAAACAAGTACATTGTATACCGTATCCGTTTCCAAAACACAGGCAACGATACGGCTTTCAATATCACAGTTCGCGACACTATAAACTCCCCGTTTTTGGATATAAACTCCATCCAGCTATTATCTGCCAGCCACGATTACAAGTTTCGTATAGAGGATGGCAACATCGGTATCTGGGAGTTTCCAAACATTCTGTTGCCTGATAGCAACGTGAACGAACCCGGTAGCCATGGCTATATCTTCTTCCGCATAAGGGTGAAAAACGCGGGTGTAAGTAACGGTACCGAAATAATAAACCAAGTGGGTATTTACTTCGACTCAAATCCAGTAATAATGACCGACCCATCAATCGCAAAAGTTGACTTTGGTATAGGCATACGGAACATTTCTTACAACAACAGCTCTATCCACATATACCCCAACCCTGCCCAAAACCGCCTGGTTATTAACCATAATCAATGGCAGCAAGGTGCATCAATTGTGCTTTACGACCTTTCAGGTAAAGCAATACTTACACAACCGCTTGATGGCAAAACTACCGAAATTTCAACTGCCAATTTACCTAATGGCATGTACCTATACCAAGTATTGGGTGCGAGC
>JAGYJT010000025.1 GCA_018401955.1 Chitinophagales bacterium | reverse complement strand
ATGAGCATGATGAAGACGAGGAGGAAGAGGGCGGCTTCGTAGATGAGCGGGGGTAGCTGGAAGGCTTGCTCGATAATGGTTATCAACTGAGGCCGGGGCAATACGTAGTATACAAACACGATGGAGGCCATGCCCATCATAAGGGCCATTTTTACGTAGCGGCTCTTGCGGATGCGCTCGGTGTCGTAATCTACGCTGCCGCGGTGGTACATGTCAAAGCTCGGGCTTACTTCAGATTTTTGCTCTTCGTATGCCGATTTAAAGTCGAAACGTTTTTGCTCAACGCTGTCTTCACCCGTGTCTTTCTTCGGGTCGTAGAACACCGGCTGATAATCGAACCGGCGCAGTTTTACGGGCTTAAAAAATGGATTCTTCAACATAACTTTTGGTTTTGCTAAGTTACCAATAAATAAACCGAATGGGGTAACAGGTGGTTCCAACTGTTGGTCCATGGTCCACGGTCGATGGTCGATGGATAAGGGTATAGCGCATCAGCGGTTTGGGGTTCAGTAATAGGGCATCGTTAGTTCTTATCCGCTGGAGGGTCCCTCGCTGAGCCTGCCCTGAGCTTTTCGTCGAAGGGGGATGACAGGTGGTTTGTGACATTGTTAAAAAACAACAAGCCGTCTCGTTTAGAACGAGACGGCTTGCGTGTAGGTATATTGAGGGCTAATTAGCCGTTCATGCTGATGATAAACTCCTCGTTGGTGCGGGTGCCTTTCATGTTTTGCAATAGGAAGTTCATGGCCTCTTCGGTGTTCATATCGGCCAAGTGCTTGCGCAATACCCACATACGCTGTAGGGTTTCGCGGTCTAACAGCAAGTCTTCGCGACGTGTGCTCGAAGTAGTCAAATCGATAGCCGGGTAGATACGACGGTTGGCCAACTTGCGGTCCAACTGCAGCTCCATGTTACCGGTACCTTTAAACTCTTCAAATATCACCTCATCCATTTTGCTTCCGGTATCAATTAAAGCAGTAGCCAATATGGTTAATGAGCCACCGTTTTCAATTTTACGGGCTGCGCCAAAGAACTGCTTAGGCTTGTGCAAGGCGTTGGCCTCAACACCACCCGATAGTACCTTGCCACTGGCAGGGGCCACGGTATTGTGGGCGCGTGCCAAGCGGGTAATAGAATCAAGCAGGATAATTACATCGTGGCCACACTCTACCAATCGCTTGGCTTTTTGCAACACAATGCTCGAAACTTTTACGTGCTTATCGGCTGGCTCGTCAAACGTTGAGGCAATCACCTCGGCGTTTACGCTGCGTTTCATGTCAGTTACTTCCTCTGGGCGCTCATCAATCAAAAGGATGATAAGGTAAGCCTCTGGGTGGTTTTTGGCAATGGCGTTAGCCACGCTCTTAAGCAACATGGTTTTACCGGTTTTTGGCTGCGCCACAATCAAACCACGCTGACCTTTACCGATAGGGGTAAACAAGTCCATCAAGCGGGTGCTGTAATCGTCGCCACCGTTAAACAACTTGAATTTTTCTTGCGGAAAAAGTGGGGTAAGGTAATCAAACGGCACCCTATCGCGCACTTCGCGCGGGTCTCTGCCATTCAATTGGTCAACCTTTAGCAAGGCAAAGTATTTTTCGCCTTCTTTTGGTGGACGTACAGTACCATTTACGGTATCGCCGGTTTTCAAACCAAACAGTTTAATCTGGCTGGGCGATACGTAGATATCATCGGGAGATGAAAGGTAGTTATAATCGCTGCTGCGAAGGAAACCATACCCATCAGGCATCATTTCCAACACGCCTTCGCTTTCAATTACACCATCAAACTCAATATTGAAGGTTGGTTCGCGCTGCTCACGTTTTTCACGCTGTTGGCGTTGCTGCTCGCGTTTCTCCATTACCTGCTGGCCATAAGGCTTACGCTCTGGCTCATCCTTATTATCCTTTTGGTCTTTTTGGTCGCGTTGAGGCTTATCGTTATCTTTTGCTGCTGGGGTATTTTCACCAGCTGGTGCATCCTGGGCTTTAGGCGCGTCAGTTGACTCTTCCTTAGGTGCAGGGGCATCTTTTTTGTTGCCGTCTTGCTCAGCAAACAATTCAGCCTTAGGGGCTTTGTTGCCAGCGTTGTCGTCGTCAGTTTTGCGGCCACGGCGTGGGCGCTCGTCAGCAGCTTTGGCGGCAGGCCTTGCTTTGGCGCTAGCTTTTTCGGCAGCTTTAGGCTCTGGCTTGGCGGCTTCTTTGGGTGCTTCTTCGGTGGCCTCGGCAGCCGGAGTTTCCTTATTGGTATCGTCTTTGGTTACTCGGGGCTTGCGGGTGCGGCGCTCATTATCCTTGCCTTTGCTCGGTGCTTTCGACATAGAGGTAGGGTCTTCGGTTTTTTCGCCTTTTAAGCTTTTTACCTTGTTAGGGTTTACGGCTTGCTCATCCAATATTTTATAAATCAGGTCTTGCTTGTCAAGCTTACGGTAATCTTTAATGTTGAGTTTGTCTGCAATTTCCTTAAGATCAGGAACCAACATTTCATTTAATTGCAGGATATCGTACATACGGTGATGTTTAATTAAAAAGATGGTTTTGTTAAAAACGTCATAAGTGGAAAACTATCTGCATCTAACCCGGACGGGTATCAGCGATTGGGAAACGAAATTATCCGTTAATCAATAAATTCTTGAGTTAGTTATTAATGGGTATTGAGGTAATAAGTAGGATGTAGTTGGATATTGTGATGCAATTTTACTGAAACTTTTTGGAACTAGCAATTTGCTGCATCAATCTTAACTTCCCTAATAACGGCCTATCCGCTAATATGGTTTAAAGATAAGCAAATAATTGCGCAAGTGGTTAATAATAATCAAAAAAAGGGGTTGTTTACTCCTGCCAATAAACCCTTTTAACCCTGCTGCTAATACCCGTAAGTATTTCATAGGGGATAGTGCCCGCCCACTCAGCAACTTTTTGAACGGGCAGTTCAGGGCCGAACACGATAACCTCATCACCCTCTGTGGCTTCCGGCACATCGGTTACATCTAGCATACACATATCCATGCATACCTTGCCAACAATAGGCGCTAAGCACCCATGCACCATCATGCTGCCTATGCCATTGCTTAAGCGCCTATCAATACCATCAGCATAGCCCACGCATACAGTAGCAATGCGGCGCTCGGTAGCAGCAGTGTAAGTGCGGCTATAGCTTACGGTATCGCCAGCGGCAATGGTGCGAAGCTGCGAAACAGTAGTGCGCATGCGGCCCACTTGTTGCAGTTTGCCTGCCAGTGCGGTACTGGTATCAATGCCATATACACCCAAGCCCAACCGCACCATATCATATTGTGCATCCGGAAAACGAGCTATACCCGCCGAGTTGAGTATGTGCCTCATCGGTTGGTAATCAAGGCTTTTGATAATCTGCAAGCTCATTTGCTCAAACCTAGCAATTTGTTCACTGGTAAAGCCATCATGCACGGCCTCTTCGCTGGCAGCTAGATGTGAGAATATGCTTTGCACCTTAAGCCATGGCGAAGCCTGCAAAATATCTAACAGGCTAGCTATATCGTTGGGCCCATAACCTAACCGGTGCATACCCGTATCCAGCTCAATATGGATAGGGAGCGGCTTATCGGCATTAGCATGCCCGCTTAACTGCAAGTACTCACTAAATTTCTGGAAAATGCCCTCGTTGTATAAATCAGGTTCTAGTTGATACTGTACTATGGCCTCAAAACTTCTAGGCTCGGGGTTCATTACCATTATAGGCAATGTAATGCCACCTTTGCGCAAAGTAACGGCCTCATCGGTATAGGCTACGGCTAAATAATCAGCCCTGTGGAACTGCAAAGTGTTGGCCACCTCAAAGCTGCCACTACCATACGATAGCGCCTTTACCATCACCATGGTTTTCACCCCAGGCTTAAGCAGGCTGTGGTACACTTGTAGGTTGTGCGCCAGGGCATTTAGGTTAATCTCCAATACCGTTTCGTGTACCTTTTGCTCCAGTAGCTTACTTATACGCTCAAACTCAAAACTACGGGCACCTTTTAACAGTATGGTTTCGTCTGTAAAATGGATGGAAGCCAATTGTGCCAAAAATGCATCGGTGCTCTCAAAAAAGGCAACCTCCAGCTTCGGGTTGTTTTCAAAAATTTTATGCTGCCTTGAGATGGCTTTGCCGATACCCAATAGGCGGGTTATGTTTTTTTGACCTACCAACGCCGCCACATCTTCATACAAGTCCATCTCACTTTTGCCAGACTGTAGTATATCTGACAAGATGAGGGTTTTTTTTGGGTGCTGCTTCTGTTGGTTCAAAAAGTCTAAGGCAATAGTTAGCGAGCCAAGGTCGGAGTTATAGCTATCGTTTATCAAGCTACAGTTATTCACGGCATCCTTTAGTTCTAGGCGCATGGCTATTTTACCCAACTTGCGCATCCGCTCTTGTATTACCTCTTGGTGTACCCGCAGGTATAGCATGGTTGCCCAGCAGTGTATTGAGTTTTCTATGCTTGCTTTATCAATAAATGGGGTAACAATGTGTATCTCCTCCCCTTTATATACTCCTTCAATACGAGTCTCGTTGCTGCTTGATTCTATTTTGGTAATGCGGAGGTCGGCATCGGTTTTGTGTGCCCAGGTAAACAACTGGAACTTTTCTTGCGCCTCGTCGTCGGTAAACTGGCTGCGTATTTCGGTAATGGCCTGGGTTATCTCGTGGTAATCTTTACAATAGATAAGGATGCGGCTATGGATAAACAGTTTCAGCTTCTCCTTTACCTTGTGGCGATTGTTCAAGAAACCTTCGCTGTGCGCCTCACCGATATTGGTAAAAATACCGATGTCGGGTTTTATCACCTTCTGCAAGTGCTCCATTTCCCCGGCTTCTGATATGCCCGCCTCAAATATGCCCAGTGTATGGCTATCGTTCAATTGCCAAACCGATAGCGGTACGCCTATTTGGCTGTTGTAGCTCTTAGGGCTGCGCACTATTACATAATCTTCTTCCAACAACTGATACAGCCACTCTTTTACAATGGTTTTGCCGTTGCTGCCCGTAATGCCGATAACGGGCAGTTTGTATTGCTCACGATGCCAAGCTACCAAGTTTTGCAGGGCACGGATGCTATCATTTACCTTTAAAACGTTGGCTTCTGGCAGGTCGTAGGCTTTCTCTTCTTCGGTAACTACAAAGTTGCGCACACCTAATGCATACAGCTCGCCCAAAAACTTATGGCCATCGTGGCGTTTGCCTTTTACGGCAAAAAACAGGGCCGTTTCTGGGTCAGTAATTTTGCGGCTATCCAACGACAAACCGTGTATAGGCCTATCTCCAGTAAACTGGAGCCAGTTGCCGCCCATTACTTTAGCGAGTTGTTGAGATGTGTAGCCTGTGGTAGCCATGTAGCCAGTTTGGAGCATCAAAGATAACCAAGGCAAACGACATGCCACTTTGTTTTTTGATTATTGGTAGGTGGGTTATAGACTTGCCTCGCCTTGGGCGAGGGTTAATGAGGTTTGGAACCCTGATTCTGCTTGATTACCGTGATTAGGAAAGGATTTTTACGTATTGCGGTAAAAATCCTTTCCTAATCTGCCAATCCTTTAATAAATCAAGGTTCTAACAAAATACGGTATTCAATCAACATCCTTATCTTTAACCATCACACCAACCACCCATTATGCGAGCGCTTATTCTGGCAATTGCCCTACTTTTATCCCTACCCACCTTCGCCCAAAAGGAGTACACCCCGCCATACCCCGAACAATTCAAAATCTTAAGTTGGAACATACACATGCTACCATATTGCGTGTACTATAAAACCAAAAAAGGTAAGCGTTGTAAAGGCATTGTAGAAGAATTGGGTAAGCGCGATTACAACATCATCGTGTTTCAAGAGGCGTTTAAAATGCGCTCAAGGCGCAAAATTTACAAAGGACTAAAGAAGCAATACCCTTACCATTACGGCCCTGCCAACCGTAAATTTAGCTGGCGCGCCAATAGCGGTATTTGGGTATTGAGCGACCGCCCACTGAGCGTAAAAGGAGAAGTGGAATTTACGGAATGCGCCAACGACGGTTGCCTGGCCCGCAAAGGTGGATTGATGGTGGAGGGCGAGCACAACGGCCACATTTTCCAGATATTGGGCACCCATACCAACGGCAACCCGCAAGAGGTAAACCGTCACCAGTTTAGGCAACTATACGATGAGCTCCTAAAACCCAACGAAGATAGCGCCACCATACAGATTATTTGTGGCGATATGAATTGCCAGAAAAGCAAGCCAGAAGACTATGAAGCCATGCTGCGCCTGCTGCACGTAGAACAGCAACCGCACTACAATTGCAAGGAAGACACCGCTTCGACCACAGAAATTGACCACACCGTTGATTATATTTTGGTACGCGACAATGGCGCTAACATTACCATCAAACGCACCGCCACCATACGCATTGGCCCAGCCTGGAAAAGCGGCAACCCCAAGCGCTACGGCACCACCGTTGGCCTAAGCGACCACTACTCGGTAGAGATGATATTGGAGTGGGAGGATTGATTTGGTTCATAGTCGATAGTCGATGGTCCATGGAATTTGTACTGAAAAATCTTGTTTTGTCGTGCAGGAAGGTATATTTAATGCGGTATTGTCATTGAAAAACGACTAAGTTGCCATACCATTTAGCTTTTCGGACAGTGCTAACCCAACGGGGGCGAGATATGCGTGATACCGTTAAATTATGTAACATACTTTAAATTAGCACATACCTTTGTGTTTTGTGCCCACGGGCGTCTGGAGACGCGAGGTCCTTTTCATCCTCGTCAAGAAGACGAGGACGAGGGGAGGCATCACTTCCAATCAGGACCTACTGTTTTCTGATTAAGATCTATATTGGGGAAATCTTTGAGTTTAATAAATCCTCCTTGAAAGTTATTTACACATTCTCTTCCCAAGTCAGATGTTAAAACTTGTCTGCCCATACAATCAATCATCCCTTGCAATCTTGGATTGTTAATTATCATCTGTCAGGGCGACCGTTGACTTTACCGATCATGGAAGGCCAACGAACCATACAAATCCTCACGAGCATCAATATACTCCAAGTGATCCTGGAGCAAGAGGGAGTTATAAGAGGGGAGATCCCCAACCAATGAGTCCAGATTTGTAACGAAATGTGTTGTTATGATTATGCTGAATCAATGGGAGTCAGGTAACAAAGTTATCACTCTGAAAGAAATTTTAGCTCAGATAACTGATTATTCCAGTTATAACTGGTACTTATTTTGGCTTGATGCTATGGGAACTTGGGATTGTGATTTTGATTATCTTGTATTGGAAGATAAAGTAAATAACTCCTTGGATGGCATATTGTTTCCTTTCGATGAGTTATTGAATTTGGGGAATTGTCTAGAGCAAATTCTTAGCATACATATATGCGCCTGCCGAATCAATCCAACAAATGGATATAGTGAACCTTATGAAATATGTATAGAGCTGATAGACACATCTTATTGGGAAATTGAAATTAAAAATGATCAATTGCTTGAAAAATTTAGATCCGTTTTTGCACGCTACATACGAGAATAATTCAGTTTAAGGTGCAGCTATGCTTTTCCCTCATTCTGCACGTAGGCTATTTCAGGCCTACGTACAGATAATCAGTAATGACTTGCCTACCTTTCCGCCATAGCGGAAACCAATGTGGGCAGTGAGGCTACAAAAGCGCATCTATTTCAATTAGGCCACCCTTGCCCGTGTAATTGGCTGCGCTGCTGTACACGTAATCATCGGCATTGGCTACAACCCAGCCCTTACAGGGTTCTGGTGTATGTAGTTAAGGCGTTGGGTGAACATTTCGGGTATCATAGGGTTCATAAACACCGCATGGTTCTCGTGTGTCCAAAGTTGATAGTGGGTGTTACGGCTATGGCCGCCTGCGGCAAACTTAAAAACAGACAGCATCCACTCCCTTCGGCTTTCTGGTTCTTGCTGCACCGATGCCAGTATCTGCCTTGCGGTATGTGCTTTCAAATCACGTACCACATCGCCCAAGTTGCCATGCTTAGCTGCTATTATCAAGTGTATATGGTTACTCATTATTACGTAAGCATTTAATTCAAGACCTTTATGGGCACGGCAATACGTAAAGCTTTCCAGCACTATATCCCTGTACCGCTGACGAGTGAAAATATCGACCCAACCTACAATCTGAAAAGTCATGTAATGCCGCTCGGCATGGTCGTGGATAACATAGCTGTGTGCCATGCTGTTAAATTATGTAATATACTTTATATTAGCACGTGCCTTTGTGTTTTGTGTACGTGTTACGTGGGGTGGCTCTGTTGGAGCCAAGTAGGCATAGCCTACCAACAAAAGTTGCACGTAGGCCTGAAATAGCCACGCGCAGGTGGGGAGGCGATATGAATTGCCAAGAAAAGCAAGCCAGAAGATGCTGTAAGCCATGCTGCGCCTGCTGCACGTAGAACAGCAACCGCACTACAATTGCAAAGGAAGACACCGCTTCGACCACAGAAATTGACACACCGTTGATTATATTTTGGTGCGCGACAATGGCGCCAACGTACCATCAAACGCACACCGCCACCATACGCATTGGCCCAGCCTGGAAAAGCGGCAACCCTAAGCGCTACGGCACCACCGTTGGCCTAAGCGACCATTATTCGGTAGAGATGATATTGGAGTGGGATTGATTTGGTCCACGGTCGACAGTCGATGGTCCATGGAATTTGTACTGAAAAATCTTGTTTTGTCGTGCAGGAAGGTATATTTAACGCGGTATTGTCATTGAAAAACGACTAAGTTGCCATACCATTTAGCTTTTCGGACAGTGCTAACCCAACGGGGGGCGAGATATGCGTGATACCGTTAGAATTATGTAACATACTTTAAATTAGCACATACCTTTGTGTTTGTGCCCACGGGCGTCTGGAGACGCGAGGTACGTTACATCCTCGTCTGGAAGAGACGAGGACGAGGGGAGCTCCATCTATATAGAAACCAAGCATTTTTAGTAAGCTACACTGTAACAATGGATTTAATAAATAGATTTACTTTACCACCATTATCTAACCAAAATAATAATATTCCAAATTATGTGCGGTTTCCAATATCGGAGGAAGAGAAAATTTATAGGTCCAATAGAGGTCTCAAAGTTAATTATTGAAAATTACGTTTATATTTTACCTGGGTTTGCTGGGGTGTCATAGCAACGATGTTCATGGGAATTCCATTAATAACTGCAATTTAAGTGAGTATTATAGTCTTAAAGATTATGAGATGTTTGTTAAATTGCGCAGATAGTTGCATTGAGCTTTGATGAGCGTGAGCTTAAAGGTAAGGCTGAGCTTGCATTGTATAAGTATAATAGAGCAGTTATTACTTACTCTAGTCTGATTAATGAAATGATAATTGATTACGAAACTAGGCCAGCGAAAGAAATGCTTGCAAGTTTCCTCTCAAGTCGTGCATGGTCATATATTATGCTCGGAAAGTATGACAGTGCATCTATTGATATTAGTTTTTGCACAAACTTTAACATACGATTCTGTTTTACATTCTCTGTTTTATGTAGAAAGGGCAATGATTAATTTTTATGCAGAGAATATGGATTTGACACAATCCTATCTTGATAGCTCAATTGCTTATTATAGCAATAATGATTTGGCTTATAAACTCAGAGGAAGTTATTATCGAGGGCAAGGGAAGTTTCAGCTGGCATTATCTGATATTGATAATTCACTTAGAAAATTAACCCGTATGATGGGGAGACCCATTATATAAAGGGTTGATTTTTTCTTGAACAAGCAGATTACGAAAATGCAGAAAGCTGTTTAAGCAAGCCGTCAGTTTAGACCCAATGGATGCCAGTTATCATCTTAGTTTAGCTAAATCTTTATCCAATCAATTTGAGTTTATAATGGCTTGTGAGGAGTATGCTAAGTCAATTGAACTTGGAGGTGAGGAGAATTCTGAATTTAACGCCTTTTGCAAAACTATTAATCAGTAAGATTATTTTAAGTTTTAACTCCTATCCCCATATTCTGGCGTAGGCTATTTCAGTCCTACCTGCAATTGATAGCAGTAGGCTGCGCTTACATTTCCGCCTTAGCGGAAACCAATGTGGGCAGTGAGGCTACAAAAGCGCATCAATCTTAATCAGGCCACCCTTGCCAGTGTAGTTAGCTGCGCAGATGTACAAGTATTCATCGGCATTTGCAACGAGCCAGCCCTTACGGGGATTGCTCTAATTTCGTGAGCTTAATTTGTCATCTCTCATTTCAAATCTCAAATCTAATTTGATTCTAAAAATTAGGGCACAAGTAAAAAAGTCTTGTGTCTTGTGTCTTATGTCTTGCGTCTAGTTAGTAACTTGCAACTTCAAATTGAAACGCTATGCAAAATACACCAAGTATACCCCGTACCATATACAACGACGAGCACCTACTTTTCTTTAAAACCGTTGCCGACTTTGCTGCCAAAGAGATAACCCCCAACAACGAGCAGTGGGAAAAAGACCACATGGTGAGCCGCGAAAGCTGGCAGAAACTAGGTGAGAACGGCTTTTTGTGCATGCAGGTTGATGAGCAATACGGCGGTTTGGGTATTAAAGATTTCCGTTACAATGCCATTTTTACCGAAGTATTGGCCCTTACTGGTTGTGCTGGTCCGGCCGTAGGTTATCCATTGCACAGCGATATCGTTTGCCCGTACATCGACCATTACGGCAGTGAGGCCACCAAACAAAAGTACCTTCCTAAAATGGTGAGTGGCGAATACATTGCCGCCATTGCCATGACAGAGCCTGGTGCTGGCAGCGATTTGCAAGGCATGCGCACTACAGCCGTTGATAAAGGCGACCATTACCTAGTAAATGGCTCTAAAACGTTTATTACCAACGGTTACCTGTGCGACATAGCTGGATTGCCAAAAGAGCCGACTGCAAAAATTGCGAGGCATCAGCCTGTGGTGATGGATGCCAATGCCGAAGGTTTCAGCAAGGGCAAACCGTTCCATAAAGCGGGTTTGCATGCGCAAGATACCTGCGAGCTATTTTTTGATAACGTAAAAGTGCCTAAAGAGAACCTATTGGGCAGCGAAGGCCACGGTTTTACTTACCTAATGACAGAGCTGGCGCAAAAGGCGGCAGCGTGATGGATTTTGGGTGCAATAGCTGCTGCTGAGGCAACCTTAAACCTAACTATACAATACATTAAAGAGCGCCAAGCTTTTGGCAAGCAAGTGGCTGAGTTTCAAAACACTAAATACAAGATTGCCGAACTGGCTACTGAGGTAGAAATGGGCCGGGTATTTGCCGACCGCTGCGTTGAGTTACACGACAATAAGCAGCTTGACGGTGCTACCGCCTCCATGGCCAAGTACTCGCTTACTGAGCTTCAATGCAAAGTGGCTGATGCTTGTGTGCAATTGCACGGCGGCTATGGCTACATTTGGGAGTATCAAGTGGCCCGCGCTTGGGCCGATGCACGGGTACAACGCATTTATGCCGGCACCAACGAAATTATGAAAGAACTAATCAGTCGCAAGTATTTGAAATAGTATTTCTAGCCTTATCCATCAGTACCAATCAAAGCCGCTTAAGGCCTTGCAAACTATTGCCCAAAAGATAAAAAATTAACCTTTTTTGCCCTGTTGCAAATAAAAAAGAAATTCTTTTATCTTTAATAGTATGAAAGCATCTGAACTACTAGGCCATTACCAAGAGGGGGTAAGGCAATTTGGGGGACAACACATTGTGGGTTCCCTAGCAGGCGAAAACCTTGAAGGCGCTGTGTTTAACCAGTGTTCGTTTTTGGTTGATTTTAAAGGCGCTAACCTCAAGGGGGTGCAGTTCTTAAAAGGCAACATTAAGTCGTGCGACTTTACAGATGCCGACCTTACCAACGCCAAGTTTGAATACATGACCATCGAGAAGGCTACCTTTCGGGGTGCCAAAAGCAACGATGTGTACTTTAGAGAAAACACCATCAATGGCGAATACGTAAGCCAAGAGGAGTTTGATACCCGCCATCGGTATTTATAACCGCTACGATATTTTTATACAAATCTGGCATAGGAATGTAAGATTTGTATAAGTTGAAGCCATCTATATTTCGAACTTAAACTTAATTTGATTCCTGCTTGCCATAAGTCAGGAGAAAAAGACTTTTGCGATATGGGGAGTAATCCTTTTCCAATCCTCTAATCCTATACCTAATCACGCTTGCCCCGACATTGGCGGGGGTTCCAACATTTCCGTATTTTCGTACCCATGATACTACCAAGCAAACCCCTAGCAATATACGTGGATGTGGACGATACCATCTGCAAAACCAATGGCATGGACTACCCCAATAGCCAGCCCATTATGGAGAACATACAAAAAGTGAACGAGCTGTACGATGCCGGCCACCACATTGTGCCCTATGGACGGCCCGCGGCCAAAGCGGCATCGACTGGACGGAGCTGACCGCACAACAATTAAAAACGTGGGGTGCCCGTTATCATGACCTAAAACTAACCAAGCCACCTTACGACGTGTTTATCGATGATAAGGTAATCAACTCCCGCGATTGGGAAAAAGGCCGTTGGCTGGAAACCTGGGAAGACAAATGGAAATAAACCAAACTGATTTATTGGCCCGCGCAAAGCAGGTGCTAGAAACCGAAGCGCAGGCCGTGCGCAGCATCCCTTTGGATGATGGACTGGTAACGGCAGTGCAACTGATACTGGCCTGCAAAGGCAAGGTAGTAACCAGTGGGATGGGCAAAGCGGGGCTTATTGCCCAAAAAATTGCCAGTACCATGAGCAGCACCGGCACGCCTGCGGTGTTCCTTCACCCCGGTGAGGCGCAGCACGGCGATTTGGGCATGCTCGGCAAGGACGATGTGCTGATTGTGCTAACCAATAGCGGCCGCACTCGCGAGATTGTGGAGTTGGTTGATTTGGCCGAGCGTATGCTCGAGCATAAGCTACTCGATAATTGCCATCACGTCGCACCCCGAATCGGAATTGAAGCAGACCGTTGATGTGCTGCTATACATGGGACAGTTTGAAGAGGCTTGCCCGCTGCACATGGCGCCAACCACCAGCACTACGGTAATGCTCGCGGGCGATGTGTTGAGCGTGCTGGTAATGGAGGCCAAAGGATTTACCAAAGACGATTTCGCCAAGCGCCACCACGGCGGCTACCTGGGCCAACAAACCCGCAACCAACATGACGAAAAGTAAACTGCTTCTGCTAGCTGGCCCTTGCGCCATAGAGAATGCCGAAACGCCTTACGAGGTGGCCGAAAGGGTATCTGCCATCTGTAAGCGGTTGGATATTGATTTGGTGTTCAAGGCCTCATACAAAAAAGCCAACCGCACCCGCTTGGATAGCTTTACGGGCATAGGCAAGCAACAGGCCTATGATATTTTGCAAGACATTCGCAAGAAGTACAACGTACCCGTAGTAACCGATATACACGAGAGCTACGAAGCCGATGAGCTAAAGGATGTGGTGGATTACTTACAAATTCCCGCCTTCCTTTGCCGCCAAACCGATTTGTTATTGGCTGCAGGGCAAACAGGGCTTTGGGTGAACATCAAAAAGGCCAGTTTTCAGCACCTGAGTATGCAGTTTGCCGCCGAAAAGGTGCGCAGCACGGGCAACCAAAAAGTACTGCTCACCGAGCGTGGCACCACGTTTGGCTATCAAGATTTGGTGGTCGATTTTCGCTCGATACCCATCATGAAACAATTTGCACCCGTAATAATGGATTGCACCCACAGTCTGCAACAGCCCAACCAAACCAGCGGCGTTACAGGTGGCAAACCCGAACTGATAGCCACCATTGCCAAAGCCGCCATGGCCGTTGGTGCCGACGGCCTTTTCATTGAAACCCACCCCAACCCCGGCCAAGCCCTAAGCGACGGCCAAAACATGCTGCATTTGGATAGGCTGGAGGAACTGCTGGAGGTGTGTTTTGCAGGTGCGTTCTGTAATTTAAAATTCAAGATTTAAAATTGAAAATTGGGTAGCCAGTGCAGGAGGTTGAATGCGTCGTTTGATTTTTAGGCTCAAAACTAGAGATTATATAAAAGTAGTAGCCATGAAACCAGAAGAGACAGTAGCTTTTATCCAAAATTTACTTGACTCTACTAAGAGGTTCGCTCGATGAATCAATAAGTGTTTTACACTTTTTAAAATATGATGAATACGAAATGGCATATGAAATCTTACTACTAGAAATTATAAACAATAATATCGTCGTTAATAATCATAAAGACATACTTGAAATTGCGAATGTTAAAATTGGATGTAGAGTCTGTATACAAAAGAAGATTTTGGAGTGAACTTACTACTTACCTGAAATAACCCCGCCCAAGCCCTAAGCGATGGCAACAACATGCTGCACTTGGATAAGCTGGAGGAATTGTTGTTGGAGGTTTGTTTCGGGTGGAGGGGTGTTGTAATGTTATAGGTATATGACTAGAGAAACCATCATTGAGTATATTGAGCAAGGCATCGTGCTAAATGTGAGCATGGATGATGAAACCGTTTGGCTTACCCAAGAGCAATTTGCCATCTTGTTTAATCAATCGAAGCAGAATGAAATACTTCACATTAGCAACCTATTTAAAGAAGGTGGAATTAGTCAAAATCAGACTGTCAAGGAATCCTTGACAGTTCAAGATAAAGAGAAGGTGACAGAAGGGTTACACATGAGTGTTCGTTATTATAATTTAGATGTTATAATTTCCGTAGGTTACAGGGTCAAGTCAAAGAGGTACCAATTTTAGGATTTGGGCTACAAAAATCTTAAAAGAGCATTTGGTAAAAATTACAAGCCAATACGCTTGAAACTGGACAAAAATATAAGTACTTGGATAGGTTGGAGGAGTTGTTGGAGGTATGTTTGCAGGTGAGAGGGATGGTTTGAGATTCAAGATTAAAAATTTGAAAATGGGCTAAGCCAGAGATCATCTTAACAAACTCTACTAAATCGGCAATTTTTATGCTGTTGGGTGGGGCGCTTTTTCTTGTCGGAGGTATTTTAATGCTTCTGGATGAGAACCATGAAAACAAATGGGTATCCTATATTGGAATACCTATGTCTATCATGGTTTTTGCCTTTGGAATAAAGCTGTTGTTTGATAAGTCACCTCAACTTATCATTAACGAAGAGGGTATTTGGGATAAAAAGACAAAGCTAGGAATGGTCATTCCATGGGAATTGATAATTGGATTCGATATAGTAAGTATCCACAATAACAAGAACCTCAACCTTGCAATTGACCTTAATGCCCAGCACCCGCTGCTCGAATTGAAACAATTTAAGAGCATGCAAAAAGGCAACAGGATGATTGGCTTGAATAGCATCTTTATCCAAATCGGCACTTTGAATGCTAAGGCTAAACACATTGAGACCACCATAGCAGCCATTCTTGAAGCACCAGCCGATAAACGTGCTATCGTTATTCGTGAGAGTGTTTTATATACTGGCAGACAGTAGTGCTTTACCTCAAACCACCAACACCAACTTCCCCATCGTCTTGCCTGATTGTAGGTCTTTGTGGGCTTGGGCAACATCTTCAAAGGCATAGGTAGTAACCGCTAAAGGTTCTATTTTGCCAGCTTCCAGCCAACCAATTAAATCATCCATGGCTTCTTTAAGCAAGTCTTTACGATCGAACATAAAGCTGAGGTTGAAGGTGATGATGCTGCGCTGGTTCATGTTCAGGGAGTTGAACCGTGGCGCTTTTAGCCATGCTAGGGCCAGCTTTAGGTAATTGATGCGGCCACTTTCTTTGGGCAAATTGGTATGCACACCATACGAAATCATTTTACCGCCCCGGGCCAGTATATCCCAACCCTTTTGTAAGCTATCGCCACCGTTGGCATCAAATATCACATCAGGGCCATTGGGGTATAGCTGCTGTATGGTGGGCCACAGGTCTTGTGTGCTTTTATCTATTACATGGGTGGCCCCCATCTGTTTAGCCCGCTCCACTTTATGAGTGCTGCCCACCACACCAATGGTTTCAATGCCCTTTATGCGGCACAGTTGCAACAGCGCACTCCCTACCCCACCAGCGGCAGAGTGTACAATAACTTTATCCGTTGGGCGAATGATAACCAACTGCAACAAGGCATGGTAGGCCGTCATATACACAGCAGGGAAACCAGCCGCTTCTTCCAAGGTCATGTTTTGGGGTAAATGGTATAGCGTATCGGCTTTTACACAAATTTCAGTAGCATAGCCATTAAACAGACTCAACCCAAACACCTTTTGGCCTACCTCAAAACCCACGGCATCCTTACCAACTTCTGCCACCGTACCTGAAAACTCAAAGCCAGGCGTAATGGGCCAGCCCACAAACGCGCCGAATCGTACAATCCCCACCTGATAATAATATCGGCATAGTTGATGCCGATGGCGTGTATTTTTACCTTTATCTCGTCGGCTTTAGGCATGAGGTCGGGGTGCTCCTCAACCTTTAGTTGGTCGAAACTACCTGCTTGGTGGATGACTATTTTCTTCATGGTAGGTTAAATATCGTCAAAACTTCTTTGCGACCTTTGCGTGTTTTTCTTTGCGCACGTTGCGGTTTATACATAATGCGAATTTTACCGCAACGGAAATCGCAACGGGCACAATGGCTTAAACCTTAAAAATTCCAAAGCTCCAATTGCACGTTTTGCTCCAAAAGCTGTTCGCTGCTATCGGGCAGGGCCTCAAAAAAATCCAGCCCCGTAAAGTCCTCCACTTCATCAACAGTTACCGCATATTCATACAGCTCCTTGGTGCCCTTCTCGTGCTTCATAATAAACCCAATAGCCTTATAGTGCGGCGGCGAAACATCCATTACCACTTTATAAAAGTAATCGGGCACACCCACCTCATTGCCCCCAATGGTTTTAGTGGAGTTTTTGAACACCGGCCCCGTTACTACAATCAATCGCTCTTCGCTCACGGCCCAATCGCGTATCTTTTCTTCCAGCACGCGCCAAATACCGCCGTTAAACTCCTGCAATTGCGGGCTCATGTTGCTCATATAAAAACTCTCTTGCATGGCCGTGGTGCTCCATTTCATATCGGCAGCTGGTGCCAAGTGGCCACGGCTATAGCCACTGCCTTTATAGTCTTGCAAAGCTGCCGAGCCAGTGGTAACGGCTGGGTCGGCATTAAAATAATCCCGGCGGTTGGCCTTACCGAATAGTACCATGCTATCTGTAAGCACATACGCCACCCACGCAGGCTGCTCCTTTTCTTCGTTATATGCCAAGGTATAGCCAGTATGCTCAATTACCTGCCATTTGGGCGTATTGGATGGGAGTAACTGCTTGTAATCGGCAGTAATCTCGGGTATTGTAAAGCCAGGCAACGTGTGCTGCAAATCTTGGTTGCGGTACTGCCAAAGCAAATACATAAACGCCCCAATAAGGAGTATTACGCCCAACGATAGCAGCCAAGAGGCGGATTGTGTATTTTTGCGGGGATTAGTAGCCATAAAGCATGACGAAAATAGGAAAAGACCTCGCCCTAGCCAAACAACTGCTGCAAAGTGGCCAATTGGTAGCCATACCCACCGAAACGGTATATGGCTTGGCAGCTAATGGATTGGATGCCGAGGCCGTGGCGCGCATATTTGAGGCCAAAAACCGCCCCAGCTTTAACCCTTTGATTCTTCATGTGGCCGATGTGGCCCAAGCCAAGGCTTTGACCAGTGACTTCCCGCCCAAAGCACAACTATTGGCCGATACTTTTTGGCCCGGGCCACTTACCATAGTGTTGCCACGCCATGCTTCGGTACCCGATATTGTAACTGGCGGCTTAGATACCGTGGCGCTGCGCGTACCGGCCCATAGCCTTACGCTAGAGCTGTTGCGCTCATTGCCGTTTCCGTTGGCGGCGCCCAGCGCTAACCCCTCGGGCTACATAAGCCCTACCCAGCCCTTGCACGTAGCGGAGCAACTGGAAGATAAAGTAGCGTATATATTAGATGGCGGTTCATCGTCGGTTGGCGTGGAAAGTACCATAGTGATGGTAAAAGACGATGAGGTGTACCTGCTACGCCAAGGGGGGCATCAGTGAAACCCTGTTGGCCGTTTGTAGGGCATATTGCCCACGCTCCCGATGTGCATAGTCAGCCTTTAGCGCCAGGGCATATTGGCTAACCACTATGCGCCGGCAAGCAGTGCTTTTGGAGCCCTAAGCCTGCTATATGGGCAGCATTACCATGAGCGTGTAGGGGTATTGGCATTCAAGCGCCCGTTGCCGGAAGTGCCGCTGGTACAGCAACGCATCCGTCACCCAAGGGTGATTTGGCCGAAACTGGCTGCCAATGTGTTGCTATCTGCGTGAATTGGATAAGCTGGATATTGACCTCATTATTGCCGAACCCGTGCCCCACACCGGCATTGGCCGAGCCGTAAACGACCGCCTGCAGCGCGCCAGCGAAAAGTAATGGCACCGCATTTGCAAAGTACCGTTATACCTTAGTATCTTACCATTGATGAAACACCTTCACACACCTTTATTGGCGTTTGCCGCCCTATTGCTTTTCGGTTGCGACGCCAGCCATATTGACAATGAGGAGCGTGATACCATTGTGCGCCGACAGGCCGAAACGTATTACTGGAATGCTGCCGGCAATGATGGGTATGAGTTTGTATCGTTGGAGGAAATTAAGGCGACAACATACCAAGATAACATCGATTACCGCCGACAATACATTCAACAACTAATTGACGAAAACGAGAAAATGGTGTTGGTAGCCCAGCAAAAGCTGGATACCTTCCCCGACCTATTTGTAAATAGCGACACCGCCTACTATGTACTTAAAATTGCCGAATACCAAGGCAAAGCCGACCGCTACAAACAAGTGCTGGCAGGCATCGACAGTTTAGCCACTGCATTGGCAGCAAGCGCCAAAGTTACCCTCCGTACACCTACCGTTATACCCTAAAAGCCAAAAACGAACAAGGCCAACCCGACACCTTTGTATTCTTTTTACAGACCGACCAAGGCTATGGCGTCCTCCAATTCAGTCCCGACACCGCCGAACTATACCCCAACCCCAACGATTTCCCCGGGTATAGAGAGATGGCGGGTAGGGTGCTGGGGGAGTAGTGTGGGTGTTAATTATGCCCGCCGAAGCCTTGGCGAAGGAGGGTTTTGTCGTGCAGGAATGTGGTTTGATAGGAGTTGTGGAGTGGTACTTGGTTAAAACCTGCGCTTTTTGTTTGTCATTTCAAATTTCCTATTTCTATTAGCATCGTTTTGTCGTCCAGAATCGTTATTTGGAGCGGATTGTGGCGCTGTAAGGCAGTAAAGATGTAAGGGGGTGTGGGTGAGGAGGTTGTGGGACATCCTGACTACTTAAATGTTGATAATCAACAACATTACAATTTAGCAAGCGCAAGTGTCGAGTCTCGTTCAGGCAAGAAGTCAACTGTAATGGTTAATTTAATCGTTCCAGATGGGTTGTAAAAACACGAATGCGCACTAATGCGTTAAATACATTTATTTTTTGTTGCTTCTCGAAATTTTCATATACATATTGATTTATGCCTTCAGTAATGTCTTTACCTAAATTGCTTAACACAATTTCGTCAATCGGTTTTATAGCTGATATCTCTACCCTTATTTGATATTGATTGGTACAAAAAATTTGAAAATGAGCCAGAACGAAGTAAAACAGTATCTGTTCCTTTAATATCTTCTAGAACTGCATTAATGAAATTGGGAGTTAAAACAATTGTGTATTCAGAGCCTATCTGTTCTCTGTGATATCTTAAACGCCCTGAACAAATTTATCAATTTGTTTTTGTTGATTGCTTCAACATCAAATTTTTGTCAGCTTCATCTGATGGAGTATATCTGCATTCAATATCAGTAGTTCAGCCGAGGCATGTTTTTCTGCTTCTACATCTGAAATAATTGAAGCGTCGCAAAGTATGTCTTCAAGTTGTAAGCGTCACCAAAGCCCCGAATTTTTCGCGTATTTATTTATATTTTTGTTATATTTAATATTAAATTATTTTCTTGTTCCTCATTGTCAATTCCAAGTTCTGTAATCAATTCAATGGGATAGAAGTTGTAAAGTTGTATTATATATTCTGAATTTAGTTGAAGTGTTGCGGTTAGCTCTTGTGGCTTTTCTTCGTATGAATAATTACCAACAAGCAATGAAACGAAACTAAAAATATCTACCTTAATTTTACTGAATCGCTTTTATACCTTCTTCGTCCACTACCTCACCATGAATCAAAACTCCGTGATTGTCATCTGCTTGATGCAATCAATAATACCTGCTGTTGTAAAAACACCTGATGCATAATTCCATTCTAAATTGCAATCCATTTGCCTAAAACATCTTCTACGTTTTGTCTTTTTGTAAAAGCTTATACTTTTATTATTGTGATATTTGGTTTAAAGGCTAAAATCTCATTTACTAACTCACTGTATGATTTACTGTCTATGTCTTTATAAAACATAACGTGATAAAAAACTTCGTCATGTAGTTTAGCTTGTAGTCAAGCCTTTTATCAGTAAGTTTGAATATTAGACGGTAAGGATAAATATTGAATGATTTATGCATTTTATTAAAGGGTGCGAAAATGGCATCCTTAAAAGCATCACACAAAGTTCTGCTGACTATTTTTTTTATCGTCTTTATTGTCTAATAATAAATTTCCTAAAGGGCTAAACTATTTTTCTACTTTATTCCCTTTTATTTTCAGCTTATAGCTAAACATATAATAAACTATTTGGCAAACTTTAAATTGAATTGTATGAACGCTTGGCACAAACCCTAGGATTATATAAGTTATCCAACTCCATACCAAGGAGTTTCTTTTAGAGCGCCATCTGAAGCATGCCAGCCTACCAGTCTTGCACATCATATGAAACCATTAAGCTGAAATCTTTAATGTATTTCATTAAAGTCCATTTATTTTTCGATGTTCTATCTATTTCTGAATTATGCATTTATTACCGATTAATTTTTGATAAAATTTCTTTTAACATAAGAGGTGGAATAGCTTCTCCAATTAGTAATCGTATAAGTGATTCTTTGCAGTCTGTCAGTACACAAATCTTGGGCAAAGATGAAACTATAAATAATTCAAGTAACGATAAAACTCTTGGGTCACTCCAAGTTCCGTCTTTTTCTTTGTCTCCCGGGATGTACATTATTGTGTCCGCTAATCAATCCATTATTTGTGGCTCTTGCTGGTGCAGGGGAGTCCATTTCATTCTTTTATATGTATTGTGAAACCCACTAACCTTTCTCCATTTGCCTTTTTAGGAAAAAAAAATTCATTAACCATTGCACTTTTTCCTTCGGGGTATGTGTCATTACCTCAACTTGCATTGGGCTATGTTTCATAGCATAGTGGAATTTTAAATTTGACTTTTCCGATGGCATTGTGATGGTAAATGTCCGATGGCTCCCTTAAAGATATTTCGGGCTTTTTATCTGGCATTCCCCATTTTTATTTTTTTTATACAACAACTATTGCTCTTGGTCTGCTTTGTGGAACGCCATAGTCTTTTGCATTAAGAATAAAATTCTCAATAATATATTTATCGCTAAACAAATTCTCTCAAAGTATTTCAATTATTCCAATCATTTTCCCTTGAAGAAAAATAGTTTAAAAAAATTTGGGGACATTTTCAATTAGAATAAAATCCAAAATCGATTACCTTAATAATATCTATAACAGAAAATATCAATAAATTTCTTTCATCTATTTCATAATCCTTCTTTCCTAAACTGCTCATTCCCTTGGCATGGCGGGTAGCAATTAAAAAACTAGGTTTTATTTTTATTGCTTCTTCAACAAAATTTATTAAATACATCCTTTTTCAAGAATATCTCCCGTTATCATTTTGGTGTGCGGTACAGGTGTTTATAGAAGTTGGCTCTTTCCTCAACCAATTCATTTGCAAGTAAAATGTCAATACCAATTTCATTTAAATAGGTTTCGGCAACACCTCCACTAGAAACATTGAGACTCCTTTGATAAATTTTGTTTTATATTCATTCTGAAATCCCTTTTAATAACCAACATCAGTATAGGAGGAATACCTTCACCAATGAATTGCCTCAGTGCTGTGTCTGATATATCTGTTGGAAGATCAATGTCGGGGGCAAGGGCGTTCAGGACTAAAGTTCTCTCAATGTTAAAACTCTTGCATCGCTCCAAATGTATCTTCTAGCTTCCTGCACGGATGTACGTTATTTTGAGAGGATATAATTTCATTTCATTGTTACTGTTGGAGCTGGCCTATCGAATCCCCTATTCGTTTGTAACAATTTTATACACTTTTATTTTACTCCCATCTTTTTGACCCGGGTAGTGCTTTTCATTGTCGGCAGTCTGGCCCGTTGGTGTATATTTCATCCAGAATTAATCTGATTTTTCAGGGGATGCACTCTAAGCTAATGGATATTAGATTTCATTCCTGATTCTAACGGTGGGTTACCTATGGCTTGTGCAACAAATTTGTCTTTTTTTCTTGCGGTTTTGTTCACTTCAATCCTTTTTTTTTTTTTTTTTTTTTTGTAAAGTCTAATAAAGACACGATTGCGAATTTGCAGTACTCCAAAATCTGCCGAATTAAAAATGTCAACTTCAATATTGTATTTTTTCCATATTTTTCCTTCAATATTCAGGAATAGTAATAGGTTTGTTTTTAAATAAATAACTAACCTTTAAAAATCTTAGCACATTTTCAATTATTATAATTAGGAGCTATTGAGTCAATGATTTCTAATGTCTCCAAAATCAATAAATTTCTGTTGTCATAATTCAATGTTCCGTCTTTTTCTATTTTTCCAACTGAACTCATGCCTTGACAAGATTGGTGTGGCAATAACTAAATCAATCTTGTATTTTTGAGGCCGAGAGAATCTTATTTTTACACATTGTTATCTATAATATCTACAAATAACCTCTGTATCCGGATGGAAAACTTATAAGTTTGACACCGCTTAGGCTCAATTTCGTTCGCAACTACCGTTTTATACCTATTTCTTTTAAATAAAATTCACCTACACCAATACAAGAGAAGAGAGAGACTGCATTTAGTTCTTTCATTATTACGTTATAGTTATAGTTTTCGTTGAGTTAGTTAATTCTCTTTTTTCAACTTTCGGCATTGCAATAGTTACAACATTGTTCATAGAAGCTGTACTTCATTTGTATACCAACGTGATATAGTGGTTTGATTACCTATCTAATTGCTCTGAAGCCATTTTATTTGTCTTGCATAGTTCAGCAAGTTCTGCTTTTAATCTGTTAACTGCTTTGTTACTCATATAAATCCGCATCACGTGTAAAAATATCAACTTTTTGGTACTGCATAACCTAATCATTTCAATTGTCTTGTCTTTATTCCTTCACTTTCCGATACAAAACTTCGAAAAAATATTCTCCAGCAAATCATCCGTGGTGATTTCGCCGGTGATTTCGCCGAGGTGGTGGAGGGCACGGCGGATGTCGAGGGCCATGAGGTCGCCGGTGTTTTGGTTGGCTAGTCCGGCCAGCACTGCATTTAGGGCTTCACGGGTGGCTAGTAGGCTATCGTAATGGCGGGCACTGCTCACTATGGTGTCTTCGGTGCCGAGGCCTTTGCCTGCTAGGGTTTCTACCAACGCTTGCTCCAGGTCGGCAATGCCCTCGCCCGTTTTAGCCGAAACGTACACTATTTTCGGGTGCTGCTCGGTATATGGCTCAAGGGCACGGCGGTCGGGCAGGTTATCAATTTTATTGCCCACCACCAATACCGGTATGCCATCGGCCTTTAGGCGTTTTAGGTCGTGGCTGAGTAGTTCGGGGCTCATGTTACTCACATCAAACAAGTACACCACAATGGCGCTTTGGCTAATCTTCTCGTAAGTACGCTCCACGCCCAGCTTCTCAATGGCATCGGTGGCCTCGCGTATACCCGCAGTATCAATTAGGCGGAAAAGGATGCCGCCAATGCTGATGGCCTCCTCAATAGTATCACGGGTAGTGCCCGGTATATCGCTCACTATGGCGCGCTCCTCTTGCACTATGCGGTTTAGCAGTGTGCTCTTGCCCGAGTTGGGGCGGCCCGCAATAACGGTACTCACCCCCGACTTTATCACATTGCCCAACTGAAACGAGCGGATTAAGCGGGTTATGATTTCTTGTAGTTCGTTTGTTAAGTTTTCAAGGGCAGTGCGGTCGGCAAACTCCACATCCTCTTCGCCGAAATCGAGCTCCAGCTCCACCATACTGGCAAAGTGCACCAGCTTGCCCCGCAGTTCTTTAATGCGGTTGCTAAACCCGCCGCGCATTTGCTTTAGGGCCAAGGTATGCGATGCCGCACTGTGCGATGCAATCAAATCGGCAACGGCCTCGGCTTGGCTAAGGTCCATGCGGCCATTAATGAAGGCTCATAGATAAATCACCCAAGCGGCGGCACGCGCACCTTGCTCTATCAATAGTTCGGTTACTTGCTGTAGTATATACGGCGACCCGTGGCATGAAATCTCCGCCACATCTTCTTTGGTATATGAGTGTGGTGCACGAGAAAAGCGCCACCACTACTTCATCAATCAGTGCATCGCCGCGCATTATGCTACCAAAATGCAGCGTATTGGCGGGCTGTGCGGTTAGGTCTTTGCCCTTAAACACGCTCGCCGTTATATCAATAGCCTTTGGGCCCGATAACCTTATTACGCCTATTGCCCCTGTGCCTTGTGGCGTAGAGAGGGCCACGATAGTTTCCATAGAGTTCAGATAAGAAATGAGAAATAATAAAACTGTTCTTATAAGCAAGTTACGATTTTTGGCGGGGTGAGAGAAACGAGGTGTGTTTTAACCGCAACGTGCGCAAAGAAAAATCGCAACGAACGCAAAGAGGATTAAATGACAAATTGATATGGGCTGCTTTCATTTTTCTCATCCCTCATTTCATATTTCTTTTGTCATTTCTCATTTCATATCTCATATTTGCAAGCATGAGATTCTTGATGGTTTGTTTGGGTAATATCTGTCGTTCGCCATTAGCGCACGGTATTTTGGAAGCTAAAATAGCCGAGCATGGGCTGGATTGGACGGTTGACTCTGCCGGCACTTCGGGCTGGCATGCGGGCGGACCGCCGGATGGCCGCTCGGTGCAAGTGGCTAAAAAGTACGGATTGGATATCAGCTACCAAACCAGCCGCCAGTTTCGCCACTACGATTTTGATGCCTTTGATGCCATATATGTTATGGACCGTAGCAACTATGCCAACGTTTTGGCCCTAGCTGCTAACGATGAGGAGCGCAACAAGGTACACATGATATTGAACGAAGTTTACCCTGGCCAAAACAAAGAAGTACCCGACCCCTACCACAACGATAACGGCTTTGAGGAAGTATATGCCATGCTGGATAAAGCGTGTGATGCTGTTGTTGCTAGATGGCGAATTGGTTGATCGGTTATCAGTTATTGGTATAACCAGTAGTTGGTTATTTCTCTTTTCTAATAACTAATCAACCGATAACAGATAACCAATTCACTACTTACCAATAATAACCCGCTCCATAAAGGTTTCTTGCCCCAAGTTGTGGACTGGCAAGCCATTTAGAAATGTTGCGGTTGTATACAAT
Organism: Chitinophagales bacterium; assembly: GCA_018401955.1. Lineage (GTDB taxonomy): Bacteria > Bacteroidota > Bacteroidia > Chitinophagales > CAIOSU01 > CAIOSU01. Next base: position 19,279 of record JAGYJT010000025.1, on the reverse strand, counting down.
GTTTATCCTTGTCACTTCGTCATACCCTTACGCACCAAATAGTTGAAAGGCTTTACTAAGGCAAAAATACATAAGAGTAGTTGGTAGGGGGTGATGGGCTTGCAGGGCTTGTTGCCCCCGTTTTTTTGTGGGCTATACTGGTTCTTTCCAACGCTCGGTAAACCAAGCCTCTATGTGCGTAGGGTGTTTTTTGATAGTATGGGTTGCAGGGGGCTTGCTGTATAATACGGCTAGGTGGTTTGGGATGATAGCATAATCAAACTCCCACAGCTTGGTTAGCTCATTATCGCTAAAGGCTTCCAAAGCCTCCATATCTTGCAACTCATTGGTAAAGTACACGCCCGTTTCGGTAAATGATTGATGCATGGCTTGGGTAAGCTGCTTTATTAAAGCATAGGTCTCTTGGTAAAATTCGCCAGTAAAGGGGTTATATAATTCATCGGTCTCTATATATAGGTTAAATGCCAGCCAATAGTCATCGCCTTGTTGGCCCTCGGTAAGCAGACTAATAAACACATACGGCGAAACTTGCGTATCCATTACCCTGCAAGCATAATCTGGCGGGGCGGTGAACGTTGAAAACACCCCGCCCAACTCATCGCGCTCCCATTTAAACGAAGTGATGGATTCCGCAATGGCATCGTTCCAAAGCCCAATGGCCTTAAGTGCTTCGGCAAACTTATCCAACCACTGCTGGTAGTTGGCTTCGGTTACTTTGGCGTAGGTTTGTATGTTGTGTATTTCTGGCATTTCAATACTAATTAACCAATAACAAATTTACCAATCAACTAAATCCCTATCACCTCTTTCTTCTCGTTAATCAACAACTCTTTCGGTACCGATTTTTGGATGCTTTGGGCCAACAGTTCCAACAGTTTGCGTTTTACATAGCTGCGGTGCATTACCAGGGCAATTTCTCGCACGGGGGCCGGCTCTCTAAAATACCGCACTTGGTCTAGTTTCTTTTTCGGTAAATCCAACACGGCCAGTTCGGGCAAGATGGTAAATCCCCCGTTAAGGTCTACCAGTCGTTTAAGCGTTTCCAAACTGCCACTTTCGTAGGCCAATTGGCGTTCACTACCAGCCTTTAAGCTGCATAGGCGCAGCAATTGGTTACGCAGGCAGTGCCCTTCTTGCAATATCCAAGCTTTGGCAGGTTCCATGTCTTCTGCCGCTAAATACTTTTTGCTGTACAGCTTACATTGGGTAGAAACATAGGCAATCAATCGCTCATAAAAAAGCGTAACGCTGGTAATACTGCTATCATCAATAGGTACCGCCATCAGGCCACAATCTATCAAGCCGCGCTTCAATTGGTCAATAATCTGCTCGGTAGTAAGCTCCGTAACCTTCAGCTCCACTTCGGGGTACTTTTTCATAAACTTATTGATAAACAACGGCAGCAGGTACGGCGCCAGGGTAGGTATTACGCCAATGGAAAGCGTTCCGGCAATAATACTTTTGCTTTCGCGGGCAATTTCAATCAATCGTTCATGCTCGGCAATTATTTGTCTTGCCTGCTTAATAATAGCGGCACCAGCATCGGTAGGCAGCACTGGGTGTTTATCGCGGTCGAACAGGATAATGCCCAGTTGGTCCTCCAACTTTTGTATTTGCATGCTAAGCGTTGGCTGGGTAACGTGGCAATGGGCTGCCGCGGTAGCAAAGTGGCGGTAGGTATCTACGGCAACAATGTATTCGTATTGGGTAATGGTCATAGTTAAAATTGATATGCCCATAAATTTAATCAATTTGATTGAATCCCCTAAGCATGCTATTTTTACAATTATTGAGAATAACACCTCACTCTTTCACAATAGTTTTCTTTGAGAACCCAAGCTGGCGCGAAAAGCTGGGTTCTATACAATGCAGCGGCCGTTCCAGTGCTAGTGGAACGGCCGCTTATTTTTAGTATATCATCAATTGGGGTTAGGCAAACGCCCAGTTGTTCTCATCAGCACTGGGGCCATAGCTGCCCGGTATAGCGGCACATTGAGCAACCGTAAGTAAACACCCAACTGCGCCCGGTGGTGTATTATCTGGTCGAAGGTATCGCGCAGGCTCTCGTATTTGGTGCTCTCGTCATAGATGTCTTCGCCGTTGCGCATCGTCCATATTTTACCCAAATCAGCTTCTTTGGCTTTGGCCAAGCCCGCTTTTCCGTCAATCAGTTTCTTTTCGAAAAAAGCTAGCAAATCGGGCGTATTGTGTATCATGGTGGGTTGGTACGGCATCACTGCAAAATCGAGCCCATCGGTTGATATTACCATATCAATCCAGCCAGGTATTTCGGCAATATGCGTGGCCAGTTCCCTTAAGGTCATGCTCTTTTCGTGTGGGCGAAACTCAAAATGGTCGTTCGGGATGCGCTCCAGCATTTTGCGGGTGGTTTGGGCTTCCTTTTCCAGTTCTTTCTGTAGCAATTCAATAATGTTCATGGGTTTTGTTTTTGGTTTACAAAGCAAAGTTGTACCCACCCACTGACAACCCTATGGCAGTCGGTTTTCAGAAAAAAAATTATTTTTTCAAATGATGCATCCCTTTGCCCCAATACACCCTCTTATTATTAATAAACCCATATTTAAAACCCTATACCTTATGTTCATCCTCCTCGCTTTATCACTAGGCATTGCCTTCTGGACGTTTACCGAATATGTGCTGCACCGTTTCCTTGGGCACGAGCACAAAGGCAAAAACTTCTTTAAGGCCGAGCACGCCGTACACCACAGCAAGGCCAATTATTTTGCGCCCGCCTACAAAAAGGCCGTGGCTGCATTGGTCGTATCGGCGGTGTTGCTGGGTATATTGAGCCTGATATTGCCATTTTATGTCTCGTTGGCCTTTATCGTGGGCTTTGTGGGTATGTATGGCGTATATGAAGCCACACATTTCCGTTACCATGCGGCCAACCCAGTGCCAGCTTTGTTGTTTTTGCGCAAGCACCATTTCTATCACCATTTCCATAATCCACGCAAAAACCATGGCGTAACCACCCGTTTTTGGGACCGTGTATTTGGCACCTACCACCCTGTGCGCGAAACAACCGTGCGTATACCCCGCGCTATGAGCATGCGCTGGCTAGTAGATGGCGATGAAATTAAAGACCGCTACGTGGGTCACTTTAAGCTGTCGGGTAGGTAGGTTCGTGGTCAATGTGCTTGCGAAGCTCAGCTACATACTCGCTGAGCGGCATGTGCTCCATTTTCTTAAACGGCGCATCCAAGCAACGCATAGCCTGTATGCGGGTAACCCTAAAATCGCGGTACTCGTTGCGGAGGTGGCACCAAGCAATGAGGTGCCAGGCCAGGGCATAAAACACCAGCCCGATGGGTTCCACTTGGCGCTTGCTGGTAAGGCCCTCTTTGTTTTGGTAGTCTAGCTCCAGTATGTGGCTATGGGTAATGGCCGATTGTAGCGCCGACAGATACTCTTGGTCGTACTTAAAGCAATCGGGCACATGAAAACTGATGTGGTTGTTAAGGGTTTCCAGTTGCTCCTTTTGGGTAGTGCGAAGCACCGCCTTAACCTTATTGAGCGCCGTGGTGTAGTGTTTCTGAATGCTCTTGTCGGCAAAGGCGCTCACCACGCGCTCCATCAGCAGTAGGGCATTGGCCTCCTCGCTGCTAAACGACACCGGCGGCAAAAAATACCCCTGCACCAAAAAGTATCCTTTAGTAGGCTCAAACCCCACCGGAATACCCTGCTCCCCCAGTGCCTTAATATCCCGATACACCGTACGCACACTAATGCCAAAATGCTCCGCAATGGCTTCGGCGGTGTAGTGCTTTTTGCCTTGGAGTAAAGTCATTATCCCGAAAAGGCGGTCGATGCGGTTCATGGGGGGTGGGGTGGGAATTAGTAGTAAAACTAGGTAGATGGGCTGAATTTATTAGCTTTACAAACAAAATTTATTCTCACTAAGGGTTATTGTTAACTTTAATTTGAAAGAATAATAAAGCAAGATAGAATGACTAGAGGTAGAAAAAATGCATTTAAATTTATAGATTTATTTTGCGGGAATAGGGGGATTTCATCTTGCAATGCATAATGTTGGCACCAATGTGTATTTGCTAGTGAATGGGATAAATATGCAAGACTAACTTATGAGCACAATCTTAAGGAAAAAAGTCCCGCGTTATTTGATAAGGGCAATTTCAGACGGGACATCACTGACCGACCCAACGAAAATACCTGATTTTGATGTTCTTTGACGCTGGTTTTTTCCGTGTCAACCTTTTTCACACGCTGGACTAAAAAGGTTTTTGAAATACTAGAGGAGGTACTTTGTTTTTAATGTCACTTGAAATAATCCATCTTAAAGACAAAGGTAAGCCACCAAAAGTTATATTGTTAGAAAATGTAAAAGGTTTAAAGAGGCACGACAAGGGACGAACGTTAAAAAAATAGTTGAGGTTTTAGATGAGCTGGGATATAATGTTTCAACTAAAGTATTGAATTCAAAATATTTTGGTGTGCCTCAAAATGAGAGACAGTTTTTATAGTTGCATGGCTAAAAACCATATCTGTAATAGATTTTAAATTCCCTTTGGGCATTGATGAAAATGAACAGATAATATTAGATAATGAAGTATTATTTAAAGGCAAGAGTACCAAATTAGGAGATATTTTGCAACAAATGTAGATATTAAATATACCATATCGAACAGATTGTATGATGGCCATAAAGGGCTTAAAGAGCATAGGGAAAAGGCAATGGTTTTTGGATTCTCCTTGTTTACCGCAGATAGTGCCTATACCAATACCATTTCAGCTAGATACTATAAAGATGGCAGTGAAATATTAATTAAGCAAGAAAATGCTAACCCACGGAAGCTTACCCCAATTGAAGCAGGACTATTACAAGGATATCCGATTAACAATGGTTATGAAATCATTGTGTCAGATGTACAAGCATATCGGCAATTTGGAAATAGCGTTTCTGTTCCTGTTGTATCATCCCTTGCTTTGGAGATAAAAAAACAAATATTAGATAAAATACAATCATGATAAATACATTATTAGATTTTTCAAAGTTTGAAAATGCCCTCCTTTCAAGCTAGACTAAGTAATGAGGGGATATATTACCTTCAACAATTCAGGCAAGAGTGGCAATAGAAAGTATTTTTACATTGGGTTTGGATTCTTCCTCCAATGTCTGGTGGACTATAAAAAATAACATCACCGAATTTAAGGGACATGAATATTATGTTGAAAAAAGAGTGGGAGGATTTAGGTGCTGAATATTATACAGATGAAGCTGCCAATGCTCAATGTACAGTGCAAACCAAGCCAATGTTTCACAGCTTTAATGGAAAATAATCTTGTGGGCAAACCCCTTGTTACAAATCAGCAATCCCGAACAAAATATTAATTTAGATTTAAACAATATAAAACGGCAATTGAGAAACTGAACTCATTAGCAACCAATTTCCAACCAACTGCTAAGACTTTAGCATCGAATATTGTACAAGCAAATGCTGAAAGCCCATTTGACCTGAAATCCTACATTGATGATTTGATTATTCCGGGATTATTTATATCGAAAATATAATTGTGCGTTTCGTATCTTCTTTAATCACTAAACCGTTTGTAATTCTAACCCGGCCTTTCGGGTTCAGGTAAAACTAAATTAATAGAATCCTTTGCCAAATGGTTGTGCCAAAAAAGGACAATATTGTATTGTGCCAGTAGGTGCTGACTGGACTAATAGGGAACCTCTTTTGAGGTATCCAAATGCTCTAAACCCAGAACAATATCTTAAGCCTGAAAATGGAGTTTTAGATTTAATGATTCAATACAATGAGAATAATAATCTGCCTTATTTTCTCATTTTAGTGAAATGAATCTAAGCCATGTAGAAGAATATTTTGCTGACTTTTTTTAGTGTTATGGAGTCTTCTGAATCTATATTCCTGCATTCTAGCCAAACACCCCTGTATCTGATGTACCCAGCCAAAACTTACATTACCTAAAAACTTATTTATCATAGGTACAGTAAATATTGACGAAACCACCTACATGTTTAGTCCGAAAGTTTTGGATAGGGCCAGTGTAATCGAGTTTAGAATATCTACAAAGCATGAAAGCTATTTAGCAGAAAAGACAGTTAGACTTATCATCATTAATATCCAAAGGAGCAGGGATGGCTGCAGGTTTTGTTGAGCTAGCTATAGATAAGAATATAGGGAGATAATATCCAGTACTTTAATGTTGTTTTTGAAAGAACTCAAAAGGTAGGTGCTGAGTTTAGTTACAGAAGTGCAGCAGAGATAAATCGATTTGTAGCTGTTGCGCAAACTATAAAGCCAGATTGGTCTGTAAATGAAATTATTGATGCCGCAATAATGCAGAAGCTGTTGCCAGTGCATGGCTCACGGCAAGCTTGAAGTTCCTTTAACAGTATTGGGTAGCCTATGCTTAGAGGATAGTATTTCAATTACAGATATTCTTAAACAAAGCCACGAAATAGATTTCACAGATAATGCAAATATTAAGTTTCCGTTGTCCTTGGAAAAAATACTACGGATGCATTCCAGCCTGCTAAGCAATGGCTTTACAAGTTATGCTGGAAGCATAAGCATATGTTGAACAATACGCTAACTATTCCAATCAATATAAACGATGAAATTGTAGAGTTAACCATCTACAGCGAGGATAATACTGCCTTTGGAAGACTATATAGATTCAATGGAGAATGGAAAGCCATTTTCAACTTATTGGAGGGTTATTTTACGAATACTCGCTAACCAACAGAACTTTCATTTACAAGCTAGCGAGGTTGTTAGCCAATCTAAAGTCAACCCATCTTCTGGCGAATTGCACCTAACATTTATGTAGGAACACTTTCGTTACCAATCGTTAACAAACACACTAAGGAGCAAGTTGCTGAAATTAAGATAGAAATAAGATCATTAAAAGCAAGCTATAGAACTGACTATAGATTGATGCTTGAGGAAATTGCAGAAAAAAGCATTGACTTAATTTTTGCCCATAATTCCATTGTATCCCAACAATTTAATGCAGATGCGAATGTAGAGCCCAAAATTCTTTATCAGCAATTTGCTTTCCTCAAGTCAATCCTAGAGTCTGACGAGTTTAACTATGGGGTTCAAAAGATATTGTATGCCCCTGTAACACAATGGAGCGATACAATCAGAGACTGCGACACGAGGGGCTTAAAAGAGTTGGCAACTCTACCTTGAGGCAAATGGTTGGAACTGGAAATAGGATAAAACTACCAGAGAATCATTATTTATCCAATAAGTTGAGCTCATTCTGCTAAAGTTAAAGTTTCGCAGAAGATAGATGCAGTTGATACTCCGGAAAACAGGTTTATCAAATTCGCCCTAACTCAATTTCTTTATTTCATTCAAAACATTGTTGCCAAAGCCAAAGGTGCTGAAAGACTTTTTGCTCAGAAGCTTCTTCATTAGAACAAACACTAGAGAAGGTTATTTAAGCCACAGTATTTTAGAGATTTCAAATCCTGATACTGTATCTCTCAATAGTCCTATTCTCAACGAAAAGAAGGATGAGAAGTATTGCGAGCGTGGATAATGTTTGATTGTAATGGCCCAGCTTGGAAAGGGAGGTGAGGAATGTATATAGTGGCGGTAAAGAATATGGCTGTGCTTTGCCTTAATTATTGGCTGTTTTTAAACTTCTTGATTTAGTGAAGGAAGTGTTTAGTGTAGAGCCTGAAGCGCTAGCTGATTTGATGGAGCACCAACGGGTCTTACTTTAAACTTGAAGCAAGGCAAACATTTACAAATCAAAGGTGTATTTGAGCAGGGAATCGGAGGTGGATGTTCAGTTCAGTTGTAATCCGCCACATTTAGCGGTGATGAAGTACCCAGAGGGTGGTAGTTGGTCTAGAGATTTAAGACCTGATTATACATTAATAATTGGCCTTTTGATATTACCATTGAACAAGCGGAAGGGAAGAGCTTATCACGCACATCCATTTCGATGCAAAATACAAAGTTGAAGAATTTTGCGTCCTTGTTAGATGCTAATGATAATCTAAGCGAAGAGAAACAAAGAACAAAGTAAGGGTACTTACAAACGGGCTGACATTCTAAAAATGCATACTTATAGAGATGCTATTAGGAGAACATCAGGTGCCTATGTATTGTATCCTGGTATCGATAAGCCCAAACCTATATCAGGATTTCATGAGATACTTCCAGGACTCGGTGCCTTTGCAATACGACCAAGCAAGTCCGATGATGGAACAGTTGCGTTGAAGGATTTTCTGAAAGATGTTTTAAAGCATTTTATGAATCGTGCTTCACAAAGGGAAACAATTTCTTACAAAACATACGATACATTTAAGGAAAATCCTGCGGATGAAGTTAGCGAGCCATTACCCGAAGCTTATGGCACAAATAGGGCTTGTTGCCTAATGAAACTTATGTTTTAGTTGGATATTACAATTCTCCAGAACAACTTAACTGGATATGCAAGAAAAATCTCTATAACTTCCGGACAGGAACTAACTTAGGTTCATTGCCTTTGGGATATAAAGAAACCTCAGCAAAATGTTTATTACATGGAAAAGGAGAAACAAGAACAGGTAGGATTTTCAAACTAAAGAAATCCGGTCCTAAAATTTCTCTAAGAAGATTTGAATTCCGACTAGACTATCCTAATCCCTCACATGATTTGTATATAATTTATACAATTGACATGTCAGCAGAGAAAGACTTTAATTCTCAAATTTGGGATATTACTAAACTCCCAAATCAAGGAAAAAAAATAGAATCTCCGCAAAACCAAATGTGGTTCTCTGAGTCTTCTTGCCCGGTCAAGAGTTTTCGATAAACCTTGTTGATTTTAATCGCATTATTAAATATTCTCTACTTGCCATACTCTGTCTTTTAACACAAGGCACTCATAATCAGCTACTTACATTTTTAAAACCTGTTCCCTCTCAAACCCGCGCCAAACCTCACTTCCTACACGACAAAACGCCTTGATTGCAGTCGGTAGGCAGACATCTGTTCATATCGGCCAGAAGGTCCCTCGCAAATCTCGCCCAAGGCGAGACGGGATGACACGCGTTATGTAGCAAAAGTGCTTCTGTAACCCTCACCAACACTCACTTCGTGGACGACAAAACCCAAGGGTCTCGAGGGTAATTTAAGTTCACCACCCACTCGCTGGGAGGTCCCTCGCGGTCTCGCCTAAGGCGAGAAAGTACGCAACACACTACCCCAAATGCTTCCTCAAAAAGCCGCACATGGCTTTATAGAACTCAAACTTGTTTTCTTGGTTGCGGAAACCGTGGCCCTCGTTGGCTTTTACGAGGTAGGGCACTTGCACGCCGTGGGCGCGTAGGGCTTTTACAATCTGGTCGCTTTCGTCAATGTTTACGCGGGGGTCTTTGGCGCCCTGCACTATAAACAATGGGGCCTTTATCTTGTCTACATGAAACACGGGCGAAAAGGCATGCATCATGTCCTTATCCTTTTCAGGGTGCCCCACCATTTCGTACATCATATCCAGGTAGGGTTTCCAGTACGGCGGTATGGTCTCCAAGAAACTGAACAGGTTGCTCACGCCCACGTAATCAATGGCGCAGCGGTATAGGTCGGGGGTGTAGGTAACACCGGCCAGCGTGGCATAGCCGCCATAGCTACCGCCATATATGGCAATGCGCTTAGGGTCGGCAAGGCCTTGGTCGATGAGCCAGTTTACGCCATCGGTTATGTCGTTTTGCATGGTTTGGCCCCACTGCTTAAACGAGCTTTGCCAAAACTCACGGCCATAGCCCGTGCTGCCCCTAAAATTCATTTGGAACACCGCATAACCACGGTTGGCCAGCAACTGCACTTCGGGGTTAAAGCCCCAGCCATCCCTATGCCAAGGGCCGCCATGCGGGTTAACTACTACGGGCAGGTTTTTGCCCGCCGAACCTTGCGGTATGGTAAGGTAACCGTGTATGGTCAAGCCATCGCGGCTGGTGTAGGTTACGGGTTTCATTTCGGCCATTTCGGCCTCATCCAAACTAGCGCTTACATCAGCCAGTTTATCCAACTTACCCGTTACAGAGTTATAGAAATAGTAAGAACCCAAGCTGCGGTCGCTATAGGTGCGCACCACAAAGAGCTCCTCGGCGCGGTCGTGCGAGGTGAGCACCACCTCGTAGCCCGGCAACAACTCAAATAGGTGGTTGTATATACGCTCCACCTCGGTATCCATAAACACAATCTGGCGTTTCCAGCTGGTGTAGGTTACACCTGTAAGCACCTTGCGCTTGTGGCTATAGTGCAGGTTGCTTACATCATACTCCTCGTTACTAAAAACAACCTCTTCCTCTTTTTTGGTAATTGGGTTGTAGCGAACAATGGCATCGGTATTGCGGCCAATATTGCTGCTCAGGTACAATTGTTTGTTATCAAAAGTAAAGAACAACGGTGCCAATGAGTTCTTAAAATCAACCGTTTGCAACACCTCAAATTCGTCCTTTTCCGTATTGCGGTACAGTAGGCTTTGGTTCACGCCGTCTTTCATGCGGGTAGCCACCCGTATGCGTCCTTCGTGGTCGGTAAGCCAGCCGCTAATGGGGTTGGCCATGTCTGTATTTTCGGCCAGTTGCACCAGCTTGCCGCTATCCAAATACAGGCGGTAAGGCTCAAACAGGGCTTCGTTGTTTTTATTAAGGCCCACTATTATTTGGCCATCTAGGTCTTTCAGGTCATCAATTATCTCCGCCTTTACACCATCAAATGGGGTAAGGTCACGCTCGCCTGTGCCATCACGTTTAATGGTATATACGTGGTAGTTTTCGTCGCCACCGTTATCCTGCACATATACCAATCGCTCGGCATCGGCCCAAAAATAGCCCGGTATGTCGCGGTCGGTTCGGCTGGTAAGGCGCTGGTCTTCACCTGTTTCAATAAAGCGCACAAATAGGTTCATGCGGTCTTCGTAGGGAGCCAACCAAGAAAGGTAGTGCCCATCGGGAGAGATTTTATAATCGGTGCGTTCTGGGTTTTGAAAGAAGTCTTCCACAGGCTTGCCCCCAAGGTCGAGGTCAACCAGGGCTTGTATTTCGGCATCGTCGGCCAATGGAAACTGGGATTTAATATTAGCGGATTGATCTTGGCTCATATCGGATTGTTTTATAGAAATAAACGGCAGCAGTTAAAACACCTTTGCCATTACACGAATCTAAAGATAACAATACAGACCAACATAAAACTTTCGCTAAAAACACGGTTTCGATAGATATAAGGATTATATTTATGGCAAACACCACAGCAATGCTCGCCTTTATAGAAACCCCAACCGGACAAATGCGCATTGACCTCAGCGAGCCTTTGGACATTTCCATACCGCTGCGGGCTGGGGTAAAAGGGGTAAACGCTTGGTATGCACCACCCTTCACTGCCGAGCCCGTGGTGGCGGGCGATTTTGTAGGCTCAACACTAAAAGGCGGCCCGGTAAATTTTGTGAACGTTACCATCAATCCGCATGGCAACGGTACCCATACCGAGTGCGTGGGCCACATCAGCACCGAGCCGTACACCATTAACCAATGCCTTAAAACGTTTTTCTTTAGTGCCGAGTTAATCAGCATTTTCCCGGTGAAGATGGATAATGGCGATTACGTGGTTTTTAAAGAGCAAATTGAAAAGAAGCTGAACGGCAAACGCCCAGAAGCCTTGGTATTGCGCACGCTGCCCAACGATGGACTGAAGAAAATTGCCCAATACTCTGGCAAAAACCCACCTTACCTGCACCACGAAGCCTTGGAGTTTATGGCGCGCATTGGGGTAAAACATTTTTTGGTTGATCTGCCCTCTGTTGATAGGGAAGAAGATGGTGGCAAACTGCTTGGGCATAAGGCTTTTTGGCGATATCCAGGCACCAAAGTGCGCACCAATGCTACCATTACCGAGCTTATTTACGTTGATGGGGCCATATTGGATGGCAGCTACCTACTAAACCTGCAAATTGCTTCTTTTGAGATAGATGCCAGCCCCAGCAAGCCTGTGCTGTACAAGGTCTAGTCGTGCATCAAAATATATTATCTTTGGCGTTCACTGATGGAACAACCGTTCATGGAGCAAACTTGGTACGCTATTGTAAACCCCGCAGCCGGCGGTAGCAGGGGCAACAAACGTTGGAGCAAAATTGAGGCCGACCTTAAAGCCATGGGCATTGACTATGAAGCACACGTAACCAACGCTAGTTTACATGCCAGCCACATAGCCAAAGAGGCTGTGGAGAAAGGCTACCGCAAGCTATTGATAGTGGGTGGCGACGGCACGCTGAACGAAGTAGTAAACGGTCTTTTCGCCCAGCAAGCCGTACCGAGCACCGAAGTAACCATTGCCTTGGTAAGCATAGGTACTGGCAACGACTGGATAAAAACCATGGGCATACCCAAAGAACCCAAAGAAGCCATAAAACTGCTAAAAAACCCAACCAACACCCGCACGATTGATGCTGGCTTGGCAACCTACCACATGCATGGCCACAAGCATAGCCGCCATTTTATAAACGTAGCAGGTATGGCATTTGATGCCGAGGTAACCCGCGATGCCAACAATGGCAAATCGGCATTGGGGCCGGTGCAGTATTGGATGAGCTTGGTGAAGGTAATTTTTAGTTTCGATGCCGTACCTATTAAGGTTGAAGTGGATGGCGCGGTGTATGATGGACCAACTTTTTGCCTAAATGTGGGCAACTGCCAATTTGCTGGTGGCGGCATGATGATAGTGCCAAATGCTAAGCCCGATGATGGCCTGTTTACCATTACCCATATTAAAAACGTAAGCCGCTGGACGGTTATTCGCAATGTAGCCGCGCTGGGCGATGGTACGTTTACCAAGTTGGATAACGTAGAACAATACACGGGCAAAAACGTGAAAGTAAGCTCACCCGTACCTGTTTGGCTAGAGGTGGAAGGCGAAGTATTGGGCGAAGCCCCTTTTGAATTTAATATAGTACCTGCTTCGGTGAAGGTGTTGGTGCCTTAGGCTGGTAGAAGTTTGATTTTACATGATTGCCTTAATTAGAAAAAGATTTTACCATAATATGTAAGAAATCCTTTTCCAATCCCCTAATCCTTTACCAAATCAAGGTTCAAGCATCTTACCTCCACCCCCCTAATCATCTATAAACCAATGGGTATTGAAATATTTTGCACAACTTTGCAGCAAAACAACCATCCATGCGTTTTATCCAAACCCTTTTGCCCCTGCTGGCCTTAGCCTTCCTGCTTACCACTGCTTGCAACAACACCCCCGATGCCCCAAAAGCACCCACTACCGAAGAGATTGCCGCCGAAAGTGCGCGATTGAACACGTGGTTTGATGCCGTATGGGACGACCAGGTGAGCCGTTACCCGGTGTGGAAGGCTTACCTGGGTATTAAAGACTCCACCGCTGGCCAATGGGGCGATTTTTCTGACTCGATGGAGTTGGTTGAAATGGACATACTTAAAACGAACCTTGCCTTCCTTAAAGACAGCTTTGATTTCAATAAACTGAACGAGGTAACCCAAACCAGCTACCGCATGTGGGTGGCCGATGCTGAAGACGAAATTGCCCAATTCGATTTCCGTTTCCATGATTACCCAGTTGACCACATGAACGGCGTGCACACTTGGTTGCCCTCGTTTTTGATGAACATACACCAAGTAGCTAGCGTGCAAGATGCCAAAGACTACATCTCTCGCTTGCAAACCATTGATGTGGCATTGGGCCAAGTGGTTGATGGCATAAAAGCACGCGCTGAGAAGCAGATTGTATTGCCAAAATTCTTGTTCACGGCGGTATTGAATGATTGCCAAAACCTACTTACCGGTGCACCTTTCGACAAATCGAAAGAAGACTCGCCATTGTTTGCCGACATTAAAGCTAAAATTGAAGAACTTGACTCAAGTGTTGATGATGCTACCAAAGCAGCTCTAGTTGAAGAAGCCCGCTTGGCATTGGTTGAGCACTTTAAACCGGCCTACGAAAACCTAATGGCCTACATGACCGAGCTGGAAAAAACGGCTACCAACGATGCCGGGGTTTGGAAACTGCCAAATGGCGATAGCTACTACGAAATTGCCCTTGCCAACAGCACTACTACCAAGCTTACGCCAGATGAGGTAATGAACATTGGGCTTGCCGAAATTGAGCGCATACATGGCGAAATGCGCAAAATAATGACACAGGTAAACTTTGAAGGTGATAGCTTGAAAGACTTCTTTGAGTTTATGAAAACCGACAAGCAGTTTTACTACCCAAATACGCCCGAAGGCAAACAAAAGTACCTGAGCGAAACGCAGGCTTTGATAGATAGCATGAAAGCTACTATACCTAGCTTGTTTGGTATACTTCCAAAAGCGGAACTTACCGTAAAGCAAGTAGAACCTTTCCGTGAAGCATCGGCAGGTACTGCGTTTTACGAAAGCCCAGCACCTGATGGCTCTCGCCCAGGTAGCTACTACGTAAACCTGTATGAAATGAACAACATGCCAGCCTACGAAATGGAGGCATTGGCTTACCACGAAGCCATACCGGGCCACCACATGCAGATAAGCATCAACCAAGAGCTAGAAGGTTTACCTAAATTCCGCACTTTGGGCGGCAATTATACTGCTTATGTAGAGGGTTGGGGCTTATACTCTGAGTACATCCCCAAAGAGTATGGTTTCTATAGCAATCCTTACTCAGACTTTGGCCGACTGAGCATGGAACTGTGGAGGGCTTGCCGCTTGGTTGTAGACGTAGGTATACACTGGAAACGTTGGACCCGCGAAGAGGGTATCCAGTTTTATGTGGATAATACCCCTAGCCCAATGGGCGAATGTGTGGGTATGGTAGAGCGCCACATTGTAATGCCCGGCCAAGCAACGGCCTACAAAATAGGTCAGTTGAAGATATTGGAACTATTGAACAAATCGCGCACCGAACTGGGCGAAAGCTTCAATATCAAATCGTTTCACGACGAAGTGCTACGCCATGGCTCATTGCCTTTGAACATTCTGGAAGAAAACATCAACAAATGGATAGCGGCCCAAAAAGACGCTACGCCAGCGGCCTAACCCGCTATAATTTAACGATTAGTGTACTTGATGGCCGCAAATTATTGCGGCCATTTTGTTTGTGGGGCATAATGTTTGTATACAAAGCGTGTAAAAATTACACACATCGCTATGTACAATCAATTAACCGTTGACTTTAAAGAGGCTACCAATATTGTTACTGGAAAGTTGGAAGGTTGGCTTAAAGGGGCAATAGAAATACTGCCAAACTTTGCCGTCGCAATAGTAGTTGTTATTGCATTTATTGGCCTCGCCAGGCTTATACAGTGGGGTATCAAAAAGATTTTCTTTAAAGCAAACACCAACCAAGCCGTTCTTAACCTGGTTGCTAGTATTTTTTATGTAATTACCCTGCTGATTGGGCTGTTTATCGCTTTAGGGTTATTAAACCTCGATAAAACCGTAACCTCACTATTGGCTGGTGCTGGTATCATAGGCTTGGCGCTGGGTTTTGCCTTTCAAGATATTGCGGCCAACTTTTTGTCGGGTATTATGATGGCTTTTCGCAAACCGTTGCAGGTAGGCGACCATGTAGAAACCAACGACTATACTGGCACGGTGCTGCGCATTAACATGCGCACTACATCCCTGCGCACCTTCCAAGGGCAAGAGGTAATGATACCGAACAAAGACGTGTTTAATAGCCCCATTAAAAATTACACCAAGCGTGGCGAGCGCAGGGTTGATTTGGAAGTAGGCGTATCGTATGGCGATGATTTGGAGCAAGTGGAACAATTGGTGTTGGAGACCATAAACAACCTGAAAGGCGTAGATAAAAACCAAGACATAAGGTTAGAATACACAGAGTTTGGCGATAGCTCCATCAACTTTAGGTTGAGCTTTTGGCTGGAAGACATCAAGCAGAAGAGCTATATGCAAACCAGAAGCGGTGCCATCAAAGCCATTAAAGTAGCCTTTGACAACAACAACGTTACCATACCGTTCCCTATCCGCACGTTGGATTTTGGCATCAAAGGTGGCGAAACTTATACCGAGGCGTACACCAATGCGTATGTAAAAGCGCATGCCAATGGTGGTGGAAAAGGGGGAAAGTCTGCAACTAAGAGTGGCGGAGCGGATGGTGCTTAACAAGCATAACGATTGAGGAATTTGACCTGAATGGGCTCACAGTTAACTAATTGTGAGCCTGTTCTATTTTCTAGGTGTTACCTACAACTGTCTTACTAAAAAACAGCGCTTATTAAACGCCACCACCACAATACATAACTTAACTTACAGTATACATTGCAGCCCATGCTTTTTGCCCCTCCAAAAAAAATACTCAATAGGCTAATTAATTAATAAACAGATACTGTTTTTTGCAACTATTCTTTCTATGTTTGCCAGCAAAATTGGGCAAATGAACCGGTTGTTATTTTATGCTGTATTGGTGGTTTGTGCATACGGGTGTGTTAACAACTGCCAACAACAAAACACCGGCTACGTAAAGTTTATAAACCCCAGTAACCATACTTTCGATTGCATAATTAACGGCACTGTATGCGCTCGCATTGGCCCCAACGATTCGTTGGTACACAGCCCTGTGCCCACCGGCCAAGTTAGCATCGGGTTTCAGAAAGTGGGGTTAGAAATGAACACCACCCCTGTCCGCACCAAAATGTACCAAATAAACACCTGCGATACCGCCTTGGCGCTAGCGCAACCTTACAGTGGCTCTTTTGCCATGCAACCTTGCAAGATTATAGCTTGCAACGTGCGCCCCAAGCCCACAAAAAAATAGGCCACCCCAATAACAGGGCAGCCTATCAAAATATTGCTTTATAGTAAGGCTTACTTAATACCGAAAGCCTTTTTAATAGCATCCACGTAATCCAATTTCTCCCAAGTAAATAGCTCTACTTTTACTTTCTTGGTTTCGCCGCTAGGTAGGGTAAAGGTTTTGGTAACCTCTTCGTTCTTGCGGCCCATGTGGCCATAAGCTGCGGTTTCGCTGTACATTGGGGTGCGTAGTTTCAAGCGCTGCTCAATAGCATAAGGGCGCATATCAAATACCTGCTCCAGCTTCTTCGCAATCTCGCCATCGGTAAGGCCTAATTTGCTGGTGCCGTAAGTGTTTACATACAAGCCCATTGGCTTAGCAACACCAATTGCATACGATACCTGCACCAAAATTTCCTCAGCAACACCGGCTGCTACGGCGTTTTTGGCAATGTGGCGGGTAGCATACGCTGCGCTACGGTCAACCTTTGAAGGGTCTTTGCCGCTGAACGCACCACCACCGTGAGCACCTTTGCCACCGTAAGTATCCACAATGATTTTACGACCAGTAAGGCCAGTATCGCCATGCGGACCACCGATAACAAACTTGCCGGTTGGGTTAATGTGGTACGTAATTTTATCGTCAAACAACTGCTGCACACGCTTCGGGAACTTCTTCTTTACGCGCGGAATAAGGATGTTGATGATGTCCGCCTCAATCTGCTTTTGCATTTTCTTCTCGGTATCAAAATCATCGTGCTGCGTGCTCACCACAATGGCATCAATACGTATAGGTGTGTTGTCGTCGCTATATTCAATGGTTACCTGGCTCTTGCTATCAGGGCGTAGGTACTTAATCTTCTTGTTCTCGCGGCGAAGCTCGGCCAACTCAATCAATAGTTGGTGGGCAATGTCCAAAGGCAACGGCATGTAGTTGTCGGTATCTTTGGTAGCATAGCCAAACATCATACCTTGGTCGCCGGCACCTTGCTCTTCCTTGTTCTTTTTGTCAACACCTTGGTTAATGTCGCTCGATTGCTCGTGAATGGCAGAGATAATGCCGCAACTGTTGGCCTCAAACATATACTCGCTCTTGGTGTAGCCAATCTTCTTGATTACGTCGCGGGCAATGGTTTGCACATCCAAGTACACGCTCGATTTTACCTCACCAGCCAATACCACCAAACCTGTAGTACACAGGGTTTCGCAAGCCACCTTCGACTCTGGGTCGAAAGCCAAGAAGTTATCAATCAATGCATCTGATATTTGGTCGGATACTTTGTCCGGATGTCCTTCCGAAACCGACTCAGAGGTAAACAAATATGGCATGAGGTATAATTGTTAATGGGTAAAGTTTAATAGATGCCCAAATTTAGGAAAATGGTTTGGAATTGTGAGGAGAAAGTTGGAGATGTTTATGTTTTGCCCCGCAAAGGGGGTTTTGTCGTGTACTTTTTATAGTGTTGGCGCGTACTTCGGCCGAGTTTATCCTGAGCTTTTGGCGAAGGGCTCAGTATGACATTAGTTGTGGGTTGTGGGTATAGCCGACAAAAATAGGTGGAAATGTAACTATTTGATAACCAGCCTGTTGCACACGACAAAACCCCAGTGGCCACTTTTGAGGCCCAAAAAAGCACCCAAAAACTTGCAAAGAATAAAACCGGGTAATAAATTAGTGATATAACCAATAACGTTCCGGGATAGGAACACAACCCATTGCCCCTTGCGACAGACGAGGGGCATACACCAATAACCAACGCCCTGCCGAACGGTAGCGCAGCACCGCAGCCAGAGTGGACGCTGGCCCAAAGTGCCCTTTTTATTAACCTTTTAAACCCTTACAGCCTATGGTATAACCTGATACTCGGTATCGGGGCGGGAATGCTTTGTGTGCATTTTTTCCCTCACCCCAGCCTATTTGTATGTGCTATTTGCTTGTGTTACGTATCCCTCACCCCAACCCTCTCCCAGTTCCATTCGGCGAAAGCTCAGGATAAAGTCCGAGGGGGCCATGGAGCTTCGCTCCAAAAAATGGCGAAGCCATTGAAGTCCCTCTCCCTCGGGGAGAGGTTAGGTGAGGGCACATAACTCCAGCCACATAACACCAGCAAAACACTAACTTACCTACTAAGCCCCACCTTGCTTGGCTTGGTGCTCTTCAAAGTGCATTTGTATATCGTGCAGTATGGCATCTTGTGCCTCAAATACCTGTCGGTTTTCGTAGCGAAGTACTTGAAAGCCTTGTTCTTTTAGGTACTCGGTTCGCTGGTGGTCATAGTCTTGCGCGCCTGGTTGGTAATGAACTTGTCCGTCAAGTTCAATTACCAGTTTTTCGTGCACGCAGCAAAAATCGGCTATAAATGGCCCAATGCTATGTTGCCGTCTAAACTTGCGCCCCTGCAACCTAAAGTTGCGTAGCAACAGCCACATGGCCTTTTCGGCGGGCGTAGCTTGCTGCCTTAGCAAGCGGCGCAGCTGCTTGGGGTTGTGGTCGGGTTCCATATATTAAAT
>JAGYJT010000024.1 GCA_018401955.1 Chitinophagales bacterium | reverse complement strand
TGGGTAACGGTATGGCAAGCCACCTTGTTGGGCAGGCCAGCCGATAGCGCCGCTTCGCGGGCCACGTTGCCGGTTTTTACGTTGCTGATGGTGGTACCCATTATCACACGGTCCACCTTGTTAGGGTCTAGGCCCGTTTTGTCCATCAAGCCTTTGATGGCAAAGCTGCCGAGCTGGTAAGACATTAAATCGTTATAATCCGTATTGCTACGCAGAAACGGGGTACGCACCCCATCCACGTAAACGATGTTTTTGCTAAGCGCCATGTGTATTATCCTGTTCTTAAATTGAGAAGTGCCAAGTTAAGAAATTTGGGGGAAAACAGCTTAATGCCTAATATCGAAAAAACTTCACCAACTTGAAATAAATTTATATAATTGTACCAGTCAAAGTTTATTTTTATGCTCAACGATATTCTAGGGTTGTTTTCATTTAAAGACTTTTCAAACTTGTCTGATAACGACAGAAAATTAATCTTTGATAAAGTATCATACGCAATCTCTCAAACGCGTTCCCACATTAGCACTACGCGTGAAGGTCAAAACGACATTGTATCACCCATTGTTGCCAACATTTGGTTAAGAACAGCTAGAGACTTAAGCGTAATAAAAAACAAGGAGGTACAGATTCTTAGCCGAAATCTATTTCAAAAAAGCAAATATTGGACGGACACAAAAAATTTTGATCCGATAAATTTTGAGCATTATAAAATTAAGTTAACGCAAGTAGAAGATTCACTTTCAAAAATATGTGGTATAACATCATAGCCATTTGCTTTCTTATATCTACTAACCTAACTGTGGCCCAAACTAATACAACCTCAGTTGTTAAAAATTTTGACACAAGTAATTTAGGATATCATAAAAACATCCTAGATAGCAAAATGGTAGATTCATTTGTCGTTTCATTTGATAAAACAGATGAAATAATATCTACTTTCAAAAAAGAACGGAGTTTTTGGGATGTAGATTTAAGCTCCCTAGTTGCACTTCTCGCTGTTGGAATATCAGGCTATAGCGTTATTGTTGCAGCTCGTCAAAACAAAGCTACCAATAAGGCTCAAGAAGATAATTTGAAAAGCCAAGAATCTCAAGCAAAAGAACAATTGCAAATTGCGAGAGACCAAATTCGTGAAACATCTAAAATGACATTGGCGCAAGTTAGTGCAAATAACATATCGCAAGCAAGGATAAACTGGATTCAGGATTTGAGAGTTGTGCTAAGTGAGTTTGTAGGTGAAATTGCAGGAACAAATTTTCATTTAATGTTGCTTGAAGATGATGATGACAGTAATACAGATGAAGAAAAGGATTTAAAAAAGGAGCTACTTAGAAATCTACTCCCAAAACTAGAAAAAATTGAAGAGTTAGCTTTTAAGAGTAAGTTATTCCTAAATCCAAATGAGAAACAACATAGAGATCTCGAAAGTGAAATAAATAAATATATAGGTTTAATCAGCGAAAAGGAGATTAGGAAAGTAAAGAATAGTGGGGAAAATGTATTAAAGCTATCCAGAATAGTATTAAAATCAGCATGGGAGCAGGCTAAGAAGGAAACAGAACCATACAAATAGGTAATCTTCTGCCAACTCAATACCACCCCCACTTTAACATCTCTTCACACCACACCCTACAACATTCAATCCCGAAATTCGTTATCTTTGATAACCATGCAGAATGCCAACTATATGAGAAACCTTTTACTCCTGCTGTTTTTAGTAGGCGGCTTGGCGACTGCCCAAGCGCAAAGCAAAGGCTACACCTACAACGATACCATTACCATGCCCGATGGCTTGGCCAAAAAGCCCGTGAAAGACCGCTTGCATTTTGGTGTGAGCATGGGCACCAGCGTGGCTTTCTCTCGTGGGCAAGATGCGGTGATGGGCCACTTCATCGCCCCTACCCTTTCTTATCAGGTTAATGATAGGTTTACGGTGTTTGGCGGCGTGGCTTTGCAATACAATAGCCTTAACAACCCATATACGTACAACAACCCTGAAAGCGGCAGCAGCATTATGCTAATGCGCCCACGCATGCAAACCAGCATGTTTGTGGGTGGCGAGTATGCCGTAAACGACAAACTGACCCTTACCGGTAGTGTGTTTGCCAATACCGCTTCGCTGCAAGTGCCTGGCCTCGACCCACAAACCTACAACCTTAACAACTACGGCGTGAGCGGCGGCTTTTGGTACAAGGTAAACGATAAGGCCTCCATTGGCGCCCAAGTGCAGATAAGCCGTGGCAACAGCCCATTTAACCCATACCAAAACAATGGCTTCGGCAATAATCTTTTTGGTGGCGGATTTAACGGTATGGACAGTCCATTTGCTCCAATTAGAAGATGGTGATTATATTTGTCTTCGCTAAACAAACTATACACATGAAAAACTCTTTACGCGCACTCAGCTTGATGCTGATTGTTTTGATGACATTAACCGCAACCGCACAAAAAAACCAATACAAAGACATGGAAGATGGCCTATATGCCGAAATGAAAACCAACAAAGGCACAATACTATTGAAGTTGGAATTTGAAGCTACCCCGCTTACGGTGGCTAATTTTATTGGCCTTGCCGAAGGTGTAATTAAAAACGATGCGAAGCCTTTGGGCACCCCGTTTTATGACGGATTGGTTTTCCACCGTGTGATTCCGAATTTTATGATTCAAGGTGGTGACCCGCTTGGCAGTGGCATGGGCGGCCCTGGCTACAAGTTTAAAGATGAGATTGTTGATACTTTAAAACACAGCGGCCCAGGTATTCTTTCGATGGCCAATGCTGGTAAAGGAACCAATGGTAGCCAATTTTTCATTACCCACGTAGCTACCGATTGGTTGAATGGCAAGCACACCGTGTTTGGCCACGTAGTTACCGGACAAGATGTGGTAAATGCCATTGCAATAGGTGACAAAATAGAAACCGTTACCATCATCCGCGTTGGTAAAGATGCCAAGAAGTTTGATGCTGCTAAGACTTTTGCTGAGCTGAAGAAGTGACTAGTTGTTGCTAGTCATTAGTAACTAGCTTAAATATAAGAACGGCCGCCCGATGGGTGGCCATTCTTTTTTATGGTGTTCTTGAAAGCACGTTGCGTTCGTTGCGTCTTTTTTTCGTTGCGTTCTTAGCGGTTAAATCCGAGTTATGTTTGTTAACCGCAACGTGCGCAAAGGAATACGCAACGAACGCAAAGAATTAAACCTTTTGATCATTCGCACTTATGGCAGTACCCTATGGTAAGGTTGTTATGCCGCTTTTGGGCATGTTTAGGGTTTGGTTTACCCCAACGGGGTCTTATACCCATAGAATGAGGCATCGCCCTATTTTCGAATTGCGATTCCGGAAACGCATTACGTACGTAGGGCGGTGCACGACGCTAGTGATATTGTGCCCCTTTGGGGCGGCTTGAAATCTTGTGTCTTGTGTCTTGTGTCTAATAAAGCAATTGCTCCTTAAACTCAGGCAATACCTCTTCAAATTTGGCAATGGTTTGTTCGAGGGTATCTTTGCTTATGCCGCCTGCGGCGTTCATATGGCCGCCACCGTTAAAGTATTTGCGGCTAAACTGGTTTACATCAAACGTGCCTACTGAACGGAACGATAACTTAATAGCTTCGGTGCGGTCTACAATAAAGGCCGCGAAATTGATGCCTTGAATTTTTAGCGGATAATTTACAATACCCTCCGTATCGCCAGAGCGCACCTGGAAACGCTGAATTTCTTCTTTGTTAAGGCTAATCATAGCGGCCTTGTATTCAGGGTATATCTTCAATTTCTCGGTAATGCTGTACCCAAACAAGCGCAACCGCATCTCGTTGAAACTATTGAACACGTCTCGATAAATCTTGTTGTGGTCAATGCCCGCATCCATCAAGTGAGCCACTATACGGTGCACCCTAGCACTGGTGTTGGGGTACTGAAAGCCACCCGTATCGGTAAGGATGCCCACATAGAGGCAAGTAGCAATATTGGTAGTAACCTTATCAGCAG
This sequence comes from Chitinophagales bacterium, assembly GCA_018401955.1. Classification (GTDB taxonomy): domain Bacteria; phylum Bacteroidota; class Bacteroidia; order Chitinophagales; family CAIOSU01; genus CAIOSU01. The sequence goes on along the minus strand of JAGYJT010000024.1, from coordinate 41,749 downwards.
CGCCCAGTTGCTCCAAAAACTCATACACCAACTCAGCAGTGCTGCTGGCGGCTACCATGTGAAGCACATAGCGGGCAAAGTCATCTGGAAACAAGTGGTGGTCAATCAATACTTTGGGGCATTGGTTGGCAGCCACATGGGTACCAACCTCACCAATTCGGCTGAGGGCGTTGTAATCTAAGCAAAAAATCAGTTCAGCATCCGCTATCAATCGCTGCGATTCGGCCACCTGATACGGATAGATGTACACCTTTTTATCGCCCGGCATCCATTTCAAAAAATCAGGGTAATTGCTCGGCACAATCACGCTTGCCTTATGACCCAATGCTATCAAAAAATTATACAGTGCCAACGAAGAGCCCATGGCATCGCCATCGGGGTTGGTGTGCGAAGTGATTACGATACGGCGTGGCTGGGATAAAAAAGACTTCAGCTCATCTAAGTGGGTCATTATTGGCATGTGGCGAAACTGCTAAATTTTCGTTACCCGTCAAAACTTTTACCAAACCTTAATAGGATATGTGTTCGGAATGGCTATTTTTGCGGCAGAAAATAAAACTATCATACTGTTATGGCTGGAAAATACACCTTTACCATGATTAAACCTGATGCGGTTGCTAACAACTACATCGGTCCTATTTTGGCAAAAATCAACGAAGCCGGTTTCCGCATCGTTGCACTTAAGTACACCAAATTGACTGCTGAGTCGGCTGGTAAATTTTACGAAGTTCACAAAGAGCGTGGCTTTTATGGCGAGTTGGTTGACTTTATGTCTTCTGGCCCTATCGTAGCTGCTATTTTGGAGAAAGATAACGCGGTGGAAGATTTCCGTAAGCTTATTGGTGCTACCGACCCTGCAAAGGCTGAGGCTGGCACTATTCGCAACTTGTTTGCCAAGAGCATCGAAGCGAACGCGGTTCACGGTTCTGACTCTGATGAGAATGCTGCCATCGAAGGCAATTTCTTCTTCAGCCAATTGGAGCGCCCATAACACTGGCAATTGTTTCACTGAGATATTTGGAAGGCCCGAAGCGTTTGCTTTGGGCCTTTTTTGTTGCGTAACAATTTAAGGCTACGATTATAACTTCCAAGTCTTTTAAAACTATTGCTCGCGAATATACCCCCACCTACCCTCCCCCTGAAAAATGGGGAGGAACCTATTATGTTCTAAAATGGGAATGCAAAAAATGACACAAATTTGTAAGCTCCTCCTTTTCCGATGTGTCATGGTGAGCGGAGTCGAACCATCCATAGCGTAGGTGGCAAAACACTGATATTTCTATATCAATAAGGGCATGATAATAATTCTACATGGTATGTGTACGTGTTGAGGATGGTTCGACTCCGCTCACCATGACACAATAAAACGTCTACAAACATAAAACCTCCCCCAAAAGTAAAAGTCCCACCCTAGGAAGCTAAGGAGGGACTTTCACTCAGTAATGGCATTAATCTTTATTGGCCGAAGCCCGAAAATATCAATTATAATCTTTCAATAACAATGGCGCTGGCGCCACCGCCGCCGTTGCAAATACCAGCTACACCGTATTTTGCACCTTTGTTGTTAAGCACCGAGGTAAGGGTAGCAACTATACGAGCACCCGAAACACCCACTGGGTGCCCCAAAGATACGGCACCGCCGTAAATATTTACCTTTTCTGGGTCTAAATTCATCAATTGATTGTTAGCTACACAAACTACCGAAAATGCTTCGTTAATTTCATAGAAGTCAATGTCAGCAGCAGTTAAACCAGCTTTTTCAATTGCTTTAGGTATCGCTTTTGAAGGCGTGGTGGTAAATTGCTCAGGCTCTTGGCTTGCATCAGCAAAACTTACAATGCGCGCTAGGGGCTTCACACCCAGTTCCAATGCTTTTTCTTTGCTCATCAATACCACTGCTGCGGCACCATCGTTTATTTTTGAAGCATTGGCAGCAGTTACGGTGCCATCTTTAGTAAAGGCAGGGCGCAAAGTAGCCAAGCGGCTGATGTCTTTGCTGTACTCTTCGTCCTTATCAATCATTATTGGGTCGCCTTTGCGCTGTGGCACTGGCACTGCAACCAACTCATTGGCAAAAGCACCATCAGCATAAGCTTGGTTGGCCCTGCGGTACGATTCGGTAGCATAAGCATCCTGCTCTTCGCGGCTGATGTTATATTTGGTAGCGCAAACCTCAGCGGCATTGCCCATCATGTATTTTTGGTAAGGGTCTTGCAAGGCATCACGAACAATACCATCCAACAACTCGCCATTACCGTAGCGGTAACCATTACGACCATTGGGTATGTAATATGGTATGTTACTCATGCTTTCCATGCCACCGGCAACCACTACATCGTTATCGCCCAACATTATGGTTTGAGCAGCAATCATAATAGCTTTCATGCCCGATGCACACACTTTGTTAATGGTAGTACAAGGCGTTTCAGTTGAAAGGCCCGCCATAAGGCCAGCTTGCTTTGCAGGGGCTTGGCCAAGGTTGGCACTTACTACGTTGCCCATGTACAAATCTTGTACTTGCTCTGGCTTGATACCAGCACGTTCAACAGCTGCTTTAATCACAATTGAGCCCAACTCAATGGCAGATAATGGCGACAATACGCCATTAAAAGCTCCAACAGGTGTGCGGGCAACAGATACTATATATACTTCTTTCATTTTTGTATATTGGTTAATGGTTCTTCGTTTATTAGTAATTTGCTTGCCCTGCCTCAGGCGAGGGTTATCGGTTACTTTTGAAAATGATAGTAACAATTGGCGACACCAATGTAATCAGTTTCAATGATAATTGGTTCAAAGCATTATAATGTCATAACTTCACAAAACCAATACCCAGTTAACTAGTAACCGATAACTTAAGCGCAAATATCTGATAATTGAAGCAGTTTTTCACATTTTTAGTCAACAGGCACCAAGAGATTATCAAATATCTTTTCGTATTGGTTATTGCCATAGCCCTTACCGGTGTTTTTCCGCGCTACGGTAAATTTAGATATACATTTGAAGTTGGAAGACCTTGGAAATATGAAACACTCATAGCTCCGTTTGACTTTGGCATACTAAAATCGACAGCAGTAGTTGACACCGAAAAGCTTGCCATCCAAAACAATTTTATCCCCTATTACCGGCTGGATACCACCGTAGCCTTTAAAGCAAAAAAAACCTTTGCCGATGCTTTGGCATTGAGGCTGGAACAGCAACGGCAATTAAAAATTGCAAAACCCGAACATTTAAAAGACTCTGCCAAAACATTGGCCATCGGCATTGGCATTATTAATGATATTTACGACAAAGGCATTATTAACACCACCAAAGAGCACTACGAGAAGGAAATTACAGATATCTATGTGTTTTATGAACCCGCTGAGGCAGAGCGTAAGCGAGTAGATAACTTTTATACCTTGCAGTCTGCATTTGCAGAAATGCAGGATAAAATAAGCAATACCAAACGGCCTAATATAGAGGTGCTGCTACCAATGATGCAGGAGGCGCTAAAGTATAACATTACCTTTGATGAAACCACTACCAACAGGCTATTAAAGAATGCTTTAGAATCAGTATCGCTTAGCCAAGGTGGGTTGGTAGAAGGTGAAAAAATTATTTCGGAAGGGGAAATTGTAACCCAAGAAAAATACCAGATGCTGATAAGCTTAAAAAAAGCCGAAGCAAGCCGCACCCTCACCGAAGACAAGCGATACATGATTACCTTGGGCAATTTTTTGCTCACGCTCATTGTGCTTACAGTGTTTTTAATATCTATGCGCTCGTTTGCGCCCGAGGTTTTTATCAGCAACAAAAAACTGTTCTTTAACTTGCTGCTCATGGGTGCCATGGTGGTATTGGTAAGCTCGTTGGTAAAAACCCAACTAAACATACTGTATGCCATACCCTTTTGTATAGTGCCTATCATCTTGCGCACGTTCTTTGGTTCTAGGGTAGCCATGTATGCCCATGCTTGTTTGGTGCTACTGTGCAGCTTTATTGTGCCGCTGGGTATAGAGTTTACGTTTATGCAGTTTATGGCCGGCATGATAGCCATTTTTACTACCATCAGGGCCTATTACTGGTCGCAGTTTTTTATCAGTAATGGCTACATCTTAGCTACGTATTTATTAGCTTACTTGGCTACTTCATTAATTCAAAACGGTAGTATACAAGAAGTAGAGCTTAGCAATATTGGTATGCTCGGGCTCAATGTGCTGCTTACCTTAATGGCATACCCGCTTATTCCGGTTTTTGAAAAACTATTTGGCTTTGTATCAGAGATTACGTTGCTCGAGTTATCAGACATCAACAAGCCGTTGCTCAAAGACCTATCATTAAAAGCACCGGGCACCTTCAACCATTCGCTTTCCGTAGCCAATATCGCAGAAGCTGCAGCCAGTGAGATTGGTGCCAATGCCATGCTGGTAAAAGTAGGTGCATTGTACCATGATATTGGTAAAATGGATATGCCAGAGTACTTTATCGAAAACCAACATGCAGACATTAACCCGCATGACGACCTACCTTATGAAGAAAGTGCACAAATAATTATTGGGCACGTAAAAAACGGAGTAAAACTTGCCAAAAAGCACAAGCTGCCTGATATTCTAGTTGATTTTATCCGCACACACCACGGTACTACCCGGGTTGAGTATTTTTGGCAGAACTATATAAAGAACTTCCCCGACCAAGACCATAAGGATGAGCGTTTCCGCTACCCTGGCCCCCTACCCTATAGCAAAGAAACCGCCATACTGATGATGGCCGATAGTTGTGAGGCGGCAAGCCGCAGCCTTAAAAACCCCACCAACGACGACATAGAGCAATTGGTAGAACGATTGATAAACAACAAGATTGACCAGAACCAATTTGTAAACGCCGATATTACCTTTAAGGAGATAAGCCAAGTGAAAAAGGTGATAAAGAAGATGCTGAACAGTATGTACCACGTGCGTATTGCTTACCCAACCAGTAAATAGTTGCTATGTTGTTGTTGAAATGATTGAAAGCAGAACCTTTACTTTGTTTCAACATAAAATTGTGATACACGGCGCAAATATTTAACTTTAGCACCCATTAATTACCTTAAAGTTCGATTCATGTTAAAAAGGGCCCTGTTGCTGCAACTTTTGTTGCTATTTGCTTACGTTGCCGTTGTTGCCCAACCTAAGCCAACTACCTACGAACCCGTAAAATCTACTGGCAATATTCCTGCGGATATGCTCATCAAATCCTCTAAGAAATATGAGGTAGAGAAAAGCACCATTTCAAGGGACCAGTCTAAAAAAGACCGTAAAAACATTGAAAGCTTCTATCTATCGGCAAATTTTGAGATAGACAAGCTATTGCTGAGCGGTATGGTAAGTTTTAACGACCCCATTACCAACTACCTTAACCGCATTATAGATGTACTTTTAAAAGATGAGCCAGAACTGCGCAAACTGGTAAGGGTATACACCATGAAAAGTACCGTAATGAATGCCTTCGCCACCAACCAAGGCATCATTTTCGTAAACGTTGGCTTATTGGCGAGGGTAAAAAATGAGGCCGAACTGGCATTTGTACTGGCACATGAGATAACCCACATTGAAGAAAAACACTCGCTGAACAAATACTTAAAAGTGCAGACCATTGAGCGCGACAAAGACCTGTACAAGGGGCTTTCGCTGGATGACAAATTGGTAAACATAAACCACTACTCAAGAGAGCTTGAAACCGAAGCCGATGAAAAAGGCTTAAAAAGATACCTTAACGCGAGCTATAGCCTCGAAGCTATTGATGGCTCATTTACAGCACTATCATACTCGCACACGCCATACGTGGAGTACGACTTTGACTACAAATGGCTGGAGAGTGCCACCTTCAGTTTTCCTCAAGAGTTTTGGCGCGAAAAGGTAAACCCACTAAAGCCACTTGAGGATAACAATGACTCAACCAGCACACACCCGAGCATTCAGCAACGTAAGCATCACATTTTATCAAAAGTTGAGGGGGTTAGTGCAGAGGGCAGAAAGCTAAACATAGTGTCTACCGAAGACTTTGATGCCGCTGTGCAGTTTGCTCAGTTTGAGGTGTGCCGCCTACACTTGGCAAGTCAAAATTATGACCTGGCCATATATGAAGCACAAGCCTTGCTTAAAAGCTACCCCAACAACCTATACCTACAAAAGGTTACGCTAAAGGCATTGGCAGCATTGGCCTATGTTTTTGAAAACGGTATATACAAGAGCGAGTGGGCCGAATATATAAACAAAGAATTGCAAGGCAATGCCCAACGTTGCTATCACTTTAACCTAAGCCTAGCAACGAACGACGAGTATATGGCCAGCGTGGCAACAAGGTATGCTTGGCAATTGAAGCTGGCAAACCCGCAAGACAACGAGATAAATACCTTGACCGACAGCTTAATGCATTTGCTGTTTTATAAAAAACAAGTAGACCCAGAGTTTTACTCGTTAACATCTAGGGGCCAAACAGAGACTGACTCAATTGCCTTGGCATACGACAAGCTAAATAACCCTGAAAAGTATAATAAGCAAGACTCTCTGCTGGCTGATAAAATAGATACCAGTACCCTTAGCCTAGTTGACGACACCAATAAAATATCGATACAACCGATAAGACTCGCCCAAACGAGGAGCTCGGCCACTTCAACCGAAAACAATACCGACATAAGCGAGCCTGAACCAGAAGATACCTTTTATGTTACCTCGGTTTCGGAGGCCAAAATGCTTAAAATAAAATTGACTGGGTACGAAAAGTATATGCTCAAAAACAAAGAAAAGTATGACATTTTAGGGGTAAAAAAAGACGGTACATTCGTGTACAGGGCAAACGACCATAATGATGAACCGAATGGTGTAAGGGGCGGCAGAGAGAGTGATACGCGAGATGCCTCTGACAAAGCGACAACCAGTACAGGCAACGATGGCGATACAACGGCAGCGGGCCTTACGGAAGAAACGGAGCTATACTTACACGAATTTGAGGAGCCGCTGGATAATGAGTTCCATAAATATGCTTTTGTAGATTTTGCCAATGACCCTAGCTTTTTTAAAGAAGCCAACAAACTGTACAAACTTCGCTCAAAGGCGGATGACTATACGAGCAGCAAAACCGGAAGAAAAAAGGTACAAAAAGAAGAGAAGTTGAACAAAACAAGAGGCTATGCGCTAAACATAAAGAAAGTAGTGATAATAAACCCAAGGTATAGCAAAATTAACCTTGTAAACCCTGAAAAACAGCAGTATTTAACGTCTGAAAAAAACCAAAAAAGGTTCAGTAAGTTACTAAAAACCAATGCCAAAATAAGTGGGATAAAGCACCAAGTGCTTGACAATAAAGATTTGAAAAACAAAGAGGTAGCAACCTTTAACGATATTGCCTTTTTAAACGAATGGCTTGATGAACGGATTGAGCTTGGTACTGATGTGCCCTTTTCTACCCTTGAGCAGGACGAAAGAGAAGCGTTGGTTAAAAAATACGGCACCCGCTATTTTATGTGGACCGGTAACATTAGTGTTAGAGAGCAAGATTATAGAAAAGGTAAGTATATAGCCTACTCCATTATTTTTCCTCCGATACTGCCCTTTATGCTCCCGAATATGATAAAGGCAGGCAAATACCAAATTTACTATTACTTGGTTTACGACGTTATTACCAACGAAATGGTTTTATCTGATGTAGTTTACTCCAATCAAGTAGAGCGCAACGACTTTTTGAATAGCCAGGTGTATTATACTTTCAATCAGCTAAAATTTAAAAGATAAGGGCATGAAACGATTAATTATAGCTATTGCGTTTAGCGCCTTTAGTTTATTGAGCCTCGCGCAAGTGCCAGGGTATATGGGTAAAAAACACCAGTTTATTTACACACCGGCCATTGGCATTTTCTCTCCGCAATACTCGGCATATGGCGACTTGCTGGGTATATTTAAGTTGAGCCACAATGTTAAGTACGAGTACGTTATTAAAAAAAATATGATGCTCGGGGTATTTTATGATTTGCACAATGCTAACTTAAAAATTGAGCAGTTTACGCCCGTTTACGACCGTGTATACGCTACTTACCATAGGCATATGATAGGTATTAGCATAAAAAAATACACCAGCCGCTATGCACTGGCACCACTTGGCGCTTACTTTAAGTACCAAGCCGGGGTAATGCGGTACACAGCCGAACACTATAATAGAACGGTGCAGGGCAGCTACTACGTGCAAGACTTTAAAAAATCGGGTTGGGACTTGGTTGCAGGCGTTGGTTTTGGAAAACAATTTATTTTGGGGCGTTATATACCCATTGATGTTGGCATAGATTTTAACATCCCCATACACTCTATAGCTAATGCTTTTGATGGGTTTAACGACTACATTACCGATGCAGCCTTTAAACAAAATGTGAGCACTCACATGGTAAGACTTAATCTTGGCATCGGGCTTTTGGCGTTTTAAAGACTGATTCTACTTACCACATCTGTTGCCGAGGCGGGGTTGGCTATTAAATCCGCCAGCTGCCTTGCCACATCGGTAGCATTGTATAGTTGCTGGTTTTTCTTCAATTCATGAAACTTGGCTACCCTGCTAAACTGCTCTTCGGTGGAGCTCCTTATCTGGGTTTGCATAGCAGTGTCAACCACTCCAGGTGCTACCGCAAGTATGTGTGTTTTGGCATCGCTGCGTTGTAGGCGTTCGGCATGTGCCACGCGGCTAAGCATATCAATACCCGCTTTGGAGGTGCAGTATACGCTCCAACCATCATAAGCAGATGTGGCCGCACCTGAGGTTATATTAATAATTACCTTTTCGGCAGGATGGCCCGTAAACTGTCGCAAAAACTTATTGGTAAGGATAGCAGGCGTAACTAAATTAACGTTCAACGAAGCCGCAATATCTTCGTCCTTCAACTCGCCTAGGTACCCCATATCGCCCAATGTGCCGGCGTTGTTAACCAGTACAATTCGCTTTGTATCGTCAGGGTGTTGCTCAAAGCTAAAGTTTAATACTGCCTCTTGCCAGGCAAAATCAACGGTAGTATGCCTGTACCGCTCGTGGCTGATGGTTTCACTGCGCGATATGCCATGTACCACGTTATTTGCATCCGCTAATAGCTCGAGCGCCAAAGCTTTACCAATGCCACTGCTGCTGCCTGTAATATAATAATGGTTTGTCATCGTTTAGTTGATTGGTTTACTGGTTATTGGTTTATAGGTTGGTTGGTTACTTATTTTATCATAAACTCAGTAACCAATCAACTAATAACTAATCTACTATCCGCAGCTTACCTTCGCTTTTGGCAATAAGGGTACACACCATTGAGTCGCCAGTAACATTAACCACCGTTCGGCACATATCCAAAGGCCTATCAACGGCCAATATTAGTGCCAAACCCTCAGCAGGAACCCCAGCTTGCTGGAGCACTATTACCAGCATAACGGTACCCGCACTGGGCACGGCCGCTGTACCAATAGAAGCCAAAGTAGCTGTTGCCACAATACCTAATTGTGTGCCAAGGCTCAAATCAATACCAAATGCTTGCGCAATAAACACTGCCGAAACCGACTGCCACAGGCTGGTTCCATCCATATTTATGGTAGCACCTAAGGGCAAAACAAAACTGGCTATCTCGTTTTTTACACCGAGGTTTTTCTCTACACAATCGAGCGTAACGGGTAAGGTTGCCGCACTGCTGCTGGTGCTAAACGCCAACAATTGGGCTGGCCCGATTCCCTTTAAAAATTCGCGGAAAGATAGATACGAAAATCGGCTGATAAGGATAGGGTAAATGATAAATGCCATACTAAACAACCCCGCCAGCACAATAAGCGAGTATAACCCCAATACACTAAAAAGCTCTAGTGCTGCCGATGGGTCATCGCCCGCAAACTCAGCTACCAACGAGGTAAGCAAGGCAAAAACGCCTATAGGTGCTGTCATCATAATTAGCTCAACCACCTTTATCATGGCATCATTAAGCCCATCAAATAAGTCTTTTACGGGCTGGGCTACTTTGGGGTCAATCATTACCAATGCGATACCAAACAACACTGCAAAAAAGATTACCTGCAGCATCTTGCCATTATCTGACAAGGCCTTAAATACATTTTCGGGCACAATATCAATAAGTGGTTGCAGCGGGCCCGTCTCTTTTACCTTACTGGCTACCCCTTCCCGCTCAGTAACATTATCTGCGTACATGGCTTTAAACTCTTCGCGTTTCTCTTCAGAAAACTGCTTGCCTGGCTCAAATATGTTAACCAGCACCAAACCTAAGCTAACCGCAAACACCGTGGTGGCCAAATAGGTTAACAGTGTTTTACCGCCAATGCGCGATAGCTTAGTTACATCAGATAGGCTGGCGATACCCTTAACTAAGGTTATCAAAATAAGCGGCACCGCTATCAACTTAAGCATATTGATAAAGATGGTGCCAAATGGCTTAATCCAATCGGCCACAAAATCGGTAAAACCCATTACACTGGCCAACACACCCAACAACGAGCCCAATGCCATACCAATCAATATTTTCCAGTGCAATGCTAACTTAGTCATAGGTAGTGCGCGTATTTTGGATGGCTAACTTAATATTTTTTAGGCAAACACATCGGCTGTGTGGTAAACAAGCATCCTATGCTCAAGCCATTTGCTTAATCCATTGCATAACCTTGGCCGTTGCCCCGGTATGCTCTTTAACATATTGGCTTGCAGCCTGCGCCGCTTTGGTATAGGCCTCCTCGTTATGGAAAATGCCGCCACGAAGTGCCAGTTCCTCCAAGTTTTTTATGACAAATGCGCCACCCAAACCCACCAAATCTTTCGCCTCCTTAAACTTTTGGTATTTGGGGCCAAATAATACAGGCAAACCATTTGCAGCGGCCTCTAGTGCATTGTGTATCCCTTTGCCAAAACCTCCGCCAATATAAGCCAGCTCGGCATATTGGTATATGTTTGCCAAAATACCCACATTATCAATAATCAATACATTTTTGGGTTGGGTATTGTCAAATTCTGTATAGGTAGTTGCCGCCTCACCCAAAGCTTGCTGTAAGCCTTTTATGTGGCCGCTATCAATGTCATGCGGGGCAATTATTACCTTCCAACCGTTTGCCAGCAATGCAGGCACGTAGGGCAACAACAACTTCTCGTCAGCAGGCCAAGTACTGCCTGCAATAAAAATAGGTGCATCTGCTTTAAACGCTTCTATTTTAGGCAACAGTTGAGGGTTGCGCTGTATGGCCGCTACCCTATCAAATCTTGTATCGCCGCTTACAGCAACATTATTGAAACCAATATCGCCCAACAACCTTTTACTTTCATCGTCTTGCACAAAAAAGTGGCTGAAGCTTTCAAGCATATCTCGGTGCAAACGCCCCCAAGGCTTAAAAAATGGCTGTGAAGCCCTAAAAATACCCGAAACCAAAATAGTTGGTACCTTATGCCCTCTGAGATATTGCAGGTAATGGTACCAAAACTCATACTTAATAAAGATAGCAAGCGTTGGATTTACCATTTGCAGAAACTGTTTGGCATTAGCCTCAGTGTCTATAGGTAAATATACAATCGCTCTTTGAGGTTCTTTACGTTTGACCGCCTCATATCCTGATGGGGAAAAGAAACTAACCAGTACTTGCTTATTTGGGTATTCCTGCTCTAAGGCCTCAATTACGGGTTTACCTTGCTCATATTCACCCAATGAGGCACAATGCACCCATATAACGGGCTTACTATTAAGTATTGCAGGTAGTTTCTCTTGCCAACCCGTTCTGCCATCAACCCACAATTTGGCTTTGGCATTAAATGGTGCGGTAGTTTTGATACCGGCGTGGTAAGCACCTACACCAATATCATATAGCAGGCGAGAGAGCCCCATTAGTAATAATAGTATTTTTCGGTGTGTGCCACATATTTAGTAATAATCCATCCCCCCTTAAACCCTACAAGCATATCGGTTCGCCTAGCATCACCTGGGGCATTTTGATCGTAGTTCCAAGCACGGCGACCTTTGGTTAGGCCTAGATTAAACTCTATACCTGCATAAAAATTAAGCACTCTGCTTAACGACATATACTGGTAGCCAATAAACGGGGCTAAAAGCAAGCCATTGGCTAACCTATCGTAACCTTTCTCGTTGCCTTTGGTTATTTGGGGTAAATACTCTCTGTCGCCAATAATCCTGATTTTATGCCAAAGCATACCTACCCCTAACTTTAACACCAAACCCGAATTGACATTTGGTTTTTTAAACGGTATCATTTTGCCCAAAAAACCGGTAACGGTAAAACCTCGCTGGGCAAGAAAAACCGTCTCTACCCTGCCATCGGTTCTAATGAGTACGTTGCCACCCAACGATATATTTTCAAATTGGCCCAAATCTTTAACATTATTGCTAAAAAGGTAACTCCCCTCAACACCGTAAAGCCAGTTTTTACCATTTTTAAACCCGAGCATACCACCTAACGATGAGTTGCCCCCAAAGCGATCGGCCATATCGCCCAATGGCAATTGATAGCTATAATGGGCGCTAATTAACCATACACCCATTACAGAATCCTTTAAAAGCGATTGAGCTTTTAAACTCCCAATTGGAGATAACAAAAGGGCCAAAAGCAATATTTTGGCTATACTTTTCATGGTCATGTTCAAAATTACGTTTTTTTAATTCCGCAACCCTTACCGCTGCTATTTTTATCTCTATATTTGCTGGCGTACCAAACACACCCATGCACGGATGCGCCCCATTCAAATGGTTGACCTACAGCCGCAGTATGCAAGGATAAAGAGCGAGGTTGAAACCGCCTTTGCCGATATTATAAAATCGGGGGCATTTATCAACGGGCCTGCAGTAAAAACCTTTCAACAAAATCTTGCGCAGTACTTACAGTGCCAGCATGTGGTTGCTTGTGGAAACGGTACCGATGCTTTGCAAATTGCCCTGATGGCGCTGAATTTGCAACCTGGAGATGAAGTTATTACCACCCCATTTACGTTTGTAGCTACGGCTGAAGTGATTAAACTGCTGGGGTTGGTACCAGTATTTGTGGATGTTGAAGCCGATAGCTTTAATATAGACCCTTCGCTTATTGAAGCGGCAATAACACCCAAAACCCGATGCATAATTCCTGTTCACTTATTTGGCCGGGCATGCAATATGCAAGCAATAATGGACATTGCCCGAAAACACAACCTTTTTGTAGTAGAAGATAATGCCCAAGCTATTGGCGCTACTTGCATAGTAGATGGCGTTGAGCGCAAAACAGGCACCATTGGAGATATAGGTTGCCTATCGTTTTATCCCAGTAAAAACCTTGGTGCTTTTGGCGATGGCGGTGCCATTAATACTAATAGCGATGAGCTGCATCAGCGCATTTATCGCATTTGCAACCATGGTTCGGATAAGCGCTATTATTACGAAACCATTGGTGTAAACTCAAGATTGGACAGCCTACAAGCCGCCCTGCTTGACATTAAATTGAAACATTTAGACGATTATATTGATGCCCGCACCAAGCTGGCAAATGCGTACGATTTGGCTTTAGGGCAAATTGACGATGTTAAGCTACCTAAGCGCCTCGAAAACGGAAAGCACGTTTTTCATCAATATACCATTACAAGCTCGCAAAGAGATTCGTTGCAACAATTCCTTAATGTACAGGGTATTCCCACTATGGTATATTATCCTGTACCTTTGCACGTGCAAAAACCATACGTGGGTGTGCACCATAAGCAAGGTAGCTTGCCTGTAAGCGAGCAGCTCTGTCAAGAAGTTTTATCCTTACCCATGCATACTGAAATGGATAATGACCAATTGGCCCACATTATTAAACAAGTTATTAACTTTTATAAAAAGTAAAGATGAAAGTATCAGTTATCGGTACCGGTTATGTTGGATTAGTATCGGGTATTTGCTTTGCAGAAACAGGTAATACGGTAGTTTGTGTAGACAATAACGCTGGCAAAGTTGAAATGCTAAAGAACGGTCAAATCCCTATCTACGAACCAGGACTGGATGTACTATTTGACCGTAACTTTAAAGAAGGCAGGTTAACGTTTACCACTAATCTTGAAGAGGCCATCAAAGAAACTGATATTGTTTTTTTAGCGCTACCTACCCCACCAGGAGAAGATGGCTCTGCCGACCTATCGTACATTTTAGGCGTGGCCAAGCAAATTGGCCCATTGCTTAATAAATACAAAGTAATAGTAGATAAAAGCACCGTACCTGTTGGCACATCAGAGAAAGTATATGCCGCGCTATCAGAATCTGCCGATGCTTCGCTGTTTGATGTGGTATCAAACCCTGAGTTTTTGCGAGAAGGCAAAGCAGTGGAAGACTTTATGAAGCCCGACCGCGTGGTTATAGGCACCAGCAGCGATAAAGCACGCCAAATGATGGGTAAGCTTTATGAGCCATTTGTACGCCAAGGCAACCCGGTAATATACATGGACGAACGCTCGGCCGAAATGACCAAATATGCGGCTAACTCTTACCTAGCAGCACGTATTACCTTTATGAACGAAATTGCGAACCTATGCGAATTGGTAGGTGCTAACGTTGATAATGTGCGCTTGGGTATGGGCTCTGACAACCGTATCGGTAAGCGTTTCCTTTTCCCGGGTGTAGGTTATGGTGGTAGCTGTTTCCCTAAAGATGTTCAAGCATTGGCGAAAACGGCTGGTGAGAATGCTTACGAGTTCCAGATACTGAAATCGGTTATGGAGGTTAACGAACTGCAAAAGACCGTATTGGTTAAAAAGATAAAAGCATATTACAACAACGATTTAAAAGGCAAACATTTCGGCGTGTGGGGTTTGGCATTTAAACCAGATACCGATGACATACGCGAGGCACCCGCTTTGTACATCATTCGTGAATTGTTGGATGCCGGAGCAACCGTTACGGCCTTTGACCCAGAAGCCATGCCAAATGTAAAGAAAGAATTTGGCGACAGCATTACCTTTGCCGACAACCAATACGAAGCTTTACCCAATGCTGATGCCCTTTTGATAATTACTGAGTGGAGTGAATTCCGCAATCCTGATTTTGATAAAATTGGCTCACTGCTTAAAGACAAGGTGATTTTTGATGGCCGTAACTTATACGAACCCAAGGACATTCAAGAACTTGGCTTTTATTACAACAGTATTGGCCGCACAACCGTAACCAAATGAGCAAGCAAAAACGCATATTGATTACTGGTGCTGCTGGATTTTTAGGCTCGCACCTTGCCGATAGGGCCATCAAAGAAGGATACCATGTAATTGGCATGGATAACTTGCTTACCGGCAATATCAAAAATATTGAGCACCTGTTTCCGTTGCCAAATTTTGAGTTTTATCATCACGATATTACTAAGTTCATCCACATACCCGGCGAGCTAGATTACATCTTGCATTTTGCATCACCAGCAAGCCCCATTGATTATCTTAAAATGCCCATCCAAACCCTTAAAGTGGGTTCATTGGGCACTCATAATTGCTTAGGGTTAGCTAAGGCAAAAGGCGCAAGAATGCTAATTGCATCTACTTCAGAAGTTTATGGAGACCCACTGGTACATCCCCAAAACGAAGAATACTGGGGCAATGTAAACCCCGTTGGCCCACGTGGTGTGTATGATGAGGCTAAACGTTTCCAAGAGGCCATTACTATGGCCTACCATACCTTCCATGGTGTTGAAACCCGCATTGTACGCATATTCAACACTTACGGCCCGCGTATGAGGCTGGATGATGGCAGGGCTTTGCCTGCCTTTGTTAGCCAAGCGCTATCTGGAAACGATATTACCGTTTTTGGCGATGGCTCACAAACGCGCTCGTTTTGCTATGTAAGCGATTTGGTAGAGGGTATCTACCGTTTGCTATGGAGCGATTACCACCTGCCCGTAAACATTGGGAACCCTGTAGAGATAACAATTAAGCAGTTTGCTGACGAGATAATCAAGTTAACGGGTACGGATCAAAAGGTGGTTTACCATCCATTGCCTACCGATGACCCGAAACAACGCCAACCGGATATTACCAAAGCCAAAAACATTCTTGGCTGGGAACCAAAGGTATCGCGAGAAGAAGGTTTGAAGATTACTTTGGATTATTTCAAAAGCGTGTTGGCTTGATGTACGAGGTACGATTTACGAAGTACGATTGAAAGGAAAAGATTGATTGAAATATTAACAAGTACCACTAGCCTTTGGGCTCCTCATCTTGTTTGGCATTGAGAGCAGGCAAAGGAGCAGTTGGGGTAGTAAAACACAAAACACAGGCATTTGACCACATTTGTTCATCCAACAGCAGTAGTTGACCAAGGAGCAATCCTTGGGGAGGGCACCAAAGTGTGGCACTTTTGCCATGTTTCGGCAAAAGCTGTATTGGGAGAACGATGTAACTTGGGCCAAAATGTATTTGTTGCCGACGGCGTAAAAATGGGCAACAATGTAAAGGTACAGAACAATGTATCTATTTACGAGGGGGTGATTTGTGAGGATGATGTATTTTTAGGGCCATCAATGGTGTTTACCAATATATTGACACCCAGGAGTGCAGTGGTACGAAAAGGGCAATACACTGAGACCTTGGTGCGCAAAGGAGCCAGTATAGGCGCCAATGCAACCATCGTTTGTGGCAACGAAATTGGAGCCTATGCCATGATTGGAGCGGGTGCCGTGGTTACCAAACCCGTTAAACCATTTGCCCTTGTGCTGGGCAACCCAGCAAAGCAAGCTGGATGGGTAAGCGAGTATGGCCACCGATTGGAATTTGACAAACAAAATAAGGCTGTTTGCCCCGAAAGTGGCCAACAGTATACATTAACTAACGAACAAGTACAAAGGATTGCCTGATGTATCAAGAACTACTCGATAAGAAGACAAAACTAGCCGTTATTGGCCTTGGCTATGTAGGATTGCCGATTGCCCTAGAGTTTGCTCGCAAGGTTTCGGTGGTAGGTTTCGATATCAATGCCAAGCGCGTTGAATTGATGAAGCAAGGCATTGACCCGAGCAACGAGCTGGAGTCGTCAGACTTTGAAGGCCGTGACATTACCTTTACGGCGAATGTAGACGACCTTAAGGATTGCACCTTCTATATAGTGGCTGTACCAACCCCAGTTGACTACCACAGGGTACCTGATTTGACTCCTTTGGTAAAAGCTACCGAGACCTTATCAAAAGTCTTGAAGAGGGGCGACTATGTAGTCTATGAATCAACGGTTTATCCGGGTTGTACTGAAGAAGATTGTATTCCCATTTTAGAGAAAAATACCGGTCTAAAATTCGTGCAAGACTTTAAAGTGGGCTACTCACCAGAGCGCATAAACCCAGGCGACAAAGAGCATACGCTTACCAAAATTACCAAGGTAGTTTCAGGTTGTGATGCCGAATCGTTGGACCTGATTGCCAAGGTATATGAGATTGTGGTAGAGGCAGGCGTGCACCGTGCTGCCACTATAAAAGTTGCTGAAGCTGCCAAAATCATCGAAAATACCCAGCGCGATTTGAACATCGCTTTGATGAACGAGCTATCGAAGATTTTCGAGAAAATGGGCATCAATACCTACGATGTACTAGAAGCTGCTGGTACAAAATGGAACTTCCTGCCTTTCCGTCCGGGTTTGGTTGGCGGGCATTGCATAGGTGTCGACCCATATTACCTAACCCACAAAGCCCTATCGGTTGGTTATACGCCAGAAGTGATTTTGAGTGGCCGCCACATTAACGATAGCATGGGCGAATGGGTGGCCAAAAATATTGTTCAGCGATTGATTAAAGCTGGCAAAACTGTGCAAGATTGTAAAGTGCTGGTGCTAGGTGCTACATTTAAAGAAAACGTAAGCGACATACGCAACTCAAAGGTAGTAGACGTTATTAATGAACTGAAGTCATACTCCATTCATGTTGACGTTGCTGATGCTTATGCCGAGAGCGAAGAAGTAAAGCACGAGTATGGTTTTGACTTGGTTGATAAGCCGGGTGACAACTATGATGCCATTTTGGTAGCTGTAAACCATAAGCCATACTTGGCATATACTGAAGCTGATTTTAAAGACATGCTAAAGGATGGCAAAGGCATTCTTGCCGATCTAAAAGGCGTGTTCAGAGGAAAAATTAATGACTTGACCTATTGGTCACTTTAAACTGCTTAACCACCCATGAGCGATTTTTCTAAACATATATTGGTAACTGGTGGCGCTGGCTTTATTGGCTCGCATGTAATCCGCCTACTGGTACATAAATACCCTGATTATCACATCATTAACCTAGACAAGTTAACGTATGCTGGTAACCTTGAGAACCTTAAAGATATTCAAGATGCCCCTAACTATACCTTCGTAAAGGGAGATATTACTGAGGCCGATTTTATCTTGGAATTGTTTCGCGACCACGACATTACGGATGTGATACACCTTGCTGCCGAAAGCCATGTTGACCGTTCCATTCTTAACCCAATGGAATTTATCATGACCAACGTAGTGGGTACGGTAGTGCTTTTAAATGCGGCCAAGGCTTATTGGAGCAGCAACTTCGAAGGCCATCTTTTTTACCATGTTTCTACTGATGAGGTATACGGCTCGTTGGGCGAAACCGGTTTCTTTACCGAGCAAACCAGCTACGACCCACACTCACCATACTCTGCCTCAAAAGCAAGTAGCGACCACTTTGTGAGGGCTTACCATGATACTTATGGCCTACCAGTGGTTATCAGTAACTGCTCTAACAACTACGGTTCGCACCAGTTTCCAGAGAAATTGATACCGCTGTTCATCCACAACATTACAAATAACAAAGCCTTGCCTGTGTATGGTGATGGCAAATATACCCGCGATTGGTTGTGGGTAAACGACCATGCACGAGCGATTGATGTTATTTTCCATACCGGCAAAAACGGCGAAACATACAACATTGGCGGTTTTAACGAATGGCAAAACATCGACCTAATTAAAGTGCTTTGCAAGGTAATGGACACCAAGTTGAACCGTGAACCAGGCTATTCAGAAAAGTTGATAACCTACGTAAAAGACCGTCCGGGTCACGATTTACGCTACGCAATTGATTCTACCAAGCTTAAAGAAGAATTGGGCTGGGAACCATCATTACAGTTTGAAGAAGGACTAGAGAAAACCGTTGATTGGTACTTGGCCAACGAAGAATGGCTAAACAATGTAACCAGCGGTAACTATAAAGCATATTACGAGACACAATACGCACAACGATAAGCATGTACGATAAGAGCTACCACGGCAACGAAGATATTAGCGGATTCACATTTTTGGTAACTGGCGGTGCTGGGTTCATCGGTTCGCATATTACCGAATACCTCTTACGCCAAGGTGCTGGCGAAGTGCGGGTTTTAGACAACCTGGCTACTGGTTTCCAAAAGAACATCGATTACCTATCAAGCGTTGGTAAGGTAACTTTCATTAATGGCGACATTACCGATTTGGAAACCTGCCATAAAGCCTGCCAAGGAGTTGATTATGTGTTGCACCAAGCAGCACTAGGCTCAGTGCCACGCTCCTTAGCGCACCCCGAGCTTACTACTGCGGCCAACGTTACGGGCTTTGTAAACATGCTTATTGCCGCTAAAGACAATGGTGTTAAACGTTTGGTTTACGCTTCATCGTCATCGGTGTATGGTGATATTGAAGACTCTCCTAAAGTAGAGCAACGCATTGGCAAGCAATTGTCGCCGTATGCGGTAAGCAAATACACTAACGAGCTTTATGCCCAGGTATTTAACCGTTGCTATGGTTTAGAGATTATCGGGCTACGCTATTTCAATATTTTCGGACCTAGGCAAAACCCTAATGGCGCTTATGCTGCCGTAATTCCTAAGTTTATTGATGCCTTGCTGCAAGAGCAAGATGTGTACATCGATGGAGATGGCGGCCAAACCCGCGATTTTACCTTTGTGGCCAATGCCGTACAAGCTAATATTAAAGCAGCCTTTGCCCCTAAAGAAGCGGTGAACGAGGTATACAACATTGCCGTAGGTGAGAATTTTTCCCTAAACACCATGTACGGCTATTTGCAAGAACTTACAGGAAAGCAACAAGCGCCAATCCACCGCGAAACCCGCCCTGGTGACGTGCGCAACGCGCTAGCAGATATATCAAAAGCCAAACGCCTGATTGGTTATAACCCTGAATATAACTTTCAGCAGGGGTTAGCTAAAACGGTGGAGTATTTCCAAGAGCTGGTAGAGTAATCAACGTTGTTTATATTTACCAAATAATAGCTAATTACTTTTAGCTTAATAAACAGGCACAACACACACTTAGCGTTCGTTGCGTTTTTTTCGTTGCGTTCTTTGCGGTTAAGACCGTATGGCGTGCTTTTACCGCAACGCGCGCAACGTATTTTCGCAACGTACGCAAAGAAAAATCCCTGCTTTCTATCTACACAAACTCATACCCAATATCCTTACGATAGTTTTTACCGTCAAAATGGATGCGGTGTGCATTTTTTAGAGAAGTTTCGAGCGCCACTTTTAAGGTTTTACCAAATGAAGTTACGGCTATTACCCTCCCCCCGTTGGTGTACAAATTGCTATCGTGCACTTTGGTACCCGCATGAAATATAAGGCTGTCCTCAATTTCGTAAGCACCGGTAACAATCTTGCCCTTCTCATAATCGCCAGGGTAACCGCCTGATACCAACATAATAGTTGCACAATGCTCAGCACTGAACTCAATAGATTCTTCGCTTAGGTAACCACCCGCTACTGCACGAAACAGTTTAACCAAATCAGTCTCCAATAATGGTATCACAACTTCCGTCTCAGGGTCACCCAAGCGGCAGTTGTATTCTATCACTTTAGGTTCATCGCCAACTTTTATCAACCCAATATACACAAAGCCTTTGTAGTCCATCCCTTCGGCCTTAATGCCTTCAATGGTTGGCTTCACGACAGTTTCCTCGACCACACGCATTAACTCATCGGTAACAAACGGCACCGGGCTAATGGCTCCCATACCACCGGTATTCAATCCGGTATCGCCTTCCCCTACTCGCTTGTAATCTTTTGCTGGAGGCAATATTTTATAGTTAGTTCCATCAGTTAATACAAATACCGAAAACTCAATACCATCCAAAAATTCTTCAATAACTACCTTCTTACTAGCATCACCAAAGCGCGATTCAAGTATCATATCTTTCAAAGCTGCTTTCGCCTCTTCCTTGTCTTGGATAATCAAAACACCCTTGCCTGCTGCCAATCCGTCAGCCTTTAGTACTATCGGTGGGGTTAGGCTATCAATATATGCCAATCCGTCATTAACGTTACTCGAATCGAACTCTTGGTACCCCGCAGTCGGCACATTATATTTCATCATAAACTGCTTCGCAAAGGCCTTGCTACCCTCCAATTGGGCACCCAGTTTATCGGGGCCTATTACAGGGATGTGTTGCAGGCTGGGCGTAGCTTTGAAGTAATCAACTATACCCAAAACCAAAGGGTCTTCTGGGCCTACAACTACCATCTCCACGTTGTTCTCAATTGCAAAGGCTGACAAAGCGTCAAAATCGGTAGCGGCAATATCAACATTTACCCCATTATTGCGGGTGCCGCCGTTGCCCGGTGCTATCCACAAGTTCTTGCAAAGCGGGCTACGGCTTAGTTTCCAGGCCAATGCGTGTTCGCGGCCGCCGCCACCAAGCAAGAGAATATTCATAAACTTTTTATTTACGTTAACAGAATGAGCAAAGATAAGGCTTTGAGCCAAAATAGTCCTGAAATTGATTGGGTTTTGACGAGTAGGCTGCGGAATTAGTATTATTTTTGCGGTAAAGGCGATTACAACTAAAATTACCAATACGGAATGTTAAACTTCATTAACAAGACTATCAATAAGATCTTCGGAACGAAATCGGACAAAGACATCAAAGAGGTGATGCCCTATGTGGAGAAGATCAAAGAAATTTACCCTACCCTTTCGGCTTTAAGTATTGACCAACTTCGTGGTAAAACCCAGGAGTTTCAAGCGCGAATTGCTGAATACTTAAAGGACATTGATGCACAAACGGCTGATTTGAAAAACCAGGCCAAGGATGCAGCCATGGACCCCGATGTAAAGGAAGCCATCTATAAACAGGTGGACGAATTGCAAAAAGAGCGCGATAAAAAGCTGGAAGAGGTTTTGCTTGAGATAATGCCCGAAGCATTTGCAGTAGTTAAAGAAACCGCCCGAAGGTTTACGGAGAATAAAAGTCTTACCGCAACCGCTACCCAACTAGACCGAGACCTAGCTGTTGGCCCCGACCACATAAGCATTGAAGGCGATAAAGTAACCTACCAAAACAACTGGCTGGCTGCCGGAAACCGCATTACCTGGGATATGGTGCACTATGACGTGCAGCTTATTGGTGGTGCAGTATTGCACCGCGGCCGTATTGCAGAGATGGCAACTGGTGAAGGTAAAACATTGGTAGCTACCCTACCGGCATACCTCAACGGCCTTACCAAACAGGGCGTGCACATTGTAACCGTAAACGACTACCTAGCCCGTAGGGATAGTGAATGGATGGCGCCGTTGCTAAACTTTCTTGGCCTTACCGTTGATTGTATTGATAAATATGAGCCCAACAGCGAAGAGCGCCGCAATGCCTACAATGCCGATGTAACGTATGGCACCAACAACGAGTTTGGTTTTGACTACCTGCGTGATAACATGACCCGCAGCCCCGAAGAGCTAGTGCAGCGCAAGCACCACTTTGCTATGGTGGATGAGGTGGATAGTGTTTTGGTAGATGATGCCCGTACACCTTTAATTATCTCGGGCCCAGTGCCTAAAAGCGATATACAAGAGTATATGTTGCTTAAGCCTCGCATTGAGCGATTGGTTGAGGCACAGAAAAAGGCCGTTAATGGTTTCTTGATACAGGCTAAGAAAGATATTGAAGCGGGCAAAACGGATGAAAAAGCTGGCGGACTGGCGCTATTGCGTGCACACCGTGGCCTACCCCGCATTAAGCCTCTTATAAAATACATGAGTGAGCCAGGCAATAAGGTTATCATGCAGAAAGCTGAGAACCATTACATGGCCGAGAACAACAAAAGAATGCCTTTGGTGGATGAAGAACTATACTTTGTTATCGAAGAGAAACAGAACAGCGTAGAGCTTACCGAACGAGGCATTGACCTAATAACTGGTGCAGGCGAAGACAAGAGTTTCTTTGTAATGCCAGATGTGGGCGCTATTGTAGCTGAAATTGAAAAGAACACGGAGCTTACAGAAGAGCAAAAAGTAGAACAGAAAGACCAATTGATGCACGACTTTGGTGTAAAAGCCGAACGTTTGCACATTGTACAGCAACTACTTAAAGCCTATGCCCTATTTGAGCGCGACATTGAGTATGTGGTAATGGATGGTAAGGTAAAAATTGTAGACGAAAACACTGGCCGTATAATGGATGGCCGTAGGTATAGCGATGGGTTGCACCAAGCTATTGAGGCCAAAGAGAACGTGAAAGTAGAAGCCGCAACGCAAACATATGCTACGGTTACGTTGCAAAACTATTTCCGTATGTACCATAAGTTGGCAGGTATGACGGGTACTGCCGAAACCGAAGCAGGTGAGTTCTGGGAAATTTACAAACTTGATGTAGTTACCATCCCTACCAACAAGCCCATTGTACGTGATGACCAGCAAGACGTAGTGTACAAAACCAAGCGGGCTAAGTACAACGCGATTATTGACCATGTAGCCGAGCTACGCGAAAAAGGTCGCCCGGTATTGGTGGGTACAACCAATGTAGAAGTATCGGAGTTGATGGGCCGTATGTTGAGCCAGCGAAAAATACCACACAATGTATTGAACGCAAAGCAACACCAAAAAGAGGCCGACATAGTAGCTGCCGCTGGGCAAGCTGGTACCATTACCATTGCTACCAACATGGCCGGTAGGGGTACGGATATTAAACTAGGGCCTGGCGTAAAAGATGCTGGTGGCTTGGCCATTGTAGGCACTGAGCGCCACGATAGCCGCAGGGTTGACCGTCAGCTAAGAGGTCGTTCTGGTCGTCAGGGCGATCCGGGTTCAACCCTATTTTTTGTGGCTTTGGAAGATGATTTAATGCGTCGTTTCGGCTCTGACCGTATAGCGGGTGTAATGGATAAGCTTGGCTATAAAGAAGATGAGGTTATACAACACTCAATGATTACCAAATCAATTGAGCGCGCCCAAGAGAAAGTAGAGGAGAACAATTTTGGTATGCGTAAGCGCCTATTGGAGTATGATGATGTAATGAACGCCCAGCGTGAGGTTATATACAAACGCCGTAAAAACGCCCTGTTTGGTGAGCGCCTCGCCGTAGATGTAAGCAACATGTTTTATGACATGTGCGAAGATTTGGTAAACACCCACCGCAATAGCGGCGACTATGAAGGGTTTAAACTGGATGCCATCCGTTTCCTATCGGTAAACCCAAGTATTACAGAGCAAGAATTTACCAACAGTGCCGCAGCCAAAGTTGCCACTGCATTGTACGACCAAGCTTGGGCGGCCTATAAGCGCAAATGCGACCATTTGGCACAAGCAGCTTTACCGTTGTTACAACGCGTGCAGGGTGGCACTTACACCAACGTTTTGTTCCCGTTTACTGATGGCTTGAAAGAGCTTCGCGTTATTGTTCCTATTGAGAAAGGTATTGAATCTCAGGGTCGTGAGGTTATCACATCATTTGAGAAATCGGTTGTGCTGGGCTTGATTGATGAGGCTTGGAAAAACCACTTGCGCGAGATGGACGACCTAAAGCAGGCCGTACACGGTGCCGTATATGAGCAGAAAGACCCATTATTGGTTTACAAGCTCGAGGCATTTGAGTTGTTTAAAACTCTTGTTGTTAATTTCAACCGCGATGTAGTATCTTTCCTGTGCAAAGGCGGTTTGCCAGTTCAGCAGCAAGAGGTGCGTACCGCTGAAGACGTAAAAACCGACCTTAGCAGGTTAAAGGCAGGCAGGGACGAAAACAATAGCATTATAAACCCCAATGCAGCAGCACAACAACAGCAGCAACCAGCACAACAACCCGAGCGTAAGTTAGAGCCTGTAAGGGTTGAAGATAAAATAGGAAGAAACGACCTCTGCCCTTGTGGTAGTGGTAAAAAATACAAACAGTGCCATGGCAAAGAGCAGTAGTGCAGAGCAAGGATTGAATAAGCTCATTGAGCATACCTTGTTGAGACAAGACGCTACTAGTGAGGATGTGAAGACACTATGTGAAGAGGCAAAAACACACAAGTTTTTTGGTGTGTGCGTACCACCTTATTATGTAGAGCAAGCACAAAAGTTACTAGAGAAAACATCTGTAAAGGTTGTAACCGTTATAGGTTTCCCTATGGGGTATGGGCTTACGTCTATTAAGGTTGAGGAAGCTAAAAAAGCCGTAGAGAAAGGTGCCGATGAGATTGATATGGTGATGAACATTGCGGCGTTTCGCAACAAGGAGTATAACTATATCAAAAACGAAATTGACAGTATTACTACCATTGCACGGATGAACACTAAGCTGGTTAAGATAATCATCGAGTCGGGCTCATTAACCGATGAAGAGATTATCAAGGCTTGTGAGCTTTGTGCCGAAGCAGGTGCCGATTTTGTTAAAACCTCAACGGGCTTTAATGGCACTGGCGCCCAAGTTGAACACGTGAAGCTAATGCGCGAGCATTTGCCTGAGAAAATAAAGATTAAAGCATCTGGAGGCATACGAGACCGAGAATTTGCATTGGAACTGGCAAAAGCTGGTGCCGACCGCCTAGGAACCTCAGTAGGAGTAAAACTAATGGAAGGATGAAAGGGTTGATTGTTTTGATTTTAATTACCATGCCTCTGGTTGGCTTACTTGCCCAACCAAAACAGGATACTGTTGCAAAACAGGGTAAAATAGAAGTCATTGTTGACAACCCATATATCGACTCATTGATGATTGCCTACAGGCAAAAAGCTGAAAAAGAAAGCACTATTAAAGGCTTTAGGGTGCAGATTGTGGCAGCAGGCAACCGTGCCGACATAAATAAAGTAAAGAGCCAGTTTTATAGCTTGTTTCCTGATGTGAAAACTTTTGTAATATACCAGCAGCCTAACTTTAAGCTGCGTGTAGGCAACTACCGCACCAAGCTAGAAGCATATAAAGCTTGGATTGAAATAGAAAAAGAATTTCCAGGGGCATTTATCAGCCCCGATGAACTGAACCTAAAGGACTTGCAATGAGTGAACTACTAAACCGGATAAAGTCATTGGCCGCACAAGCCCATCCGGAAGTAGTTGCTATCCGTAGAGACCTACATGCCCACCCCGAACTGTCATTTGAAGAAACCCGCACTGCGGCAAAGGTTTGCGAGTATTTGGAGAAATGGGACATCCCTTACCAAAAAGGCATTGCCAAAACAGGTATTGTTGCCTTAATAGAAGGGCGCAACCCATCCAAAAAAACCATTGCACTGCGTGCGGATATGGATGCCTTGCCCATACAAGAACTAAACGATATTGACTACCGCTCGCAAAACGAGGGCATTATGCATGCTTGCGGGCACGATGTACATACGGCCTCGGTGCTTGGCACGGCTTACATTTTAAGTATTATCAAAGATTCATTTGAAGGTACCATAAAGCTTATTTTTCAACCATCTGAAGAAAAATTGCCCGGCGGTGCCTCAGTAATGATTGCAGAAGGCGCACTGGAAAACCCCAAGCCAATGGCTATATATGGCCAACACGTGTACCCAGAGTTGCCAGCTGGCAAAGTTGGTTTCCGTCCGGGCATGTACATGGCTTCATGCGATGAGATATATGTAACCGTAAAAGGCAAAGGGGGCCATGGTGCCCTACCCCATCGTAACATCGACCCAGTGTTGATTTCGGCACATCTTATTGTTGCCTTGCAGCAAATTGTAAGTCGCCATGCCGACCCACGTATACCATCGGTACTGTCGTTTGGCAGAGTGGAAGCTAACGGAGCTACCAACATTATACCCGATAAGGTGAAGCTGGAAGGCACCTTCCGTACGTTGGATGAACCTTGGCGCGCCAAAGCGCACAAGTTGATGGTAGAACTAGCCGAAAATCTAGCCAAAAGCATGGGCGGTAGTGTCGATTTTGATATACAAAAAGGATATCCCTATCTTACCAACGACCCTGCCCTAACCCACCGCGCCATAGCGGCCGCAAAAACATACTTGGGCGATGATAACGTGATTGACCTAGATGTGCGCATGACTGCCGAAGACTTTGCCTGGTACAGCCACCAACTACCCGCCTGCTTTTACCGCCTAGGCACCGCCAGCCCCGATGGGCAGTACACCGCATCTGTACACACCCCTACCTTTAATATCGACGAAGAATCCATTAAAACAGGCATGGGGTTAATGGCTTGGTTGGCAGTGGATGAGTTGGGCAATTCATAATTAACACACCGGCGGAAACCACTTTTCATTATTTATCGTTAAATTAGTTTGATATGAAAGCTATGGACATACAGACCCTCAAACTAAACCTGATTGAAGATATTTCAAGATTAAATGATGCATCGGTATTGGAGAAAGTTGAACAATTACTTCGTTCTAGTCGCATTGCTGCATATGAGCAGCAACTAAAACCTATGACGAAGAAAGAACTTCAGGACCGAATAAATGCATCTGAAGCTGCCATAGAAGCAGATCGGGTTATTTCGCAAGAAGACTTAGAGAAAGAAGCTGAAAGCTGGTGAGCATGAGAATAGTATGGACCTTGCCTGCTAAGTTTTATCTGAAAGAAATTTTAGCTTACCATAAGGAAGTTGCGGGCGCCAAAGTTTCTAAAAAAATTAAGGAAGCGCTGCTAAGCGCACCAAAACAACTGATTAATTTCCAAGAGCTCGGTTCAATTGAAGAATTTGAGCCTTATGAGTACCGCTCAATCATCACTGGTCATTATAAAATAATATACCGAATAGTAATGTCCAATATTTATATTATTGATGTGTTTGATACTCGTCAAAATCCTGAGAAAGTAAAAAGGAACCTCTAATTCTGCTAAACTTCAAATTAACGCTATTGTCACAAGCAATGCCCTATAGTTACCTAAATACGTTATTTAAGTACATGGCTAGTAAACTGTTTTGCATCTTCCTACTTATTAGCTTGTCCTTACCAAGCTATGGACAAACTTTTGGAGAAATATTAAACACTTTACCTAAAGGTATAGTAACTCCTGTTGCAGTAAAGCATGATAGAATGGAATATGCTGGAGATTTCAATTTTAGCAGTTTAGACTTTGAAACTTGCAACCAGGATAGCGCCAATTACTTGGTCTATTTTAGAAATGATAGTCTTGCTATGGTTTCTAGTATAGTGGGTGAAAGGTTTGATTTGCATTTTCATTACAAAGACACCACTACCTATGCTACCATCATTTTGTGGGAAGATGATAGATGGACTAGTGCAGACCATTTTTTATACTACAACAAAACGGGCAAATACTTCATACTACTTTCCTACCCCTTTTGCGATGGCCACCATGCACATATTGAAGACCCAGACAATTTTTACTTTAGCAGAACTCACCATGAAAGGTACTATCTATATTTTTTAAACGAAAAGCTCTATCCTGAAGGGAAAGTATTTGTAGTAAAAGATAAGATACTGGCAAACTCAAGCATTGCGATAAGGAAAGGCGGCATAGAAGAGTATGCAAATGTGTTTCAGCTAAGTGTTAGAACTTCACAATTCAGAATAGAATCTGATAATCCGAATATTCTTACCCTAAGACTACTGTATAAGATTGGAGTTTTTACAGTTGGAGGTGAATATTTAGGTACCTTTAAGACACCTAACAATGGAATAATCAATTGGATGCTTTCACCCCCTTGAAACATTGCCAACATTGAACTACCCCAAAGCAAATCCTCCTAACCATAGTTGAAGAACTAAATGTTAGTGGAACAGGCAAACAAGCAGTTAAACACATCCCAAGAAACCACTTTTCATTATTGATCGTTAATTTAGATTTTTCGCTACCCTCCCCGCCCTGTCATCCCGAGATATAATTTTAAGGAACAATCCTAAAACTGAAAGAGAGGATGACAATACGGGGTATATTTTATGAAGCAGGCAATATAGTTAAATATTACGAAGCAGGCATTTTGATTAACTTTACCACATGACTCCTACCCCCACCCGCCACAACCATTCACCAAAACAAATACTACTATCCATAGCCGAAGAACTAAGTGCCAACGGCATTACCAAAGAGCAAGTTGAAACATTGCTTAACGAAGCCAAGATGCTTATTTGGACTGAGTTTGAGGACGTGGATAACAACATCCTCAAGAAAGAGATTGATGTGCAAATTGAGGCACTTAGCAAATACAATTGGCAAAAATCACAAAGCAAAAAAGACAAAATACTGAAACACGTAGTGGCTGATGTGCAAGATTCTATCAGTTATTACTACAAATCCATCGCTATTAATGAACAATAAGGGTACTAAAACCGTATAAATGGCAGATAATCGCCAATTATTACTTTTTTACCATAGTTTCATTACATTAGCGTAGCACATGCACCCAACCATACAAACTATACCAGAAAAACGGCTAGTTGGCCAGCGCATAAAAATGAACTTGTTAGCTGACAAGACTTTCGATTTGTGGAGCAATTTTATGCCTCGCCGCAACGAACTGCAAAACGTAGCAAGCCCTGAGCTATATTCCATACAATTATTGTCGCCAACATATTTCGACTCATTTAACCCAAAGGCCGATTTTGAAAAGTGGGCAGCAATTGAAGTAAATAATTACTCGTTTGTGCCGCAAGGCATGGAAACCATTACTATACCGAAAGGGTTATATGCAGTTTTCGTGCATAAAGGGCACGCTAATGATAGCCCTAAAACTTATCAATACATATTCGGAACTTGGCTACCAAAAGCAGACTATGTGCTCGACAATCGCCCGCACTTTGCTGTAATGGGCGAAAAGTATAAGAATGACGACCGCAATTCGGAAGAGGAACTTTGGGTACCCATTAAACCGAAAGGGTAGTTTTGCACATTTTATACGTTTTCCATCATCTCATTTGCATACATCCACTTAAAACTGAGTAATTTGGCGTGAATATGAGTTTGAACCCTGAACTAAGAACCGTTAATGTTACGCGCTACGTTACTCCCTTGAGAGAAGGTGGCTCTATGCCAGCTATTGCCGAAGCCGATGACGGCTTTTTGTATGCCCTTAAGTTTAGGGGGGCGGGGCAAGGCAGTAAGGCATTGGTTGCAGAGCTGATTTGCGGAGAAATAGCCCGTGCGCTGGGTTTTAAGATACCAGAGATTGTATATGCCAACCTTGACGAAGCCTTTGGCCGCACCGAGCCCGATGAAGAGATACAAGACCTGCTAAAAGCCAGCGTTGGCCTTAATTTGGCCATTCATTACCTTTCTGGTTCAATAACCTTTGACCCAACCGTAACCGAAGTAGATGAAACCCTAGCCTCGCAAATAGTGTGGCTTGATAGCCTAATATTAAACGTTGACCGTACCTGTCGCAACACCAACATGCTGTGGTGGAACAAAGAGCTGTGGTTGATAGACCACGGCGCTGCACTATATTTCCACCATTCGTGGCACAATTGGGAGGCCAAAGCCACTGCCCCATTTGCATATATAAAAGACCACGTACTGCTGCCCCAAGCAACTAAGTTAAGCGAGGTAAACGAAGCCTATAGCGCCATCCTTACCCCAAGCTGCATAAAAGCCATTGTTGATTTAGTGCCCAATGTCTGGTTGTCTCGCGACACACCATTTGAAACCGATGAAGCGCATAAAGAGGCCTATGCTACTTTTTTGCAACAGCGCGTAGCCCATTCCCTAACATTTGTAAAAGAAGCACAACATGCAAGGGAAGGACTTATTTGAGTATGCCGTAATACGCGTGGTGCCACAGGTGGAGCGTGAGGAGTTTATGAACGTGGGCATTATACTTTTATGCCCCAAGCAGCGTTATTTGAAAACATTGATTACCGTTGATGAAGCCCGTTTACGCGCATTTGCCCCTAAACTAGACATACAAGAGGTTTGTGTTTTTCTTGCAGCCATAAAAAACATTAGCGCTGGTGGCCCCGATAGTGGCGCAATAGGCAAACTTCCTTTAGCTGAGCGCTTTAGGTGGCTTACCGCCACGCGCAGTACGGTGGTGCAAACCAGTAAAGTACACCCTGGCTTTTGCAATGATGCGGAAGAAATGCTACAAAAACTAAATGCGCAATTGGTACAATAAACCGTTACAAAACAAATTGAAATGCCAAAAGCTACATTTATCAGGTACTTTTTGTTTGTGCTCATCACACTTAGCCAAGCGGCTGTGGCGCAAACAAAGTACACAGGTAAAATAGTGGATGCTGCTACCAATACGCCCCTGCCATTTGTTAATGTGGGCATAGTAGGGCAAAATATTGGTACCGTTACTGATGAGCAAGGGCGCTTTACGATACCCCTCTCTTATCAATATGGCAGCGATAGCTTTAAAATTTCCATAATAGGCTATGAAAGTAAGAGCTGGTTGGTTGAAAACCGGTTGGATAACCTGGGAGACAGTATCATAAAACTACAGCCAGCTAACTACGAGATAACCGAAGTAGAAGTAAACAACAAACGCTTAAAATCAAAAACCATCGGCAGCACTACTACCAGTCCATTTTTTGCAGGAGGTTTTACCTCCAACGATTTGGGTAATGAGGTGTGTGTAAAGATTAATGTAGGCAAAAAAACCGTATTGCTTGATAAGTTCAATTTTAATATTGCGAGCAACAATTGCGATAGTCTGCTTTTTAGGGTAAACGTGTACCGTATTAAAGATGGATTGCCGGGTGACAACCTATTGAAAGAAAGTGTTTATGTGGTTACCAGCATCACCAGTGGGCTTGTTACAGTTGATTTATCGCCGTATTCACTTTGGCTGTCAGATGATTTTGCCATCGGGGTAGAGTATATCAAACCCTGCCCAGAGCGGGCACTGCTGTTCTCAGCAGCATTTTTAGGCTCCATATACTCTCGCACTACCAGCCAAGGCAACTGGGAGAAGCTTAAAGGGTTTGATTTGGGCTTTAATGTTGAGGTAAAGTATTAACCTAAAGTGCATGAGCATTGCGCGTTGGCACATTGTATTTGTTTGATGGTTTGCCAAAGCTCCATCAGAAAATCGAGCACAATTGCTACTTTTTTTTCTGAACTTTCAATTACAAGCTAAACAGATGGAGTAGAAAACCTAAATTTGCTATGTAGTACAATGCAAACGATAGAATGGTAGAGCAAAAATTAGAAGTTTATCAGGCCCCAGAGTCAAGGTACTTTAAAACCAAGGTTGAATTTGATGAGGCTGCTGGCAAAGATTTTATCAAACATGCTAATAAAGTAACTTCAAAGGGCGAACAGTTTTTCGTTGGCCTCTCACATGGTCTATCGCCAGCTGGCGTGTATCAATATATAATTGAGCACTACGCAAAAATTCAGCACCCCGAACTTATCTACTACACGTTTGTAAATTCTCCGCTTAAAAGGCAGCGTGACCTAACCGGCGTTACTGATGCCGGCATGTTTTTAAAACACCTTTTCAGGAACCGATATATTACCCGTGCCCAAATACTTGGCAGCACCATGGACCGTAGCAACATGGAGGCCTTTGCCAAGGAGCTTAACAAAACGGTAGCCACCTATTTACAAAACCAAAACAAAGCAGGGCTTGATTATGCCTTTTTGGCATCGGATACTACAGGGCGAGTGGCAGGACTTACCCGCAAGTCAACCGCCTTTGAATCGAACGATATAGTTGTAGTAGTAAAAGACAGAAAAGAAGAAGAGGCCACCGTAACACCCAGCTTTCTGCTAAAAACGCGACGCACCATCTTTTTAGCCACTAAAGCAGATAAACGCCGCCCACTAGCTTGGTTATACTACAAGTGGGGCAAATCAAACGAAAGCCCTAGCTTTTTGAGGTACATGGAAAATGTTGAGCAGCGAATGACGGTTTTTATTGATGACCGTGCGCTTACCTGGCCTCAAATAAAAATAACCAGAGAAACACCCTATGGCGAAACCACCATAAGAGTGGATATTGCGAAACCCTATAATGAATCGTTTGCCAAAAAAGTACCCGTAATATTAATGGTACATGGCTTTTTGGGCCTCAATACCTTTGATGGGTTGCTTACTGCTATCTCCAGCAATAGGTATATTGCAGCAGCCATGCACTACGGCTCGGTACCTAATGATTTGCCCACCAAATTATACTCTGACCACGTTACGCGAAACATTGATGCGGTAATAACCTATTTCGGAGATTTGGGCCACGATGTATACTTGTTTGACCACTCAATGGCCAACATCTACTTTATGATGATGGATAAGAACATCGATGAATATCCAGGATTCAAAAAGTATTTGCGTGGGCGAATTGGTGCCAATCCATTTTTTGGCGAGGAGGCTAAATGGGCCATCCTAGGGTTTATGGATAATGTTTTAATCCCCTCTGTATCAATGCTGAGCCAGCCTATTGAAAAGGCATTGTTTTTTGCTATGCGCCGCATAATACCATTTGACACTAAAAAAAGTGTAAGAGAGCGCTCCATAAAACTTACCGAGCGACTCATAAAGTCAGAAACCACTGCCCGAAACCAATTATGGAAAGAAGTACGCGAGCGGGTAACTGCACTAATGAGTGGCATGGGCTCATTGCCGCACCTTGACCGTATACCAATTATGCAGGCCTTAAACAAAGTGCCAGCCAAAATATTTGTGATACAGGTATACTCTGCTTTGATCGAATCAAAGGCCTTTGACAAGCAAAAGGGCTTACATAACATGAAGCAACTCAATATACCTATACTGATACTGAAAAGCGATAAAGATGCAGTAGCACGCTTCGTGGAGCGCATATATGACGATGGCTACACTGAAATTAGAGACATTACCAACCACAAAGAAAAAGCATTGTTCCGTGAGCACCTTTATTTTATGGTCAACCCCCGCATCTGCTCCCAAATAATTGAAGCGTTTGTAAAGGATGCTGAGGAGCAAAGAAAAGCATTGATCTAGTGTAACATAAGTGCTCAGCTGGCTACTATTTACCACAGCAATTTATTGTTTCGACCGCTCTATCAGATACATTATCAACTCATAATCATTGCCATCTACTTGTACCCAACCTACAAGGCAAACTTGCGTATTGGTTTGTGAGAAAAGCAAATCGCTTTGCTCCATTAGCAAGGAAAAATCAAATTGCTCGCACACAAAAAAATTGTTCTCACCTTGTATGCCATGCCTTATGGCAATTTCGCCGCACATGATGCTAGGCAATGTATAAACAAACACTGCCGGGCTAGGAAAACAAGCTTCTTCGCTGCATATCGTTTCATGATAACGCTTGTCTGTATCTAGCGAGGCAGATGAATTGGATAGCAGGATGGCAATTTCATCGCTAGCATATTGTTTTATTACATCGGCATCCCTGAACAATACCTCGGCTCCAAGAAACGCCAGCTGGCTAAGATGGTCCATTTTAAAGAACTTCGGATACTCAATACCCAACTCGGCATACCAACCTTTCAGTAAATCCTTAAGGTTATTGTTTTCCGCGCTCTTGCACACTTCAACACCATTCACCAGCACTGCATCTTTGCCGATGTAAACCTGTGTAAAAATGTTAGCTGGCACACTCATTGTTGTTGCAATATTAAAGCCGCATTGCACCCACCAAATCCTGAAGCCGTTTTTAGGCAGGTATTTAGCGGGTACGATTTAGTTTGGTTAATAATATTGACATCCCTGCTTACACCATGCTCGCTATAACCGAGGGTTTTAATCAATTGCTGCCCTTTTTGTGCATGTGCGCTGATAATACTTTCCACCATGCCCGCACCGCCTAAGGTATGCCCAAAATATCCTTTGAGGCTGTTTATTGGCACCTTCCCCATACCAAGGTCGTCAAAAGCGATGGTTTCCATCTCATCGTTGTATGGGGTAGCCGTACCATGTGCCGAAATAGTATCAATATCAGCTGCCGCTATGCCACTCGCTGTTACGGCTGCTTTTATGGCCACCTTCAACCCACTACCATCGCGGCTGGGGCCTGATATATGGTTAGCATCAATAAAACTTTATTCATACGCCGATTTTTCTATCAGTTCATCCAAAGGTACAATCTGTATGCCTTTATGTTGGCAATGATTGATAAATGCTTCCAATACAGATACCGTGCCAGCTTGCGTATCGTGAAACAAAACAATATCGCCAGCTTTTATTTTGCTGGTTATCCTTTTAAGCAACCTATCCTCATTTTTTATCACCGTATCCATTGAGCGTAAGCTCCAACCAATGGTAACCATATTAGTGTTTTTTATGGCCTTTGCTAAATTTGGGTTGGTTACACCATATGGCGGTCTAAAAAAGTGAGGTAACAAACCTGTGTGCTGTTGCACTATATGGTTGGTTCTGTTTATTTCCACCTGCATATTGTGGGCGCTTTTAAAATCGAACCAAAGGCCATGCTGCCACGAGTGGTTGCCTACAATATGCCCTTCATCAATCGTCTGCTTCATTATATCCAGCTGCTCATCAATACGCTCGCCGACACAAAAAAAGGTGGCTTTTACGTTATACTTCTTCAAAACATTCAATATAGCTGGGGTATGTATTGGGTGCGGGCCATCGTCAAAAGTGATGGCAATTTTCGGTTCTTTTCGGCTGCCATGCAAAATAGCCTTTACAAATAACCCCGACCAAATGAAATATGAACCCAACCCTACCAAAATCAAAAACACCGCAAATGGGATACCGATGTACCAAAGCGGCCAAAAATATTCGCGACATGCAAATACCATTACAGCTGTAGCCAATACCATCATTAATTGCAAAAAACGGTAAAAGGTCAACATTTGCTTAGGTGGATAAATGAGTGCCCATCTTTTTCGTTCCGGTTATATATCAAAACGCTACTCAACGTTTGCGGTACTTCGCCTGAAATAACCGACCACGCGGGCACATGATTGTTTTTAAGCATCAAAGCAGCTAATAAACTTGCCAAACCTGCACTGGTATGGTACTCGCCACACAGTGGCTTGTAGTATCCTTTTGCGGCATTGGGCAATACAGCATTGAGTGGTTTGGAGTACCTTGCCCTAAACTCTATTGGCGAATTGGCGCCTGTAAGTACTAGCTGCACTGGCAAGTGTTGCAAGAAAGTGCTTAATGCCAGCGCAGCATCAGCATCGTTGCATATGGTAACCTTATTAAGCACGGCGTAATTATCTTGGTGCGCTTCGCTGCCCAGCAGCAAAAACGCTGCACCCTCACCACCTTTGGGCGCCTTGGGATTGGCTGTACCCTCAATACATCCCTGCCGTTGCAATAGCTTGGTGGTTACCTCGGTAATTTCATCAATGCCACCAACCAGCACGTGGCTAGCGCCTTCATTAAGCTGCAATACACCATCGAGCAAAGCACTCTCAAAGGAGAACGAGCGATGGGCGTAGGTCATGTTATAGCAATTGTAATTGCCCATTAACGCTATTTGGCCACCAATGGTGTTGTGCGTAGACTTGATAAACGCCGTGGGCGACAATAGTGTTTCGTTATCGGCAATAAGGCTTTTTAAAAACTCATGGGTATCTTCTGAGCAACCGAGGCTGGTACCGGTAATAATAGCATCCAATTGGGCCACACTGGCATCGGCAATAGCCATGCTTGAGGCAGCCACGCTCATTTTAATAATACGGGCCATTCTGCGCAACAGCCGCCCGTTTATATAATCTTGATACTCAGGTTCAATGCTGGTATGTACCGGCCCACTGGGTACCATAACTTCCTCGGGCAAGTGGTTTCCACCTGCCATAGCAGATACATGCCCTAAGCCGCGTATGTACATCATGCCTGGTACCTTGAAATGATTAAACTAGAACAATTGCCTCCAAAACCAAAAGAATTGGATAGAATATGGTTAATACTAGCACCGGTAAGTTTGGTTTGTGGTGCTTGCTTTAGTTCTTTCATAGGCACCGCAAAGTGCAAGTTAGGAAAAACCAGTTGGTGCTGTAGCGCAAACAACGAGATAACTGCCTCAACGCCACCAGCTGCTGCCAAGGTATGCCCCGTAAAAGCCTTGGTGCTACTGTACACGGGTATTTGGTTACCAAAAATACGCTCAATGGCCAAACCTTCGCTTAGGTCGTTATTTTCGGTACCGGTGCCGTGTACGTTTATATAATCAATATCCGCAGGTAATAAGCCCGACACGGCAAAGGCTTTTTCAATGGCCAACCCTGCGCCCTTACCATCGGGCGACGACGCCGTTTGGTGGAAAGCATCGTTGGTATTACCGTAACCAGAAAGCTGCCCAAGAATACGAGTAGGGTCTTCCATGGCCAATGTTTCCGACTCAAGCACTATATACCCGGCACCCTCACCCAAGTTCAAACCTTTTCTATGCTCATCAAATGGCTTGCAGAGTTCATGGTCCAGTATCTGTAAACTATTAAAACCATTGAGGGTAAACTTGGTTAAGCCATCGGTACCGCCCGCCACTACCCTATCGAGCAAGCCCATTTTTATCATCCTTGCACCCAGCATAATACTGTTGGCCGATGAGGAACAGGCAGTGCTAATGGTGGTTACAAAATCAGCAATACCAATATCGGCAGCTATTACCGCAGTGCTGTCGCCACAATCGTGGGTAGCTACATCGGCAATATTGCCAGCATTACTATCTTTTAAAAAGGCTGGATAAAACAACTCGGTAGCCCCCATGCCCCCCACGCTAGTGGCCGATATAAAACCAGTGCGCACAGCCCGGCCATTTGTACCAGATTGTTGCAAGGCCTCTTTGGCTGCTAACAGACCAAGTAAGGTGGTGCGGGTATATCCTGCAGTATTATTAGGCAAACCACATAATGCAAACAACTCGGCATTGCTGTGCTTTACTTCGCCAGCTGGTATGGTGCCCTTATGTATGGTTTGTAGATAATTAATAGCACCTATACCAGTATTGCCAGCCATTAAGGCTTCAATATTAGCTGCTTTGCCCACGCCGAGCGCAGAAACCAATCCAGCACCGGTTATAAATACTTTAGCGGGCATGGTAAAATTATCCCTTAGCTTTGGTGATATATTCAGCTATACTGCGCACCGATTCAAAAATCTTGATTCCTTCTTCTTTGCTGGCAATTTTCAAGCCATAATCCTTCTCAAGCAACACAATCAACTCAAGCGCATCAATAGAATCCAACTCAATTTTACCTGAAAACAACAAATCATCATCGCCAATTTCTTCTGGCTTAATGTGCTGCAAATTAAGCAAATCAACAATTTTTACCTTTAGTTCGGTTGTAAGCGCTTCCATATCAGTAGTAAAGTAATGAAGTGTGCAAATTTAACATATTCCGTGGGCTTATGCTATATTATATTGGCCCGAGTTGAACATAATGGTTTTGAAAAAACACAATGCTTTAATTAAGGCAAGCCCATTGAAGAAACATTCAACCTACTTTGCAGAAAGTTGAATTGCCAATAAAAACAACACCTAATGGGGATTGGATGCGTTTCATCGGTATATAGTGCAATAAAAAACCAGCACAAAACAACGTCTTAATGAAGCTATTGCGTTGTTGAGCTTAGAGAGCAGCACCTACAACACCCCTAATCTTTAAAATTGGGCTTGCGTTTCTCCATGGTGCTTATAAATGCTTCATTCAAGTCGTTTGACAAAATCATCGCGGCATTCCAAGTAGCAATATAGTTCAAGCCATCTTCCACGCTGTGGTCGCGGCTATAGCGCAGCATCTCTTTGCTACCCCTAACCGATAGCGGCGACTTAGAGGCTATTTGATTGGCAATGCCCATTACGGCTTCAAGCAACACTGCCCTATCAGCATAAGTACTGTTTACCAAGCCACAAGCCTTAGCTTCGGGCCCAAGCACCTTACGGCCAGTATATGCCATTTCGCGAGCCATACCATCACTTATAAGCTTTGGTAGGCGTTGCAGGCTGCCCAGGTCGGCCACCATGCCCATGTCAATTTCTTTAATGGTAAAATAAGCATCTTCGGTGCAGTAGCGCATATCGCAAGCTGCCACAATATCTAACCCACCACCTATACAACCACCGTGTATAGCGGCCAATACAGGCTTGCTACAGTTTTCGATAGCGTTTATTGGCGCTTGAAGCATTTTCACAAACCCCCTAATTTTTTCGCGCACTCGCCCCTCACATTCATCGGCGGTTTCTTGCCTTATGGCCATTAGCAACTCTAGGTCAATGCCTGCGCAAAAGTGCTTGCCCTCCCCTTGCAATACCACCACCCGGGCATCAGGGTTGGTATCGAGGTTATCAAATACCGTTTGCAGCTCGCTCCACGCCAATTTATTTAAGGCATTGGCCTTATCGGGCCTGTTAAAGCTAACGGTGGCAACATGGTTTTCAATATGTAGGCTTAAGGTTTCGTAAGTCATGGTTAAAGTGCTTATTTTATGCTACAAGTTATATCTTTTGGAGGTGTTTAACACCTTATTAACCCATCAAACCACGACAATTATTTTGGAGCGTGGCCGCTAACGCAAATCGCAAACGTCAGCCTTAATTATTTTACTACCATTCTGGGAATATCTTGTGGTAGGCGCGTTAGCAACTCATAGTTGATTTGTTGACTAAAATCGCTAAAAGAAGATACCGACAATTCTTGTTCGCCTTGATTGCCAATCAATACCACTTCATCTCCTTTCTTGATGCTATCATCTGAGGTAATATCTACAGCTAGCATACTCATATTTACCGTGCCCGCCACCTGAAATCGCGAACCATTAATCAATACTTTGCCTTGATTGCTTAACGACCGCCCATATCCAAAAGAATAGCCAACCGGTATCAGCGCAATTTTGGTTACCCCATTGGTAAAGTAAGATGTGCCGTAGCCAATAAACTCTCCCGCTTTAACTGTTTTTACCGCCATCACGCGGGTTTTCCAGCTCAATATGCGCTTAAGCGGGCTTTCGTTAACCTTGTGTTTGGAACTGTAGTGTATGAATATTTCTTGCGTAGGGAAGAAGCCAAATTGCAGAATCCCTATCCGAACCAAATCCATTTGAGAGCTTAAATACCGTATAGTTGCCGATGAACTGGCCACATGTTTTTTAGCACTTAACCATTGATAGGGATGCAGCTTGGTTTGATACTGCTTAAACCTTTTCAATTGATCCGTTATGCGTTTGTAATTGGCAATGTTTTCGGCACCCGCTAAATGTGTACAAACACCTTTCACCTCCACACAATCCAAATTCGCTTCAATCTTTTTGAAAATAGCGGTAAGCTCTTGCACAGGAAAACCAGTACGGTTCATGCCTGTTTCAAGCTCTACGTGTATAAGGGCCTTTTTGCCTACTTGCTTGGCAGCAGCTATGGCGGCATTCAATCTATCGTGCTCAAAAACGTAAAACTCTACATGGTGCTCAATGGCCCATTCAAGTTCTGCATTTTCTATTTGCCCCATTATCATTAGCGTAAACTCATGGTTGGGTAAGGCTTGGGTAACTTGCAACGCTTCTTGAGCGCTAAATACACTAAAATGCCGTACCCCGTATTTGTGCGCCAATGGACAGTAATGGGCAATACCATGGCCGTAGGCATTACCTTTTACTACTGACGAAAAAGTAACGCCATCACCTAAGAAATTTTTAATAAACTCAATGTTGTTTTTAACGGCAGACTCAGAAAGCTCTATGTAAGAAGTTTGGAACACACTTATGTAATTTGATTGATTATTTGATAAAACATGGCTATTCCCGTCTCTGTAATTTCATCAGGAAAATCATAATCGGGGTTGTGCAGGGCCGGCGAGGCAAGGCCAGCACCTATGCCAAACATGGCCCCTTTATATTGTTGGGTAAACAATCCAAAATCTTCGCCCCACCTAAATGGATGCGCTGTTTCGGTAAGGTTAAGCTTGTTGTGCGCAGCTGCTTTTCTCACCACATCAACCGCCTGTGGATGATTAATGTTTGCATGGAAAACCTGCGTAAATGAGATGTCGGCTTTAAGGTTGTGCCTCTTACAAGTATTTTCCATAAACTCCACTACCCCATCAGTGCGCTCCGCCATTAAATCTGTTGACCAACTGCGGATGGTGAAATGCACCTCGCCATATCCAGCAGAAATGCCATAGGCCAAATCGCCCAATGTAGCATATACAGGTGTCATCAAAAAGAAATCGTCAGATGCCGGTTCGTTGTTTATAACCTTATCAGCATAACCAAACAACTCGGCAATGGCCATGCTGGGGTTAAAACCTTTTTCAGGCTCAGCGGCATGGGCGGTTTTACCGGTCATTTTTAAAACAATGCTTTTCACGTTTCCGGTAAACTCCTGTTCTTTCACCACAATTTCGTGCATTTCAAAGCCAGGCAGGTTATGCAGTGCAAATACATAGTCAATACTTTCCGTCTTAAACTGCTCGTCAGCAATTACAGCTGCTGCGCCCATGCCGTTCTCTTCGGCTGGCTGAAAAAGCAGTATTACTTTACCTTTTCTTACAGGTTGTGCCGATAGCAACATTGCCAAACCTAATAAAATAGTAGTATGCCCATCGTGCCCGCATTTATGAGATACACCTGGCGATTTTGATTGGTGCTCAAAATGGTTGGTTTCGGCAATTGGCAAGGCATCAATATCGCCCCTAATCATAATAGTTGGCCCAGGTTGTTTGCTATCGAATGTTGCCAGCACACCCGTGCCTCCAATCTTTCGGACACTTGCTGTTGATTCTTCCTCTA
>JAGYJT010000023.1 GCA_018401955.1 Chitinophagales bacterium | reverse complement strand
ATGGCAATGCCGGGGCTTATGCAGCCCCGGCTTTACCTGTTATCTATTATCTGCTGCTCCCACGGTGAATTACTACGAAGCCAGTATATGGCGGTGTAGTTCCATCGTTGATTTCCAATACATAGAAGTATGTTCCATCAGGTAGCGGCTCTCCGTCCATATTAGTACCATTCCAGTCGTTGTTATAAGGCTGCGCCTCATAAACCGTGTTACCCCAACGGTTGAATATCATCAACTTGTTGTTCGGGAACTTGGTAATATCAACCACTTCGAAGTTATCGTTAATACCGTCACCATCCGGAGAGAAACCGTTAGGTATCGATACATTCGGACGCTCTGGCAATACGGTAACAATTACCCAAGCCGAATCGCATAGTGATGGGATACCATCGTCGCAAATTACGTACATGAAGCTATCAACACCTACAAAGTCACCATCAGGAGTGTAGGTAATTGTACCATCACCATTAATGCTGGTAGTACCGTTGGTAGGAGGCGTTGGAACACCAGTTACACGGATACCATCACCATCTGGGTCAGAGTCGTTATCCAGTACTGGGATATCGATAGGTGTACCACTAGTAGTGGTTACGGTATCGTTCTCAGCAACTGGCGGGTTGTTACAGTTTCCTGCAGTAATATTGAATGTCTCAGTATACTCACAACCATTACCATCAGTTACGGTTACGGTATAAGTACCTGGCTCAAGGTTATCAACCACATCGGTTACTGGACCATGAGACCAAGCAACAACCGGCGCACCAGTACCACCAGATATGGTAAGTGCAATACTACCATCAGCAGCGTCTTGGCAACTTACTTGAGTTACATCAGCAGTTACTACCAATGCTGCAGGGTCAACAATCGTTGCCGAAGCAGTGGTTGTGCAACCATTGGCATCAGTAATAGTTACGGTATAAGTGCCAGCAGGCTGGTTAGTAATATCAGTTACATTGGTTGCGCCATTGCTCCAATCATAAGAGTATGGAGAAGTGCCACCAACTACGCCTTTAATACGTACCTCGCCAGTGCTATCACCGTTACATAACACATCACCAGCAATAATCAATACCGACATTGAATCAGGTTGAGCGATAGTTACGTTTACCACATTGCTGGTGCAACCGTTTGCATCAACTACACTTACGGTATAGCTACCTGCGCTCAAACCAGTTGCGGTTGCAAGCGTGTCGCCACTGCTCCAATCATAGCTGTAAGGTGCAGTACCGCCAACCGCTGCTACGGTAGCAGTACCGTCGCTGTTGCCATAGCAAGCCAAAGTATCAGCAGATACCAAGCTCAACACCAAAGTA
Source organism: Chitinophagales bacterium (assembly GCA_018401955.1). Lineage (GTDB taxonomy): Bacteria > Bacteroidota > Bacteroidia > Chitinophagales > CAIOSU01 > CAIOSU01. Next base: position 44,921 of record JAGYJT010000023.1, on the reverse strand, counting down.
TCAGGCTCGGTAATGGTTACAGTCAATGGCTGACTAGTACAACCGTTTGCGTCGGTTACGGTTAAAGTATAAGTGCCAGCACCTAAACCAGTTAGGTCTTCTGTATTGCCTGCATTACCCCAATCAAAGGTGTATGGCAATGTACCACCAGTGGTAGATACATTTATAGCACCATCCAATTGACCATTGCAACTTACCATAGTAGCACTATCCAAAGTAGCAACCAATTCATCAGGCTGGGTTAAGGTGATGCTAGCAGTTGCCGAGCAACCATTTGCAGCAGTAACGGTTACGCTATAAGTACCAGCGCCCAATCCTGTTTGGTTTGCACCTTGTGCAGCCGGAGTCCATTCATAAGTAAATGGACCGTTGCCACTAACAATACTTACGTTGATTGAACCATCCAATGCATTGAAGCAACTTACTTCTTCACGGTCAGCTTCAAATACCACTTCTTCAGCAGGCTCTACCGTTGCTACGGCAACACCACTACAACCGTTGGCATCGGTTACTGTTACCGCGTAGGTACCAGCATTCAATCCACTCAAGTTAGCAGTTGTTGCACCATTGCTCCATAGGTAAGTATAAGGGGCAGCACCGCCGCTTGCGTTAATATTAATACCACCATTTGCCTGGCCACAGCTTACATTATCAACCGATGCTACCATCACCTCAATAGCGGTGGTGTTAGGCACGGTAACATATTCAGTAGCAGTGCAACCATTAGCATCGGTAACGGTTACTTCATACAATCCACCTGCAAGGCCGGTTGCCGTTTCGGCGGCAGCACCGTTGCTCCAGGCATAAGTATAAGGGGCAACACCACCAGTTACGGTTACGGTTGCATCGCCGTTAGCACCGCCACAATCGGCAGCAGTTGCGCTTGAAGTGATAGTAAACGGACTGGTTTCTTCAACCGCGATGCTTACAACTGTTTGACAATCGGTAGTATCGGTTACGGTTACAGTATAAGTGCCCGCAGCTAAGCCAGTAATAGTAGCAGTAGTTTCATTGTTACTCCAAGAGAAGCTCAATGTACCTGAACCACCAGTTGCAGCCAAGCTAATTTCGCCTGTGTTGCCACCACCGCATACTACAGGAGTAACGGTTGGCGTAACTGCAATAGTAGAGGTTGAGCTTACATTGGCAGTAGCAGTTGCAGAGCAACCGTTAGCATCGGTTACAGTTAAACCATAAGAACCAGCAGTTACACCACTTAAGCTATTGCCTGAAACAGCGTTGCTCCATGCATAAGTATAAGGGGCAGCACCACCAGATACCGAAGCATCAACCGCACCGTTGTTATTGCCACAAGTAGCGTTGGTAATACCAAGGTTGATAACCAAAGCATTTTCAACGTCAACTGTAGCTGTTGCAGTTGCTGTACAACCATTAGCATCGGTTACGGTAATGCTGTACAAGCCAGCATTAAGCGCAGCCAAGTTGGCCATATTGCTTCCGTTGTTCCACTGGTAAGTATATGGCGCAGTGCCACCAGTTACAGTAGTGGTTACAGTACCATCGGCACCACCATTACATTGTACGCTGGTTGCTGTTGCAGAAACGCTCAATACATCTGGCTCGGTGATTACTACCGGGGTAGAAACCGAACAACCGTTGGCATCAGTTACCGTTAAAGTATAAGTACCTGCTGCCAAGCCGCTAAGGTCTGCGGTGGTAGCACCATTGCTCCAAGCATAGGTGTAAGGACCTACACCACCAGTAGCTATGGTATTGATAGAACCATTTTCGGCATTATTACAGCTTACATCAGTGCCTTCTGTAATTACTTCGATTGCAGCAGGTGATGATATACGGGTAACGGCAGATGCTTGACAACCGTTTGCATCAGTAACCGTTACACTAAACGGACCTGAAGGCAGGCTTGTTAAGTTAGCCGTGGTTTCGCCATTGCTCCATAAGTATGTGAACGGACCAACACCACCAGTTACACTAATATCAATTGAACCAGTGCTTGCATTTGCACAAGTAAGGCCAGTTACATTATCAAAAGTAATTGCTGGGCCAGCTTGGTTGCCGATAGTAGCATCAACTACAGTTGAGCAACCGTTTGCATCAGTAATAGTTGCAAAATAAACGCCAACCGCTAGGTTACTTGCAGTAGCTGTAGTGGCTCCATTGCTCCAAGCATAAGTGTAAGGAGCTGTACCACCAGTTACCGTTAGGCTAGCTGAACCATCAGCTTGACCGCAAGCAGCATCTGTAACAGTAGCCAACCCACGCAGCGAAACGATTTCTTCAACATCCAAAATCAACACTTCATCGCAACCAGCTGCATCGCTTACGGTTACAGTGTAAGTACCAACCGTTAAACCAGAAGCATCAGTACCCGAACCTAAAGGCGTGCTCCAAGCATAAGTATATGGAGCTGTGCCGCCAGTTACAGATAGGCTGATAGAACCAGTAGCACCACCACCACAAATTACATCTACAGTAGTATTGGTAACAGTGATATCAGATGAACCACTAACTGGTACACTAGCAGTTGCAGTACAACCATTTCCGGCATCGGTTACGGTTACGGTGTAAACACCTGGGGTCAAACCAGAGATGCTTGCAGTGTTGCTCGTACCCCAATCGTAGGTAAACGAACCTGAGCCACCGCTTACATTCACCGTTGCCACGCCATTGCTTTGTCCGCAAGTAGCATTGGTAGCTGCCATATTCAATACTAGGTTGTTCAGCGTATTCACACTAATATTAGCAACCTCTTCACAACCGTTGGCATCAGTTACCGTTACGGTATACAAACCTTCAGATAAACCAGTTAGGCTTGCCGTGTTGGCACCATTGCTCCAAGCGTAAACATAAGGTGCAGTACCTCCAGTTACCGTAAGTGCAATAGCTCCATCAGTGCCTTCAGTACAGTTTACATCAGTGGTTACATTAGTAATATCCAATTGATCAGGCTCGCTGATAGTTGCTGGGGTAGATGCGTTACAGCCATTGGCATCGGTAACAGTTACAGTATACGTTCCAGGGGCAAGGCTTAGCAAGTTCTGTGAACTTGAACCGTTGCTCCAAGCAAACGTGTAAGGACCCACACCACCACTTACGCGAACATTTACAGCGCCATTGTTGGCATTGTTACAGCTCACTTGTGTTGCATCTACAATTACGTCTATCGCATCAGGAGTACCCACAGTTGCAGCCAAAGAGGCTTCGCAACCATTGGCGTCTGTTACGGTTACGGTATAAGTGCCTGCTGGCAAGTTGCTTGCAGTAGCACCAACAGTGCCATTGCTCCAGAAGTAAGTGTAAGGGGCAGTGCCACCCGTAACCGATACGGTTACAGAACCAGTGCTGCCATTGGCACAAGTAACATCAACTTGATTGCTTACTGATACCGATGGGCCATTGGTATTGCCAATGTTAACCGTTGCAACTTCTGAGCAACCGTTAGCATCTGTAACTGTTACAAAGTATGTACCCGCAGCTAGACCAGTTGCAGAGGCGCCATTGGCACCATTGCTCCAAGCATAAGTATAAGGGGCAGTACCAGCAAGTGGAGATACCGTTGCATCACCATTAGCTTGGCCACAAGTAGCATCGTTTGAGCTAGGCAATAAGCCAAGGCTGTTATTATCATTGTCAACTTCAACCACCAATACTTGAGGGCATCCATTGGCATCGTTAACGGTTACAGTATAAGTGCCGGCAGCTAGGCCAGTAGCAGTGCTACCAGTTGCGCCATTGCTCCAAGCATAAGTATAAGGAGCTGTGCCACCAGTTGCAGTTAAGCTCGCACTGCCGTTTGTACCACCGCAAGTAGCGTTGGTTATGGTAGATGTAACTGTTAATGCAGAAGTACCGCTTACGGCTACTGTACGAGTAGCAGTGCAACCGCTCTGTGCATCGGTAACCGTTACGGTGTAAGTGCCAGCAGCCAATCCATTAATAGAAGCTGTGTTGCCTGCATTGCTCCAAGCATATGTAAATGAACCGCTACCACCACTAACTGTAACGCTAGCAACACCGTTGCTTTCGCCACAAGTAGCATTGGTTACCGCAGTGTTCACTACAAGCAGATTATCAGTACCTACGGTAACCGTTGCACCAATAGTACAACCATTGGCATCAGTTACAGTTACGCTGTATACACCAGCAGAAAGACCAGTTAAGTCTTCAGTTACCGCACCATTGCTCCAAGCGAAGCTGTAAGGTAATGTACCACCACCAACAAGTAGCTCAGTTCCGCCATCATTACCACCTTCGCAAGTTACATTTAAGCCATCCGCTTCAATGGTCAACTCATCAGGTTGGGTAATTGTAAAGCTACCTGTACCAGTACAACCAGCTGCATCGGTTACGGTTACATCATAAGTGCCAGCTGTAAGGCCAGTTAAATCTTCAGTAGTCAAACCATTGCTCCACTCAAAAGTGTAAGGGTTTACACCACCAGTTACGGTTATATCCAAAGCACCATCACTGTTGCCAAAGCAGCTAACGTTGGTAGTGCTGGTAGCAGTAATTTGCAATTGGTCGTTCTCGATAATAGTAGCACTTGCAGTTGCAGTACAACCATTAGCATCAGTTACGGTTACAGTATAAGTACCTACCGCCAAACCAGTTAAGTCTTCGGTAACGGCACCGTTACTCCAAGCATAAGTGTATACAGGGGTTCCACCGGTTACACCAAGATCAATTGCACCGGTGTTGCCACCGTTACAAGCTACATTGGTTTGTCCGTCGATAGTAGCTACCAACAAAGTAGGCTCACTAATGGTAAAGCTACCAGTTGCGGTACAGCCTACGGCATCGGTTACGGTTACGCCATAAGTACCAGCAGTTAATCCGCTAATATCTTCAGTTGTTTCACCGTTGCTCCATGCGTAAGTGTAAGGGGCTACACCACCTGTTACGCTAATATCAATATCGCCGTCATTACCGCCATTACAAGAAACGTCGTTTGAACCGCTCAACGATACTACCAATTGCGGGTTCTCAGTAATAGTTGCGCTGGCAGTTGCAGTACAACCGTTACCATCTGTTACGGTTACGTCATAAGTACCAGCGGCTAACCCACTAATGTTTTGTGTAACGGCTGCGTTGCTCCATACAAAGGTGAAAGGGGTTGTACCACCGTTCACGGTCAAAGTAATTGCACCGTCGTTGCCACCAAAGCAGGTTACCACGTTATCAGCAGTAGCTGTAGCGGTAAGTGTTACAGGCTCGTTTACGGTAAACGTAGCAGTTCCAGTACAATTGTTGGCATCGGTTACGGTTACGCTATATGAGCCAGCTACCAAACCACTGATGTTTTGGGTAGTTGCAATATAGTTGCCTGGTCCGCTCCACTCAAAAGTGTAAGCAGGAGCGCCACCAGATATATTCACGAAGATTGAACCATCAGACAATCCGTTACAAGTAACGTCTTGTACTTCATCCAAGTCAACTACCAATGCAGGGTTATCGGTAATGGTAGCACTTGCAGTTGCGGTACAACCGTTGGCATCAGTAACGGTAACGGTATAAGTACCTACAGCCAAACCAGATATATCTTCGGTTGTAGCTTGGTTGCTCCAAACGTAAGTATATGGTGTAGTTCCGCCGGTTACGCCAAGATCAATGGCACCAGTGTTACCACCGTTACAAGCAATATTGGTTTGTCCATCAATAGTGGCAACCAATAGAGTAGGCTCAGTAATGGTAGCACTATCAACGTAAGTACATCCCACAGCATCGGTTACGGTAAGTACATAAGTACCTGCTGCCAATCCTGAAATATCTTGGGTAGTAGCTGCATTGCTCCACAAATATGTATAAGGGGCCACGCCACCTGATACGCTTACATCCAATGAGCCATCGTTGCCACCATTACAAGATACATCTGTAGAACCTGCAAGGGTAACTTCTAGTTCAGGGTTTTCAGTAACCGTGGCACTTGAAGTGGCAGTACAGTTATTTGCATCGGTAACTGTTACGGTATAAGTACCAGCAGTTAAACCGCCAATGTTTTGGGTAACAGCACCATTGCTCCACAAGTATGTGTAAGCAGTTGTTCCACCGTTTACTACCAAGCTAATGGCACCATCGTTACCACCGAAACAAGTAACTACATTGTCGGCAGTAGCTGTTGCGGTCAATACAGCTGGCTCGGTAATGGTAAAGGTACCAGTGCCAGTACAACCAGCAGCATCAGTTACAGTTACTGAGTAAGAGCCTGCCGCTAAACCAGTCAAATCTTCGGTAACAGCCCCGTTGCTCCACACATAAGTGTAAGGTACAACACCACCGCCGGCTGTAATATCCAAGGCACCATCGCTTAAGCCATTGCAGCTTACATTGGTAGTACCTGTTGCGTTTACGGTAAGGGCATCATTTTGGGTAATAGTAGCCGATGCAGTTGCGGTACAACCGTTTACATCTGTAACAGTTACAGTATAAGTGCCTACTGCTAAGCCAGCAATATCCTCAGTTGAGGCTTGGTTGCTCCAAGCATAAGTATAAGGAGCCGTTCCGCCAGTTACACCTAGGTCAATGGCACCGGTGTTACCACCGTTACAAGCCACGTTGGTTTGTCCATCTATAGCAGCTACCAATACATTTGGTTGTGTTACCACATAGCTGTTGGTATAAGTACAGTTGTTGGCATCGGTAATGGTTACGCCATAAGTACCCGCAGCTAGGCCACTAAGGTCTTCAGTTGTTGCTCCATTGCTCCATACAAAAGTATAACCTGGCGAACCACCACTAACCGTTAGGTCAATCGAGGCATCGCTAACGCCGTTACAAGTAGGGATAACAATAATCTCGTTAGCAGTAATAGCGCCACCCGGCTGGAACACCGTATCCGTTTCGGCAACCGTTACGCCAAAAGCGTCAGTTACCGTTACAGTGTATATACCGGCAGGTACACCAGTCAAATTTTGTGTAGTATCTCCATTGCTCCATAAGAAAGTGAATGGTGGGTTACCATTAATAACCGTTGTTGCAATTGAACCAGTTGAGGCACCAAAACAATCAACACTATCTGGTGTCAATACCACGCGCATTACATCATAGATAGTGATGTAGGCAGTAGCGGTATCGCACAAACTAGGTACACCGTTATCGCAAAGGATATAGGTAAATTGATCAGGACCAGTGTAACCTGGATTTGGTACGTACTCAAAATCACCGTTAGGCAAAATGGTTAATGTACCATTGCTAGGGCCGGTAAACTGAGGCACCGTTACGGTAATGGTATTACCATCTTGGTCATAATCGTTAGGGATAACAGTGTTGTTAATAGTTACACCCTCTTCGGTAATGTATGCATCATCAACGGCTACTGGAGGCAAGTTGCCACCACCATTTGGAGGTAGTACGTGCACAGTAACCAAAGCTGTATCGCACAGGCTTGGGGTTCCATTGTCGCACAATATGTACTCAAAGGTATCATCGCCAATAAAGCCTGGGGTTGGAACGTAAGTAAACGTTCCGTTAGGGTTGATTGAAGTAACCGTACCATTGGTTGGCGGGGTTATCAAAGTAGTACCCACGGTTATAATATCAGCAGTATCCGGGTCAAAATCATTCGGGATAACGTTACCATCTACTGGAGTATTAACATAAGTTACATAATCGTCAGGATTGGCAACTGGTGGGTTGTTATCAAAGTTGAACGGCGGAATTACATGGATAGTAACCGTTGCTGTATCGCACAAGCTAGGAGTACCATCATCACATATTGAATAGGTAAACACATCCGTACCAATAAAGCCTGTGTTTGGCGTGTAAGTGTACGTGCCAGTAGCTGGGTTGAAACCAGTTACAGTACCGTTGGTGGTAGTAGTAAGCTGTGTAAAGGTTACATTATCGCCATCTGGCTCTTCGTCGTTGGTAGCCACGTTGCCATCAACTGGCGTGTTCAACAAGGTATTGTTGATGTCGTTACGAGCCAAAGGAGGCTGGTTGGCTGGGTTCTGAATCAAGATGTAAGCCGTTGCAGTGTCGCACAAGCTAGGTATGCCGTCATCGCAAAGGATGTACACAAATTGATCGGGACCAACATAACCTGGGTTCGGGATATAAACGAAGTCACCATTTGGCGAAATGGTTAAAGTACCATTGCTAGGGCCACTAAACTGTGGTATGGTAACAGCAATTTGATTGCCATCAGTGTCGTAATCGTTAGGGATAACTGTATTGGTAATAGAAGTATTCAATTCAGTATAGAAGGCATCATCTACAGCTACCGGCGGCAAGTTGCCTGGGGTTGTAGGGCCGCTTAGCACGGTAATTACCACAAAAGCAGTATCACACTTAGGGCCAGGGGTGCCGTTATCACAAATGCTGTATTGCAAGGTATCTTCTCCTACAAAACCTGTGTTTGGTGTGTAGGTAAAATCACCGTTTGGCAACACTACGAAAGTACCGTTTGATGGAGACTGAACCAAGGTAGGGTTTACCAAAATGATGTCAGCTGTATCAGGGTCGTAATCATTATTGATTACAGTGCTACCAAATGGCGTATTCACGTAAGTAATAAAGTGATCGGCATTGGCAACTGGTGGGTTGTTAAATGGATCTTTCGGGTCATCAAGCACCTCAATGTATACCGTAGCGGTATCGCAAAGGCTAGGGTTACCATTATCGCAAGTAAAGTAAGTAAAGGTATCCTCACCAATAAAGCCAGTGCTCGGGGTATAGGTATAAGTACCTGTTGCTGGGTCGAAGGCGGTTAAAGTACCATTGCTAGGGCCAGTGATAACGGTAAATGTAAGTGGGTCGCCATCTGGGTCGTTATCGTTAGTAGATATATCACCATCAACAGGAACATTCTTAAGGGTATTGTTAATGTCGTTACGAGCAATTGGTGGACAATTGGCTACACCAACAGTTACCGATACCGATTTGGTGCAACTATTTGCATCTGTAACGGTAACGGTATAAACGCCTGCGCTCAAACCAGTAAGGTTTGCACTGGTACCACCGTTGCTCCACAAATAAGTATAAGGAGTAGTGCCACCGCTTACCACCACGCTAGCAGTACCATCACCGATAGCATTACAGCTTACCGTAGTTGAACTGGCAGTTAGGGTCAATGAATCAGGCTGCGCTACAACTATATCGGCCAGCGCACCTTGACAACCAAGACTATCAGATACGGTTACACTATAGGTACCGGCTTCTAGGCCAGTTAAGTTTTGGGTTGATGCACCATTACTCCAGGTGTATGTTAAACCCCCATTGCCACCAGTAACAGTAATGTTTATCGAACCATCATTGCCACCGAAGCAGCTTACTGCATTCGAAAGAATAGGGTCAATAACTATAGCAATAGTATCAGGTTGTGTTACCGTGAACGATTTAGTAGCTGTACAACCGTTCAAATCGGTGGCGGTTACACTGTAGCTACCTGCTACTAGGTTCTCCAAATCTTCGGTTTGAGCTCCGTTGCTCCACAAGAAAGAAATTACACCAGTGCCACCGCTTCCGGTAATATTGATAGCTCCGTCATTTTGACCAGCACAGGTAACATTGGTTACATCAGATGGCAAACCAATAACATTAATCGGGTCTGGCTCAACCAAAAGGAAGAACACCGCACCAGTACAGCCGTTTACATCGGCAACTTCAACGCTATATAAACCAGATGTGAGTCCAGTCAAGTCTTGGGTAGTACCTAGGGTATCAAGCGGTACAAATAAAGAATCATCATAGCGAATCCACAAATAAGTATAAGGGGCAGTTCCGCCTGTAAGTGTAAAGTCAAGCGCACCATCGGTACCGCCTGCACAACTAATGTTATCAATAAATACATTGTATTGAAACTCATCAGGCTCGGCAAGTACAATGTCTTTTACAATACCTTGGCAACCATTGGCATCAGTAACGGTTACACTATAATTACCCGCAACAAGCAACGAAATGTCTTGAGTGGTTTCACCATTACTCCAAGCGTATGTAAACGGCGCAGTGCCACCTAATACATTGTCAATAGTTATGGCACCATCATCAGTTTGGTTACAAGATGCATCGGTTACCGTAAATTGTACGGTTAAGCCACTTGCACCTACCACCAAGCCACCTATTGTAGCGGTTTGGCTGCTAGCATCGGTAACAGTAACACTGTAAGTACCTGGTGCTAAGCCACTAATATCTTCGGTAATTGCACCATTGCTCCATAAATAAGTAAAAGGAGCAGTGCCCCCAGAAACCGTTAAATCTACTGATCCATCATTTACACCTGTGCAGCTTACATTTGTAGGCACTGCGGTTAGGTCAAGGGCACCACTGGTAACATTGCACGAGTCTATAATGCAAGTTGAGTTGTTACCATAACTGGTGAACACCATATTGGGCTGACAGGCAAAGTTTACCCACTGCTGTATTGTAGTAATAGCTGGCAACGTAGTGTTCCAGTTAAGTGCAATACAATTGGAGTTTCCTTGAGCATCGAAATTGGTTACCGCAAAACCCAGTGTGGTTACCTTGGTCCAAGCACCGCCAGCAGGGATGGCATTGGCGGCAGAAAACTCTACCAAACCATAAGACCATATACCGCTTTGCAAATTTAAGCTTGGCGAGCCAGCCATAGTTTGCTGGCTGATGCTAGGCGTGCCCAACATGTTTACGTTGTACGTAAAGCGAAGGCTCATGCTCGATACACTGTAGCTACTTCCAGTTGGATTACTCAACTCTATATCAACAAACAGTGAATCGTTAGCACAGTCTAGCCTTACATTATTGAACCTAACATCAATATCAGGGCCAACTGGTGGGCATACTTGGGCTTGGGCCGTGGTTCCGAGCAATATTAATGCTGCGACCACCCAAAATAGTGATAAGTATTTTCTCATAGACTCATTTTTACGTACAACCTGTAAATACGGATGCATTATAAGGCTGTTTTTTTCCAAATAAACTATTTATTATTCGTTGCTCTGTTTTTTAATCAATTTTATTTAATGTATACACCCTTAAAAATTACCTCACACCTGAGAACTGGTTAAAGTTTCCAAGCCATTTCGGCAAGTCATTAGAGTTACAATCACAATCCATATTAAAATCGCCCGGCGAATACATATCGAATTTATTGAAATCTGTACCAAACGGTACAAAATCGCTTGAATTGATATCAAAGTTACAATCGCCATCGCCAGAGTGCATGCCATAAACAGTACCTTGGTTATCGGTGCCCAACACTTTTTGTCCGGCAGTAGCTGGCGAACCAGTTACATAAGACTGCATGTGGGTAAAGTCAACACAAATCACTCCGTTGTTATCGGCATGGTCAGCACACATTTTAGTAGCAGTCATTACACCCATATGGTTACGGTGCTCAACTACTACATATAGTGAGTCTGATGCGCTGCTATTCAATTGGAAAATAGTATCACCGGTTATGGTTCTTACTTTTCCGTCGCGGCCCAACAAAGCAGCTACTTTATGTATCTCGCTGGTTCTGTCAGTATTAGTACGGAACGAAACCAACACCCAATCCACTACATCATTGCTTAGGCTACCCACGCTTTCAGTGCCATTGTAACCCATTGTTGGGCTATTGTATGGCTGGAATAGTGGAACGGTGTTACACTGCGTTCTCAGTTTGTTGTGCATCAACATGTTCGAAGTTTCAAACGGACCCTCCAAGAACACATCAATAGTGAACTCCATAGTGCGGCAGTTTACGTTAGAGCCAACAGTAAAGCTGTTGGTTGCAGTACAACCTTTGCTATCCGTTACCGTTGCAGTATAGATACCAGGTGCTAGGCTACCAACATTTTTGGTTGATGCGCCATTGCTCCATGCATAGGTAAATGGTGAAGTACCACCTACCACGTTCATTTGTATTGCACCACTGTTGCCACCAGCACAAGCATCGGTTACGTTAGCCGTAAGCACAATTGCAGCAGGCTCAAGCACAGTTACCGAAACGGTACCTACACATCCGCGGGCATCGGTAACGGTTACATTGTAGGTACCAGCGGCTAAGCCACTAATATCTTCAGTTGTTGCACCATTGCTCCAATTGAAATTGTATGGTGCAGTACCGCCGTTCACAGTTAAGTTAATGGCTCCATCGCTACCTTGAGCACAGCTTACTGGAGAAGGTGAACCTCCCAAAGTAAGTGGGCCAGGTTGGCTAACAACCGAAGTTGAGGTTGCGGTACAACCATTGGCATCGGTTACCGTTACGGTATAGCTGCCAGCCCTAAGGGCAGTAATGTTGCGAGTAGTGGCATTGTTGCTCCATGCGTAAGTGTATGGTGCTGTTCCACCAGTTGCAGTAATGCTTACACCACCATCGCTACCCAAGAAACAACGTACAGGCGTTGCCACTGGTACAATACTAATGGCAGTAGGTATAGCAATAGTTGCAGACGAAGTTGCTGTGCAACCGTTTGCATCAGTTACCGTTACAGTGTAAGTGCCCGAAACCAAACCAGTTAGGTCTTGTGTAGTAGCTTGATTGCTCCAGCTGTATGTGTAAGGCGAAGTTCCACCAGTAACAGTTAAAGTTACTGAACCACTAACCTGTCCACTGCACGATGGGTTAGTACCCATTGCCATAGCAGTTAATGTTGCTGGTTCGGTAATGGTTACGTTCTCAACAGTCTGGCAACTTACCGCATCAGTTACAGTTACTGTGTAGGTACCTGCGGCTAAACCTGTCAAATCTTTAGTAGCGGCACCATTGCTCCAAGCATAAGTAAATGGAGCTGCACCACCGTTAACAGTCAAGGTAGCCGTACCGTTGTTTCCACCGTTGCAGTTTACGTTAGTAGAAACCACAGTTGCATTAAAGCCGGTACATGCAGGCTCTGTAATGGTTTCGCAACCAGTAGCAGTACAACCGTTCACATCCGTTACGGTAACACAATAGTTACCCGCAGCAATGTTGTTCAAGTCTTGGGTGGTGGCACCATTGCTCCAAGTATAAGTAAATGGTGAAGTACCACCTACTACGCTCAAATCAATTGAACCATCAGTACCACCATTAGTGGTAACATCTACACCAACAAAGCTCAAGGTAATTACAGCAGGTTGCAATACGTTAACACCAACTGTTGCCACACAATTTTGGGCATCAGTAACGGTTACGTTATACATGCCAGCGGTTAAGTTGCTGATGTCTTCTGTAGTTTCACCGTTGCTCCATACATAAGTGTAAGGTGCTACGCCACCAGTGGCCGATAGGTTAATGGCACCAGTGCTGCCACCAAAACATTTTACCGGACTAGGTACGCCGCCCAAAGTAAGTGGGCCAGGCTGACCTACCACTGCGCTAGCAGTAATGGTACAACCGTTGGCATCAGTAACCGTTACGGTGTAAGTACCTACACGCAAGGCAGTCAAGTTTCTAGTAGTAGCATTATTGCTCCATAGGTAAGTGTAAGGGCTTACGCCACCACCAACAGTTAAGTTAACTGAACCATCAGAACCCAAGAAACAACGCACATCTTGTGCAGTAGCGCTTGCAGTTAAGGCATCAGCCTCGGTTACAGTAAACGACTTAGTTGCAGTACAAGCATTAGCATCAGTCACGGTTACGGTATAAGTACCCGCAGCTAGGTCAGCTAAGTTTTGCGATGTAGCACCGTTGCTCCAAGCATAAGTGTAAGGGGTTGTGCCACCAGTTACGCTCAAGGTAACAGTTGCAGTTGATTCACCATTGCACAATACATTGGTATTGGTACCATCAGCCACCAACAATGCAGGCTCAGTAACAGTAGCAGTGGCAGTTGCAGTACAACGGTTGGCATCGGTTACGGTTACTGTATAGGTACCCGCTCCTACTCCATTCAGCTCCTTAGTTGTTGCACCAGTGCTCCATAGGTAAGTATATCCAGTTCTTCCGCCAGTTACATCCAAAGTGATGGTACCAGTAGCATCGCCGAAGCAATTTACCGCAGAACCTGTAGCGGTAGCAACCAACAAAGTAGGCTCGGTTACGGTTGCCGATGCGGTTGCAGTACAACCGTTGGCATCAGTAATCGTTACATTATAGTTGCCGGCAACCAAACCAGTCAAGTTTTGGGTAGTTGCACCGTTGCTCCATACATAGCTGTAAGCAGTAGTGCCGCCAGTTACTGTTAATGTTACTGTGCCAGTAGCATCGCCGAAGCAGCTAACAGCAGAACCAACAGCAGTAGCAGTTAAAGTATCTGGCTGGGTCAAAGTAGCTGAACCAGTACCAGTGCAGCCATTGGCATCAGTAACTGTTACGCTGTAAGTACCAATTGGCAGATTAATCAAATCAGCATCGGTACCACCGTTGCTCCATATGTAAGTGTAAGGAGCTAGACCACCAACTACGGCAGTAGTTGCACCGCCAGTGCGGTTTGCAAAGCAAGTAAGGTCGTTTCCATCAACAGTTACAATTAATGCATCCTGTTGGGTAACGGTAGCGCTTGCTGTTGCGGTACAGTTGTTTTTATCGGTTACTGTTACGCTGTAAGTACCAGCAGTTAGGCCAGTAATGTCGCGGGTGGTAGCACCGTTGCTCCAAGTGTAGGTAAACGGTGAAGTGCCACCAACAATCGATAGGTTAACGCCACCAGTTGCTGCGCCATTACAAGCAATGTTAACCGGGGTAGCTGTCGCAACCAATGGTTGTGGCTCTTGCACGGTAACACCAGCTGTTGCAACGCAACCGTTAGCATCTGTTACGGTTACGTTATAGTTACCCGCAGTCAATCCGCTGATATCTTCGGTGGTAGCACCGTTGCTCCACTGGAAGGTGTAGCCAGGCGTACCGCCGTTGATGGTTAAGTTGATAGAGCCCGTGTTACCACCGTTACAAAGTACGGCAGTAGGTACAGAACCAATGGTAAGCGGTGGTACACCAGTTACCGTTACAGTACGCACGATGATACAACCTTTACTATCGGTAATAGTTACTGTAAAGTTGCCTACTCGCAAGCCGGTAATGGTAGCGGTAGTTCTAGTTGGGGTAGTGCTCCATGCATAAGTGTATGGTGCAGTGCCGCCTGTGGCCACCACGCTAGCAGTACCATCAGTACCACCAATGCAACTTACAGGCGTTGAGCTAGTTGTGCCGTCCAAGCTATCAGCTGGTTGGGTAACGATGGCCGAACCATTGTTTACACAACCGTTGGCATCGGTTACAGTTACAGCATAGGTACCAGCTACCAAACCTTGAAGGTCTGCAGTTGTTGCACCATTGCTCCATAGGTAAGTGTACGGGGCCAAGCCGCCAGTTACGTTAGTAGTTGCAGTACCATTGCTGCCTGCAAAACAATTTACAGGAGTTGGGGTAACGGTTACTTCTAACAATGGATTTGCATTGATAAATACCGAATTGGTACCTGAGCAACCTTTGCTATCGGTAACGGTTACTGTGTAAGAACCGCCGCATAAGCCAGTAATATTCATGGTAGTATCACCGTTGCTCCATACATACGTGTAAGGTGCGGTGCCACCAACGGCCATAGCCTGTGCAGTGCCGTCGCAATTGGCTGAGCAAGTTACGTTAGTACTGGTAGCATCAACTACCAATGAAGGCGAGGCTTCAATAGTTACGGTATCAGTTGCAATGCAACCGTTAGCATCGGTTACGGTTACACCATATCCACCTTCGCATAGGCTACTAAGGTCTTGTGTAGTGTCGCCGTTGCTCCAAGTATATACGTAAGGGGCAGTACCACCAGCAACCGCTAAGTCAGCTGCACCATCGCATGATGATTGAGTACAAACCAAGTTTGCGTTGATATCGCCTTTACCAGTGTAAGGGCCATTCAAGCTAAACCAAGTAGCCATGCCATAGTCAGCAGTTTTTGAGTTTGCACCCAAACCTACTTGCAAACCAAACTCGTAGTTGGCCGGATTGTGGGTCAATGTCACCGTTTCACCAGCATAGATGTTACGGCCAGTCAAAGTACTTGGGGTAGCAAGATCAAAGATGTAGTAATCCCAGTTTAGGTAGTTGTTACCAGCCAAACCAGCTTCATCTTTATAATCGCGGCCAAGGGCAGACCATGCGGTCCAATCCATTTTATCAGAGAACCATACGTCTACAGTCCAAGAGTAGTTGGTATCGGTTTCGTGGTAAATAATTCCATAAATGTGCGCTTTACCATTTGGTAGTTCTTCGAAATAACCACCACCTGGTGCAAACACGAAGTTATCACCAATATTAGGTAAAGAAGGCAACCAGAAAGCATGTGAAACGCTTCCACCAAAGTCAAACACACGGCATGGACCAGAACCACCACAACTTACATCAGCTTTAGTGATGTTGGCAGTTAGGGTATCTGGTTGGCCAATGGTTACGCTAGCAGTTGCAGTACAAGCTTTTGCATCGGTAACAGTTACCGCGTAAGTACCAGCCGCAAGTGCGGTAAGGTCTTCGGTAGTGGCACCGTTGCTCCAGCTATAAGTGTAAGGAGTAGTGCCGCCTGTTACAGTTAGGTCAGCAGCACCTGTTGACTCACCAAAGCAACCTACATCTGTTTTGGTGGCAGTTGCCTCCAACGCAGCGCTAGGCTGGGTGATGGTAGCCGTTGCGGTACCGGTACAGTTGTTCGCATCGGTTACCGTTACGGTGTAAGTGCCAGGGGCTAAGCTGCTAAGGTTAGCAGTGGTCGGCTGGCCAGCACCCCAAGTGTAAGTGTAAGGGGCTGCGCCGCCGTTTACGCTAGTAGTGATAGAGCCGTTATCCAAGCCAAAGCAGGTTACATCAGTTGGGGTAGCCGTTACGCTCAGAGCATCCTGTTGGGTAACGGTAGCGCTTGCTGTTGCGGTACAGTTGTTTTTATCGGTTACTGTTACGCTGTAAGTACCAGCAGTTAGGCCAGTAATGTCGCGGGTGGTAGCACCGTTGCTCCAAGTGTAGGTAAACGGTGAAGTGCCACCAACAATCGATAGGTTAACGCCACCAGTTGCTGCGCCATTACAAGCAATGTTAACCGGGGTAGCTGTCGCAACCAATGGTTGTGGCTCTTGCACGGTAACACCAGCTGTTGCAACGCAACCGTTAGCATCTGTTACAGTTACGTTATAGTTACCCGCAGTCAATCCGCTGATATCTTCGGTGGTAGCACCGTTGCTCCACTGGAAGGTGTAGCCAGGCGTACCGCCGTTGATGGTTAAGTTGATAGAGCCCGTGTTACCACCGTTACAAAGTACGGCAGTAGGTACAGAACCAATGGTAAGCGGTGGTACACCAGTTACCGTTACAGTACGCACGATGTTACAACCTTTACTATCTGAAATGGTTACTGTAAAGTTGCCAACTCGCAAGCCGGTAATGGTAGCGGTAGTTCTAGTTGGGGTAGTGCTCCATGCATAAGTGTATGGTGCAGTGCCGCCAGTGGCCACCACGCTAGCAGTACCATCGGTACCACCAATGCAGCTTACAGGCGTTGAGCTAGTTGTGCCGTCCAAGCTATCAGCTGGCTCAGTAACTGTTGCAGAAGCTAGGGCAGTACAGCCATTGGCATCTGTTACGGTTACGCTGTATGCACCACCTGAAAGGCCTGTTAAGTTTTGAGTGGTTGCACCGTTGCTCCATAAGTAAGTATAAGCAGTGGTTCCACCAGATACGGTCAAAGTTGCAGTTCCGGTAGCATCGCCGTAGCAGCTAATTGCAGAACCGGTAGCACTTGCAGTCAACAAGGTAGGCTCTGTAACGCTAGCCGAAGCAGTAGCAGTACAGCCATTAGCATCAGTTACGGTTACGGTATAAGCGCCCGCAGCCAAACCACTTAAATTTTGGGTAGTAGCACCGTTGCTCCACAAGTACGTGTAAGCAGTAATACCGCCAGTTACGGTCAAAGTAACCGTTCCGGTTGCATCACCAAAGCAACTAACTGCAGAACCAGTGGCATTTGCAGCCAATAAAGTAGGCTCTGTAACGCTAGCTGAAGCGGTAGCAGTACAGCCATTGGCATCAGTAATAGTTACATCATAGTTTCCTGCAACCAAACCAGTCAAGTTTTGTGTTGTGGCTTGGTTGCTCCAAGCATAAGTAAATGGAGCAGTTCCACCAGCTACGGTTAATGTAGCGGCGCCGTTTTGGTCACCGAAGCACAACAAGGCAGAGCCAGTAGCGCTTGCAGTTAACAAATCAGGCTGGGTAATGGTAGCCGTTGCGGTACCAGTACAGTTGTTCGCATCCGTTACGGTTACGGTGTATGTACCTGGCGCCAAGTTGCTGCGATTGGCAGTAGTTGGCTGGCCAGCACCCCAAGTGTAAGTGTAAGGGGCTACACCGCCGTTTACGCTAGTAGTGATTGAACCGTTGTTCAAGCCGAAGCAGGTTACATCAGTTGGGGTAGCCGTTACGCTAAGAGCAGCCTGTTGGGTAACAGTTGCGCTTACAGTATCCTTACAACCGTTCACGTCGGTTACGGTTACGGTGTAAGTACCAGCAGCAATACCAGTGATGTCACGGGTGGTTGCGCCATTGCTCCATAAGTAAGTGAACGGTGAAGTACCGCCTACTACGCTAATGTTTACGCCACCGTTGTTGGCTCCGAAACATGCGATGTTTATAGGGGTGCCGGTGGCAACCAACGGTTGCGGTTGGCCTACCGTTACACCAGCGGTTGCTACACAGCCGTTGGCATCGGTTACGGTTACATTATAAGTACCTGCGGTTAGGCCGCTGATATCTTCGGTAGTAGCGCCATTGCTCCACTGGAACGTGTAGCCAGGTGTGCCGCCGTTAATGGTAAGGTTGATTGAACCCGTGTTACCGCCGTTACAAAGCACAGGGCTAGGCACTGAACCGATGGTAAGTGGTGGTACACCGGTTACCGTTACTGTTCGAACCACGGTACAGCCTTTCGAATCAGTAATAGTTACGGTATAGTTACCTACACGCAGACCGGTAATGGTAGCAGTAGTGCGCGTAGGTGTTGTGCTCCATGCATAAGTGTATGGTGCAGTGCCGCCAGTGGCTACCACGCTAGCAGTACCATCGGTACCACCAATGCAACTTACAGGTGTTGAACTGGTTGTGCCGTCCAAGCTATCAGCTGGTTGGGTGATGGTTGCTGATGCGGTATCCTTACAACCGTTTACATCCGTTAATATAACCGTGTAAGTACCAGCGGTAGCATTGCTTAAGTTAGCAGTAGTAGCACCGCTTGGTGTCCATAGGTAAGTAAATGGTGAAGTACCACCAGTTACGGTAGTAGCAATGCTGCCAGTAGCGCCGCCGAAACAATCAACAGGGCTAGCAGTTGCGGTAATTTCTGGTTTAGGGTTGGCAGTAATTACCACGGTATCCCTACCAAAACAACCTTTGCTATCAGTTACAGTTACAATGTAAGTACCAGCGCAAATGTTGCTCAACGATGGTGTTGTTTCGCCATTGCTCCACAAATAAGTGTAAGGAGCAGTGCCACCAGAAACAGTTGCATTGGCAGTACCGTTGCAAACACCAGCACAAGCTATATTGGTACCTGTTGTATTTACAATCAACTCATCGCCCGATTCAATAGTTACGGTTTCTATTTTTACACAACCGTTCTTATCGGTAACGGTTACCGTGTAAGTACCTGGGCAAAGGCCCGATAGGTCTTGACTGGTTGATCCGTTGTTCCAAGCATATGTATAAGGAGCCGTACCACCGTTTACAGTTAAATCTGCGGCACCATCGCACTGGCCTTGTACGCAAACTAGGTTAGCGTTAATATCGCCATGGCCTGTTTTCCAGCCAGTGTGGTTAAACCATGTGCTCAAGCCATAGTTACCGTTTTTGTCGTTGGCCGCCAAACCGATTTGCAAACCATATTGGTAGTTGCTCGGGTTGTGCGTAACGTTCAGATTGTTACCTGTGTATGCGTTTCTACCCGTTAAAGTACTTGGGGTAGAAGTGCTGAAGATATAGTAATCCCAGTTTTCATAGTTGTTACCAACCGTGCCAGCAGATCCTTTCCAACCACGACCTAGTGCACTCCATTGTGCCCAAGTCATTTTGTTGCTGAAGTTAAAATCCAAGAAGAAAGACTTGGTGGTATCGTTGTGGAAATAAATGTTGCCATAGATACGGGCGGTGCCGTTGGCATAGGTCTCAATAGTGCCACCTTGAGGGCCAAACACCCACTTGGTAGAGTTCAAGCCTAGGTTTGGCAAATAAACCGCATGAGAGCCAGGTGCATATTGGAACAACTGGCAAGGGATATTACCACCGCCGCAGCTTACATCAGTTTTAGTAATGCTAGTGCTAATGCTATCTGGTTGGGTAATAGTTACACTCTTAGTAGAAGTACAGCCAGATGCATCGGTTACTGTTACGGTGTAAGTACCGGCTGGCAAACCATTTACAGTAGTTGTAGTATCACCAGTGCTCCAAAGCACCGTGTAAGTATATGCATTGCTAGGGTTATTGGCCTGGCATGTGCAGCTCAAGCTAGCACCACCACTGATAGTGCCAGTATTGGTTTCAATGCCGTTCAAGTCGCAGTAGCTAATGTTGCCATTTACTACGCCACTACCATTTATAGTAGAGTTGCCAGTAACTTTAAATGAAGCACAAGCAGTAGCAGGGCCATGTAACAAACCATTTAAATGAACATTCTTAGTGCAATGTTGTGCACCAATACCCATGTTCAAAGTACTATTTCCGTTTAAGAATGAGGTAACACCTACTACAATTTGCCCGTTGTTGTTAAACAAGCTATTGTTAAGGAAGTTAACCGAAGCAGTAAGGTTACAGTTGTTGGTAAAGGTCGCACCACCGTTATTTTGCAAGCTATTGCTAATAAAAATGGTACCATTGTTAAGGGCAGTACCGCTGTTATTTAAGTTGTTGCTTACGCGGGTAATGCCGTAGTTTTCAAACAAACCACCATTACTATTGATATCCAAATCGTTGCTTACCGAAATGTTACCATAGTTATACAACTTACCGTTACCAGTGATATTGGTATTGGCATTGATAGAACCATAGTTGTGCACGGTAAGGGCCGTTTCCAAATTAAGCACGTTCACGTTCAAGCTACCGATTACGGTAATAGTACCGCCAGTAGTTGAGAAGTTTGAAGGGTTTGCAGTACCGCAAATTACCAACTCACCACCACTCATATTCAAGCTACCCGTAAAGGTAGTACCTGCCAATACACAAACTTTTTGGCCAGCGGTAATAAAGATATTCTGCTGGTTGCCGCTGATGGTTTGCGTGCAAGATGTACAAGTAGTAGCTGGGGTAAAGGTACCAGGGGTGCAAACCGGTGTGCCACCTACTACGGTAATAGTTACCGAGCCGGTATCGCCATAGCATTTTGCATTAACGATAGTATCAACGATAATCTCTATAGAATCACGCTGAACGATACCAGTGGTATCCAAAGCAATACAACCATTAGCATCAGTTACGGTAAGGTAGTACACACCTGCTGACAGGTTGTTTAAGTTAGCGCTAGTAGCACCATTGCTCCAAGCGTAAGTGAAAGGTGAAGTTCCGCCAGTTACAGTAGTAGTTATTGAACCGGTAGTACCACCTGTGCAGCTTACATGTGTAGCATTGGTAATTACATTAATACTGTCTTTTTCAGTAACCGTTGCACTTGCTGTAGCGGTACACTTATTTTTATCGGTAATGGTTACGCTATAAGTACCAGCAGTTAAGCCGCTAATATCTTTGGTAGTTGCACCGTTGCTCCAAACATAGGTAAATGGAGTAGTACCACCGCTAACGCTTAATGATACTGCGCCAGTGCTGCCACCATTGCAATTTACATTGGTAGCATTAGCTGTTGCATTTATTGGTTGAGGCTGGGTAACACTTACACCAGCGGTAGCCACGCAACCGTTTTTATCGGTTACGGTAACGTTATAGTTACCAGCAGTCAACCCACTGATATCTTCGGTAGTAGCACCGTTGCTCCAGTTAAAGGTATAAGGTGCAGATCCACCGTTTACGGTCAAATTGATTGAACCAGTGTTGCCACCATTACAAAGTACCGGAGTAGGTACGCTACCCAAAGTAAGGGCAGGTACACCAGTTACTTGTACAGTTTTGCTTACAGTACAACCGTTGGCATCAGTTACTGTTACGCTATACGAGCCCACATTTAAGCCAGTAATACCAGCAGTGGTGCGGGCAGGAGTGGTGCTCCAGCTATAAATATATGGTGCAGTACCACCCGAAGCTACCACAGCAGCCGTTCCATCATTACCACCAATACAACTTACAGGAGTTGAGCTGATAGTGGCGCTTATAGCAGATGCTGGTTGGGTGATGGTTGCACTTGCAGTATCCTTACAACCGTTTACATCAGTCAATATTACGGTGTAAGTACCTGCGGCAACATTATTCAAGTTTGCAGTAGTTGCACTACCTGGGGTCCAAGTATAGCTATAAGGGGTAGTTCCGCCAGTGGCCACAGTAGTTACAGAACCAGTAGCGCCGCCGAAACAATCAACAGGGCTAGCAGTTGCAGTAATTTCTGGTTTAGGGTTGGCAGTGATTACCACGGTATCCCTACCAAAACAACCTTTGCTATCAGTTACAGTTACAATGTAAGTACCAGCGCAAATGTTATTCAACGATTGTGTTGTTGCGCCATTGCTCCAAGCATAAGTGTATGGAGTTGAACCACCCGAGGCCGAAACTGTAGCAGTACCGTTGCAAACACCAACACAAGCAATGTTGGTGCCAGTTGCATTCAATACAAGCTCGCTGCCCGATTCGATAGTTGCAGTTAACGTTTTGGTACAACCCTTACTATCGGTAATGGTTATGGTATAAGTACCTGGGCATAGGCCCGATAGATCTTGGCTAGTAGCGCCATTGTTCCAAGAGTATGTATAAGGGGCCGTTCCGCCGTTAACGGTAACATCTGTAGTGCCATCGCACTGGCCTTGTACACACACTAGGTTAGCGTTAATATCGCCATGGCCTGTTTTCCAGCCAGTGTGGTTAAACCATGTGCTCAAGCCATAGTTACCGTTTTTGTCGTTGGCCGCCAAACCGATTTGCAAACCATATTGGTAGTTGCTTGGGTTGTGCGTAACGTTCAGGTTATTGCCTGTGTATGCGTTTCTACCAGTTAAAGTACTTGGGGTAGAAGTGCTGAAGATATAGTAATCCCAGTTTTCAAAGTTGTTACCAACCGTGCCAGCAGATCCTTTCCAACCACGACCTAGTGCACTCCATTGTGCCCAAGTCATTTTGTTGCTGAAGTTGAAATCCAAGAAGAAAGACTTGGTGGTATCGTTGTGGAAATAAATGTTGCCATAGATACGGGCGGTGCCGTTGGCATAGGTCTCAATAGTGCCGCCTTGCGGGCCAAACACCCACTTATCAGAGCTCAAGCCTAGGTTTGGCAAATAAACCGCATGAGAGCCAGGTGCATATTGGAACAACTGGCAAGGGATGTTGCCGCTTCCGCAGCTTACATCGGTTTTGGTAATGCTGCCCGTAAGGCCAGTAGGCTGGGTTAATGTAGCGGTTTCAGTCGCAGTACAACCATTGGCATCGGTTACGGTAACAGTATAAGTACCCGCACATAGGCTGCTAATAGCGGCAGATGTTGCGTTGGTATTCCATTTGTAAGTATACGGCGATGTACCGCCAGATGCTGTTACGCTAGCAGTACCGGTGCACGCACCATTACAATCCAAATCGGTTTTGGTAGTAGTAAGGGTAAGCTGTGCTGGTTGGTTAATGGTTACGCTAGCAGTAGCGGTAAGGCCACCGGTGGCAGTAACCGTTACGCTGTAAGTACCTGCAGCTACATTGGTAAGGTCTTGCGAGGTAGCACCGTTGCTCCAAGCATAAGTATATGGCATAACACCGCCAGACACGGTAAGGTCAATTGAACCTGTGTTCTGTCCGTAGCATTTTACATCAACCTTTACGGTGGTTAGCTCTAAGCCGCATATCAAGAAGTTGCCAGTGTTATTACCGTCAACATAGTTTTCGTTAATCTTGGTTATTACATCGTTCAATTGGCTGAAAGAATATGACGATGCACAACCACCTAATTTTTTATTGGCTTCGGCTAGGGCCTGGGCTACCGTCCAAGTAGCAAATGGGCCAGATGCGATAACCAAATCTTGTAAGGCTGTGGTGCTAGGGCCAAAGTTAGGATTGGCATTATCAAAGCCAACCGAAAGGCTTAGTGCCATTACTTGGCCTGCCAATACATTTTTGTAGCTACCGCCCGGGTTGGTTAGGTTAGCTGTTAAAGCACGTGCGGTGCTGCCAGATGGCAAGAAATCGGTAACCGCTTGTGCGCTGGTTAATTTTAGGGTAAAGCCTCCACTTGGGCAACCAATGGTAACACCGTTAGGGAAAGCACTAGCAAAGTTGGCATGTACATAGGCACCTGGGTTACCACCGCTTGGTGATGCGCCCCAGCCACCCATGGTTTGGGTACGGAAACCTTCACATACTGATGGTTGCTTAATGCAGCACTCATATACCAATTCACAACCAAACTTATCGGTAACGGTTACACTATAAACACCAGCTGGGCGATTGTTTACGCTTTGGGTAGTTTGGCCAGTGCTCCATAAGTAGCTATATGGCGTAGCGCCGCCGCTTACGGTTACTGATGCAATGCCGTTGCTACCACCTTGGATAGTTACGTCGGTTGAGTTGCAAGTTACGGTTAGTGGGGTTGATTGCGAACCAATAGTTACTGATTTGGTAGTAGTACAACCATATGCATCGGTAATGGTTACGGTGTAACTACCAGCACATAGGCCCGCCACATCTTGACTGGTACCGCCATTGCTCCAAGTGTATGTATATGGTGCAGCTCCACCGCTAACGGTTAGGTCGGCGGTACCGTTGCAGGTGCTTGATTGGGTGTACTCGGTAGAGTCGCAAACGGCATCAAAGTTAATATCGCCTTTGCCTGTCCAAGAACCGGTGTGCTCAAACCAACCACTCATACCCCAGTCGCTGGTAAAGTCGTTAGCACCTTGCCCAACTTGGAAACCATACAAATAGTTACTCGGCATGTGTGTAAGGTTCAGGGTTTTACCCGCAAACGTGCCACTACCAACCAACTTGTTGGCATAGTTCACATCCATTATATAGTAGTCCCAATCAAGGTAATTGTTTCCAACGTTGTTTGCTTGGCCTTTCCAAGTACCACCGCGAGCATTAAACTCGGTCCAATTCATTTTGTTGGTATACATTACATCAATGCTCCATTTGCGGTTGGCATCGTTTACGTTTTCAAACGTACCAGTAATGTGCAATCGGCCATCGCTGTATTTGGTAGCAGTAGCACTGCCACCTACTATTTTATAATATTTGCTAGGGGCATTGGGTATGTTGTTTAACCACAAGCCGTGCTGGCTAGTAGCCAAAGTAAGTGTGCAATAGCTCGTACTATCGGCTTTACAAGCCACATCGGTTTTTACAATATTGGCCGTTATTGGGGTGCAGCAGCTCTCGGTGTTAATTGATACACCACTTAAAAAAGAGTCGCCGTTGCTATTTGGTGAGTTGATGTTTACATTAACCGAGGTAACGTTGCCCGGTACATTGTTTAATGTAAGGGTTACCAAGTTTAGCGAGTTGCCATTGGCATATGTGTTGATGGTGCGTGAGCTGGTAACAGTGCCCGCGGTGGCGGTAATGATGGCCACACGGCTATCGTTATCCATTTCGGTAATAGGCACGGTAAGGGTAAGCGTCTTGTTTCCTGGAGTTGCCGGAACAGACAAGGTGTAGTTAATTAAGTTTTTGTAGATATAGGCATTGGTGTAAAATCCTGAGCCACCACTTGCGGTAGCAACCCCAGAGCGGTACACATAAGCTATTACTGAGTATGTTTGGTTGCGTTGGTTGGTACTTACGGTAATTGATGATGCTGGGTTCATTTTAACCCTAAAAATGCCTTGGTCTCCATTTCCGTTAATTACATTCAAACGGTTGGTGCTGGTAATGTTTTGTGATGATGAGGTAAAGGTAGCACTGGTAGGCAGTGTTTGGTTTTTGCATACCGCCTCAATCACTATCGAGTCGATGGTTGAAACATCGGTAAAGTTCAAAGTGGTGCTGCTGGCACTCTTTGCGCCTTTACCCACAATTTCCACTTTAGTATTACCACAATCGTACTGCCAATCAGGGCAATTAGTATCGGTAGTTACGTTTACAGAGGTAGAGGCATCGCAACCGTTGTTATACGTTACTGTTACGGTGTAAGTGCCTGGGGTGTTAACTGTAATCGTTGAAGTGGTTGCACCGGTGCTCCACAAAAATGAATCACCGCTGTTTACAGTAAGCTGTATATTGCTATTGGCCCCGCATAGCGAAAGGTTACCAGTATTGCTGGTAACCGAAGGGTTTAAAACCGTAAGCATTGATTGCGGAGTAATCGTAATTTTTTGGTAGCCCGATATTTGCGACGGATTAACAAACTCTTGTACAATTTTACGAGTGCCGTTGTAGTAAGGATAGTGCACCTCAACAACATAATCCTTATTAGCGCCCAAAGGCAAGCCAAAATGCACTACTGCAGGGTCTTGGGTACCGTGGCCGTTACCGCCGTTTACTTCGCGAATACCTGATAAAACCGAGCCATCACAATCTTTCAACACAATGTTGGCACCCAAAGCGTGCCTGTTAGGAATCAAGTTGTTAAGGTTTTCAAGTACCTCAACCATCAAGAAATCACTGTCGTTTAAGTTGTTTTGCCAAAGTTGGTTATTGCCACCTCTTATATTAAGGTATAAATCAAGGTCACCATCATTATCAAAATCAACAAACGTACAACCTTCAACATTGGCGCCACCAGTATTAATAGATGTAATCAACTCAAATTTTAAATTTGTGCTGCCTTTAGGTGTTATGTTTCTAAAAAGATAGCTGGTATGGTCGCCACCAAAAAACAAATCAATATCGCCATCATTATCAATGTCGCCACAAGCAACACCATCAATGCCAGAATGCACCATGCTCAGCCCGGCTGATGCCCAAGGTTCGCCCGTTGCATTAAACACGCCTGTGCCCGCACCACTTTGCTGCCAAATTTGGTTAGGGTCGTTATCGGTCCATACTAGGTCATAGTCACCGTCGTTATCAAAATCGTAAAGCGATACGGCACCTTTGTTATTGTTGTTTGCTTGCTGATTAAAGTTATTGGTTGAAGTTGGTACGGTTTGGAAGGTTCCGTTACCCAAGTTCCTAAAAAAGTCTTCTTGGTCGCGTTTACGGGCAATCAAGTCAATGTATCCATCATCGTCAAAATCGGTTACAGAACCATAATCGCCATCAGCAGCTGAATTTGGTAGACCCAAAGAAAAACCGCTGCTACCCGGTGTAACGTGGGTAAGCGAAAAAGTCCCCGTAGGGATTATCTCGTTTCTGTAAATATCGATACCAAAATTATGGTTCTCAACCATTAAGTCTAGGTCACCATCATTATCGTAGTCAAAAAAACCAATCCCTTCGGTGTTCATACCATTAGGTATACCATTTGCTGGGTTGTTGTTACCAACGTTATCGGTCCATACCGCCCAGTTAGGTTTTTGGTTAGCATCGCCAAAACTATAAGCCGGTGAAGCATTCGGGCCTTTGTTCAACCAAACCTCTACCCTGCATGAGCTGTTCCTCACAAAATCTGGATAGCCATCATGGTTAAGATCGCCCACCACTGCGCAGCGCTCCATTTCTGAACAACCTGTAGAAACGGACTTGCGCAAGTTGTTAGCATGCGTAGCGGTTACGTTTACAAAGTTGTAGTTAGGCGGACCTTGGTTAAAGTACAACTGCGTACGGTGATTATCATCACCTTGGTCAGTGTTCACTATCAAATCCAAGTAACCATCTCCATTGAGATCAGCGAAACTGAAACCTCCATCCTTGTTACCCCCTAAAGCAACGCCTTTTGAAGCGGCCACATTGGTAAAGGATTGGCTATAGCCCACTCCAGAAATCGCTAAACATAGAATAAGCATAGCGATAGATGCGATACGAATATTAATCATTACTGACTATTTTTATTATGCTTCGTTATTGGTTGTGTTACAGCAAGCGCCTAACCGACTAGAAAGACCACATGCATACCCTTCAATGTATCTTTGAGATACAGGTATGTCAAGTTTTTTTTTAATAAATGTTGTCAATGTGATGAATTTATGGTTAGTTCTGCGCAAGTCTGAGGAACTTACAATGAGCTTATACGCATATATGCCTATAAAAGATACCATTTTGATTACTTTTTTATGACCTAATTTTTTGCTGCTGTCAATTCGCCAGCGAAATTACAAAAAATTGCAACCTATTCTTAAATTTTTTATGTTTTACCCTTAAAATAAAATTGCCATACCTCATTCTAATTACATACTTATGCCATTGGTTTGAGCTAAACATCAATTCATTCAAGCTTTCCAACAATCCAATGATAAATACCAAAATGGGTTATTTTTAAAAAATTTTTTATTCTGATGCCTTAATTTTAATCGCCAGTTAACATCATTTTAACGACCAATTGCATACCTTTATCGAGAGTTAAATTATTGATATGCAACACCATATAATAGCTATTGCCTTGTTAGCCCTATCATTAGTCGGATGCAGCGACAGTACCGAAAAGTCGGTAGTAGGTCAACCCGTTGAAAATAGTTTGCCCAAAACCCCACGCAACATCATTTTTATGGTTGGCGACGGTATGGGGCTAACCCAAATTACGGCTGGTATGTACAGCAATGGCAATCAACTTTTTCTTGAAAAAATGAAACATATCGGCTTTATCAAAACACACTCTGGTGATAATTTGATAACCGATTCGGCTGCAGGTGCTACCGCTTTTTCTTGTGGCGTAAAATCATATAACAAAGCTATCGGCGTTGATATGGATACCCTACCGGTAGAAACCATATTAGAAACCGTTAAAAAGAAAGGTATGCGCACTGGTTTGGTTGCTACGGCCACCATCACGCACGCCACACCTGCCTGTTTTTACGCGCATCAACCATCAAGATATATGCACCACGAAATTGCACTGGATATGCTAACAGGCGATGTTGATTGGTTTGTGGGTGGGGGCAAATCATTTTTTGAGAACCGAGCCGATGGCCGTAACCTATCAGACGAGTTGCGCAGCATGGGCTATACCATTGGTTACACCTTGGATGACCTGAAAGCAGATATGGACAAGGTGGGTATACTAGCCGCCGATACCGAACTTACCACAATATCGGGGGGCCGGGGCAACTTTTTAATTAAAAGCACTGAGCTGGCCATGGAGGGTTTGAACAAAGGCAATCAAGGTTTCTTTTTAATGGTTGAAGGGTCACAAATTGATTGGGGCGGCCATGCCAATGATTCGCAATATATTATTGACGAAATGATCGATTTTGATAAAACCATTGGTAAGGTGCTGGAGTTTGCCCAAAAAGACAGCAACACCTTAGTAGTTATCACCGCCGACCACGAAACCGGTGGCTATGCCATTAACGGTGGCAACTTACAAGACAAAACCATTAATGGCGCCTTTACTACCGGGCACCACACAGGAACAATGGTACCCGTATTTGCATACGGCCCAGGTGCTGAAGCGTTTATGGGCATCTATGAAAACACGGCCATCTATGATAAAATGATGGCACTGTTGGGCTTGAAATAAATTATTGCTTAACCAGCTTGCCCATTGCCTCGCCTTGTGAGGTAACCAGCTTGTAATAATACATGCCCGCAGATAGCGCGGCTAAATTAATATTGGCATTACCATCAACAGACTGGGCAAATACGGCTTTGCCGCCCATACTATATATAATAAGTGTACCCGGCAAAACAGACCGCACCACTACCCTATCATTAAACGGGTTGGGGTATATTGATAGCTCAATGTTTGGGGTGGTGGTGGTATATGTACCTACATACTCAAACGGCAACGACCAATTATTGCAGCCATTATCAGCAGTTTCAACCAAATAATAAGTGCCATTGGTGTCTGGCAAAAAAGCACCACCAGCTGCAATAAACTGCTCGTTGGCATCCATCCAACTAAAAGCTCCTGTGCCGCCATCGACTATTAAGCTATCTCCTTGCTGCACAATACTTGGCATAAGTGGCGAAGGCTTTACCGTAACATATATACTATCCTTTGCAACACAACCAAAAGAATCGGTAACTTGTAGGTAGTAAAGGCCTGATATAAGGGGCAACAGTGCAGTAGTATCGGCATTGGCATTATTAAAATAACTTGCTGGCGACCATTGATAGGCTGCAGCCTTGTTTACCGAACTAAGCTGCATGGCTATACCCGAGCATACAGTATTGCCATCGGGCGCATCAATTAATGCCGTTGCGCCCTGCCGCACCCATACATTAAAGGTATCAATGGCACTTGCCGCCTCAAGATGGTTTTGGCTAGCAACCATTATCATAGCACTTCCAGCACTTTGCCACAACACGCTCACTTCATTATTACTTTGCGATATTATTTGCCCACCATCAATTTGCCAGCAGTAGGTTTCGCCGGCAGTTGCGGCAACCGTGTAGGTAACCGGTACATTAGGGCAAACACTATCAAGGCCCTGTATAATTGGTTTAAGCGGTCGGCTTTGCTCATAAAGAAACTCGGCCGTACGCTGATAAATTGGCTGAAAATACTGGTTTGGTGTAAAGTTATTGGTAACCACCAAGCCCCAAATATTGTGGCCCACGCCAGGGAAAGAGGTAAAATCGTTGTAAGCACCTAATTGGTCATACCGCTGCTTAATAGCCGCTGAGCCGCTTACTTGAGGCAGCACAAACAACGCCGTAAACGGAAACCCGGTACTGTAAGGTACAATTAAATCTTGGTCGCCATGAAAAGAGACCAATGGTACCACGTTGGTAGGCTTGATAAAGTTAACATCGCCCAAGGCGCCCCAAAAACTGACAAGCCCACGAACTTTACTACTATGCTGAAAACTATTGCCCGAGCAATCTTTACAGCCCAAATCGGGCCGGGCACCTATACCTGTTGCGCTGTAAGATGATGGTAAGCGGTCGCCTTCGTCCATCAATGCCATGTGCAAGGCCGCAAACCCGCCTGCACTTACACCCCCGACATATATATAGTTGGTATCAATGCGGTATTGGGCAGCGTTCTCTTTAAAGTATCTCACGGCAGCGCTAAAATCTTGCAAGGCCCTGTATATGGCACGCTCGGCACTGGTACCATCTACCACGTTCATGCCCAAGCGATAATTGATAGATGCCGTAACATATCCCCGGCGAGCCAAGCTATCGCAAACCGTTTGCATATCGCCATCATCTTTACTGCCAATCAAAAACGCACCGCCAAAAGCTAAGATAACCAGTGGCCGCTTGGTTAGCGTATCGCCAAAGGGCTCAAAAACGTCTAGCGTTAGGTTAATGTTTTGGGTGATATTTTCGCCCAAATACACCGATGGCAACGAAGGCGCATTGCCATAAACCACGTTACTGGTTTTAAAGCTCTGCCCAAACACACGCTGCTGATAGCGCAAGCTACTGCATTGCTGGGCTGCTGCCAATAGGGCGCAAAAAGAAAAGATGAAGGCAATAATAAAGCGGGTCATAACGAAAAATTAAGCCTTTAATTTGATGTGTGCAAATTGCTAGCAGTATTGGGTATTAAGTATCAAGACCAGTAAAAATTCGTGAGGTACGATGCATGGTTTGGTAAAATTTAAGCAAAAGCCGCCCTTCTATTAAACTGTTCATCAATAGCATACTTTCTTGTACCTTACATTTATCACGTTTTTATAACAAATGGCAGGGCAACACAATTATTGATTATACAAAATGGTTATTTACACATTCTTTATCCTCAAACCATCATTACCATGCGCACACTGCCCATATTTATAATCCTACTTGGTATAATTACCATTAACAGCTGCTCCAAAGACCCAGAGACCGATAGCGACGACCAAACCAAAATGTTTACCGACAACGATGTGCTTGAAGAAATACGCAACAACACCCTTTTCTTTTACCAAGGCGATACTGCAACACTAAGCGCAGCCGGCAACAGTCCGCATGGTACATTTAAGCTATTGTTCAATCAAACCGCACTTGATGCTTTGGGCGCTGATGGTAAACTAGCCGCAGGTGATACCTTCCCCACCGGCTCATTGGTAGTAAAAGACGTTATACGAAACGGCAATACCAGCTTTTACGCTGCTATGTGGAAACAACCATCAGCAGAAAATGCCAACGAAGACTGGTTGTGGTACGAAGCTTTTTTGGATGGCTCGTTATTGGTGAGTATTGATGCTAAAGGTAATGGATGTATTGGTTGCCACCGTGCAAACACCAATAGGGATTTTGTGAACAGCTTTGACCTACACTAACCGCACGATGATGGATAATTAAACGGAAAATAGTAATTTACAACACCAAACTACCAATTATGAAAAGCTCAAAACTACTAGCGCTATTTACCCTTGCTATATTTTTTACCGTTGCTGCCAGCAGCTGCAAGCATGCGCAAGTAACCAGCGAAGACGTTGAAATTATGGATGAGGTAATGGCCGGTGGCCTGTTGTTTTATCAGGGCAACGATGTTGTTTTAAGGGCATCGGGCAACAGCCCCCATGGCGATTTTAAACTCCTGTTTAACCAAACCGCTTGGGATGCGCTGGATAGCACCGGCAGATTGCCTGTTGGTGGCACTTTTCCGGAAGGCTCGATGATAGTGAAAGATATATTAAGAGGCGGCTCAACTGATTTATATGCCATCATGCTCAAAAAGTCGAGCTCTAGCCTATCAAACCAAGGTTGGCTTTGGAACGAGTTTAAACCCAACGGCAGTGTGGTTATTGGCGTATCAGACAAAGGTGATGCCTGCGTAGGCTGCCACCGTGGCAACACCAATAGGGACTTTGTGAATAGCTTTGATTTGCACTAACGATGATGTACAATGTGCAATGGATGCATACTTAGTCCCTTGCTTAGCAACTTTTGAACTTTTCTCGCAGAACTGACTGTAAGATGTCTTGTGTCCTTCGGCTCCGCTCCTTTAGGGTGACATTTCTTGTGTCTTGATGATTATCTTTGCCCCATGACCATCCACGATACGGTATTTGAAAAGGTGAGCAATTTAGAAGCGGCCACGCGGTATGAGGAGTGCAGGTTTGTAAACTGCGACCTAGCTTACGCCAAGTTGAACAGCTGCCTTTTTATCGATTGCGAGTTTGAGCAGTGCAACCTCTCGCTGGCCAATACCGCCGAAATGGGCTTGCAAGGCGTGGTGTTTAAAGACTGCAAGTTAATGGGCCTCGACTTTAGTAAGTGCCGCAGCTTCGGTTTCAAAGTATCTTTTATGCGCTGCAATATGGAAACCACCAGTTTCCATAAGTGTAAGCTCAAAGGTACCGATTTTGTATCGTGCATACTTAAAGGCACCGACTTTGCCGAGTGCGATCTTACCAACGCTAACTTTGACAACTGCGACCTTGAAGGAGCTATATTTGACCGCACGACCCTCAAAGGTGCCGACCTGCGCACGGCCTACAACTTTATCATTAACCCCGAGGTGAACCCGATAAAGAAAGCCCGCTTTAGTACTCATGGCCTTTCTGGGCTGCTAGTGCAATATGGTATTATTATAGAGTAACCCACCTACTTCACTTGTTTCAATAATTATTCACTACTCATGTTTAGCACGAGCCTTAGCAGTTGATTTTTTATTACTATACAGTTTATAAAAACCCACATATTTATAAACGGGCAACTTTTTAACCAATTTTCATTTCACAAAGTATTTTTTTTATTCCACAAGCCCTAACTCTTACTCCATTTTTACAATTTTGAAAGGCAAATGAAGCATACTACCTTGACACTTTAAGTTTTTACAACTACCTTTGCATCTTCAATCGTAAGGAAAACCCCATAAACCAAACACTATGCGTTTTAACTCCATCGAGACGGTAATGAACCGCCCCCAAGTAGAAGTTAATACCCCCAAACAACGTATCTCAGAGTATTTTGGCACCAACGTTTTCGGCGATTCGGCCATGCGTAAGTACCTTTCAGAGGAAGCTTACCTGAGCGTAAAATCATCGATTGAAAGTGGCCAAAAAATCGACCGTGCCATGGCAGACCAAATTGCATCGAGCATGCAAGCCTGGGCATTAGACAAAGGTGCTACGCACTACACACACTGGTTTCAGCCTTTAACTGGGGCTACTGCCGAAAAACACGATACTTTCTTCTCTCACGAGGGTGGCAAAGGCATCGAGATTTTCAGCGGCAACGCATTGGTGCAACAA
The DNA here is from genome assembly GCA_018401955.1 of Chitinophagales bacterium. Taxonomy (GTDB): domain Bacteria; phylum Bacteroidota; class Bacteroidia; order Chitinophagales; family CAIOSU01; genus CAIOSU01. Next base: position 10,787 of record JAGYJT010000023.1, on the reverse strand, counting down.
GAGCCGGATGCTTCCAGCTTCCCTAACGGTGGTATTCGTACTACTTTTGAGGCCCGTGGCTACACTGCTTGGGATCCGTCATCACCTGCTTTCATTATTGAAACCGGTGCCGGCAAAACCCTTTGCATTCCTACCGCATTTGTAAGTTACACTGGCGAAGCATTGGATTACAAAACTCCTTTGCTTAAGTCGCTTAACTATATGGATACCGCGGCAACTGCCGTTTGTAAATATTTTGATAAAAATGTTACCAAAGTAACTGCCACCCTAGGTTGGGAGCAAGAATACTTTTTGGTAGACGAGGCTTTGTTTTATAGCCGTCCTGATTTGGTAATGACCGGCCGTACTATCGTAGGCCATGGCCCAGCAAAAGGTCAGCAATTGGAAGACCACTATTTCGGTTCTATCCCTGAGCGTGTATATGCCTTTATGGTAGACTACGAAACGGAGAGCCACAAATTGGGCATACCGGTCAAAACCCGTCATAACGAGGTTGCTCCGGGCCAATACGAGTGTGCGCCAGTATACGAAGAAGCCAACTTGGCTGTAGACCACAACCAATTGTTGATGGACTTAATGGACCGTGTTGCCCGTCGTCACAAATTGCGCATTTTGTTCCACGAGAAGCCTTTTGCAGGTGTAAACGGTAGCGGTAAGCACAACAACTGGAGCTTGGGCACCAACACTGGCAAAAACCTTTTGTCGCCAGGCAAAACGCCTAAGAACAACTTGATGTTCCTTACGTTCTTCGTGAACACCATCCGTGCAGTGTATGAGCACAGCGATTTATTGCGTGCTACCATAGCCGGCGCAGGCAACGACCACCGCCTAGGTGCCAACGAAGCCCCGCCTGCCATCATTTCGGTATTTATTGGTGCAGCGCTTACCAACTTGTTAAACGAGGTGGAGCAACGCATAACCGATGGTGCATTTGATGAAATGGACAAGGCCGATTTGAAATTGGACATCCATAAAATCATTCCTGATTTGTTGTTGGACAATACCGACCGCAACCGTACCTCTCCTTTTGCCTTTACCGGAAACAAGTTTGAGATTCGTGCTGTTGGTTCATCAGCAAACTGCGCAGCCCCAATGACGGTGATGAACATGATTATGGGTAACCAGTTAATCAAATTCAAAGCTGAAGTTGATGCGTTGGTAAAAGAAGGTGAGAAAAAAGATAGTGCCATATTGCGTGTTATACGCCGATACATTAGCGAGAGCAAGCCAATTTTGTTTGAAGGTGACAACTACAGCGACGACTGGAAAAAAGAAGCCAAAAAACGCGGCTTAAACAACGTAACCACTACGCCTCATGCCCTTGATTTCTATATTTCTGATAAAGCCAAGGCTATCTTCGCCGAGTCGGGTATATTAAACGAGACCGAATTGGAGGCCCGTTACGAAATCCAACAAGAGCTTTATTTCAAGAAATTGGAAATCGAAGCCTTTATTCTTCGCGATATCGCTTTAAACCAGATTATACCTGCCGCCATCAGCTACCAAAACGTGTTGCTCGAAAACGTACTAGGCTTGAAAGATGCTGGCTTGGACGCCAAACACTACAAAGCACAGCAAGAGCTTTTGGAGGAACTTTCAATTGGCATCAACGGTATTAAAACCGAAGTGGGTAGCATGTTGAAAGAACTGGCCAAAACCGAAAAGCTTACCGAAAGCCACAAAAAAGCCGTAGCTATTTGCGATAAGGTTAAACCACACGCTGATAAAGTACGCGACCTGGCCGACAACATTGAAACTATAGTGGAAGACCAATACTGGCCACTACCGAAATACCGTGAACTTTTGTTCATCCGATAATATAGCGGGTTTCCTTTTGGCAAAGCCGATGTCCCTTTGGGATGTCGGCTTTGCTTTTTTAAACGGAGCAGGGCATTAAACAATAAGGAGTGTAACGGGGCACGTACAACAGTTCATCGGCTTAAGCGCTACAGTGTTTACTGCTATTTCACCTATCTTTATTACCATACTATGCCCACCACCCAAGACAGTTTCTACCTAAACCAGCCCGAACCCAACCAAAGTTGCTTGTTGGCTTTGCGAGGTATAATAATGGGTATGGATGAACAGGTTACCGCTACCGTAAAGTACGGCATGCCCTGCTTTTGCTACCGTAGCAAAATGTTTTGCTACTTGTGGACGGATAAGAAAACCCAAGAACCCTACCTATTGATGGTTGAAGGCCAGCACCTGCACCACCCATTGCTGGAAACTGGCACCCGTGCCCGGATGAAAATTTTACGCATCAACCCCAATGAAGACTTGCCCTTGGATACCATTAAAGAGATATTGAACCAAGCATTGGACTTGTACCGGAAGGGTATAATTAAGGTTTAATGTGGTGGGTTTCAACTTTCGGCAATAAAAAATCGGGCTGCAAATACCAGTAAAGACTAGGGTTTCGAAAAAAAATAAAAAAAAGTTGCCCCAAAACGTAACTTTTTCTTGACACCGCTTCCCGCTTGCATTATATTACCCCTATAACGATTAAAGCACGACGAGATATGGCAACAGTAATCAAAGAGAACGGAAAAATGCTTAGTGGTTATTTCTTAACCAATATTGGCTGGGAGGGTTTTGTTGGCCTTTTCGCAGTAACCAGTTTCTTAATGCTGGGCCAAATTTAATAGCATATAGTATCAATCCGCCTTTATTTGCTCCAACAGCCGCTCCATTAGTTTAACCGGCCCTTTCGGAAACCAAGTCTCCAACATAAATTTAGTAATAGGGCCCATCGGTGAAAATCTTGTAGTAACCGTAACATCTACCACTCCTGGAGATTTTTCAATAAAATAAAACTTAGTATCACTTATTATCATGCGCTTTTCGCCCTGCAAAGGATATGCATCGGGCGCAGCCACACAGTTAACGGTAAGTTCTTTTTCAGTTCTATTTACGGTAACCCGCTGCACGCAATCAGCATCGGGCATTGGCCAAGGTGCATCAATCAATAAATAAAGTAGCCAATCACTTTTGGTGGTAGTTCCCACGTTTTTGCTCACTTCGGTATTGTCTAAAAATTCTTTGTATTTGTTAGCATTGCGCAACAGCTTTTCAGCCTTGTTGAGCTTAATGTTAGCGGTGGTTTTTACAATGTACTCAGCAATTACTAGGTTATCGCCTGCTTTATCCTCAACCTTCTCTACTATATATTTCACTTTTATTTTGCCATCATTGGCAGTAGATTCTTTCCAGTCTCTTGGTTGGGCATTAATAAAGAGTGGAGCAGTAATGAGCATCAAAAGTGCGATGCGGCAAATAGTTCGGGATATCATATTCAATCGTCGGTTAAAATTTACGGAAACCTGGCGCATATACCGCGCCTAATTTCCGCTACCATGACGATTACCACTCGCCACTTATTGCATTTGTTCCTAACAATTTTGTTAACTTTTGCCCAATAACTGCTTAACTTGCAGACAAAGTAAAACCTGTGAAGAAATTATTAATCGCAGTTGGGGTGCTCCTCACCCTTTTATCTCTGGTGTTAGTATACGCCCTATTGCTGCGTACCGAACACACCATAACCAAAGCAGAAGCTAAAAAAAGATTCAGTACCGAGCATTCGCATTTTTTACAATGGCGCGGTGCAGAGATTCACTACACTGATGTTGGCCAAGGCACCCCTGTATTGATGATTCATGGCTTTGGTGGCAATTTCACCAATTTTGATAGCCTGGCTGATATAATGAAAGTAAACTACAGGGTGGTTAGGGTTGACTTGCCCGGTTTTGGCATGTCTGACTTGCCAAGTAGCGACGATTCGGCTGAAGCGCTTTACCGCGACTTTTTGGCACATATGCTCGATACCTTAAACATTGATAGCCTTTATGTAATAGGAAACAGCCTAGGCGGTTGGATGAGCTGGGAACTGGCTGCAAGTTTCCCGCAAAAAGTAAAAGGCCTAGTGCTGCTAGGCAGCGCTGGCTATGAAATAGAAAAGGTAAAAGCCAACATAGGCCGTATTGAACTGCTAGACAATACCCTGGCTCGGGCACTTTTGGCAAGAGGCTTGCCAATGTCGTTCTCTATGCAAAACGCTAACCACATTACATCGCAATACTGGCAACCAAACCTCAAGGCAGTGGCGGTTAACAACGGCCTTACCAACCGCGAAGGTAATATTGGTAACTTAATAACGCTGGGTAATAGCGGCATACTACCCGATACTACCAAAATTGCCCAAGTACAATGTCCTACCCTAATTGTGTGGGGCAAAGAAGATGCGATAGTACCTTATGAGCACGCCGAAAAATTTAAGCGGGACATATTGAACAGCAAAGTGGTGCTGTATGATACTTGCGGGCACGTGCCCCAAATAGAGCTACCCCATCGCTTAGCCAATGATATTGAAGACTTTATAGAGGCATACGTGCAGCCAAAGGTTGATTATTAAACAGTTGTTTTTGCCCCGCAGCTAAACGGTCTATTGTTTCTCAGTAAGGTATTTCCAATAGCGGGTGGGTACATGCCGCAGGTGCAGTTTAATATTTTTGCGCTCAATGATATTGGTGCTGTTAAAATAATCCCGCCACAGTTGCTGATAATCTTGCTCTTTGCCAGAAAGCAACGCTGCTGGCAACTGCACACTGTTTAAAGCTTTTGCCTCCTCAAGTTTTACCTCCTCAACGGTTTGCCCGTTGTAAAGCACGCCATAGTCGCGCTTAATGTCGTAAATACACCATTGCATAGATGCATACCGGGCTTTAAAATGCTGATAGGTTACGGGCAGCACATCAAAATCGGGTTCGATAGGTGCAAAAAACAACCCGTCGGCCAGCTCTTGAAACCGCACGAAGGCATGCATGCGGTGCACCTCGCGACGCATTTGTTTTACCAACTGGCTTACCCGCAACACTTCACTAACATGGTAACGGGTGTTAATGGGCTTTTGTATGCTAAACAGCAGCCGCAAGTATCCAAAAATGACCATTTCGCGGTTACTATCCTCCGATAGGAATGTTTTGTAAACATCCATTACCGCTTGTTGAAGACCATACTTACGTATGCCAGCTACCACCCTCTTAGCACTAGCGTTATCGGTGGTTACCTCAATCGGGTGTTGACTAGTGAACAGCGATTGCGGTGCCGCACCGCTAGGCTTTATGACCGTAGGTGCCAGCTTCAATCGATAGCACTCAAACACCACGGTAAGCAACCCCTCGTAGGTGCCATCGTAGGTTACTACACACTCATCTAGGCTAATGTTAGGTTTGGCAAACATAAAGTCCATCATTATGCAAACAGCGCCAGTTGCTGCGGTTTGGTTTCTCCGGCCAACTCTTTTCTTATCAACTCAGGGTAATAGTCTTTTCGCAGCAGCAGGTTACCCGGCACATCAATAAAATATTGGGCACGGTTTAAGGCTACGCGCAACTTCTTAAGCAAATCAATATGAATGCGGGTATAGCGGCGGGCAGCCATAATTTTCTTGGCACTGCGGATGCCGATGCCTGGCACACGCACTACCATTTCGTAAGGGGCCGTTTGTAGATTTATAGGGAACAAGTGCATGTTGCGCAGCGCATATACCAGTTTTGGGTCGAACTGCATATCAAGGTGCGGATGCTGGTCATCCACTATTTCATCCACCTTAAAACCATAAAAACGCATCAACCAATCAGCTTGGTACAGTCGATTTTCGCGCACCAAAGGCGGGGCAACCAACGTGGGTAGGCGCGTATCGTTGCTTACCGGTATGTAGCCCGAAAAGTAAACACGCTTAAGGTTTTGCTCTTCGTACAAACTGCTCGATAGGTTGAGAATATGCAAATCAGTTTCGGGGGAAGCCCCTATTACCATTTGGGTACTCTGCCCTGCCGGCGCAAATTTAGGGGTGCTTTTTACCAACTTCTTTTCGCGCTTATACTCTACTATGGCCTCTTTAAGGTAGTTCATAGGTTCGTACACTTGCGCATAGCTCTTTTCGGGCGCAATGAGCTTTAGGCTGGTTTCTGATGGCAGCTCAAGGTTAGCGCTCAACCTATCGGCATACAGGCCTGCCTGCTGAACCAGCTCGTCGCTGGCACCAGGTATTAATTTAAGGTGAATATACCCGTTGAAATTGTGTACCAACCTTAGATCTTTGGCTATACGCACCAGCCGCTCCATGGTATAGTCGGCATTTTTAAAAATGCCCGAACTGAGGAACAGCCCCTCGATGTAATTGCGCTTATAAAACTCCATGGTAAGCTCCACCACTTCGTCAACGGTAAAGGCCGCCCGCTTAACATCGTTGCTGCTGCGGCTTACGCAATAGGCACAATCATAAATGCAGTAGTTGGTAAGTAACACCTTCAACAACGAAACGCATCTACCATCTTCAGTATAGCTATGGCAAATGCCCATATTGCTTGCATTGCCCAGCCCACCGGCCTTGGCAGCCCTATCGCTTCCGCTACTGGCGCACGACACGTCATACTTGGCAGCATCAGCTAGTATCTTTAGTTTCTCCTGTATACGCTCGTTCATAGCCACGTTATTTGACTACCAAACTAAAATATTTTAGCAAGTTAAACTAATTTATTTAGTTCTTATGGGAACATCCTATATTTATAATTAAATACCTTGTTCACTTCTTACTTCAAACCGAAAACTATTAGCGGTAAAAAATGATACATAATGGCCGAAAAAAACTATTTACACCCTCACTTGTCTTTACTATATGAACATTCTACTTACGGGGGCCAATGGCTATATTGGCAGAAGATTGCTGGATTTATTAGTAGAGCAGGGCCATTTTGTGCATTGTATGGTAAGGGATGTGAACCGCATTGACATTACCGATAGCATACAACCGCACATTAAACTCCATACCGCTGATTTAAGCAAGCCGCTTGATGTAAACAACCTACCCACCGATATTGATGCAGCCTACTACCTGGTGCACAGCATGACCGGTAGTGGGGGCGAATTTGCAGCACGCGAGCAGCAAACGGCGGATAACTTTATGGATTACCTTAAACAAACCAAGGTACAGCACCTGGTTTATTTAAGTGGCATTACCAACGATGAAGGCTTATCAAAGCACCTGAAATCTAGAAAAAATGTAGAGACCGTGCTGGCCGACTCTAACATTCCGCTAACCGTTTTAAGAGCGGGCATTGTGGTAGGTTCTGGCAGTGCTTCGTTCGAAATTATTCGCGACCTAGTGGAAAAACTGCCCATAATGGTGGCACCCAAATGGGTAGCAACCCGCTGCCAACCTATTGGAGTGCGCGATGTGCTGCAATACCTATCGGGCATAATGCTCAAAACGGAAGCCTACAACAAAACCTTTGATATTGGAGGTGCAGATGTACTTACCTATAAGCAAATGATGCTTCAATTTGCCGAGGCAAGGGGCTACAAACGATATATAATAACGGTGCCCGTGCTTACGCCCAAACTATCCTCGTATTGGCTATATTTTGTTACCTCGGTATCTTACTCATTGGCCAGCCACTTAGTTGATAGCATGAAAAACGAAGTAATTGCCACCCCATCGGCCATAAACGATATTGTACCCATTAAGCTGCTTAGCTATAAACAAGCGGTGCAATTGGCGTTTGATAAAATTGCCCAAAACGCTGTGGTAAGTAGCTGGAAAGACTCGCTAGCAGCAAGCAACTACCACGTAAACCTCAACGATTTTGTAAAGGTGCCCGAACATGGCTGCGTAAACGACCAACGGAAAATTGCCTTTACCCGAAACCCTGAAGAAGTGATTGCCAATATTTGGGCTATTGGCGGCAACAGGGGGTGGTACTATGCCAACCTACTTTGGAAAATTAGGGGCTTGCTTGATAAAATGGTAGGTGGCGTGGGCCTTAGGCGTGGTAGGCGCTCAGAAAAAGATATAATTGCTGGCGATGCCCTCGATTTTTGGCGGGTTATTTTGGCAGACCGCAAAAACAAACGCCTATTGTTATACGCCGAAATGAAACTGCCCGGTGAAGCCTGGCTAGAGTTTAAACTGCAACCAAACGATAATAAGGGTTACACCTTAGTACAAACTGCCACCTTTAGACCCCATGGCGTATGGGGCAGGTTGTACTGGTATAGCTTGTTGCCGTTTCACCATTTCATTTTTCAGAACATGGCGATGAACATCATCAATTTTAAGGCAGTATAGCAAATTGGTTAAACCACAACCGCTATCTTTACCGCAAACACAAAGCATGTTGCAGGTTAGCCAAGAGATACTGTTTTTGAAAGAATTAGATTTACTTAAGGACATTAACCGGATAAGCTCCATTACCAGCGGTACCCGTAGAGAGAACTCTGCCGAGCACTCGTGGCACGTATCAATGATGCCCTTGGTGTTTGGCAAATATGCCAAGCCCGGCATTGACTTAAGCAAAGTTACCAGCATGCTATTAATACACGATATAGTAGAGATTGATGCTGGCGACATTTATGCCTTTGATACCGCCGCACGCGAAGCTGCCTACGAAACAGAACTTGCTGCCGCCAAACGCATTTTCGGTATGCTGGACGACGAGCGCGGCCAAAACCTGCTTAACCTGTGGTTGGAGTTTGAGGCCAACGAAACACCCGAGGCCCAGTTTGCCAAAATACTAGACCTTACCATACCTACCGTAGTAAACTACTATAGTGGCGGCCTAGCTTGGATTGAAAAAGGCATTAGCCACCAACAAGTGCTCAACCACCTGCAAGGGCCGGTAGAAGGTTACTCCATTGCCTTATGGCAAATGATACTGCCATTGCTTGACGATGCACGCCTGAAGGGCTGGTTGAAGGTGTAGCTGCCGTTTTAACGTATCGCAAAGTAGCTAAAGTGGCTATTTATACTCCAAATACTTATCGGCTACTCCGCTCCATTTAAGCGACATTAAGTCGCGCACATAGTTTTGGTACACCTTCCAAGGGTGCTTTGAGCCCTGCTTGGGCAACATATCGGCAGCGCGCAGCACATAACCGGCATTAAAATCGAGCAGTGGCTCAGATGTAAACGTATCGCTATCAAAGCGCGGGGTTACCACCTCGTGGTTATGCGCATCCATATAGCGCAATACTTTGGTAACAAACTGTAAGCTCAGGTCGCACTTTAAAGTCCACGAGGCATTGGTGTAGCCCACCGTAAAAGCAAAATTGGGTATGTCGCTAAACATAACGCCCCGATACGCATGGGTTTTGCCAGCATCAACCAACGCGCCATTGAGGTGCATGGTCATGCCGCCCAGCAGTTGCACCTTAAGCCCCGTGGCAGTTACTATCAAATCAGCCTCCAGCTCCGTACCCGATTTCAACATAATGCCCCTTGGGGTAAACCGCTCAATGTGGTCCGTCACAATATTGGCACTACCCTTGCGGATAGCCTTAAACAAATCACCATCGGGCACCAGGCACATGCGCTGGTCCCATGGGTTATATGGTGGGTCAAAGTGTTTTTGCTCATAGGCCGGCCCGATGCTCTTTTTAGCCCCTTTTTGAAGCAACTGCCGCATTTTATTGGGCCATTTCCTCGAAAAATTGAACACCCCTATGGCCAACATAATATTCTTCCACCTTATTACCTTGTAGGCAAGCTTTTCGGGCAGCACCTTGCGCAATACCCCGGCTATTTTATCGGTGCCCGGCACGGCGGCAATGTAAGTGGGTGTGCGCTGCAACATGGTTACATGGGCGGCTTTTTTGGCCAGCTCAGGCACTAAAGTAACCGCTGTGGCACCACTACCTATAACTATTACTTTTTTATCGGCATAGTCAATATCCGGTGTCCATTGCTGCGGATGCACTATGTGGCCCTTAAACTCCTCGCGCCCTGCAAACTCTGGCAGGTAGCCGTTTTTATAATCGTAGTAGCCGCTGCACATGGTTAAAAAACGGCACTGCAATTGCGTATACGGCACCTGCTCGTGGGGCGCTAGGGTTATGGTCCAAAGCTTCTCGGTATCGCTCCACGAGGCATCCATTACCTTATGGTGGTACTGTATCTTTTTATCGATGCCAAATTTGGCCGCCGTATCTTTTATGTACTGCAATATAGCCGGGCCATCGGCCAAGGTTTTATCGCTTTTCCAAGGGTTAAACGGGAACCCCAGGGTGTACATATCAGAGTCGGAGCGGATACCGGGGTACTTAAACAAATCCCACGTGCCGCCCATGCTGGCGCGGCTCTCTAATATGGCAAAAGTTTTATCGGGGCACTCATTTTGCAAATGATAGCCCGCACCAATACCCGATAGGCCCGCGCCTACCACTATTACATCATAAAACGGAACGTTGCCAAAAGTATCGCTCATATCGGTTGGGTTGTAACCAAATATAAGCGTTTATGCCGAAAATTGCAGCGAGCATGCCCCCAACAGCTCGCCAAAAAACAACCTGCCAAGGTTAGTATATATATCCAGGTTTCAAACGTATGGTTACATAAGAGTGAGATTACCTGCCATAGCACACAACCGAAGCAATACAAAGTTATAAACCGTTTTTATATTGTGCAAGTTTTTGTTTGCCTTTTTCTTGACTGGAAAAGTAAGTGCTTGATTATGAAGGCCATTTTTTATCCAAGGCAAAAATAAAACAGCAGCACCCTAAAGCAAGCTTGTTGGAGGAGGTGCCTGCGGGTTTTTGGGGCGGGCAGTGAGGTTTAGTGCCTGCTTGTACTTTTAGGCGTTGTTGTTACCTTACCACCCACCCGTGCCTCCGCAATGGCGGAAAAAAGGGCGTTAGAGACGCAGGGTACGTTCCATCCTCGTCAAAAAAAGATGAGGACGAGAGGGGGGGGGGAAATTTTTATACTTTCTTATCTCAAGCTTTTGATG
>JAGYJT010000022.1 GCA_018401955.1 Chitinophagales bacterium | reverse complement strand
GCGGTTGCCCACACCATTACCGCCACCGTTCCACATACTATCAGCAACTGGAGGATAACCCAATAAGGATCCCACGGAGTCAATATAGTAATTTAAAAATCCCTCATCGCCAGCAGCCAATCCGCTTGAGTTAACCTCTGGTATACCAGCATTGGTACCATCATCCATTACCGAGCTGTGGCTGTCGCCACTCATAAACAATATATCTTTAATGGTGCCATTTTGATAACCATCAATAAGCGGCTGTTGATCTTCAGGATAACCAATCCAGTTATAGGCCATTTGGGCGGCTAACGTACCACCAGAGCCAGCTACACCGCCAAAGGTAAACTGCAACTGCTGCAACAGCAGCCCTACATCCAATATGCGCTTATACTGTTGGTTAAATACCACGCCACTACCTATCAACTTCCAATCTGCATCAGAGTTTTCAAGCCCGTCCATCAACCATTGGCGTTGTGTGTCGCCTAGCATACTATGACCAGGTGGCGGACTGAATGACCAAGTATTGGTTACACTATCATATACAAATGCATCAAACTTAGGGTCTAGGTTCATCCGGCAATCGGTCATAAATATCTCGATGTTGCCAAGTGTAAATTCATGGTAAATGCCATGCACACTATCCTGCATTGGGTAGCCAGGAAAATAATCGTGATAAGCCTCAATAGCACCGCGCCTAATACCTGAATCCATTGGCACCGTAATAAAACGATTAAACACCTCTCCGTTTATCACATCAACCCTATCCAGTGGATAGGTATAGCCTTCAGAGTTGTTAAACGAGTAGTCATCATCATACGTATAGGCAATAGGTGTAAAGGGCAATACATAGGTTCGCATCATGCGGCCATTATATCTTCTTGCAAACGACTCGGCGCGCCTATCCGGAAACAAGTTATAGTCGTTACCAAGCGGGTTAGGCGGCCAATCCCAATCACCTAAATGCAAAAACACATCGGGCTCAAAGGCACGAACGCTCTCAAAAATAGGGTCGTTATCATTGTAGTTGCAAGAGGCCACAACAATTTTATAATGCCCTTTGGTACCCGGAACAGGGAATGTTTTGAAGCTACCTGCTACACTATCTACTACCCCACCAAAATTAAACCGATACCAGTATTTAGTTGCTGCTTGCAACGAATCTAATGGAGTAATGCGGGCCAAAAACCCGGCAGAATCTGTAACTACTTGTTTCGACAAAAAGGAAGCGAAAGTACTATCATCACTATACTCCAACACAAATTGCTGAGGCAAAACGGTGCGGATGTATATTCGAGCAGAAGTATCAGTTACACCGCCTACAACCGGCCCACGATCAATGTTTTGGGCAAATACCAAAAGTGGGGCAAAACAGAGCAATACCAATAAACGTAACATGCGAGGAGGTTTGGATTAGGCACTAAATATAGCACAAAGCCTCAATAAAATGTTCACGAAAGTGTAACAAATTAACCAAACCGTAACAAACAAAAAGCCGAAACCAAAGCTTAGTGCTTCAGTTTCGGCTCACTGTCTTAGAATGTTGTTAGTGTTTACTTAAGCCAAGAATCAATTTGATCTTTGATTTCTTGCTTGGTTTTGCCAACTTTTTGCTGAATGCGGCCTAGCATCTCATCTTCTTTACCCTCGGCGTATTGCACGTCGTCTTCGGTAAGATTAGCATATGATTGTTTCAATTTTCCTTTGATAACATTCCAGTTACCTTTGTATGTCTCGTGACTCATAACAAGTTTTTTATTTGGTTTGGTTATGCTAATGAAAAAAGCGAGCCAATAGGTAATTATCACTGTAAATCAACAAATTGCACAATAAAACATCCTTAAAGTCGGCAAAAATATCGCAATGTGTAGAAACCTTTCCGCAATAAAAAGGCAACACGGTTGTTTCTAATAAATCCTTATCGCCAACCAACAATCTTAATTCTGTTTCCATATTGCATCAAGATTATTTCATTTTAACTAACTTAGGGCAATAGATATGTTTTCTTCAATTTCAACCAACCATTACCTTAATTATTGCATCATATAACCGAACCACCTAACCGCTATGCGATACCTCCTCATTATTGCCTTGGCCCTATTTGCCACTTCTTGCCACGATTGGAAGAACATTGAAAAAGACCTCCAAACCCGTTTTATTCTTGCTGAAGACAATACCGTAATAGAAATACCAGAGGGTTATTACAAGTTTACAGGTAGCTTATCGCTAGAGGGTAAAAACAACGTAACCATAAAGGGCGCCGGAATAGACAAAACCTTCCTTTCATTCAAGGGACAAACCGAAGGCGCAGAAGGTATACGTGCTAACAACTGCACCAATATTACTATTGAGGGGTTAACCATTTGGGATGCCAAAGGAGATGCCATTAAAACCCAAGATGTGAATGGTTTGGTGTTTAGAAACGTACGTACAGAGTGGACCAGAGGCCCCCATGAAACCAATGGTTCATATGGATTTTACCCCGTAAACTGCGACAATGTGTTGATTGAGGGTTGTGAAGCCATAGGTGCAAGCGATGCTGGCATATATGTAGGCCAAAGCCGCCATGTAATTGTGCGAAATAACCTAGCATATCAAAATGTAGCCGGTATTGAAATTGAAAATACGCTGTATGCCGATGTATATGAAAACGAAGCAGTTGATAACACTGGCGGCATATTGGTTTTTGATATGCCAGGCCTAGTGCAAACCAACGGCGGCTTTGTGAGGGTATATAATAACAACATACACCATAACAACCATAGAAATTTTGCACCCGAGGGTAATATAGTAGCCGAAGTGCCGCCAGGAACTGGTGTATTGGTGCTGGCTACCAACCATGTGGAAATATTTGACAACCAGATATTTTATAACAGAACTTTAGCCACCGGAATTGTGTGTTTTAAGACCGTAAAAGATGAAATACAAGACACACTTTTCAACCCATATCCATCAGCCATACAGATTTACAATAATGAGTATAAGAGAGGTTTCGGTTTGCCATCTATGCAAAACGATATGGGTAAACTGATTTTTTGGAAAAGTGCCCTCAACGTGCCTAGCATAGTGTATGATGGGTATGTTGACCCTAGCCTAGCGGTAAATGGCAAACTGCCTGCTGATAGGGCCATTTGTATCCATGGTAATAAAAACGCCTCATTTGTAATGGTGGATGCAGTTAATGGGTTTAAGAACCTTAGCCGCGATGAGATTCCGTTTAAATGCGAATTAGATAAGTTGCCGGCCGTTAATTTCGCAAAAAGGATAAATGAGTAATGAATAGATTTATTGCCATATTTATAGTAATGTTTTTGGTGTGCTTTGGAGCATGCAACGAAAATCAACCTATTGAAACCAAGCTTTCGGAAGGTGACAATACTGTATCCATTGGTCCCGAAAAGCTATCGGAGTATGGCTTTTTTACTGGAGATATCGCCAATCTTTCTCCAGCCGCAGGCGTAGTGCCCTACGATTTAGCGACTCCGTTGTTTTCTGACTATGCCTACAAAGCACGTTTCATTAAATTGCCCGATGGCAACTCTCCTGCCCCGTTTAATGATGAGGATGTGTTCGATTTTCCTGTAGGTACGGTTATTATTAAAACCTTCTACTACCCGCACGACATGCGCAATGAAAGCAAAGGCCGCAGGTTAATGGAAACCCGACTGCTAGTCCATGAAGACAAGGGCTGGAAGGCATTACCGTATATTTGGAATGATGAACAGACCGATGCGGTATTGGAAGTAGCAGGTGGCCGCCGCGATGTAAGCTGGGTGCACACTGATGGCAACAAGCGTAACCTTAACTATGTAATACCCAACATGAACCAATGCAAGGGTTGCCATATAAACAACGGCAAAATGACCCCCATTGGCCCTAAGGCACGCTACCTTAACCACGATTTTGCTTACGCCGATGGCAACAAAAACCAGCTAATAAAGTGGCACGAAGCTGGAATAGTAGCAGAAATGCCCGATATTGCCAGCATTAGCAAAGTACCTGTATGGGATGACCCAACTACCGGTAGCTTAAACGACCGCGCCAGAGCTTACCTAGAGATAAACTGTGCGCATTGCCATCGAGATGGTTCGCCGGCAAATACATCAGGGTTGCTGCTTAATTGGCACCAACAGAACCCCGCGGCCATTGGCATGTACAAATCGCCAATAGCAGCTGGAAGGGGCTCCGGTGGCAAACTATATGATATTGCCCCTGGCGACCCAGATGGCTCCATAATGGTTTTCCGTATGGACTCTGAAGACCCAGGTATTATGATGCCAGAATTGGGCCGCAAACTTATCCATACCGAGGGGGTTGCGCTTATCAGCGAATGGATAGCATCTTTACCTCCAAGCAAATAATAATACCGCCTCAACTAACTTGGTTTAGGCATAATTTAATTAAACCGCTGGGTGGCATATTTGGGCAAAACTATTCCATATTGTAAATTGTAAAGCGGTATTTTTTTCGAGCGTTTACCTGAAACCAAAATTACAATGACTACAACCTCCTCAAAACTCAAACTACCACCAGCGGTAAAAGGCAATTGGCTTTTTGGCAGCGGTTTCAATTTTGCGCTAGACCCAATTGGCTTTTTGACCAAAAATGGTAAAGACCAAGGAGGCATATATTTAGTGCCATCTAGAGCCAAAAACATCATGGTGGTGCAAGACCCCGATTTGGTGAAGTACATGCTGCAAGACAACAACAAAAACTTCATTAAAAGCTTTGGCTACGATGTATTGGCTATGCTACTAGGCAAGGGGCTGCTTACCAGCGAGGGCGACTTTTGGCGTAAACAGCGTCGTATGGCACAGCCGGCTTTCCATAAAGAACGCTTGAACGCCATGGTTAATTCTATGGTGCGCTGCACACAGGAGTACATGGAAAAGCTAGAGGCCAAAAGAGGCCAAGAAGTTGACCTAAGCAAAGAAATGAGCCATGTAACCTTGCATATAGTGGCCACTTCGCTGTTTAGTAGTAATGTAGAAGATGTAGTAGATACGGTAGCTAGAGAGATGGATATTGCGCAAGAGCTTGCCATTAAGCGTATATCAAACCCCTTTAAGTTGCCTGTGTGGATACCTACGCCAGGTAACTTGAAAGAACGAAAATCAATAGCCCGCCTTGACAAGGTAATGCTGGATATAATAGAGAAGCGCCGCAAAGACCCAAACAAGTACGACGACCTGTTGCAAATGCTAATGGAAGTAAAAGATGAGGATACAGGCGAACAAATGGATGACCGCCAACTTCGCGATGAGTGTATGACTATTTTCTTGGCAGGGCATGAAACTACGGCTTTAGCACTTACGTGGCTTTGGTATACGCTTGATAAAAACCCTAGCGAGATTGATAAATTGCGGGCCGAGGCCAAAGCGGTGCTGCAAGGCAACTTGCCGCAGGTAGATGATGTAATGAAACTGGAGTATACCCGTATGGCTATTGATGAGGGCATGCGACTATATCCGCCGGCTTGGGCAATTGGCAGACGTACAGTAGAAGAGGATGAAATTGGCGGGTATAGGGTTCCTAAAGGGTACAACCTTATTATCCCCGTTTACCACATACATCACGACCCCAAAATATGGGACAACCCTGAAGGTTTCAACCCCGAACGCTTCCGCAAAGGGAACCTTAAAGATAAGCACCGATTTGCTTACTTCCCGTTTGGCGGAGGGCCTAGGTTGTGCATAGGCAACAACTTTGCCCTAATGGAGATGCAAATTGTAGTGGCCATGATGGTTACCAAATTCCGTTTTAAGCATGTTGATGGCCACAAAGTGGTACTCGACCCACTGATTACCCTCAGAGCTAAGCATGGCATGATGGTGACCGTGGAATAGCTGTTATTAGTTTGACCTTAACGGCTGTGCGGCATGGTTTATGCCACACTATAGCAAACTAACAACATTATGGAACAAGTGAAACCGAAAAGAAAGGCCAAAGCCGCCCTAGGTATTACCATTGGGGTAATAGCAGGCATTGCCATAGGCATTTGGCTTACGAGTATAATTTGGGGTGTAATTGTCGCATTTGTGGGTGCTTTAACCCTCAGTACCCTATTTGCACACAAAAAAGATACCCCCGCCCGAAAAGGCTCCAGCAGCAATACGCTAAGGCCTCCTATTTGAAGCACAAAAAACAAGACAGGCGCAGAAATCCGCGCCTGTTGTGTTTAAACCTGTAACCAGTTAACTAGTAACCAATCAACCCATAACTTACTTAGCCGATCGGGTCATTTGCTCAACCATATCCCACATCTCATTAGTTACTGCATCCATGGCATTAAACTGGCCTGCGCCTTTTAACCACTCGCCACCATCAATGGTAATACAATCGCCATTAATGTAAGCAGAAAAATCAGACATTAAATAGGCACAAAGGTTTGAAAGCTCTTGGTGGTCTCCTTCGCGACCAACCGGTACTTTGTTGGCTGGATCAAATTTCTTTTGTAATTCTCCTGGCACCAAACGGTCCCAAGCACCTTTAGTAGGGAACGGCCCAGGCGCAACCGCATTCAAACGAATTTTATACTTAGCCCACTCAACAGCTAACGAGCGAGTCATGGCCAACACGCCCGATTTGGCAGTAGCCGAAGGCACCACAAAGGCAGAGCCTGTCCAAGCATAAGTAGTAACAACACTAAGCACGGTGCCCGGCTGACCTTCTTTAATCCAGCGCTTACCCAAAGCAAGCGTATTGTTTATGCTGCCTTGCAACACAATACCAATAACTGCCTCAAAAGCTCCAGATGAAAGACGCTCAGTTGGGCTAATGAAGTTACCGGCGGCATTGTTCACCAACCCATCAATACGTCCAAAATGCTCATAGCCTTTATTTATTACCGCTTCCACTTGGTCGTACTTTCTAACGTCAGATTGCAAAGCCAAAACCTTACCTCCTGTTTCAGCTTCCATCTCTTTGGCAGTTGCTTCAAGTACATCAAGCTTACGACTGGTAATAATTACATTAGCCCCCAACTTCAAAAAATAAGTGCTCATTGAGCGGCCTAAGCCTGTGCCACCGCCAGTTACCAATATCGTTTTGCCTTTCATTGCGTCGTCGCGCAGCATAGGGTCTTTGTATGTAAACATCAATTAAAATTTAGGTTTGTTGAGAATCAGAAGTTAACAATATAAAGAGAAATAAGGTTTAGCAATATATTTTGGAATAAAATTTGCCATAAGGAGAAATTCAGTTGGATTGAAAAAATCAAATTCACTAACCTATCTTGCACCCGCAATGGAAGTAGTAAAAAGACCTTTCTGGAAGAAAATTGTTTACACCGCCGCCTTGGGTTTTATGGCCCTATTGCTAGCCGAACTGCTGCTAGGGGTGTACTTTTGGACAAAAGACCGTAACGAAATGGTGGAGGCTGTGCACGATGAGCCATACCTATACTACCTTTTTGACGAAGGCGAGAACACTAACGTGCATGGTTTTAAAACCAACTACTCCATTGAAAAACCTGCTGGGGTATACCGTATTATACTAATTGGCGGCAGCGTAGCAAGAGGCAGAGAAATTGAACACTCAATAGCTTCGTACTTAGAAAACGAATTACGGCAACGCTATAACACCGATAAAATACAAGTGCTAAATGCTGGCATATCTGGCTATGTCTTGCAACAAGAGTTTATATTAACACAATCGGTACTGCAGCAATATAAACCTGACATGATAATTGGGCTGGATGGCTACAACGACCTACTAACGTATTATCTCAATCAATCACTAGAAACCAATATTGCATTGCCACCGCACCAATGGCGCGATTTTAAAGTTATAAAGGGCAATCGTTTCCGAAAGAAACCATATTCAAGGTTTGCGTACCTCTTTATGAATTTCAACAGAGTAAAAGAGTCGCTGTTGCGCAACAAAGACTTAAACAACAGCGAATGGATTGCAGCGCACGAAGCCAACCCATGCGGCACCCTTTGCACCAGTTATTGGCAGATAACCGATGATATACAAGACTTTTGCAGGGCCAAAGGTATTTGGTATGTGCAGTTTTTGCAGCCAGTAAAATTTGAAACTGCCATGCCAATGGAAGGTGAAGCCAAACAAATTTCGGAGATGCTGTATAATAACATTGATACGCTCGCTGGCTCTCGGCCCTATGCTTTTAGCCTAGTGCATGCGTTGGATGACGATAAAGCTCTTTTTTATGACGATTGCCACTTAATACCCAAAGGCAATGAACGAATAGCTTGGGCTATGGCGGACAGCTTAGCGCCCGTTTTTTATCAACTCTTTCGTTAGGAAATTGTTAACCTAAAAGGGCGATAATATTAATTGCTTTGTTTAGAACGATTCTAAGCGTAGAATTTTAATTTACCTTTGCTGCCGGTTAAAAATCAAACTAGTGATTGAAAGTTTTATCATTTTGTTTAGGGAAGCCTTTGAGGCGGCCTTAATTGTAGGCATTATCCTAAGTTACTTAAAGCGCACCGGAGCCACCGATAAATATAGCACTGTAGCATATGGTACATTTGCGGCTGTTGCAGTAAGCCTTATAGCTGGTATTGCATTTAAAATGTTGTCGGTTAATTTCGAGGGGGCCAACGAAAAAATCTTTGAAGGGGTTACTATGTTGGTTACCGCTGCACTGCTATCAACCATGATAGTTTGGATGATAAGGGTTAAGCCAAGCGTAAAGCAAATTGAATCTGAAACAAAGAGCTCACTTACTGGCAGCAAATGGGGCCTATTTTTATTGGTGTTTGTTTCCATTTTTCGTGAAGGTATTGAAACCGTGCTCTTCCTATCTGGCCTAGATGTATCGGGTGCTGGCAGCATTATTGGTAGTTTATTAGGTATCTCGGTTGGCATTGGCTTGGTTTATCTGCTGTTCCGTGGTTTAATTAGCCTTAACTTTAAATTGCTGTTTAACGTTACCAATACCCTATTGGTACTTATTGCTGCAGGTTTAGTAGCCCATGGTTTCCGCGAGTTGCAGCAGGCTGGTGTTGTTACGGCACTTAGCAACGTACTTTGGGATATTAACCCAGCACCCCATGCTGATGGCTCTTACCCTGCCTTGCATGATAAGGGCGCTATCGGCAGTTTTTTATCTGGCATATTTGGATACAACGGCAATCCATCGGCATTAGAGGTAATTTCTTACGTATTGTACCTGGCTACCATTGTTATTGCTTCCAAAATTGGTGTGCCTAGCCAGCAGAAAAAGGCGGTAGCTTAAAAACTAGGGTTAAGCAAAAGGTCTTTAACACCTAACCAAAATTTGGTTTTCAGTTGGCTTTTAAGGTATTTTTTTAGCCCTTGTATTTGTATGGCTGCGCTCGTAAGCAAGGTAGCTAATATAGCTACAACAAACTTTAGAGCAGATACGGCCACACCCCTCCGATATAAATAGAGTAATACCCAAAATTTATTTGGGCAACATAGTTAAGGTATTTTGCAATGCGTTCAATATCAATCCCTTTAATAGAATTGATTTGGTTGAATTGTTGCGAAAAACAAACCGAATGTCTTAATTTGTAACAGTACCCATGAACAAACCTTTAAAATCCTCAAACAATAACATTATGCACACTATTACAATCATCCTCCTCGCTACACTTTTCACCCTAAACGCAAGTGCACAAGGCCAGATAATTTCAATGGAAAAACTGGCAACCTTCACGAAGGCCCAGCAAGATTCGTTGCAGGCAACTGTTAATCCAATCCCTATTCCGGCATTGTACGATGTTGATTACTATAAGGTATTATATCTTACCCCATATTTGCACCCAGACTCGTTGGTACAGGCCAGTATGGGTTTGGCTGTGCCGGTAAATACCGAGTGTGAAGCACCTATTGCCGTATATGGTCATGGTACCCAAATGGATACACATGTATCAGCCAGTAGAATGAACTCTGGCCAATGGGAGGTTGGGCTTATTTTTGCCGGTACTGGTTACACCGTTGCCCTGCCCGATTATCTGGGGATTGGTTTTTTTGACACCACCAAAATCCCTATCCACCCTTATACGCATACCTTCTCACAAGGAAACACCATGATAAATGCGGCACGTGCTACCAGAAATGTACTGGATAGCCTAGGCACGTCTGACAACGATCAGCTCTTTTTGTTCGGGTACTCACAAGGAGGCCATGCAGTAGCAGCGGCAGTTAAAATTTTAGAAGCAGAGTTCCCTGGTGAGTTCAACATTGCAGGCTCCGCCCCAATGTCGGGTGCTTATGATACCAAAAATGCCCAGGTTGACTTAATGGCGTCTTTTGACCCCTACCCTACACCAGGCTACCTGCCATTTATATTGATAGCCTACCAATCTATTTACGGCAACCTCTATACCGATATTCGCGATGTGATGAAATCGCCTTATGACACTGTAATTCCGCCACTGTTTGCCAACCGAGTAACTGGAAACGGAGGCATAAACAATGCTTGTAACCCTGTACCAAGGGCAATGATTGAGGACTTGTACATCGATTCGTTTTTTAATGACCCTAACTTCTCATTGCGCGTGAATTTAGCGGATAATGACCTAGTAGAGGGTTGGGCTCCACAATCACCAATGCGCATGTACTTTTGCACTGGCGACGATCAAGTATCATACCTTAACTCTATTAATGCTTATACTGCATGGTCGGCAGCAGGCGCACCAGCCTTAGATACGGTTAACTTTGGCAACTTTGATCATAACGGTTGCGCGCCATTCGCTTTCTTAAACGCCAAAAGCTATTTTGACAGCTTAAAAACGACGTGCTTTTCTAGTATCAAGCGACTTGACAACTCACTAAACACTAGTGTTTATCCAAATCCGACGTCGGGCATAGTGATGTTACAAGGTTTAAACATACCTGCAACTGTTTCAATCTTTAACGTTCAAGGGCAACAAGTTAGAACCCTAAAAACCAATGGTGGGGCCGCTATAAGCATTGATGTAAGTACATTAGCCAAAGGTACCTACGTGCTAAAGGTAATTGCCGATACGGGCGTAAGTAACCACAAAGTGATAGTTAACTAACGCTATCCAACATCATTTACTATATCAAAACGGCCATCGCATTAATTTGCGGTGGCCGTTTTAGGTATTGTCTACATTACAGCTGCTACTAGCTAAAATACTTATATGGGTGCAGCATTAACGCTAGCACAAAATCTCCATATCCCTAGGTTTTGCTATATTCGTGTATCGTAAAGTCCCGGCGAGGCATAAGCCAAAACCAACATCGGGCATTTAGGGGGTTACAGGTATCGATAGCATAAAAGCACAATTAGCATCCTTTAAGAAAGGCATCCATCCTTGGGTATTTTTCAGTTCTGCCAGCATTATTATACTGTTTGTGCTTATTACGGTGCTCAATCAAGAATCTGCCAAAGGCATATTCGTTCAAGCACAATCTTACGTTTCTGATAAGTTCGGCTGGTTTTACGTATTGGCCGTTAATATCATCTTAGTATTTACTATTTACCTTGGTTTCAGCAAGTATAATAATATACGTATAGGCGGTACCAATGCCCGACCCGAGTTTTCTAACTTTGCATGGCTGAGCATGTTGTTTAATGCCGGTATCGGTTTGGTACTGATGTTTTATAGCGTAGCCGAACCTATACTGCACTTCTCCAACCCACCTTATGGTGAGGCTGGCACCTTGCAAGCTGCCAAACAGGCCATGAACATCACTTACTTGCATTGGGGGTTGCATGGGTGGGCAGTTTACGCCTTAATGGGTTTATCAATAGCCTTTTTTACTTACAACAAAGGTTTACCCCTTGGCATCCGTTGGATATTGTATCCATTGCTGGGTGATAGATTAAAGGGGTCAATTGGGAACGCAATTGATGTAACGGCGGTAGTTTCAACTATGTTTGGGTTGGCTACCACTTTAGGGTTGGGCATACAGAATATCAACTCGGGTATGAACTACCTTTTTGGTTTAGCCGAAAACACGACGGTACAGGTGGTTTTGATTGGCATTATTACTATTTGCGCCACTATATCAGTGGTATCTGGCCTGCACAAAGGCATACAGGCACTCAGTAAAGTAGCCTCAGTGATGGCGATTATGCTCATGCTGTTTATGTTGATAGTAGGCCCTACCTTATTTATTTTAAAATCAACGGTACAGAGCACTGGTAGTTACCTGCAAAGCATTATCGGCTTAGGCACCTGGACCGAAGCATATAAAGGCACCCACTGGATGGATAGTTGGACCTTTTTCTATTGGGCATGGTGGTTTGCCTGGGCACCATTTGTAGGTTTGTTTATTGCTCGCATATCTAAAGGTCGCACCATAAAGGAGTTTATTTTTGGAGTAGTGCTAGGCCCAACAGCGGCAATTATACTATGGATATCTATATTTGGCAACACCGCTTTTTACATTGAGTTGTTTGGTGCCGGAGGCATTACGGAAGCTGTAAATACCGATACTACAACCGCATTGTTTCGGTTATTGGAGTATTTCCCCCTACCCTATGTAAGTATTGCATTTGTAGTATTGGCGGGTATAATTTTCTTCGTTACCTCATCAGATAGTGGCTCGTTGGTAATTGATTTTATTACCAGTGGGGGCAAAGAGAAAACTGCCGTTCAGCTACGGATTTTTTGGGCATTGCTTGAAGGGATTGTAGCGGCTGTGCTACTTTATGGCGGTGGATTAATAGCACTGCAAACCGGCTCACTGGTAACGGGTCTACCTGTGTGTGTACTAATGTTGGTAAGCATTTACGCTTTGCGCAAAGCACTAAAGCAGTACCTCATTGAAAACCCTACCGATAAAATTGAAGTGATTGAAACAAAACCTAAATCGCCTGCTCCTTAGTAAAGTATGGAACATGCTCGGGTGGCAAAGGGGTGTTGCCCAAAATAAGGTCAGCCGCCTTTTCGCCAATCATTAATACCGGTGCATAAATATTGCCATTGGTTACATACGGCATTACCGAGGCATCAACCACACGCAAGCCTTCAATACCGTGCACTTTGAGGTTAGCATCGGTAACGGTGTTTGGGCCACTGCCCATACGGCAGGTGCAGCTCGGGTGGTAAGCACTTTCGCCTTCACGGGCTACAAAGTCCAAAATCTCTTGATCGGTTTGTACCTCAATACCTGGCGATAACTCTTTGCCGCGCAGCTCGCTCATGGCCTCCGTTTCGATAATCTTACGCGACAGTTTGATGGCCTCTACCCAGTGCTTTCGCTCTTGCTCCGTAGATAGGTAATTGAACAGGATGCTGGGATAATCCAATGGGTTTGCCGATTTTATCCTCACATGGCCACGTACATCAGAATTCATAGGCCCAATATGCAGCTGGAAACCATGTCCTTCGGCAGGCGCCGTGCCATCATAACGTATGGCCAGCGGTAGAAAATGAAATTGCAGGTTTGGATAGGCCTCTTCTTCATTGCTCCTTATAAAGCCTCCCGCCTCAAAATGGTTGGTTGCGCCAATACCCTTGCGACGAAACAGCCAATCAAAACCAATTTTAGGTGCCCTCCATGGACTCAATGCAGGGTACATGCTTACTGGCTTTTTGCAAGCCCATTGAATGTACACCTCCAAATGATCTTGCATGTTTTCACCTACGGCTGGTAAGTCATGTACCACATCGATACCCAAACTCTTTAAGTGCTCGGCACTTCCAACGCCTGATACTTGCAGCAATTGCGGTGAGTTGATGGCACCACCGCAGCTTATAACCTCTTTAGCATAAGCCTTTATCTTTTTACCACCCTTTAAATACTCTACACCAATAGCCCGCTTTCCTTCAAACAAAATACGCAGCACCATGGCTTTGGTTACTACCTGTAGGTTTTTACGATGCAGTACTGGGTGAATATATGCCCTTGCTGCGTTCAACCTTCGGGCACGGTAAATGGTTTGGTCAAATTTGCCAAAGCCCTCTTGTTGGTAGCCGTTAACGTCATCCGTAATTGGGTAGCCGGCCTCTTGTACCGATTCAAAAAAGGCTTGAAACAAAGGATTCTTGCATTCTGGTGTTGTTAGCTTCAGCGGGCCTTCATCACCCCGGTAATCGTCGCCACCAATTAATCGGGTCTCCACTTTTTTAAAGTACGGAAGACAATGTGCGTAGCTCCAATTTTCCAAACCATCTTCTTTGGCCCATTTATCATAATCCATGGCATTGCCACGAATCCAAATCATGCCGTTGATACAGCTAGAACCACCAAGTACCTTACCCCTCGGTTGAAATATTCGTCTATTGTTCATTTTGGGCTCAGGGTCGCTTGAGTATGCCCAGTTGCGCTGTGTGCCTGTAAGCAAGTAGCTCAGTGCCGCTGGCATGTGTATTCTTAAGTCCCACCAATGATCCACGGCACCTGCCTCAAGAGTCAGCACTTTATTAGCCGGATCTTCGCTTAATCTATTTGTCAATACGGCGCCCGCTGAGCCGCCGCCTACTATAATGTAATCATAACTCATTGTAGGCAAATATAGGGCTCTTAAATTTAATGGGCCCCTACAAACAAATTGTAGCTATAATTATACCCCACCCAGTTGCACAACCTTGACCAAATTGTCAAGTAAAACAAAAAAGCCTTCCAGTTTCCTGAAAGGCTTGTGCTTGTTGGCTCCCCCTGCTGGACTTGAACCAGCGACCCTCTGATTAACAGTCAGATGCTCTAACCAACTGAGCTAAGGAGGAATATTTTCCCGTAATGGGAATGCAAATGTATAGTATCCTTGCATAAAAACAAAAAACGGCACTAAAAATTTATCAAAAATTTTATTCTAATCTTTACCACCAAGGCCTTGCCGTTTCTATCTCTTCGTCCGTAAGGGTTTCCATACTGGGTATTGACATGTGGTCACACTTTGGCAACCAAGGAGTTGCACCGCTCCCATGCTTAAAACCTGCCCACTCTACCTGTACCTTGTGCTGGTTTCTGTTTAGTTGGGTTACTAGTTGCAGCAATCGATCTTGACGGCCTTGCTGGTGCTCAAAAAACAAGCTATTCTTAATCTCGCTCACGCTACTTAGCTCGCATAGCACCACCCCTGCCCTGTAATATTGGCACCCATCTCGATGCAACTCTACAACCTTACTAAGTGCGGCTTGCAGCAGAGTAGGCGGGTAATGACTGGCTACCGGTAGCACAATGCTTGTGCGCACCGTATGCCTATCTGGGTTTCGGGGCTTGCCAATTGATGCACTAAGGTATATAACCTTGCATGCCGATTGTTGCCTTACCAGCTTGCGTGTAGCCAAACCCATCAGAAAAGTTATCGCCCCCCTCAAACCCTCTAGGGTGGTTATGCGCTCACCAAAACTCCGGCTACTGCCTATATGGTGCTTTACATCAGAAGGTGCTTCTACGGGCAAGCACGATTTGCCGCGTAGCTCCCATACCAAACGGCCTTCAACCACGCTCCGCATTTGCTGTACCATGCGAGGGTTGAGGCATGCAAAATCCCAGGCGGTGTATACCCCAAGGCTATGCATTTTAGCAGCATTGCGTCGCCCCACGCCCCATACACTTTCTACTGAGGTAGTCTTAAGTATTTGTTCTCTTTCGGCCTCATCCATTAAAAACTCTATATAGGTAGTCCGATTTTTCTTTGCAATACGGTTGGCCATTTTGGCCAAGACCTTACTTGGTGCCACACCTATTGATACCGGTATACCTATCTCATCTAATATCTCTTGCCTAAGCTGTTGCAAAAATTTATTAAGGTCAAAGTATTTCTCCATGCCCGAAAGGTCTAGAAATGCCTCGTCAATTGAGTATACCTGCACTTTGGGTGCCCGCTCAATCAATAGGTTCATTATCCTGGCCGAAGTTTCGGTATAAAGCTGCATGTTGAGCGAAAATAGCCTAACCTTATGCTGCTTCATAAAACCTCGCCACTTAAACCATGGCGCCCCCATGGGTATGCCCAGTTCTTTAACTTCTTCACTGCGTGCTATTATGCATCCATCGTTGCTAGACAATACCGCTACCGGCAAACCGTTTAGTGTAGGGTCTACCATTCTTTCGCACGAGGCAAAAAAATTGTTACAGTCCAACAAAGCTATACAAGTAGGTATTAATGACATGGCCGGATTGGGTTGTATCGTTCCTCATATACTCCATCTGCTAGGCACCTTGCCCGCCCCCACTAAAGGCTCACAGAGCTCAAAAATCGGTCACCTTTCAGGCAAACAATCAACAATTTAGCTATCTTGCAGACGAGATTAATCTAAGTTATAAAAATTTTAGCAAAAAGCAAATTTTATGAGTTTATTGGTAGTGGGCACTGTAGCCTTTGATGCACTTGAAACGCCCTTTGGAAAAGTGGACCGTATAGTAGGTGGCAGCGCATTACATTTTAGTTGGTCGGCCAGCAATTTTGTCGAGCCTATCAATCTAGTGTCTGTGGTTGGCAGCGACTACGATTTTGATGAAATTAAGGCGTTGAATTCCCGTGGCGTTGATACTGCAGGCTTGCAAGTAAAAGAAGGTGAGAAATCATTCTTCTGGTCGGGCCGCTACCACATGGATATGAATACCCGAGATAGTTTAGTAACAGAACTCAACGTTTTAGAGCATTTTGACCCAATTTTGCCAGAAGCTTATAAAAACAGCGACTTTTTGATGCTTGGTAACTTGAGCCCAGTAGTGCAGGCCAAAGTATTGGATCAAATGACTTCGCGCCCGCGTTTGATTGCCATGGATACCATGAATTTTTGGATGGACATTCAAATGACCGAACTAAAAGAAGTTTTAAAGCGCATTGACCTGCTATTTGTAAACGACGAAGAAGCCCGTCAATTGAGTGGTCAGCATTCAATTGTAAAAGCGGCAAAACTCATCATGGAGATGGGGCCTAAATACTTGGTAATCAAAAAAGGTGAGCATGGTGCTTTGCTTTTCCATGGCAACGATGTATTTTTTGCTCCTGCCCTGCCCCTTGAAGATGTTTTTGACCCTACTGGTGCTGGTGATACTTTTGCCGGTGGTTTTATGGGGCATCTAGCAGCAACTGAAGATGTCTCTTTTGACAATATGAAACGTGCCGTTATATTCGGCACAGCTATGGCATCTTATTGCGTAGAGCAATTCGGCCCGAACCGCACCAAAACACTTACTCAACATGAAATTGACGAACGTGTGCAGGATTTGATTGACTTGGTACAGTTTGATATTTCTTTGGTTGATTAAGCAATTCCAAGTCACCTTGAAAGCATTACAAAATAAAAATGCATGGATTAGGTCCATGCATTTTTATTTTAGGCATAATACTGAAAAATAGTTGGTAAATAGTGCTGTAACCATTACTGGATAAAGGTTTGGAGAAAGTTTGGTGAAAACGGTTTCACTAAACTTTTTTTGTAGATGGAAAAACGTAAAAAAAACGCTGTTGGGCCTGCGGCAGCCTATCGGTTATCCGCTGGGGTAAACAGGGCGGCAAACAACGGTTCAAATGCAAGGACTGCGGTATATTCTTTACGCGCAACGACCCATCCCAGCGGTTGGAGAACCGTTCCGTTTGGTTCCGCAAGTGGATAATGGAACGCCAGACGTTCAAGACCCTCAGCAGGGACAGCGGGCTATCCGTGGATACGTTGCAGACGACCTTTTACGCGCTGCTCGCCAAAGCCCCCACGGTCCGGATAATCAAGCGTGACCTCATCCACCTTCGCGTTGACGCCACGTACTTCGAGAAGTTCTGCCTGCTGTGCTACCAGGACCACGAAGATGGCTCTATACGCAACTTATCCGCTTCTCCGATGGCGAGCATTATACCGAGATAAGGGAAGACCTCGACAACCTCATCAAGCTGGGGCTGCGAATAGAGAGCGTTACCACCGACGGGCACAAGAGCATACAGAAGGCCGTAAGGAAATCACTGCCTGATGCGGTACTGCAACGATGCCTTGTCCATATCCAGAGGATGTGCCTGATATGGCTCACGCGCTACCCGAAGCACCAAGCGGGTGTGGAACTGAGGAAGCATGTGCTGCTCTTGCTGAAGATACGGACGGACAATGACCGCATACACTGGGTCCGCACCTTTACGAACTGGCACGAAAGGCACAAGGACTACCTTAACGAAAAAGCCTTCAGCCCCGACACGGGAAGGTACTGGTACAGGCACAAGATGCTGAGGCGGTCATACCTTACGATCAAAAGGGCATTACCAAACATGTTCCACTATCTGGCAAACCCGGCGATACCGAGTACCACGAACGGCATCGAGGGCTTCTTCAGCCACTTGAAGAACCACCTAGATATACACCGCGGCCTGACCTTGCAGCATAGGATAGACTTTATCAAGGGGTACGTTTACCTGTCAAACGAAAAATGAGTTTTTTTTAGCCATGGTGCATGCTGGTAACAAAAAAGGCAGCCCAAAAAAGGACTGCCCGTTACCATTTATGCACCGAAATTATTACTGGCAGGTTGGTCTCCACCAGAGCCTACGTCCCCTTCAAGTCGGCAGCGGTAATATAACAACTGGGAAGTTAAAAATCACCAACTATTTTTCCGCACATTACCCAATTAAGCGTTAAGCGCCCTGTTGTCGCTGGCAGCCAAACAAGCCTCTTTAAACGACTCAGAGTATGTTGGGTGCGGATGGCACATGCGGCCCACATCTTCAGCACTGGCACGGTACTCCATTGCAGCCGTGGCTTCTGCAATCAAATCGGCCGCACGCGGGCCAATGATGTGCACGCCTAGAATTTCATCAGTTTCCTTGTCGGCCAATACTTTCACTAAACCATCGGTATCGCCACTGGCGGCAGCACGGCCACTAGCCTTAAAGCTAAAGGTACCTTTCTTGAAAGCAATACCCTTCTCAGTCAACTGCTCTTCCATTTGCCCAACCGATGAAACTTCAGGCCAAGTATAAGCTACATTCGGTATCAAGTTATAATCAATGTGCGGTTTTTGTCCGGCAATAGTCTCAGCCACCAACACGCCCTCGTCTTCGGCTTTGTGCGCTAGCATTGGGCCATCAATTACATCACCAATGGCATAAACACCAGCTACTTTGGTTTGCAGCGTGAGTGGGTCTACCACTACTTTGCCACGCTTGTCGGCTTCAAGGCCAATCTTATCCAAGCCCAAGTTATCGGTATAAGCCTTACGGCCAACACATACCAAGCAATAATCGCCTTTAAACTCAACGGCAGCACCTTTGCTATCCTCAGCAGTAACGGTTACGGTTTTACCTTTTACACTAGCACCTGTTACCTTGTGACTTAAGAAAAACTCGATGCCGGTTTTCTTCAACACCTTTAGTAACTCTTTGCCGAGGTCTTTGTCCATGGTACCAATTATGCGGTCCATGTATTCAACCACTTGCACTTTCACACCCAAACGGGCATATACGCTACCCAGCTCAACACCAATAACGCCACCACCAATAACCACCATGGTTTTAGGCAACTCGGTAAGCGTAAGGGCTTCGGTAGAAGTAATGATACGTTTTTTATCAATCTCGATGCTAGGCAAGCTCGATGGCTTAGAGCCAGTAGCGATAATCGTGTTCTTGGTTTCAATCTCTTGAACCTCGCCCTTATCGTTCTTAATAGCAATCTTGTTTTTGCTAACGAACGAACCATGGCCTTGAAAAACATCCACCTTGTTCTTCTTCATCAAAAACTGCACGCCTTTGGTTACACCCGTTACTACATCTGTTTTGCGCTTAATCATTTGGCCGAAATCAACCTTTAGGCCACTTACCGCAATACCGTGTTCCTCAAAGTGGTGGGCAGCATTGTAATAGTGCTCCGAAGAATCGAGCAAAGCCTTACTTGGTATACAACCAACATTAAGGCAAGTACCACCCAAAGTTGGGTAACGCTCGATAATAGCAGTTTTAAAACCTAATTGGGCACTACGCACGGCAGCGATATATCCGCCAGGCCCCGATCCGATAACAGTAACGTCGTACATGTTTGTTGTTTGGTCCATAGTCCATGGCTTGCCTCGCCTCAGGCGACGGGTCGATAGTCCATGGTCTATGGTAAAAGTTTAGAAATATCCCAATACTCACCGCACGCAATCATTCCACGTGCATCAAAACAAAGTTATAACATTCACAAATGAAAAAAGGGTCTTAATGGGGTTAATTTGTTTTGTGAGGTGGGATGTGGTACGAAAAGTTGTACTAATTAAGTTTTGAAGCGGAAGCTAGCGTGTCATCCTGAGCCGTGTCGAAGGGTGCGTGCGTGGGCTTTTGGCGCGAGCATTGAAGCCCAAAGCTCTGCATTACATTTATTGCGTAGCCAAAACTCACCCCCCAACCCGTGTTTCCGCTAAGGCGGAAAAGTAGGCAAAGCCTACTACTATCAATTGCGAGTAGGCCTGAAATAGCCTACTCGCAGAATGGGATGAAACCTACTTCGCATCACCAGCCTGTCTCCGCCTGACAAGGGGGTATAACAACAAGAACATGTGCTAATTTATAACAATTCTAGTCAACATACTAGTACTTAGTTTTCCATTTTTCAAATTCTACATTAGATATAGCAGCCCTCAACTCAGAATAATTTACCACCTCATTATTCAATCTTAAAGAAACAAAATCAGTAATCTTGTTTCTAGATGGTATATAGATAACACAGACAAAACTATTGACTATACCAAATGATTCATAACACACAAATGAAATGTTGCCTTGTTGGGCCGTTCCCAGACATATCAACCGAATACGAGGTTGTTCGCGAATCACCAAATCATAATATTTCTGTTTGTGATCAATTTCAGCAATAACAATATTGTAACCATAAATATTTTTAAGGTATTTTTTAAACGTCCCTGATATACAAGAAACATTTTCAGACACTTCAAAGTCTGAATCATTAAAACCAGTTATCAAATCACTTGCCTTGACATTATTGATAAAACTAACTAGTACAAAATTAAAAATGAATAACTTACAAACAGTAATTTTATTAATCATCATCACTTTTAGTATAATTGTTTTAAATTGGTTTGTTAGAAATAAGGGACCCCAATATACACCGGCCTTTGTGGCTCCCCTCTCGTCCTCGTCTCCAAGACGAGGATGAAATGTACCTCGCGTCTCCAGACGCCAGTACAATATAATACATATCAACAAACCAACCCCTACTTCTCCCTATCCGCCACCTCAAACCCCTGGCTAATACTATACCCCTCGCCATCAACCAAGGTAATGGTATGCTTGCTGGGCGGAGGGGGGATTATGGCTCCTTAATATTATTTATTGCTAACCAGTATTGTATGGCTACATTATAAGCACTAAAAATATCCTCTCGAAAGTTACTTGCAAAAGAATTATTAACTCCCAATTCGTCATAAATATTTATAAATAAATCAACTTCCAATGCATTCTTCATTTTAGGAAAAGAACTGTCAAAGAGTTTTTCTATTATCTTAACATGCTGTTTGCAATTACTATTTTGCCTAACATCCTTTATAAGCCAGTGCACATAAAATCCAATTGCAACATGCATACTTTCACATTCCCAATCATCCATTTTAGGATACGAAATTCCATATTGGCGTAAACTCTGAATCAAGAATTTAGACTCTAGATGATCATCTTTTACTTCCATAAATTATATATTGAGTGCGGCGTTTATTCATTCAAGCGATCCTCAAATCCAAGTGAATACAAATCCCCTAATATTGTACCATCAAAATTACTACAACCTACAAAAATCTGTTTAGGAATACTATCATAAAAGCTAATTGCTGTTTCTTGGTCACACGATGCATCATTG
This sequence comes from Chitinophagales bacterium, assembly GCA_018401955.1. Taxonomy (GTDB): domain Bacteria; phylum Bacteroidota; class Bacteroidia; order Chitinophagales; family CAIOSU01; genus CAIOSU01. The sequence continues at coordinate 32,246 of JAGYJT010000022.1, read as the reverse complement.
TATGAAAACATCAACTCATTCCCCAAAATCTTGGTAAGCAAACTTGAAATATCTCCCAACACGTACGCCCCTAGGAAACGGTTGTCGTTGTTAAACAATATAACCACTCCATTTCCCCGCTTATTATCTTCATAAATACCGGTAAGTATAGCTAAGCTGAGAATCTTGACATTTCCTTCGTTCTTAGTTGGTACGCTGCCCAAATAAGTAAATCTGTACTCTGGTATCTTAGAAGCATCAGGCTTAAAAACGAACTCCTCCCCTACTTTATCCTGCTCTAAAACAAACTGCTCACATTCTTCCAAATAGCTCAAATTGCGATTGCTTGGGGTGCAAGAGCCGAAGCTAATGGCTAAGACCACGAGCAACCACAACATAAAATCAGGCAAACAAATCATAATCAATATTTTAAAACATATCCCCACCATCACTTCAACTCCCTATCCGAAACCTCAAACCCCTGACTAATACTATACCCCTCTCCATCCACCAAAGTAATAGTGTGCTTGCCCGGTGGGGGATGGAAGATTAGCTGATGTATGTGACGGGTTGCGGTTATAAATTCTTCGTCCAAATGCCAATATATCACGGCATCGCTTTGGCGGTGGGCGGCATCAAACACTACTTTGCCCGGCTTGCCGTCCAACTCAATGGGTATAAATATTTTGGTGTACTGCTTGGGGTACACCAGCTCCATGGGTGCTGTGCCTGCGATTGGCTGGCAACCGCTGCGCCAAGTCGGCAAGGTGCTGTAGTTAGGGTCTTTGCGCTTGTAGTACCACTCTTCGGTGGGCGGTAGCACAAACCAAGGCTTGTGCACCATAGTACTTACTTGCTCACAGGCATCGGTTACACGGTATTGCCCGCTGGCATCCAAGTGTATGAGCTGGTGGTAAGGGCAGGCATCGGTGCTCAATCCTCTGGCGGGTATCCAAGCGCTATCCACGGGTTCGCAATACATGCCCGCCCTATGACCGCTGCGGCGACAAATGGGCACTTGCACCATATCGTCGTAAGGCATGCTAAACCATTGTGCGGCTGGTAGCTGGTCGAACATATCAAACAGCACAGGTGCGGCACTGCCAAGGCCGGTAAGGTCGGAGCGGCCCTCGCCGCCAGCGTTGCCTGCCCAAACGCCCACCACATATTTAGGGGTAATGCCTATGGCCCATGCATCGCGGCCACCGAAGCTGGTACCCGTTTTCCAAGCAATGCGCCCCGAGCCAAACAACCGCCACGATGATTCTTCTTCGGGCCTGTTCACCTCCACCATCGCATCAAACATATTGTACAATACACTCGCCGAAAGCAGGAAATTGTCCATGGGCTGCCCCAAGCTATCGGTGCTCAGGTTCAATTCGAGGTTCGGCTGGCGAAGGTCGTTGCTGTAATACAGGCTGTTGTGGTTGCTATAGTGGTTCAATGCCCGCGCCAAACTGCCATACATACCGCAAAGGTCCCACAGGGTAGCCTCTCCCCCACCCAATATCAACGATAGCCCGTAGTGACGTGCGCTCTCAGAGAAGGTGCCCAAACCCAGCTTTTGCAATAAGTCCAGCAACCGCTCTACCCTATACTCCATCAGCATTTTTACCGCAGGCACGTTCAATGAGCGCGACAAAGCTCTGCGGGCGGGCACCATGCCATCAAAGTTGCCGTCATAGTTTTTGGGCACATAGCCAAAGTAATAGGATGGCACATCAGGTATCAGTGTGTTGGGCAGTATCTCGCCGTCCTGCAGCATACCTGCAAACAGTATTGGCTTTAATATGCTGCCTGTGCTGCGTGGGGCATTTACCACATCCACGTACAAGCCGTGCCCATCAGATGTAGGTTCGGGGTCGTTACCCACGTATGCCAGCACATCGCCCGTTTCCACGTCCATTACCATCATGCCCAGGCTATATATTTCGTTGGCGCGCAATTGCTCCAAATGTTTGGAGGCAATGTAGTTTGCCCGCAATTGCAGTTGTGAGTTGATGGTAGTTCGTATCAACTCGCCCGGTCTGTCGTTATAAAAACGAGTAAGCAAATGCGGCGCTACCTGCGGTATGGCAACGGGCTTATCAGGCAAAGGCTCCAGCAAAGCCAGTTCGTATTCTTCTTGGGTAATTATGTTACCATCCAGCATTCGGGTGAGTAGCCTATCGCGCTTTTCAATCAACAGCTTACGGTTGCGGCCTGGGTGTATGAGCGCCGGGGCATTGGGCAACACCGCCAAAGTAGCCGCCTCTGCCCACGAAAGTTCTTCAGGCGAGCGGCCGAAGTACCGCCAAGCAGCAGCCTCTAGCCCCACTACATTGCCACCAAAAGGTGCATGGCTAGCGTATAGGGCTAGCACTTGGTCTTTATTATCGCGCAGCTCTAACCGCATAGCCAACAAGGCTTCTATCACTTTCTCCCCAATGGTTCTACCCTGCCCTTTTCTACTCATGCGAATTACTTGCATGGTAAGGGTACTGCCACCGCTAACCAGCCTGCCTGAGCGGATGTTCTGCTGCATGGCACGGCCAATGGCCAAGGGGTTTACACCGGGGTGCTGATAAAAGTATTGGTCTTCGAAGCAAGTAATGGCCAAGGCAAATTTGCTGGGCACAGAGTCAATCTGCGGGAAACGCCACTGCCCATCGGCGGCAATTTTAGCGCCTATTAGTTTTCCGTTGCGGTCTTCAATAACGGTGCTGGTGGGGTCGCTAAACAATACCTTGGGCAACGAAAACCAAAACCACACCAATGCCCCCACCAATAATAATAGCTTGCACCTATGCCTTGTGGCAAAGCGGCGCAACCGATACCGATAATAAGGGAATGGAAACATAGGGTATGGTTGGAACGAAGTTAATGGGTATTGCAGTATTTAATGCCCAAAAAAAATCTTAATATTGGTTTTCCATTAAAACTTGGGTAACTTTTCCACTTAGAACCGCAACCTTATGAACCAGAGCGCAAATAAAGGCGAAAAAAGAATTGCACTGTCAGATATAATATTGGCGGTGATTATCATTCCATTAATATCCTTTATGGCAGCGGCCTTTAATACCAACGATGTAAAGCACGACCCCAAAACAGACCTTTACTGGATGGTAGGCACCTGGGAGCAAGTAGATAAACCGGGAACATTTGAGCGATGGGACTATGGCTTGGATGCCCTTAACGGCAAAGCTTATACGGTAAAAAATGGAAAGGAAACGGTACAGGAAAATCTTAAAATAACCTCTCAAGGTCATACCCTGTTTTACCATGCAACGGTAATTGGGCAAAACGAAGGCAAAGAGGTAACCTTTAAACTGACCAAGCAAGGCAACAACAGCTTTACTTTTACCAATGCTGAGCACGATTTCCCGAAAGAGATAACCTACATAAACCTGGGTAACAACGAGCTACAAGCCATTGTAAGCGACGGCAAACCAGAAGGCAAAAGCTTTACGGTGAATATGAAAAGGGTGGTGGAATAAAGTTACCCCCGCAACCTATCCAATATATCGTTTACCTTCTTCGCTTCGGCTTCGCTAACGGCAGTTGAGCGAAATTCAAACTGCTCAATGGGTTTGCTCAATTCAGTAAGCAACTCCAATCCTTTCTCAGTAATTATTACATCTGCTTGGCGGCGGTCGCTATCGTTTTCACGGCGCTCAACCAAGCCCTTCAATCGCAGTTTTTCTACCAAGCGCGAGGCATTGCTCATTTTATCCAACATACGCTCAATCAATAAGTTTACGCTTGCCGGCTTTGGGTATTGCCCCCTGAGTATACGCAGTACATTATATTGTTGCATAGTAAGGCCATAAGGCTTAAGTACTTCGGCATGAAGAGACTTTACCCAGTTGCCCGAGTATATCAAGTTCACGAGCAGTTTATGGTGCTCACTCTGGAACTGCTTATGTTGTATTTCATCTTCAAGGCGCATCCTTTGGGCTTAGTACTATCGGCCAATCTTATTAGGGTCAAAAGCTTCAATAGTATAATCAGATGGGATATCAAACAAGCTACCCTTAGGCTTGGATTTATCAATGTTGGTAGCCGTAGTAATCATGGTAAAACTCATGCCCATTTGATCTATCTCCAACTGTATTTTCAACGGCATGCCTTTAATCTTTTCCGTAATGGCCGACATACCCTTGATATTCTCGGCACCTTTGGGTTTAACTGGCTGCAACGCTTTGGTGGCCCAAATATATTGCACCATTTCGCCATCTTTGGTTTTAATTACCACTTTGTATTTATCACAGCTATATCCCAATATCTCTGCGGTTTCGCCTGTTTCGGTAACTACTACATCACTATCGTCAGTTTTATCGCCCTCCTCGTTTTGCATCTCTTGCGCAGTTTTACGAGCTGAATTGAGAATGTATGTCTTGTTGTTTTTAGCTTGATACAGCACATCCCCTTGGCCACTAGCCAAACCGCCAATCGTTTCCATACGGAAATCACCTTCAGAGTAGTAGTAAATCTGCTTATTTGGCATCATGCTTTTAAACATATCCACCATATCACCTTTAAGCTCCACGTCAAAAGTTACGGTGCCGTTAAACGGGGCTTGGGCAAATGCCACAGTGCTTGTTATCAATACAGCCAAAACAATCAATAGATTTTTCATAGTATAGTATTTATGTTATTAAACAAAAGTAAGCTAAAACTTGAAAGTATCAAGGATATACAAAATACCTTTAGCTACTACAAAGCAATACAAACAAGCAATAGCATAAAAAACGAGTGGTTTACACCAATAATAATGCCACAGAAAATCCACTACTTGCCACTAATTACCTACTTTTGCAGCACTTATGCACGAAAAGATACTCATCGTCGATTTCGGTTCGCAATACACCCAGTTGATTGCCCGCAGGGTGCGCGAACTTAACGTATACAGCGAAATTGTTCCATTCAGCAAGATTCCAGCGTTGGACGATTCCATTAAGGGCGTAATACTATCGGGCAGCCCATGTAGTGTAAACCAGCCCAATGCGCCAGATATTGATGCGGAACTGTTTTTGAACCAACGCCCTGTGCTTGCCGTATGCTATGGTGCACAGCTATTGGCCAAAAACCTTGGTGGCGAAGTAACCCCAAGCAGCACCCGAGAGTATGGCCGTGCCAACTTGGATACCATCCATAGTAAAGAGACCATTTTTAAAGGCATAAGCGATGGCACCCAAGTATGGATGAGCCATGGCGATACCGTAACCCGATTACCCGAGCAGTTTGAACTATTGGCAAGCACCCGCAGCATTAATGTTGCCGCTTACCAAAGCAAGGCTGGCGCTTACAAATACCCAGTGTTTGGTTTACAGTTTCACCCAGAAGTGTACCACTCGCTGGAGGGTAGTATGCTGTTGAAGGATTTTGTGATTGATACTTGTGGCTGCAGCGGCGATTGGACACCAGCATCGTTTGCAGAAGATACCATTGCACAGATACAAGAAACCGTAGGTAACGACAAAGTGGTGTTGGGCCTATCAGGTGGTGTGGATAGCACCGTGGCGGCCATATTGTTGCACCGCGCCATTGGTAAAAACCTTTATTGCGTGTTTGTAAACAACGGCGTACTGCGCAAAGGTGAGTTTGATAGCGTATTGGAATCATACAAAGGTCTAGGGCTGAATGTAATAGGTTCGGATGCCTCGGATGATTTCATTAACGGATTGGAAGGTGTAAGCGACCCAGAGCAGAAGCGTAAAATCATCGGCAAAACGTTTATCGATGTGTTTGATAGAGAGGCCAAAAGCATTGAAAACGTGAAATGGCTGGGCCAAGGCACCATATACCCCGATGTAATTGAATCGGTATCGGTAACGGGGCCATCGGTTACCATCAAATCGCACCACAATGTGGGCGGTTTGCCAGCGCGCATGGGGCTAAAAATTATTGAGCCATTGCGTAATTTGTTTAAAGATGAAGTGCGCCGTGTAGGCCGCGAACTGAGTATACCGGAAAGCATCCTTAACCGCCACCCTTTCCCTGGGCCGGGTTTGGCTATCCGTATTATAGGTGCCATAAGCCGCGAAAAAATTACCATCCTACAAGAGGCTGATGCTATTTTCACTAACAATTTGAAAAAGCATAACTTATACAACGAAGTTTGGCAAGCCGGTGTAATGTTGTTGCCAGTGCAAAGTGTTGGGGTAATGGGTGATGAGCGCACCTACGAGAGCGTAGTGGCGCTGCGTGCAGTAACTTCTACCGATGGTATGACAGCAGACTGGTGCCACTTACCGTATGAGTTTTTGGCAGAGACCAGCAACGAGATTATCAATAAAGTAAAAGGAATAAACCGTGTAGTATATGATATCAGCTCAAAACCGCCAGCAACTATTGAGTGGGAGTAAGCTCTGGCTGGTAATCGTATCCTTGATGATTTTGGGTGCCTGTTCTTCTCAAAAAAACACCTATGGCCCCCCTAAGGGCTATGATGTAGTGGGCGAAAACCCAAGCCCAAGCAATCCTCCGGTTTCGCCAATGGATACCGTATTGCCTCCGATAATCGATATCATTGACACGCTGCCTAAGTATACGCATAAGCCATATTACAATGTGGCATTGGTGTTGCCGTTTTATACGGATTCTTTCCCAACGGCCAGTGGCGATATTTATGCCGCATCCAAAATTGCCGCCGATTATTATAATGGCGTTTTGACTGCTTTGGATACCTTGAAAAAAAATGGGCTGAGCGTTAAACTCCATGTTTATGACAGTTATCCAGAGTCAAACCTTGCTGTGTTAATAAAGGGAGGCAAGTTAAACAACATGGATTTAGTAATTGGCCCTGTATTTAATACCTCCATGAAAGCCATGGCCAAGTATGGCTTAGAAGCGGGTATACCGGTATGGTCGCCTTTTTCGCCAGCTAGTGACATTACTGCCAAAAACCCATTTTTCTATATGGCCAACCCGCGTGTGGTAAGCCATGCGCATAATATGATTGAGTACGTTACCGATTCGTTTAGCAGTGCCAACTTAATTACGCTGTACCAATTTACTGAAATTGAAAAGGAGTTTTTGGAGGTCTATCGTAGTCACATAAAAAACTACAATCACCAGCTAAGCATTACATTAGTCGATTCGCTAAAAGCAAATCCACAATACAAATCAAGACCATTGGTGCTCACTGAAAAATTTATTGAGAACCACTCCTCAGGGTTACCGAATATTAATAGTAAGGATATAGAGGAGATGCTACTAAAAGAGCAACCTAATGTAATTGTTTTGCCGAGCATGAAAACACCATTTGTGTTAAACGTGTTAAGAGAGCTTTATCCACTTACAGAGGATTATGACATTACTTTGGTTGGAACCCCCACCCTAGCTAATGATGTTGATTTGCAGATAAATTACCTAAATGCATTAAAGGCGCATTTCAGTCAATCATTTTATGTAGACTCTACTTTTTACGAGGGCAGTTTTTATCAAAGATTTATAGATAGGTATAACTCAGAGCCTTCTGATTATGCCATAAACGGCTACGACCAAATGTTTTTTTTAGGTACTATGATGAAAGCATTTGGCACCAGCTTTAGGGTAGAGATGAACAAAGTAGCGAGGGAAGGCTGTGCAACCGGCTTTAGTATTGCTCCAGTAATTTTAACCCCAAACGCATTAGATACAATGCCCACTATTGATTATTGGGACAATCAGCACCTCTTTATGTTGCGCTATAATAATTATAGTTTGCACCGAGTTAGATAAAGCCACTATAATTATTGGTATTGTAATGATACCTTTACGGTAGATGAAACGCCACACGCTAACAGAACGATTCCAAAACATGCTTATTATAGCAGCAGGCTTTACAGTGTTGGGCCTAGGCTTCAATTTTGAGCCCCTGCTGTGGTTGGCCCTTGCAGTTGCACTCATTGGCCTTACCTCGGCATGGTTAAGCGATTGGCTGATATTTGCTTGGCATAAACTAGGGCATGCTTTGGGTTATATCAATAGCCGCATTATACTCTCTGTAATTTACATAGTGGTACTTACCCCCATTGCGTTGCTTTACCGCGCTACCCGTAAAAAAGAAATCGGTACCGATACCTATTTTGTTACCCGCAATCACCAATACACCCCTAAGGATATGGAAAAGGGTTGGTAAATTTGGGGCATGGGTATTTCAAAACAACTATCACTGGGGTGGCAAACCTATAGCGAAGCCCACCAGTTTATTAGACAACATGGCCTGTATAAGCTTTTTTTGGTACCGGTTTTTCTCAATATTGTTTTGTTTTCGTTAATGGTTTGGTTGGGCATTGCTTGGGCGGGCAGCTTTACCGATACCATTTATAGCTGGTTGGCACTTGATCAAGCCAATTGGGGCAGCTTTAACTGGCTTACCGAAATTATCTATTGGACACTGTCACTCTTGCTTGGTGCTATCGTATTCTTGCTTTACCTCAGCATATTCAGGTATATTATGCTCATACTTATTGCCCCTGTATTGGCATACGTTTCAGAAAAAACCGAGGAGCTTGCCACAGGCAACTCATACCCATTTAGCCTGCCACAGTTGCTTAAAGACACTTGGCGAGGGATACAAATAGCCATTAGAAATGGATTAACCGAAGTGTTGCTTACAATTATACTATTGCTAGCTAGCTTTATACCCGTTGCAGGTTTTGTTACGCCTGTATTGTTGTTTTTGGTGCAAAGCTATTTTTATGGTTTCTCTATGATGGATTATTATTTTGAGCGCCAAAAACTATCGGCAAACGAAAGCAGAAACCTGATTTTGCGTTACAAATGGACGGCAATTGGCAATGGAAGTTTTTTCAATGGCATGCTATATTTAATTACTTTGCTTTCTGCTACATTACCTTTGGTGCTAGCACTACTTGCCAAGTTTTTATTTATTATACCCGTACTGTTTTTATCCATTCTGCCAATATATAGTGTTGTAGCCGGTACCCTTGCTGCTCTTAAAATAAATCAAAAACCTAATTAAAATGGCCTTAGCTTACGGCAAACTCTATTTGATACCTGCCCCTTTGGGAGACAACGCACTAGACCCGATACCCGAATATGTAAAGCCTGCCGTGGCCTCTTTAACCCATTTTATAGTGGAACAAGAAAAAACGGCTCGCCGATACTTAAAGGCTTACGGCTACCCGCACCCATTAAACGAGCTAGAACTATACCCGCTAAACAAGCACACCACTGAGGATGAAATGATGGAATACATTATGCCACTTTTGGCAGGTACCAGCATGGGGCTTATTAGCGAAGCAGGCATGCCTTGCATTGCCGACCCTGGCGCTACGATAGTAGAAATGGCGCACCAAAGCAAAATACAGGTAGTGCCGTTGTCTGGGCCTTCATCTATACTACTTGCGCTAGTGGCTTCAGGTTTCAATGGGCAAGAGTTTGCTTTTAACGGTTACCTGCCCATAAAACACCCAGAACGTAAACAAAAGCTGCAAGCCTTAGAGCGTTTGGCATTGGGCAACCAAACACAGGTTTTTATGGATACACCGTTCCGCAACAAACAGCTGCTGGATGACTTGGTGCAGTTCTGTAGACCCGACACGCGCCTTTGCGTGGCCTGCGACTTGACTTTGGACACCGAGTATATACGCACTATGCCGCTAAGTGATTGGAAACGAAACAAAGAAAATTTGCATAAACGCCCTGCCATCTTCATTTTGGGCCGATAAAATTTTATAGACCAAAACAACTTTTCACTTTTCTATTGAGTCTATTTATCGTTACTTTCACATTCGCGTAATAATTACCTAATCAAACAAACAGATATGAATCGCATTATTGCCACTTGGGGGTTCTTAATTGTGCTAACCCTGATTACTTGGGGTGCCTCTGCACAAGCTCCTCAATCAATTCAATACCAAGCTGTTGCTCGTGATCCTTCAGGAGCATTAATTACCAACACCCCAATTGGCGTAAGGGTAACCATCATCGATGGCCCATCAACAGGAACACCTGTGTATACCGAGCAGCATACACCAAGCACCGGTGACTATGGCGTGTTTACACTTCAATTGGGTCGCGGAAACAATCAGGTTGGCACCTTTGCCAATATCGGTTGGGGCACAGGTACTATTTGGCTGAAAATTGAAGTTGACCCTGCCGGCGGAACAAGCTATGTAGATATGGGTACCTATCAGTTTTTAAGTGTGCCTTATGCGCTATACGCTCAAACTGCCGGAAATGGCGGTGGCGGTGGCACTCAAACCCTAACCTTAACCGGAAACACCCTAACTATAAGCGGTGGCAACACTGTTGATCTTTCTAGCATTGCAGGTACTCCAGGTCCTACCGGCCCTACTGGAGCTACTGGTCCTGCGGGGCCTGCTGGTGGACCTGCTGGCCCAACCGGTGCTACGGGTGCCGATGGCGCAACTGGACCCACAGGTGCTACCGGCCCTGCTGGCCCTACTGGTGCTGGTGTAGCTGGAGCAACCGGACCAACTGGTGCTACTGGAGCAACCGGCCCTGCTGGCACAACTGGCGCTACTGGTGCTACTGGCGTTGGTGGTGGAACACTAGACCAAGCCTATGATTTTGGTGGCGCAGGTTTAGGCCGCAACATTACAGCTGATGCTGGTGCGGTTACTATCAATACTACGGGCAGTGGCGCATCTGCACTTACTTTAGCTAATACTGGCACTGGTACAGCACTCGATGCATCGGGCAATAACCCAAGCAACAACTTTTCTATCATACAGGCAACTACTAACGGCGCAACAGGTACTGCTGGTATTATTGGTAACTCAAATGGTGCTGCTTATGGAGTTGCTGGCCAGTTAGAGAGCACTGGCACGGCCGAGTCTGCGGTATACGGTTCAAACCTTCGCACCAATGGTGGCCATGGTGTACTGGGTCGCGGCTACAACGGTGTAGTAGGAGAAACTGGCAGAAACGATGGTAATGCCATGTTCGGTTTCAATAGCAGCACTGGTCCTTTTAGCGCTGCTGCCGGGCAGGTTGCCGCTGGTATAACCGGTCAAGGCTACTATGGTACACTTGGCCAAACCACGGCCGATAATGGTATTGGCATTTATGGCTTGCACGGTGGCCCTACTAATGGCACCAACGACAACCCAGGTGTTGCAGGCTTAGGTTTTATAGGTGTGTTAGGTACTTCTCGTGTGCCTGGTACTGGCTATGGTTTACTTTCTGGAGACGATATAGGTGCTATAGGTAATATTTTGGCATTGGGTAACCTAAGTGCAGGAGGTGTTAAAACCTTCCGCATTGATTTGCCAAGCGACCCTGCAAACAAATACTTGTTCCACTTCTCAATTGAAAGCGATGAAGTGATGAACATATACCGTGGCAAGATAGTATTGGATGCCAATGGCGAAGCGGTAGTTACTTTGGCTGATTATGTAGCTGATGTAAATACCAACTTTGGCTATAACCTTACCGCTATTGGTAGTGCAGCACCAGGCTTATATGTTGGCGAAGAGTTTAGCAACGGCACTTTTAAAATTGCCGGTGGCAGCCCGGGTCAAAAAGTATCTTGGCAGCTCACTGCTGAGCGCAACGACCCATACCTACAGCAAAACCCTGATCAAAAATTGGCAGTACGCAACAAACCAGCTCACGAAGTTGGTTATTATGTACACCCAGAAGCTTATGGCTTTGATGTAAACAAAGGAGTTATCCGTATCAGGAACAACAACTTCCTTACCAACCCATTGCAAGTGCCTACTTTGGCCCCTCACGCAAAATTAGGATTGAATAAGTAAGTAACTCAAGATAATTGCAGATAAGTAAAACGGCTCCCAGTTTTGGGGGCCGTTTTTGTTTAATCCGTGTAAATGGAAATTAAAAATAGCTGGATTAACTATAAATCCTTGTTCTTAAACTCATGCTTGGCAAGCATTTGGCGGAATTTCTTGTCTGCAAAAGCACCTTTGATGTACTGCAAATGCTTCTCGCCATGCAAATCGCTACCTAGGTACGATATCAAGCCCGCATCTACCATTTGGTAGGCCGCTTTTTGCAGCTTAGGGCCATACACTCCCAAAAAGGTACCATAATTTACTTGTAGTTCCACGCCCATATTGACTAATTCTTCCAACTCACTGAGGCCTTGCTCATATAGATATGAGTACCGCTCTACGTGTGCCAGCACAGGCACTATTGACCGAACTGTAAGCGCAAACACCGTATGCTTAAGCATAGGTGGCTCGTGCATGTTGGGCAATTCAAACAATATATGGTTGCCGCTAAACATCATTAAAGGTGTTTCTTTGGCCATTTCCTCAAAAGCCTCGTCGTAATAATATTCGGCAGCTGCATCAATCTCTACGTTCAACCCCTCTGTCGCAATAGCTTGGCGTACCAACTCTAATCTAGGCAAAATAGTATCGGGGCTATTATCATACATACCCGGCAAAATGTGGGGTGTGGTGATAAACTTTCGATACCCGAATTTCATCAAGCCCTTAATCATATTAATAGAATCCTCGACGGTCTCCACACCATCATCGATACCCGGAATAAGGTGCGAATGCAAATCAGTATGCAGGGCACTTAAATCGTGCGCCTCGGGCAACTTTGGGCCGAATAATTTGGAGAAGATTCCCATATCAACGAAGATAAGAAATATGGAATGGGAAAACAGCTGTTGGCCATGGACCATCGACTATTGACCATGGACTATTTAAACAACAGAAAGTATCCAAATAGCCAAAATGGCTAGCGCAATACCCAAGATATTAAATTTGGTGAGGTGCTCTTTAAAACCAAAATAGGCCACTACGGCAGCCGTAGTTACTACGCCGATATTCACCATCGGGAATACCACGGAGCTTTCCATACCAGAGCGTTGCAATGCCTTAATCAGAAAATAGAGTGAGAAATAATTAGGGATACCCAATATGACGCCGAACAACAATTGGCGCCACCTTAGCTTTTCTTTGCCCCTTAAAACCTGAACGATTAAAAATACAGTACCTGCTATGCCAGCTGTAAGAAAAAGTATGGTATTGAGGTAATCCGTATCGGTCGGATGCAAGTAATTTTTATCTATAACCAAAAGTACCGTATCGCAACTACCCGAGCCAAAGAATACGGTGAGTGGTAACAAAAATGCCAATGACATGGAAGTTTTACCAGGCGATAGGTCGTCTTGCTCTATCAGTTTTTTGGGTTTGTAAGTAGTCATAAAAATTGAACCCATCGCCAGTAATATACCTATAACCTTAAGCAGTGATAGCGATTCGCCGAACAATATAACTGCAGCCAAAATGGGTATGGCCAGCGACATTTTTTGTGCAATGGCAGTTACTGCTATACCGCCCCGTATGGCCGACATACCAATTAAATTAAAAACCATGATAAACATAATACCTAGGCCTATAGACCATGGTAGCCAAGCAGCATTTAATATGTATGAGGCAGCAGGCACTTCTTCCCAAAGTAAAAAACCACACAAGGCGGCTACCCAATAATTAACCGCAATCATAGGCAGCGTGCGCACTTGCCGCTGTCCTGCTACTTTAAAAATAACGATGAGGCTGGCCGAAAAAACGATACACAGCATTATATCCAACATAGGTTAGGGCTTATAGTAGGTATCTAATCGGTCGGGGAAAATGGTTTCGGTAGCAGTGGGCGCAACAGGTAAAATTGGGGCAGTAATGCCTAATGTAAAATGCTCGGGGCCAGTAAAGACCCTAGCCTCATCCCACAGTCCGTGGGCTATAAAAACTTGCAAAGTTGCCACGCCACCTTCAATAATAATGGATTGTATGTTTCGTTCGTGCAAAATGTGGAACAGCTGCGCTGGCAACCCATCCTGCCAAGGGCCTATCAATTGTTGCACAGGTAAATCGGCACGGTGCTTAGCACTAAGTAATAGCGTTGGTGCGGCATCATTAAACACTTTACTATCCGTTGGCAACGTATTATTCCTATCCAATACAATACGCAACGGGTGATGCTGTGGTTCCCAGTGGCGCACGGTTAACTGTGGGTTATCGGCCATTACGGTACCATAGCCAACCAATATAGCCTGCTCTTCGGCGCGCCAACGGTGCGCTAGGCGGCGGCTAAGGTCGCCCGTTATCCAATGTTGCTGTTTATTGTCTTTGGTAAAAAAGCCATCGGCACTCTGCGCCCACTTCAATATAATGTAAGGTCGCTTTTGTTGATGGAAAGTAAAGAACCGGCGGTTGAGAAAAAGTCCCTCGGCCTCCAAAACGCCTTCAATTACTTCAATACCTGCATCACGTAGCTTTTTAATGCCTCGGCCAGCCACTACTGGGTTGGGGTCGGTGTTGGCTACCACAACCCTTTTCACCTTTTGAGCCACCAACATATCGGCACACGGTGGGGTTTTGCCGTGATGGCTGCAAGGCTCCAAGCTTACGTACATGGTAGCTTCGGGTATCAAGTGCTCGTCCTCTGCCTTTACCGAACGCATAGCTACTACTTCGGCATGTGCACCGCCAAAACGTTGGTGGTATCCTTCGCCAATAATTCGGTCATTATACACCAATACGGCACCCACCATTGGGTTGGGCGCTACCCTGCCCGCCCCTTTTAAGGCCAGCTCAAAACAACGTTGCATGTATGCGGTGTGCGGCATGAGGCAAAGATAACCTTGATTAACTTGATTTGGGGATTTGAAAAGGATTCTTTTTTTGTGTGCGCTGCGGGCCGTTTTCTTTGTGACCTTTAGCCTGTCTCGGCTCAGACGAGATGGTTAAAATTGAACGTATTACGTAGTTAACCACAACGAGCACACGGTTGTACAAAGGGCACGAAGCCGATGTTATACCTCAATGAATCTCCATTTGAAAATGGAGTCTATTGATAACCGTATTTTACCAAAGCATAAATATCAATAGAATTGGTTTTCAAGCCGATAGATATGTGCATGTCTTTCTTTATGTAAGTTGCGGGCCGTTTTCTTTGTGGCCTTTAGCCTGTCTCGGCTCAGACGAGATGGTTAAAATTGACCGTATTACGTAGTTAACCACAACGAACACAACGATTGTACAAAGGGCACGAAGCCGATGTTGAAATTCAATCTATCAGCCCTATCAACTTTTTCAATTGATAGAAAAACGATTTCGGCTTTTTAACAGTTACTAAATGATAATAAATTTCACGTTGCGCAACGTAGCTTTTACAACCGTTTAAAAACAAATCATAAGTTAGTCTCTCGTCTCCAAATTGTATCCAAGTTGTCTCTTTAGGATTTTTTACGATAGCCAACATAATATGAATATTGTCAATCTTTCCAATCTTGTTTGTTGGCAATTCATCCATTTGCCTTTTTGCATCTTTTAGCACCGATTCGGCCCTCTTTGTTAACGGTAAACTACCTTTTACAACAGCGCTTCCACGAGATGTAGAGATAAAATCATGAATTTGGGCTTGAAGTTGAACGGTGTCCACTCCTAGATTAGTAATTATTGTGGGCACTGTCTCTTCCTTATCCTTCAACAAAGCCAGTACCAAATGTATTATATCTATATAGTCATGTCCGTATGAGATTGCCAGTTCTCTGCTTAAAGCAATTACCCTTTGGGCTGAATCGGTAAATTTCATCAACTGATTATTTATTAAGTATCTCCCTAAACCCTCTCCATACCTCCACTCCCCGCTCCACCACCCCATCCCACTCATCCAATGGTATTTTAACCGCCAGTTTCACAAAATCCTTATCCGCCAAAAAAGCTTCCCACGAATCAGCACCGTCTATTACTTCATTAAACAACCGGTAATTGTCCGCCTCAAAATGGTGCTCCCATTGGTAGGTGTTTGTGCAAAGGTATAGGCCTGGTACGTTGGCTAGTTGGTTAAAGTTTAATATAAGTGCTGGTTTGTGCTGCTGCAAAGGCGCGCCGGCCAAGTGCAAAGTAAAGCTAAACTCGTGCCCCCAACGGCAAATGGTGCGGTAGGCAAATACATCATCTTTTACGAAACTAGCAGGATAATCGAGCACCCAATAGGGCAATCCACGGTAATTGTCGCCTTTGCTTACTTTGGTACGGATGGGCGGCAAGGGCATGACTTGTGGCTCATTGGCCAACTCGCTGGCGAGCTTCAACAGCAAGGTTTGCACCTTCTCGTTAATGGTCCTTTTGGTGAGCAGAAAATCAGTATCCTGCAAACATACCAGTTCGTGCTCCGAAAACGTTATTTTTGCCTGTGAGTCCACAAGCATAAATATACGTGAAAAAGATAGACCAGCTGGTGCTGCGCAATTTCGTAGGGCCATTTTTACTCACCTTCTTCATTACGCTGTTCATCTTCGTGATGCAGTTTCTATGGAAATACATTGACGACCTGGTGGGCAAGGGCTTGGAGTGGCATATTGTATTGGAGCTGATAAGCTACGCCAGTGCCAGCTTTGTGCCTTTGGCTTTGCCCTTGGCGGTATTGCTTAGCAGCATAATGACCTACGGCAACCTCGGTGAGCATTATGAGTTGGTAGCCATGAAGGCCGCGGGCATGTCGCTGTACCGTTTTTTGTTGCCATTAATTTTTGTAGCCTTTTTAATTAGCGGTACCGCCTTTTATTTTGCAAATACCATATTGCCAAAGGCCAACCTAAAATTTGGGGCGCTACTGAGCACGGTGCGTAACCAAAAGCCTGCGCTCAATATAAAAGAGGGCATTTTCTATACCGATATTGAAGGTTTTAGTATCCGTGTAAACGACAAAGAAGAAGACAACCGCACCATACATGATGTGTTGATATATGACCATAGCGATGGCAAAAACGACAATGTGCTATCGGCTAAAACGGGCGAGATGTTTACCCAAGACAACAACCGCTACTTAGTATTGCGGCTGTACGATGGCCACCGATATAGCGAGGGCCAGCAAGGGATGGGCGGCAAAGAACTGTTTGAGCATTACAGCACCAGCTTTAAGGTATTCGAGAAATGGTTTGATTTATCAGACCTCCAGTTTCAAAAGCAGGATGAAAGCAGCTGGAGCAACCACTACCAAATGTTGAATATTACACAATTGCAATCGGCAATTGATACACTTGAAAACAGCAAAAACAAGCGCTTAGATGATTACAGAGTTAATTTATCGCAGTTTTTAAAGGTGCGAAACCCTTATTTGGACACCATAGAAGCTGTGGCGGTAACTGACTCACTTAAAGATGTTTGGGAGGCAGAACTAATAAAGTTTGCGGTAAAAGACCGCGAATTAAAAGCATACGACAAAGCCTTGGGCGAGGCTAGAAACATGAAAAGTTTCTCTGGGGTAGCTACTCGAGATTTAGAATATCGACTTAAAAATATCCGAAAGCATCAGGTAGAGTGGCACCGTAAGTTTGCCCTGTCATTTGCTTGCCTAGTAATGTTTATGATTGGTGCGCCGCTGGGTGCCATTATCCGTAAAGGAGGACTTGGGTTGCCTTTGTTATTATCTATTGTGCTATTTGTAGTATTCCATGTAACCTCTATGACCGGTGAAAAAATGGCCGAGAAAGGCGTATTAGAACCTTTTGTGGGCATCTGGCTTCCTAACTTTATCCTTACCCCATTAGGTTTGTTTTTATTGATAAAAGCACGCGACGATTCGCCATTGTTTACCATGGATTGGTACTTTGGCTTTATCCGCAGATTTAAAGAACGTAATGCTGCCCATGCAAAACCTTCGGCTTAATCCTTGGTTTTTTATACCGTATTTAATAGTACTGGTTACAGTAGCTATATACCTATCGCTGCACGATAAAGGCGATTTCTTGCTATGGGTAAATAGCCACCATACAGCTTGGCTTGATAGTTTTTTTATGTTTACCAATGCTTTGGGCGAAGAGATATTTGCGGGTATTGCAGTGCTTATGCTTATTATATTTACCAGCTACGGTTATGGTTTAGCTGGGGCACTTGCGTGGGTTTTGGCGGGTTTAACTACCCAGTTGCTTAAACGACAAGTGTTTGCGGATTTCCCCAGACCTGCACTTTTTTTCAAGGAGCTTAAAGAAATTTACTTTGTGCCCGGGCTGCATATCAATGAGCATTTCAGCTTCCCATCAGGGCATACTACGGTAGCCTTTGCTATTTGCACCGTGCTTGCCTTATCGGTTAAAAACAAAATGTGGGGCTTATTCTTCATTGCAATGGCAGTAATTGGAGGTTTATCGCGCATATACCTATCGCAACATTTCTTAATGGATACTTTTGTAGGCTCAATAATCGGCAGCACAATGGGCGTTATCATCTTCAATGCTTTTCAAAATTACATGAATAAATGGCCTGCTCATTTACTCAATAGAAACTTGCTGATGACTTTAAGGGGATGATAAAAAAGATACTCATATCGCCCTACGCCCTCATCATAGCCTTGGGCGCTATCTTGTTTCTACCCATGCTGGGTGTGGTGCATTTGTTTGATTGGGACGAGATAAACTTTGCCGAATCGGCGCGCGAAATGCTCATTACTGGCGACTACGGCCGTGTAACCATCAACTTTCAACCCTTCTGGGAAAAGCCACCCCTGTTCATCTGGATGCAAGCACTAAGCATGAAAGTGTTTGGCATTAACGAATATGCCGCACGGCTACCAAATGCACTATGCGGCATAGCCACGCTTTTAGCCTTATTCCATTATGGGCGCAGGTATCGTAGCACCGCCTTTGGATGGTTTTGGGTATTGGTATACGCCGGCACTTGGTTGCCACATGTATATTTTAAGTCGGGCATTATCGATCCAGTATTCAACCTGTTTATGTTCTTGGGGGTAATCCATTTAGCGCAATGGGGCGAGGCACTGGCGCAAAACCAGCGGTTTAAACATGCTACTTTAGCGGGGCTTTTTGTAGGCTTGGCAGTGCTTACCAAAGGGCCTGTAGGTTTATTATTGCCCGCTATTACGGCAGTAGTTTTTATGGTGGTAAAACGCCGTTGGTTTTTGCAACCAATGCCGTTGTTAGCCGCAACAATAGTCTTTTTAGCTACTACCTTTGCTTGGTATGGAGTAGAAACGATGCGCAACGGATGGTGGTTTTTGGGTGAGTTTATTGAATATAATCTCCGCTTGGCACAAACCGAAGACTCTGGGCACGGTGGGTTTCTATTCTATCATTTTGTAGTGCTGTTGGCAGGTTGTTTTCCTGCATCAATATTACTTTTTTACAAACCCAAACAAACAGCAGTAGCCACCGAAAACGCAAACCCTTACTTACAAAACATCCATGTATGGATGTGGATATTACTTGGCGTAGTATTGATAGTGTTTACCATCGTGCAGACTAAAATTATCCATTACTCCTCTTTTGCTTATTTCCCCATCACTTTTTTAGCAGCAAATACGCTATATAGGTGGAATGAGTTGGAGGTGAAAGTTCCTAGGGCATTGGTTGTTACCTTGGGCGTTGGTACAATCGTGTTTGCAATCGCGCTTATTGGCGGCACCTATTACCTAAGTACCGCCGCTGGTTGGGCAACTATAAAAGGTGCAATAAACCAAACCGAAACAGTTGATAACACGCACCCATGGCCGCTTTACTTTGTATTGGTTGGCTTATTGTATGCTGCAGGAGCCCTTTCTGGAGTTTGGAATATGTGGAAAGGAGAACTCATGGCCGGAGCGGCAAGGGTGTTAATTATTACCGCTGTTACGGTACAGTTGGTGTGTATAATAATACTACCTAGCGTAGAGCCCCTAAGCCAAGGGGCTATGGTTACGTTTTTAAAAGAGCAATCAAAAAACGATGTTTACCTCAATGTAATCGGCTTTAAAAGCTATGCCCAATATTACTACGGAGCAAAACAGCCTGAAGACCTCAGTAGCAAAGAATTTGAAAAGGTACTTATGCAATACAAACTAGACCATAACCGCACTACTATACCCCCAGCCGATTTTAACTTGTTGGAATACGGCTGGCACTTAAACGGCAATATTGACAAGCCAGTATTGTTTGTTGCCCGCGCTCGCAAAAGTGAAAAAATCAAAAGCCAACACCCACAACTAAAACAAATAGGCAGCAGCGGTGGGTTTGTTTTTTTCAGGAGAGAACCGTTTTGAATGTGCGAAGCACGATTTACGATTTTAGATTGACTAAGCGTGTTATGGGAACAAAATAATAAGCAAAATCGTAAATCTAAAATCTGTAAATATCAACGCCCTTTCTTCGCCAACGGAAAATTCATACGGTAACTTACATCAACCTCACCTTTGCTTATGCGGTTAAGGCGCTTGCTCAGCAATTGCTTTTTCAGCGGCTTAAGCTTATCTGTAAACAAGATGCCCTCAATATGGTCATACTCATGCTGTATAACCCTAGCTGTAAGTCCATCATAGGTTTCGGTAATCAGCTCGAAGTTCTCGTTTTGGTACTCAATGGTTATGGTTTCGCGGCGCATTACCTCTTCGTGTATACCGGGTATGCTTAGGCACCCCTCTTCATAGGGCCACAATTTACCACTCTCCTCTAATATTATAGGATTGATAAAAGCTTTGATAATACCCGTTTCGGCTTCGGTTTTTGTGCTCTTTTTACGTTTTTTCTTAGGTTTTTCATCGTCTTCATCATCCTCAAACATCTGCACCGTATCCACCACAAACAAGCGGATGGGCAAGCCAATTTGTGGCGCTGCCAAACCCACGCCAGGCGCCTTGTACATGGTTTCGTACATATTGGCAATCAGTTCTTTCAGGTTTGGGTAGTCTTCCTCTATTTCCTCAGCTTCAATCCTAAGTACTGGGTCTCCGTATGCTACTATTGGTAATATCATTTTCCTATGCTTTCCATATAATCCTGCAATATAATCGTAGCGCTCACTACATCCAAATTTTCCTTCTTTTGCCGGTCTTTCTTTTTCATACCGCTTTGCACCAAACTGGCCGCGGCCCGCTTGCTGCTGTATGTCTCATCTACTAACTCCACTGGTATCTCCGGAAACGTTTTCTTCAAAAACCTTACAAAGTTGTACACCATCTCTGCGCTTTGAGCAGGCGTATCATCCAATCGCAATGGCTCGCCAATTACGAAGGTCTCCACAGGTTCTTTACTTACATAATCTTTCAAAAACGGCATTAGTTCCTGCGTGGGGACGGTTTTAAGGCCCGTGGCAATAATCTGCATGGGGTCGGTTACTGCCACCCCACATCTTTTACCCCCATAATCAATAGCTAATATGCGCCCCATAACGGTTACAAAGATAGGCATACTTTAATTTACGATTACCAAATAGCATAAATACCCTCTTTTGTGCCGCAAATTCAATAATTTCACGCTTCTAGCGTTACTAGTACAATATTTATCCTCAACCTCCTCATGAAATCATTGCAAACCACTTTGCTTTTGGCATTATTGCTATTAGCCTCCGCTTCTCTTTATTCCCAATCTACCCGCAACTATGCCGAAAATGTAACCATTGCCCGCGATAAGTGGGGCGTGCCGCACATTTATGGCAAAACCGACCCCGATGTAGCCTATGGCCTCGCATGGGCACACGCTGAGGATAACTTTGAAACCATTGAAGAAACCCTATTGATGACCAAGGGCATGAATGGCCTCATTAATGGTAAAGATGGTGCCGTTACCGATTTTTTTGTGCACGCCATGGGCATCAATGAACTGGTAGATGCCAAGTACGAAACCGATGTATCGCCAGCGTTTAAAAGATATTTAGATGGCTATGCCGCTGGCATGAACGCCTATGCGGCGGCCCACCCGAAGCAGGTGCGCATCAAAAAGGCGTTCCCGATAACGGGTAAGGATATGATAAAAGGCTACACCTTGCGGATGATATTGATAAGTGGCGCGCATAATAAAGTAGCAGATATAGTAAAAGGTAAGTTTGATGTGCCCGAGGTGAAAGGCTCAAATGCCTTTGCCCTAGCACCACCTAAAACCAGCAACGGCAATACCCTACTTTGCATAAACCCCCACGTGCCCTTTGAGGGTGCTTTTTCGTGGTACGAAGCGCACTTGAAAAGCGATGAAGGCTTGGATATTATCGGTGCGCTTTTCCCAGGTGGCGTTACGGTTTTCCTAGGTACCAACCAACACCTTGGGTGGGCACATACATGGAACGGCCTAAACCTTACCGATGTATACCACTTGAAAATGAATCCCGATAATAAAAACCAATATTGGTACAACGGTAAATGGGAAGAACTAGAGCGAGGCAAGGCCAAATTAAGGGTTAAATTGAAAAAATGGCTACCGCGCATACCTGTAGGTAAAAAGCTATACTGGAGCAAATTTGGCCCCACGTTTAAATCGCCGAATGGCGAGTTTTACGCAGTGCGCTTTGCAGCCAATATGGATATAAAAGCAGCCGAACAATGGTACCACATGAACAAGGCTACCAAAAAGGAGGAGTTTATGACGGCTCTAGAAATGAACGCCCTTTGCCGTTTCAACATCATATATGCAGATAAGCAGGGTAATGTAAGCTTTATTGATGATGGTATGATTCCGAAACGCGACAATAGCTTGGATTGGACGTTACCTTTGCGTGGCGATACCAGCTTACACCTTTGGGAAACCTGGCTGCCAACTGACAGTATGCCACAAGTGCACAACCCCAACTGCGGCTGGGTGTACAATACCAACAATACCCCCTATGAAGCTACCTGCGATGCCGAAAATATACCATTGGGCACCTTCTCACCAAACATGGGATTTAGAAAAGGCATGAATAACAGGGCCCTGCGGTTTAAAGCTTTAATGGAGCAATATCCTACTGTTGATTTTGAGCAAATGAAGCGCATTAAGTTTGATAACGCTTACCCACCAACAGGCGCTTTTATACAATCGGTACTGAGCCAATTAGATAATGATTATGGCCTGCCAGAACTGAATGAACTTAGGGATAGGATGCTCAATTGGAACCGTATTGCCACGCCCGATAATGTGGATGCTCCGCTATTTATGATTTGCATTGAGTACATCTTTAAGAAGAAGGATTATGATGACAATCACTTCCGCAGGGAAATTGAGATTGGCAAAGACCTTTTTAGCGAAGCTTTGGCATATACCCAAACCAATTTAATGAAGCATTTTGGCTCTACACGAGTGCCACTAAAAGACATCCAGCGCATTAAGCGTGGTAATGTAGAAATGCCTATGCCCGGCTTCCCTGATGCCATTGCTGCCAATTATAGCAAGCAAAACGAAGAGAATGGCAAATATTATGGATACATTGGCGACTCGTATACCATGCTTGTAGAGTATGACGCCAATGGACCCATCCGTATTGAAAGCCTTAGCCCTTATGGTGCTTCGTCTAACCCTAACAGCCCGCATTATACTGACCAGCTACCTTTATTTTCAACCCAACAAACCAAGGTAATGACCCTTGATTGGGAAGCGATAAAAAAGAATGCCGAACGCATTTACCAGCCCGGCGAATAGCGCTATAAGCGATATATTCATTAATATTAAGCCATGAAAAACCGCAAATGGCTGTTTAGGGTATTGCTAATGCTCATGGTTTGGGCGTTTGCCGAGTTATGTGGTTTTGTAGGTATGAAGATTGCCTCGCAACCCAACCCATACATGTCTTACGGCGATTATTTTAAAATACGTAAAAACCTCTTAGGTGAGGCCGATGCCGCGAGCCTGCCACGCTACATACCCACCCCTAGCTTAAATTATATACCCACCCCTGGCTACGAAAATGGCGGTGTAGTGCAACATTGCGAGCAAGGCTACCGTGGCCCATGCGTACCATTGAAAAAAACAGGTGCTGTGCGCATCCTTTTTTTGGGAGGCTCTACCACCTATGGTTCTGGCGTATGGCATCCCGATAGCACCTACCCTGCCCAAACAGGTGTGTTTTTACGAGAGCTGTTTCCAGATAAGGAATTTGAAATTATCAATGCTGGAGCCGAATCGGCCACCTCTGCTGAAGAATTGGCTTATTACCATTTTAAGTATAGGTACTATGAGCCAGATATGGTGGTACTGCACACGGGCGGTAACGACGCACTTACCGGCCCCAAAGAACCACATTATCAGCCAGATTATTCAAACTTTCGCAACATCAACTTTAGCATCCCCGAGCTTTCAGGCTTTGGCAAGCTGGCCATGCGCTCATACTTGGTAAGCTTCTTATCCATCAACTTCTATTTCAAACATTTGGTTGAGCATAACCATGTGCTGCAAGTGCGCCACTACCAGCATCATGCCAGATGGTTTACCCCTATTGATGTTGACAGCACTTACATTTCGCCAGATGCATGGTACAACAACACCAAGTTGCTTTTGGATGAGATAACTAATGATGGGCATAAAGTGGCAATATTGCCATTTGTTGTTAACACCGAGCACTCTTTTAGTAAAGAAAACCCTAAATACGTGCAAAGGGTAGCTGAGATAAATGGAATGCTGAGCAACTTAAACAATAGCTATAATGGCATTTGGATACCATTTGATGGTGGCGAAATTAACGACCCCAAATCGTGGTTGGATGATTGCCACCTAGATGAAAGTGGTGAACGCGACAAGGCTTATTTGGTGGCCAAAGTACTCAGTTTCCATATTGAGAAACGGTAATTAATTACTTCCTATAGCCCGGCAGAAAAAACGTAGCGCAAAAAACAGTTCCTTGCGCAACCGATACTGCCAACCAAGCAATGGCTGCAAAACACACAAACAACATCACTAAGCCACAATTTTGTAGCTGTTCTCTCTTCTCCTCATTGTGAATTGACTTTTCCATGACTTATATAGGGGGTTGATTTTTGTTGGATACCAATACAGGTGCAAACCAAATGCCGAGATGCAAATTAAGCAAAGCAAAAAATAATATTTCCTAACATAAACACTACACTACACATCACAATCACTTATTTATCAATACAATAAGCCATTTACATCAAGTTTAGTCTTAGCTACATGTATGTGACTACAATCCTAAGTTTTCCTTTTTATTGAAACTTTTGGGTGGGTTATTTTCCACATTTACCCTATACCAAACCACAAATTTTGCCACATATGGCCCACATGGGTTATTGACCAAGATATTTCCTTAATTTTGAAGCTATGAAACATTTGGTAGCCCCTTCTATACTGTCGGCCAACTTTGCGTGGCTGGGTCGAGACATCGAAATGTTGAACGAAAGCGAGGCCGATTGGGTGCATGTAGACGTAATGGACGGTCGCTTTGTACCCAACATCTCTTTCGGTATTTCGGTACTTAAAGACATTGCGCCCCTATCCACCAAGTTCATGGATGTGCATTTGATGATAGTAAGACCGGAAAAGTACATCCAAGACTTTTATAAAGCAGAGTGCACAACAACACCATACATATTGGGGCTTGCCGCACCTGCACAGCGCCATCCAACAAATAGAAAAGCAACCGGCATGAAGGCAGGTGTGGCTGCATCAACCCACATATGCACCCATTGGTGCTTTATTTTGCCTGAGTTGGATGTGGTTCTTAATGAGCGTAAATCCGGGTTTGGCGGTCAAAAATTTATACAAGCTACTTTGCAAAATAAACCCAAACCCAAGCTGATTGCCGGAAACCGGCTCAAACGCTTTGATTGAGATTGACGGTGGCGTGATACCAACAATGCCGCCACTATAATAGGTGCGGGGCCGATGTAATTGTAGCGGGCAGTGCGGTTTTTAAAGCACCCGACCCCAAGGCGATGATAAGCCAGTTAAAAAATGTGCAAATGACCAAGTTCGCCTGAAATACGTTATTAACGATGTTTCGAAACACGGGTACGCTAGCATACTTTTCCTTCTGGGCATTGGCCCCTTAATGGCGCAGCAAGCACCAGTAACCGTTCTTGGCACCGTAAAGCCACTAACGGAGAAAGGCTAATAGGGGCGTGTCTCAGTAAAAACGCAAGCTCGTTTAAGGCACTTCAACGCGTCCTACTGATGCGGCACGTATAAATTGAGGCATTACCAGCCAACGTATCATTTGTATTAAAGGTTGCATATTAGGGTACTCGCCAGATTCCGTAATCCTTAATCTTACGCCTGGTGAAGTTTTGAGGCTAACTTTTCATTAAGCCTGGTATAGGACTGGATACCGCCGTTGTAACGGCCAAATGCGATACCGTAAAAAGGTGATGATAAAATCATCCTAGGCCAGATTACCATCAATGCAAAAATGCTTACGTGATACCCAGCATTAACATTGATGACATCTGCACTAGTAAAATCACAAGCCAATATAGCCAGCAGCAATGAGCCAGCGGTACATGGCGTACGCGGTGGCAACTACGATGAAAACTTGGTTTTATGTAAACGGCGATACCATGTTTTTGATTCGCAGCGGCCAGCAAGAAGGCTTGAGCTTTGCCAACCGCACATGACCGATTCATTGATATTTTCCGCAGGTGGTTTCGAGGCTCAATTATGGCGATAAAATGAAAGCTACGGTGCTAAGGCGTTTGGTACAAGCAGCCCGATTCGTTGGCAGTAAAGCCAGGCATCGGTCTGTTAGGGGCTCAGCTAGTTTAGGTGCCATTAACAATAAAAAGGCCAAGAAATTTACACCTTCCTCACCATTATGCGCTACAAGCAACCAGTACATACTGCGCAGCCTGAAACCGAAGGTCCAGTACAATCCATCGTTTTAGATTTGCAAGGCTTACACTTATCGATTTAGCGACAAAGTGCGCATTGAATATATTACCAACTATGCCCACAACCGCTTTGCCTTTAAACCCGTGGACGGGAAACTACCTTTGGGGTGGTAAACCCAGTATTGCGACTGAATATATTCTTTGATGGGCAAGAGAGCGACAGTTACCAAACGTATATGAACAGCTTGGCCATAGTGCAAACCAAACCCTAAATTTAGAATTGCGCTGGATGACTTCGGTGTATGAGTCAAGAAAATGAGCGTTTGTTTATACTGGGTGAGTATTTTATTGGCGAAGTGGAAAATGACCTTGAGTGATGAAGATTTTGGACAAGTTAGGTTTAGTTTAGGCGTAGGCGGGCTGCAAAACTTTGCGCGCAAGCCAACTAAACTGGACGGTAGCCAATGCTGAGCATAAGGCACCAGCACCGATGGCTCATACCATTGATTGGGGCGTAAAAGTACCAGCGAAGTTATTGAGGATAGGCTTAACGAATGGAACCGCGTGGATGGCGCAATTCTCAATACCATACAGCGACAACGGGTATTAATTGTTGGTGCCAAATCAACATTTAACCTTAACTCTAACCGCATTAGCGGCTATGTGATGGATACTTGGATGATTGATGCGAGCAGGGCATTCCGTTTAAACTATGGCGCACGGTTTACCTGGTGGGATGTAATAAGAGCTTATGTAATTAGTCGCAGGCACAGTTATCCTATCGCCTAACCTACAGCGTAAAAGCAGGAAATTATACTTACTACTGCAGGTGGCCTATATCACAGCCACCAATTCTATCGAGAAATGCGTAACCTAGAACGGTTAACACCAACCTCAAAGCGCAGAAATCAGTACATGCAGTTGTTGGGTTTAACTATGGTTTAAACTATTTAAACGCATGACTTTAGGTTTATTACCGAGCTCTATTATAAATACCTGTGATATAGTACCGTACAGATTTGATAACGTTTTAATTCGCTATACTGGCCATAACGATGCCACTGGCTATGTGGCCGGCGTTGATTTACGTTTGGCTGGCGAGCTGGTAGGGTTTGGAGTCATTACATAAGCATGAGCGTAATGGGCACCTCAGAAAACATTCAAAGGTGACTTTTTGATGTTTACTTAGATGCAGGGCAACCAAGTAACCGCTAACTCTGATCCGTGGCAAGCTCAGACGCCGCTACCAGACATCCCCTCTACCGACCAGCGTGTGGTATTCAATATGTTCTTTCAGATTACCTGCAAAGAACAAAACTTTAAAATGCACCTCAATTTGGTATTTGCCAGTGGATTGCCGTTTGGCCGCCCGATAACGACCGCTACCGCGATGCCCTGCGCATACCGCCATACCGCAGGGTTGATATCGGTTTCAGCGCACAGCTATACAACCGCACCGCCCGCATCAAAAAGAAGGAGACCCTAAAGCTGGGAAAGCCTTCGAAAGCAGTTGGGCTACATTAGAAGTATACAACCTACTGGGCATCAACAAGCCAATACCGTATCATACCTTTGGGTAAAAGACCTTAACAATACCACCTACGCCGTCCCCAATTTCCTCACCGCACGGCTCGTCAATTTTAGGTTGGTGTTTAAGTTTAGCTCGCCCCGTATTTTGCCATCCCCCTCTCTGCCTTGGGCGAGAGAGGGATCTTTTGCGGTGATGGGCTGCATTTCACATACAACTACTTTGGCTTTAGTATTTCATGGCTTGAAAGCCATGTCTATTGATATTGGAGTTCCGAAAAAACAGTTGGTTGATTGTTATTACGCGCTCCACGCATAGACAATTTTGAATTTTAAATTTTAAATTTTGAATTAGTCCGCCGAAAATCTTGATACTGGATACTTGTTACTTGCTACTAAAGGGTAACTTTGCCCTATGTACTACAACAACATACTGGAAACGATAGGCGATACGCCACTGATAAAAATTGAACAAGGTAATTGGCGATATACCCGCTACAGTATTGGCCAAGGTAGATAACTTTAACCACCGAAACTCCATTAAAGACCGCATTGGATTGAAGATGGTAGGGTGGCCGAAGCAGAGGGTTAGTAAAGCTGAGTACTATTATTGAAGGCACCAGTGGTAACACGGGCATGGGCTTGGCTTTGGCGGCCATTGTAAAAGGCTATAAGTGTATTTTTTTACTACTACCGATAAGCAGGCAAGGAAAAGATAGATATACTAAAGGCAGTAGGTGCTGAGGTGATTGTATGCCCTACCGATGTAGATGCTATGACCGCGCTCGTATTACAGCGTATCAAGAAGGTTGGCTGAAGAAACACCCAACTCTTTTTTTATGTAAACCAATTATGACAACCTAGCCAACCGCCTGGCGCACTACGAAAGCACCGGCCCCGGTGGGGTCAAACAGAAGGCAAAATAACCCACCTAGTGGTAGGTGTAGATTACCGGGCACCGTAAGCGGCATTGGTAGGTGCCAGAAAGAAAAGACCGAACATTAAAATTTGGGGCATTGATACCTATGGCTCTACCTTGAAGGCTTACCACAGAGCAGATAAGATTGATGAGAAGGAGATATACAACTACATTACCGAAGGTATTATTGGGTAGAAGACATTATCTAGAACAGTGACTTTAGCCTGATTGACAAGTTTGAGAAAGTTACCGATAAAGATGGTGCCGTAATGGCTCGCCGGATTACCAGGAAGAGGGGTATTTTGTTGAGGTTACTCTGCTGGTAGTGCTATTGCTGGTTTGCTGCAATTGAAAGAGTCGCTCACCAGAGATGATTTGGTGGTGGTTATTTTCCATGACCACGGTAGCCGCTATGTTGGCAAACTGTATAACGATGAGTGGATGCGCGACCGTAAATGGTTGGACGAAGAATCGAAAGAGATTACGGCAGCCAATATTGTAGGGCGAAAAGAGCTTAAAAAGTTTTTAACTGTAAGCCCCGACCAAACATTGGGCGAAGCGATTGCCATAATGAAGCAACTGGGCCTTAGCCAGCTGCCAGTGATGAAAAATGAAGAAGTGGTAGGCTCGGTAACCGACCATAGCCTACTAACCCACTTATTGGATGGGGCCGATAGAAACCAGTTGGTAAGCGCCGTAATGGGTAAGCCGTTCCCGTTTGTGGATTGGAAATCTACGAGTAAAGAAATCTCTGGCCACATTAATCGTGAAAACAGTGCCGTATTGGTAAAAGACATCAGCAGCGTTACCCACATCATCACCGAGTACGATTTGATACAGGCGATTGCGGGGTGATAATCAGCATCAAGTCGTGAGTATCAATTATCAAGACTAAAGAAGTACGTCATTGCGATGAGCCTGTCATAAAATGGGGATTAACTATGCTTTACACAGGCGAAGTAGCAATCCCCTGAGTCGATGATAGGCATCCACGAATGCAATTCAGGTTGTGTCTAATCAAGAAACAAAATTACCATCCTTCATCACCAACTTCCTATCCGCCATATCGGCTAGGTCAAGGTTGTGGGTAACGATAACAAAGGTTTGGCCCAGCTCGTCGCGTAAGCGGAAGAAAAGCTCGTGCAAGTCGCGAGAGTTATCACTATCCAAGTTGCCACTCGGTTCGTCAGCAAGGATGATAGAAGGATTGTTGATAAGCGCGCGGGCTACCGCTACACGTTGCTGCTCGCCACCCGACAGCTCATTGGGCTTATGCTGCGCCCTTGATGCAAGGCCGAGCATATCCAACAGCTTATGCGCTTTAGCTTCAGCTTCGCTTTGCGACACTTTGGCCAAATAGGCGGGGATGCACACATTTTCTAAGGCCGTAAACTCCGGCAATAAGTGGTGAAACTGGAAAACGAAACCGATATGCTTATTACGGAAACGCGCAAGCGCATTACCTTTCAAAGTGCTAATCTCTTCCCCGTTAATCCAAAGCTTGCCACTATCTGGTTGGTCGAGCGTACCCAAAATGTGTAGCAAAGTACTTTTGCCCGCACCCGAAGAACCTACTATGGAAACCACTTCGCCTTTTTGGATGTTAAGGTCTATGCCCTTAAGCACCTTTAAGCTTCCGTATGACTTTTGTATATTTTCCGTTTTAAGCACTAGTCAATGGTGGTTTTTATCATTGCGCTGAATGCACAGTTGATACGGCAAATTTAACAGGATTTGATGGATTACCTACATTACATAGCTCTTTTGAGAAAATACCTAGAACTTTGCAATACACCTATGTCTTGATACTCACTACTTGATACTTGATACCCAATGCAATACCGCAAATACAAAAACGGCCAAAGTTATTTTAAGATTTCCGGCCCCGAAGAAATGGAGGAGTTGAAGCTAATGGGCAAATACTTCAAAGTATACCACATCAAAGCCACCATTTTGCCCGAGCGGGTATTTATTGACGACCTACTTAATGCCTATACCGATTTTGCCGATGCCATTACCGCAATTGACTATGAGCAGCAACTGCAGTGGTGTAAAAAGCAACTTGAAGAGTTGTAATAGCCAACTAACATTTATATCACTCCCATGATAAATTTTACTGACCAACTCAACCGAACCGTTCAACTGCCCAATTTTCCGCAACGGATAATCTCTGTAGTGCCCTCGCAGACGGAGTTATTGCATTATTTAGGGTTAGAAGATAAGGTAATAGGTATTACAAAATTTTGTGTACATCCCGATGACTGGTTCCGCACCAAAACCCGGGTTGGTGGCACCAAGACCCTAAACCTAGATAAAATACGAGAACTACAACCCGACCTGATTATTGCCAACAAAGAAGAAAACGAACAAAACCAGATAGAAACCTTAGCCAAGGAGTTCCAGGTGTGGATAAGCGACATCAACAATGTGCCCGACGCACTGGAGATGATAAAGCAAGTGGGTGCATTGACCAACACCGCTCCCCTAGCTCAGCAGCTGGTTAATGATATTAACCAAGGTTTTGAAACCCTAGCAGCATTAAAGGGCATCCGCACCGCTTACTTCATTTGGCGCGGCCCGTGGATGGTGGCGGGGCATACCACCTATATAAACGACCTATTGCAACGCTGCGGCATGGCAAACGTATTTGCCAACTATAACAGCCGCTACCCCGAAGTAACCGATGAGGCCATTGCTGCAGCTAACCCGCAACTCATCCTATTATCATCAGAGCCCTACCCTTTTAAAGAAGCCCACATCGCCGAGCTGCAAACCCTCTGCCCGCAAGCCAAAATACTGTTGGTTGATGGTGAAATGTTTAGTTGGTATGGTAATAGGATGTTGGAGGCAGTATGGTATTTAGATGGGTTGGTGCGGGAGATTGGGCAAAACTAAGACGCTTAAGTCAATGTTTGCATAAGCTATTAACACAAATTTTACCCTAAAAACCAATTTCAATGGACCATGGACTATGGACCATTGACCAAACTACCTATATTTGCACCTGATTTACCAAAGACAAAACCACTTACGCATGTCATTAAGCAAAATACAGGAGCTATTGGGCGACAAAGCCGGCTACCTTTTGGAGCACGAGAGCAAAACCGTTAGCAAAGATTTGTTGCACTTGCCTGGCCCCGATTTTATCGATAGGGTGTGGAAGGATAGCAACCGCAGTCCGCAAGTATTGCGCAACCTTGCTGCCATAAACAACCATGGCCGCTTGGCTGGTACCGGCTACGTTTCCATTTTGCCCGTTGACCAAGGTATTGAGCACACTGCCAGCGCTTCTTTTGCGCCAAACCCTATCTATTTTGACTCGGAGAACATCGTAAAGTTGGCCCTAGAAGGCGGTTGCAATGCCGTGGCT
>JAGYJT010000021.1 GCA_018401955.1 Chitinophagales bacterium | reverse complement strand
CATAGTTGCCGCACCGCTTGCGTTGTTTATCGGTACGTTCCAAATTTTGTTCCGCTACGAGCGGCGGTGGGCCCAGGCGCACCGCTGGCTGGGCATTGTTTATGCGCTCCTGATACTCTGCTTGGCCGCACCAGGCGGGTTTGTTATGTCGTTTTACGCGCTGGGCGGGGCACTGGGCACATTGGGGTTTGCGCTGCTCTCGGCACTGTGGTTCGGCTTTACGCTGCAAGCATGGCGATTGGCCAAGGCAAGGCAATATGCGCTTCACCGCCAATATATGCTGCGCAGCTATGTACTCACGCTGTCGGCTATTAGCTTACGCTTGCTGGCGTTTTGGTTTATACACTATGGCGGGTATACCAGCGAAGATGCCTATTTGCTAATCTCTTGGCTCAGTTGGGTGCCACAATTGTTGGTACTGGAGGGTTGGCTGTGGGTGGAGCGTAGGCGCATTTAGCTGTGTTACTATTTTTTACACATTTCTGCTATTTTTATGCTTAATAATGAGCCATAAACCTCTATAATGTTTAAAACCCCTACCTATGAACCCTTTCGCAACTACGTATGAGCACGACACGCCCGATAGTGTTTTGGTAAACGAGATATTGGAAGGCAACAAAAACTCGTTAAATGGCTTGATTCTCAGGCATCAACCGTTTATCTACAACATTGCTTGGAAAATGTTGGGCGATGCCACACAAGCCGAAGACTTAACACAAGAGGCCCTCGTAAAAATTATCTCCAACCTTAGGTCTTTCAACCACAAAAGTTCCTTTCGTACTTGGGCTTATAGCATCGTGCGCAACCATTTTTTGAACGATCAAAAAAAGCCTGGCAATATATTCGCTTCCAATTTTGAAGAGTTGGGTATTATGCTAGATGCAGCACCAAGCATCGATATCTCCGCAGAAGAACAGCAGCTCAAAAAAGAAGAGATACGCGAAGTACGATTGCAGTGCCTTTCGGGTATGCTGCTTTGCCTTACCAAGGAGCAGCGCCTTATCTACATTATAGGCGATATTTTTGGTGCTGATCATAATATTGGTTCTGAGGTAATGGGTTTATCCAAAGACAACTTCCGTAAAAAATTGAGCCTTGCCCGTAAAGACCTGCATAACTTTATGCTGAACAAGTGCGGCTTAGTGAACAAAGCCAACCCGTGCAGGTGCCACAAAAAAGTAACCGTTGCACTGGATTATGGTATGGTGGATGCTAAAAACCTGCTTTTTAATCGACAAGAGTTCTCAACCTTTAAGCAAGCCCTCGAAACCGACAGCAACTATTTGGTTGATGAATCGGAGCGATTATATACTGAGCTACACCAGGAGCACAGCTACCAAACCCATTTCGACAAAAAGAACTTTATTGAGGCCATTATAGAAAGCCCCAACTGGCGTGCAAAACTTAACCTGAACTGAGATTTTCGCTTCAAAGTCGTCACACATTATCTAGTCTATTGTCTAGTTAAGTAAAGCATTATCATGAAAAATTGGACTAGAGCAAATATACCCGCAGACTTAAGCGGTAAGACCTACATTATCACCGGAACCAGCTCAGGCATTGGCACCGTGATTGCCTACGAGTTGGCCAAGCGAGGTGCAAAGGTTATTGCTGCCAACAGAAATATAGACAAGGCGCAAAAAGCAATGGCGGCAGTTAAGCAGCCCACTGATGACTTAAGTAGCTTAACCACGCTAGCCTTAGATGTGTCTTCCGTAAAGTCGGTGAAGGAGTTTGCAGAACAAATAAATGCCGACGCCAGCATCATGCAAATTGATGGTTTGCTGCTAAATGCCGGTATAATGGCCTTGCCCGAAAGACAGGAGTCGGTTGATGGGTTTGAGCTACAGATGGCAACCAATGTGCTGGGGCATCATTTGCTTACCTCGCTGCTAATGCCCAAAATTAAGCTTGCCCCAAAGGCTGTTGTTGTATCCACCAGCTCATCAGCCAGCAGCACCGTTACGGACCCGAAAATTTGGGAGGATATTAATGCCGAAAACAAGTACGACCCTTGGGAGGTATATGGCCTATCAAAAATAGCGGCCGTGCAGTTTAGGGATGGCTTGCGAGAGGTAATCAAAGATGCTAACCTCTCGCACAAAATACACGCCCATGCTACTCATCCTGGGCTTACAGCCACCCCACTGTTCGATGCCTCAAAAGGGCTTTTCGCTTCGGTGTTTCGGTCAGTAAGGGGCATCTTTATGATGGATGCAGCGCAAGGCGCCTTATCAACGCTGCGCGCTACGGTTGATGAAACATTACCCGATGGCAGTTTTATTGGCCCGGGCGGTATAACCGGCATGACTGGTAACCCAAAAGTGATAAAAGTTTACAACCCTAAATTAGCACTCGACCCGGTGTTGAGAAAAAAAATGTGGGATTACTGTAACAAGGCAACAGGCGCTGTTTGGAAATAGTAGCCTATAATAAAGCAACTCCATTTAAAATATTCCCTCCAAAGTCGTCACACATTGTAAAACCTGTTGTCTAAATAGCAAAACAGGTAAAAAATGTCGTTACAAAGTCCATTTAGCAAAGATTTGCCCTCGCACATCAAAGTTGGGGTATGGTCAAGTATTGTATCAGCCGTAATGCTTGTAGGCATAGGTATCTTTTGGGTAGCGCACCCAGCCGCTGCCGAAGGTTCGTTTTCAATAGTACCCGATACCGATGCCGCCATCAGGTTCTCAAAAATAACGGCCATCTTCAAGGCAGTAGGCGATGTACTTCCACCCATTTTTGTGCTGCTAGCCATTGGCTATCGCCAGTTTAAATTGGCGGGTTTGTTCCATTTGATCACATTCTTTTTAGTCATCCTTGTAGATATGTACACTTGGGGCATGTATGTACCCAACGTGCAGCCGTTGGATGTGCTTCAACACATTCCCTTTGCTATCCCCATTTTAATTGCCGCTTATTCATTTCTTAAACCTTACCCCAAAAACTAACCAACCATGCTTCTGTTCATTCGCATTTGCTTAGTGATTTATGGCATTATCGCCCTCGGTACAGGAACCCTAGGCATTACGGCCAAATTTGTTCCTGGCCTTACCGACCCCACCATTGACAACAACCATCGTTTTGTGGCTGCTGTTTGGGCAGCTACGTCATTGGCTTTTTTCTATACCGCTTGGTACCCATCAGAAGTAGCGCTGTTCCGTTTTTTAATGATAGCATTATTTATAGGCGGCCTAGTAAGAGCTGGTGCTTTAATGAATTATCCGCCCACTCCCTTCTTGATTTTCGGTATCGCTATAGAGCTAATACCTACGGTAATATTGTTTTATATGCACAACAAGTTGCTAAAAGAGGGCGCGCTTTAAACTAAAATTGGAATGATTACTACAAAGCAAAAAGTGCTGATTACGGGTGGTGGCTCGGGCATTGGCTTGGCACTGGCCCATAAATTTTTGGCACACGATAACACCGTGATTATTACGGGCCGCAACTTAGCTAAACTTAAGGAAGTAAAAGAGGAACTACCCCAAATACACATTGCCCAAAGCGATGTAACCAAGGCAGAAGACGTAATTCGCCTAGTGGCAAAAATGCAGGAAACGTTTGGCGGTATAGATGTGCTGGTAAACAATGCTGGCATTATGAACTTTATCGACACCGGAAACGAGAGCAACGACCTGCAAAAGCAGTTTGACGAAATAGAAATAAATTATAACTCGCCCATACGGATGCTGCACCACTTTCTTCCGCAGCTTAAAAAAAGCAAGAGTGGCACGCTCATCAATGTTTCTTCGGGGTTGGCTTATGTAACCTTCTCGCAGGCCCCGGTATATTCTGGCACCAAGGCGGCCCTGCACTTTTGGACCCAAGCGATTAGGCCGCAGCTAAAACCACACAACATAAGGGTGGTTGAGCTACTGCCGCCAGTGGTAGATACCAAACTAGCGCAGGATGCAGATTTGAAAGACGACACTTTTAAGCCTATGCCTCCTAAAGAACTGGCAGACCTGTTTTGGAAAGGTTACATCAAAGGCAAGGAAGAAATTACCCCTGGCTTATCAAGTCAACTGAAACTGATGAGCCGCTTGGCGCCAAAATTCATCTTTAACCAACTTAATAAACAACCTATACCTAACAAATAGTACTATGAAAAAGCATTTGCCTACCATAGCCGTACTAACCACAAGTGGTTCGTTTGGCATTTTGCTAGCCATGGGACTAGGCTTTGGAATTTTCTGGAAAACGCTTGAACCCATAAAGTTTATGGAGGTTTTTGGTGCGGAGTTTCCATACTTTATTTTACCTACCGTAATGATGTTGTTGCCGGCATTAATCTCAACCATTTGGTTGGTGGTAATACACAAGCAGCAAAAGGAAATACGAAAACCTTGGCTATATGCCATGGCAGGTA
Organism: Chitinophagales bacterium; assembly: GCA_018401955.1. Lineage (GTDB taxonomy): Bacteria > Bacteroidota > Bacteroidia > Chitinophagales > CAIOSU01 > CAIOSU01. The sequence goes on along the minus strand of JAGYJT010000021.1, from coordinate 51,989 downwards.
TGATTACTGCATTTATGATAACCAATGTGTACCACTTGCCCACCAACTTGGGTTTTATGGGCTTGGAATATACGGCTGAAGAGGCTGCCAGCAGGCTCAATATATGGCTCATATTGCATTGGGTGCGCAGCGCTGCCGTGTTTTGCAGCTGCACTATATGCCATCAAAGCATTTCGCCTTACAACCATCAAATAAACCGACCAACTAAAAGCAAATCATGAAACGCATCATTCCAATCATCACCATTATTGCTATTGGGCGCTTTGCGGGCAACATGATCAATATAGGTTAAGCTACGGCATCCATTGGTTATCGTTGACCCTATTGCCTTTATGGAAAGCTTTGCCATCGATTTTCCGTCATTCGCTTCCGCCAACCGCCCTTACCCTTTTACCAACTTGGTTGGGCGGCCTTTGGTTGTATTTAAAATCAGAAAAAGGCTTCAAAGTAAGAAGTATTGGCCGTATGCCTTTATCGGCATTACGCTTACCATCATTCAAACTTCGGTGTACCACTTGCCCATGAACTTAGATTTTATGGCCATAAAGTATGATGCCGCACCACCAGCAACCAAATGGTTGGAATCATTATGCACTGGTGCGTGGCGGTGGCTATAGCTTCGGGTGTATTTGCTTTGTTGGCATTTAAAGCGTCACCCACAAATAAAGACTGTAGAGGCGTTAGCTGGACACTTACCACCGCCCTCATTAAGAATGTACCCCAATTAAGGGGCGTTGTTTTCCTTGGTTGCTTCAACTGCAAGATTTACTGTGGTTGAGTTTTCACTATATAGGTTTGGAACCTACTCGTCCCGGCAGACTTCTTAACGTTACCCTTTAAGGGTATTGCAGTGGACATGGTTTATAGCCACGACTTGTTGCCCCAACTGGCAGATGGCTCTTACCTTTTAGTAGGTAGGGTATTGTTTAAGCAGAACGGCATTGCAATAGCGGGGTGCCCTATTAGTATTGGGTCATTACCTACTCGACTTGGTATCGGGCTACCCCCATCACGTGTTTGAGCCGATACACATGAAGTAGGTTTAGCTTTATACTACTCTAATGTATATCTAGCCATATTTATTGAAGTGGTATTTATAGCTATAACCAGGGGTATTACTTTATGGTGGATGCTAAAAGTATAAACCCCAGCACCAAAAAACAGGCTGCAAATAGCAGGTCTATTTTGTAGCCTGGTATAGGCTTTCTATTGTTTATCGCTACGGTCTCATTCCGCCAGTGGTTTAATATACCCGAATTTGATGGCGCCATTAACTCCACTATGCTATCACTAGTGTTTTTACCTATCTACCTATGATAGCTTATTTACAATATTTCCTGCAGGGCGCGAATAACCCTCATCACCCAATTATACCCAATAACTTATGAACAATTTTATCATACTCAACATGCAGGCCACTGCTGGGTTAATCGTTTTTGTTCTTGCTTTTAAGTGGTATGCGTTTCCACGGTTACCAACCTTTCTATCTACGATGCGCTGGTGCCAATGGTGCTCATCCATGGCCTGCGCTATTTAGGAATGGTGTTTGGCGGTAGATACCCAAGTATATGATGATTTCCCTGATGACTTTGCCCTAACCGTTGGTTTGTGGATTATAGCACCGCCATACTAGCCATCATTACCGCCATTGCTTTATGGAACAAGTGGAGCTTAAGCACTCCGCTGGCCTTATATTCAATATTGCTGGTACTACTGACTTGATTGTTGCTTTCCCACAAGTATTTGGTATTGAGTTTTACAACTACGACCTGGCACTATGTGTGGGCGTTTACAACCATTGGTGGCTATTATTAACGTTATCAGGCCGCACGTATACACTTAACAGGTTGATTAAAACCTAAGAAAAGAGCTAATATTACCCAATCTCATAATCGAAGTCTGGTGAAGCCCCTCTCCCAGAGCCTGTCCTGAGCTTGTCGAATGGAGGAGAGGTTGGGTGAGGGTTGGTCGGGATGAGGACTAAACTCAAATTATTACTAAGCATTTAGGAGCAACTGTGGGGCAAATCCCACCCCTCACGCCACAAACTTTGATTTATGCCCCCATTTGATGTAAACAAACATCATTACATCAAACCAAAAGTGCGCCGCCCAGATGAGAAGATGCCCACCTCAACCATCAAATAGCCGAAGCCCGCACTTACCAGTACCATCGAAAGCCCGTAAATAGTGGTGGTAATGTCGGTAAGGCTAAGGTAGCCGTGCAAAGCGAGAAGATGATGGCCGTAACCCATATACCCAGCCACGGCTGCAACCGCCACGAAACAGCAGTTTCGCTCCACCCCGGCGCAAAAGAATAAAACAGCATTTCGGCCAAGGTAGTTAAGGTCAATAAACTGCTGAAAAAGCTCTTGCTCTCTTTAAACCACCCGTACGGATATGCAATGCTCAGCACCCGCCGTAGCAATACCAAAACCGCTTCCCGTAGCAGCTGTTGGGTAATAGGCAAGCCACTGGTCATCATATCGGGTATGGAGGCACCATGGGCAAACACCATACAGCAGGCCAATGCCACCCATACCAACCAAGGTAAGCAGGCTTAATAAAACAGTTGCAGTCGGGAAATCTTCACGTGGGCAAAGGTACTGGGCAGGCAATTGCAAACCGGATTGCAGGCGCGTAATATTTGTCACCCCACGCAGGAGGGTCTTCTTAGCACCATTGTACAGTTTTGAACATTTAGGTATACGATATGAGGTAAATGCATTTTGTAAATAACGGCTAATCCAATATCTCTTCATTGCCGTTGGAAGGCCCCTCCAAAATGTCGGGGTGACAAATGTTGTATGCATACTTGCTACTATCCCCGTATCTTTGCAGCATGAAAGCTCCAGAAAACGAGAAAAGAACAGAGATAGGCGCCTCATGAATTTGGCTTGATTAGGCTGCTTACCAATAGCATTAAGCTCAACCAAGAAAGCAGCATAAAGGCGTGGGCGATGATGCCGCCGTGGTAAACCACCAAGGCAAGCACACCGTTATCACTACTGATATGTTGGCCGGAAGGCATCCACTTCCGACTCTGATGTACACTTCACCCCTAAAGCACCTTGGCTACAAAGCCATAGTGGTTAACCTAAGCGATATATATGCCATGAACGCCACACCTACAGGTAACGGTTTCGTTGGCCATTAGCAACCGATTTTCAGTGGAAGCCATTGAGGAGATTTATGCCGGGATTAAACTAGCATGCGATAAATATGGCGTTGATTTGGTGGGGGCGATACCACCCTCCCTCGGGGCTTGTAATAAGCGTAACCGCGTTGGCGTGGCCGCGGAAAGGCTATGACTTGGTGTACCGCAACGGTGCCAAACCCGAGTGGATGCCATATGCATAAGTGGCGATTTGGGCGGGGCATACTGGGCCTACAGATATTGAGCGCGAGAAGCAGATTTCACCTTAGAACACCCTGATGCAGCCCGACCTAGAAGACCAGCCGACACATTATTGGACGCCAACTGGAAACCCGAGGCTCGTATGAGGGATAGAGATGTATTGAAAGAGCATGGCATTAAGCCTACTTCGATGATTGATATTTCGGATGGTTTGACGTCTTAGATATTGCACATCTGTACCCAATCGCCGTAGCCAGATATACGAAGACCAAGGTCTATTGAAGAAGAGGCTTCACAACTCTACGATCAAATTCAACATAGACCCTGTATTACCCAGGCACTAACGGCGGCGAAGACTATGAGCTGTTGTTCACGGTTAAAGAAGCCAGATATTACCAAGTCAGCAACGAGGGAACGTATCGGTAATTGCCATTGCCGAAAAGAAAGAAGGCGTAACCCTACCACCAAAGGCGGCAACGTACCCCATAATTGCCCAAGGCTGGGACCCCTTGATTAAGGCTGGATATTGGATGTATAAGCACCTTGAATACAGTGTTTGGTTAATTTTTTGTTGCCAATAGTGATGTGCATGCTAAAAACATACATCCTATTCGATTTTTTTTGCATCTTTATGAGTATAATGTAATGCTCAAAAGGATGTTATGAAGATGCGCCAGCTACTTCATCAGTTGTTTTGCTCAGTTAGTATACTCTGGTTTTGCCCACAAAGCTTAGTGCCCAAGAGTTTATCCGTGTGGATTACTCTAGCCCAATCTGGTCAATCTATACTGATGTTGCTGTGTTAACCAACGGCAATTGTGTATGTACCGGTTTTAAAGAATCCCGCTTCTACTGGCACCTCAAATTACAGAAGAGATAATTGTCACCATTTACACTCCAACGGGTCAAGAGATAAGGCAAATACAAACTGCAGGGCCATCTGAAAGAAGTTTTGGCGTTACAGCTACTTATGATGGTGGATTTGCAGTTATTGGAACCAAAAGCAATTCAAACATAGCAGTTTTAGACAATTTATTTTTTACCAAATATAACAGTGCCGGAGACTCTTTGTGGAGCAGGGTGTACACTGGTAATGGCACACCCATTGATGGAAGGAGTGTACAACAATTACCTGATAGCGGCCTTATGGCCGTGGGTGCCGTAAGTTTTGGCACCTCAAGAAACTTGTACGTTTTAAGAACGGATGCCCAAGGCTTTAAACTGTGGGATTATGTACACAGCAGCTCTCAATCAGAAACGGCACTTGATATTGTACTAGCTAAGGATGGCGGATACTTTATAACCGGTATAATTGATACTTTTGGTTTTACTGCAAAGTGTTTTGCCCTTAAGCTAGACGCAAATGGCAGCCTACAATGGTACAAAACCTACCGTAACTTTTTTATTGGAGCCCTTGTAAAATCGGTTGAAACACCCGACAATAATTTTTTAATAATAAGGCAACCACCATCTGGCATGCCTAGCATACTGGTACTTAATGCCCAAGGAGACTCTATTAATAACGTAACCTATAGCGATGCCCAGCCCGGGCAACGGATTTATAGAGATATTATATTAAATGCGGACAGCAGTTATAGTATAACAGGAGCAAAAAGTGTTAATGGTATCAATCGTTTGTGGCTTTTACGTCTTGATGAACGGTTGGATACCATTTGGTCTAGAGTTTATGGTGATTCCATTCCTGGAACATCGAACCAAGGCAGGAGTGTTATACAAACGGCCGACAAAGGCTTTGCCATAGCGGGGCGTTGGGGTGTTTATAATGGTGTATTGGTTAAAACCGACTCATTGGGCAACATCCGTAACACCTCTGTAACGGGCAGCATTGTAAACGACTTAAACGGAAACTGCGCGCAAGACACGGGCGAAGATGCAATGCGCAACAAAACAGTTAAGCTCACCTCTAGCACCGGCAACCATTATTATGGCTACACCAATAATCAAGGTAAATACAAGATTACAGCATACGAACTAGGGCCAGCAGTAATAACTTGGCAAAGCCCAGGCCCTTATTGGCAGCGCACAGCCTGTCAACCCCTTGATACTACTGTTAACCTGCTATTTTACGATACAACCACAGTAGACTTGTTTGCACAGCCAACTATTAATTGCCCAAGGTTAAACGTTAGTGTTAGCAACTTTAGGTTACGCCGCTGTTTTGCTGACAACCAGTTTACTGTAAGCTACTGTAACCTAGGCACCGTAACCGCTGATAACGCTTATGTGGAGGTTACTTTCGATCAGTTTCTTGAGGTAAGCCAAAGTACTTTGCCTTGGACATCGGTAAGTGGTGAAACATATACATTTGATTTGGGTAATATTGCCGTTGGGGCTTGTGGCTCTTTTGTAGTTACTGCAACCGTTAATTGCGATAGCACTGTAATAGGCCAAGCGCATTGCGTAGAGGCACATATATACCCCGACTCCATTTGCGAGCCCGTTGAACCTACTTGGGATTTCTCATCTTTAACCTTAGTATCTCAATGCCAAGAGAGTGATTCGATTAAATTTACCATTACCAATGTCGGCACAGGCAATATGTCAAGCCCTTCAAGCTATACGCTTATTGAGAACACCACCATTGTCGCGCAAACTACTTTCCAGCTTAATGCTGGCGAATCAATAGAGATATTATTGCCAGGCAATGGCAGCACCTATACTTTAACCGTACCCCAAAGCATGGGGCACCCCGGTTCAAGTGCTCCGTTGCGGGCACTCGAAGGGTGCGGTAAAGATGATAATGGTGATTTTAGCATTGGTTTTCTTATGAATTTCCCGCAGGATGATGAAAACGAGTTTATAGATATTTTATGTAAGCCAAATAGGGGCGCATACGACCCTAACGCCAAAATTACTGAACCGCTGGGCGTTGGCGCTGATGGATTTATAAACGCAACGCAACAGTTAGAGTACACCATCCAATTTCAAAACACGGGCACCGATACTGCCTATACCGTGGTGCTTAAAGATACGCTGCCACAATACCTTGATATAACTAGCTTATTGCTTACGGGTGCAACCCACAACTATACTTTCGAGATAATAGACAGTAATGTGTTGGTATGGACCTTCGATAACATCTTATTGCCTGATAGCAACGTAAACGAACCCCTGAGCCATGGGCTGGTGAGTTTTACAATTAATCAAAAGGACAACAACACACCCGGCACAATCATACTGAACAGAGCCGGTATTTATTTTGATTTCAATGAGCCCATCATAACCAATTACACCATCAATACCGTGGTGGAAGATTATAAAACCGAGCTGGAAACTTCGGTGAGCATAGAGGAGCTATCGGGTAAGTTGGATGCCTTAAAACTTTACCCTAACCCCAACACTGGCCAGTTTTATATTGAGCTTTTACAGCCCGTTGAAGGCGAGCTATCCATTGCCATATTCGATTTGGCGGGCAAACAGGTAGCGCAGAACGCCTTTGCTGGCCAAGGTCCGCACCTTGTTGACGTGCAAACCCTGGAAACGGGCATGTATTTTTATACCCTCATGCAGGGCAACGAAACTATTGGCAATGGCAAATTGGTAGTAGAGCAGCGTTAAAAACAAAGAGCAGAATAATAATAAGTGCTTTCCTAGGCGCTAATGCCACCATTAGCCACTCATTATAAAATTCGCTACCTTTGTACATACAGTAAAACAACTTCATGAATTATAATACCGAGCGCGGCAGGTTAGAGATGACCGAGTATGGCCGCAACGTGCAACGGATGGTGGAATACCTCCTCTCAATTGAAGACGACAAGAAACGCAACGAGCAGGCCAAAATAGTAATAGAACTAATGGGCCAGCTAAACCCACATTTGAAAAACGTGGAAGATTTCCGCCATAAGCTGTGGGATCATATCATCATCATGTCAGACTTTAAACTACAGGTTGACTCGCCATACCCGGTGCCTGATAGGGATGTCATTTTCGCCAAACCCAAGCGTATACCATACCCGCAAAGCGAGTTTAGGCACCGCCACTACGGCAAAAACATCGAAACGCTCATCAAAAAAGCGCTGGAGATGGACGACGAGCAAAAGCGCCAAGAGTTTGCCGAAGTAATTGGCAACTACATGAAACTAGTGCACACTAACTGGAACAACGAAACGGTAAACAACCATGTGATAATTGGCGACCTAGAGCGCATGAGCAGCGGTGTGTTGAAACTTACCGAAGACTCGAACCTAGACTTGCTGGCCAAAGAAAAACGTGGCCCCGCACACCAACGCGACAACGACCGCAGCGGCGGTGGCGGCAAGCGTCGCTCAAAAGGCGGACAGCAGCGCAACAAGAACTTTAAACCACGCCATAAAAAATAAGGATACATGGATACTTTTGAGGTTGTAGGGGGACAAAAGCTGCACGGCGAAATTACCCCGCAAGGAGCCAAAAACGAAGCGCTACAAATACTGTGCGCCGTATTGCTCACCCCAGAAAAGGTTACCATTTCCAACATTCCGGATATTGTGGATGTAAACCACCTTATCGATATCCTTGGCGATATGGGCGTGGCCATTACCCGCGAGTCGGCAGGTACTTACACCTTCCAAGCCAAAAACGTTACCCCAGATGTAATGATGAGCCCTGCTTTCCGCAAAAAGGCGGCTAGCTTGCGTGGCTCTATCATGATAGTGGGCCCTATGCTGGCGCGTTTTAGAGAAGCGCACATACCCCGCCCCGGTGGCGACAAAATTGGCCGCCGTAGGTTGGATACCCACTTTATCGGTTTCGAGAAACTGGGCGCCAAATTTAACTACGATGCCGAAACCTACATGTACCATGTGGATGCCAGTAGCCTTACGGGCACGTACATGCTACTTGACGAGGCATCAGTAACCGGTACTGCCAACATTGTAATGGGGGCCGTGCTGGCCAAGGGCAAAACCACCATTTTTAATGCCGCTTGTGAGCCCTACTTGCAGCAGCTGTGCAACATGCTGGTACGCATGGGTGCCAAAATTGAAGGCATCGGCTCTAACTTATTGGTTATTGAAGGCGTTGACTCGCTGGGGGGTACTACCCACCGCCTATTGCCCGATATGATTGAGATTGGCAGCTTTATTGGCCTTGCTGCCATGACGGGCTCCAACATTACCATCAAAAACGTGGGTGTTGAGCACTTAGGCATCATCCCTGACACATTCCGTCGCTTGGGTATCAACTTTGATATTGTAGGTGATGATATTGTGGTACACGAACAAGACCACTACGAAATACAGACCTTTATTGATGGCAGCATTATGACCATTGCCGATGCACCTTGGCCGGGCTTTACGCCCGACTTATTGAGCATTGTGCTAGTTGTAGCCACCCAAGCCAAAGGCACGGTATTGATACACCAAAAGATGTTTGAAAGCCGTTTGTTTTTTGTAGATAAGCTGATTGACATGGGTGCCCAAATCATACTATGCGACCCGCACCGTGCTTCGGTAGTGGGCATCGATAAGGCTTATCCGTTGCGTGGCATCAGCATGAGCTCTCCCGACATCCGTGCCGGTGTAGCGCTATTGATTGCAGCCCTATCAGCCAACGGCACCAGCCGCATCCACAACGTAAACCAAATAGACCGCGGCTACCAAAACATTGATGGTAGGTTAAATGCTTTGGGTGCTAACATTAGGCGGATATAAGGGTTATTTAAAATCGCGATTCGCAAATTGCAAATTAAGAGCATCGCCAGTATCGAAACCGATAAATACCATAATCGAAACTGTAATATCGAGCCGAAGGCGAGGTGTTAAAGCTCCCGCTCCCCCTGGGAGAGGGTTGGGGTGAGGGCACGTAACACCAAGCACAAAGCAGGTACCTGCAGATGGATAATAACGCAACACTAATTGCTTAAAACCCCAGCAAATTATTTACGGTGTTATGTAAAAACCCTCACCTAGCCTCTCCCAGGGGGAGAGGGACTTACATGTTTCGGGTAAAAATAAAAAAAGCTGACTCAAGGCGCTGTTGAAATAGAAGATTAGGGCTTAGCTTACTCTACCGCTAACATTAGCAACAGCGTAGTTTTGGTAATATCTGTTACCTATTAGCGTTTAATAGCCTATGGGCATCATTACTGCTTTAGCGCTTCTTCTTGTTTTTCAATCGCCTCCAGTTGAGAGCGATACAATGCACTACACCGTTAGGCATTCCACAAGGTATTTAATTCGGAAAAAGGTTGTTCACACTAATTGTCGTACACCTAATGACACTATATTCATCAGCACCATAAACGCTGATACCCTTGTTGGTAGCTATATTTTTATCGATGACAGCCTAAAAATTACTGAACGCATACCTCGATGTAACGCCTCTAAACCAAGCAATAGTTGTCTGTTTTTTTACTTGGATAGCTTTGAAACGGAAAAAGAAATTCGCTTTACCTATGGCTGTGTTGGTAATGCTAATGGTTACATATATTACCATGAAGAAGGCTGGGTGCGAGACGGTAGCTGGGCAATAAGTACAAATTGTAACTTTCCATCATCTCCATCTAAATAAAAATAATACCTCTGAGCAACCTTACTCCGCCTCCACCAATTCATCCTCCTCCACCACAACTGGCTTGACAGGCATAGCGGTGCTACGCTGCAAGTAGCTGTTTTCGGTGTAGAATTGGCTGTACCAAGCACGCATTTTCATTATTGGGCCATCGCCTTTTACCAATAGCGGTTTGGTAGCAAAGTTCTTCTTCTCCCAAATGGCAATATCATCGTGAAACTGCGCCGATGCTTCGCCCAATATGTATTTAATTACAATGCCCGGGGTGCCTTTGGGGGCATATACGTAATCATCCATGCGCACCTTTAGCTCGCCCAGCGGAGTAAAGGTTTTAACTAGTAGCACGTTGGCTATGCGGGTTTTAAACTTGAACACCAAAAAGCCTGGGCCAAAATAAGTAACGGTAGCAAAGCCGCCCGCTTGCGGTACAGGCTTATCGTTTTTCTTAAACACCAAGTCTGCTTGATCAGAGAAATACGCTTCGTGGGCTTTATCGCCCTTACCAAACTCAATATTAAGGGTATGTTTTACATACACAAACTTGTTGGCAAACGGGATGGTAAGCAGGTCGTGCACAAAGGCAAAGTGCGCATAATCGGCACCATTTTCGGCAAAGTCTTGCAAGTGTATACGCAGCACATCGGTGGTCATGCTGTGGTACTTATACTCTTCTACTTCCTTTAGGCTGCCCTCGGTGCTCCAAGTTGGTGCAATGCCATCGCTGTGGTGCCATAGTAAAATTAAGCCCCAGTTTTCTTGCACATGGTAGGCCTTGGCTTTAGCGGTGCGGGGCACGGTTTCGGTGTAGGGTATATGGGCACATTTGCCTTCTTTATCAAACTCCCAAGCATGAAAAGGGCATACCACGTTGTTGCCCTTTACGCAACCATCGGCTAAGTTGGCATTTAGGTGCGGACAATATACATCTAGCACGCCCACTTTACCGTTTTCGCCCCTAAATACCGCAAACTTTTGGCCCAATGCCGATATCTCAATCACCTGGCCTTTCTTCACTTTATCGGTACTGCACAGGTTATACCAACCATTGGGGTATGGCGGCGGGTAGTTTTGGGCGCGCACTTTTTCGTATTGCTCATCAAAGACTATGCGCTTACGTTTTTTACCAATTACAAATACCGCTAGGTAGAAGGCAGTGAGGGCAATAAACAATACGGCTACTACTGTAACGAGGAGGTACACTATCATGGGTGGGGGGAGTTGGTGAGGAATTTTAAAGATAACCAAACATATGAGAATAAGACCTTTAAGCACCAAAAGTCTGATATATTCTATTTTATAAAGTGTAGGGGTGGGGTGGGTTTTTAGTGCTGTTTAAGCCATTACCATTACATTAAAAACAAACCGCCTAGGCAGCATAAGCTACCAAGGCGGCGGTTGGTGTTAGGTGTTGTGTATAATCAATAATTAGAAAGGGTAATTACAGAAACGCTTCCTTCGCATTCATCCTTCTTTTTTCCGCTAAGTATATAATATCCGCTATGGTCAGAATCAGCATACAAGGTAAGCGTGCCGCTGGAAGCACACCACTTTAGTCCATTCGGCAACTCGTCACCACCAGAGGTCAAGGTAGAGGATAGATACAATTGATAGCTTGATTCGTACACCCTACCTGATAGCGTAGTGTAAGAAACATATTTAGTACCATTAAAGTCTACAACCGACTTCATTTTGCCACTAATGGAATTGTTGCTGTACACGTTAATAGTGGCCGTATGATATACCGAGCCCACCCCGCCCTGTAAATAGTTGGCCTGAAACTCCGTGTAGCCACTCCAGGTATCGTTAATAATTTGTCCCGCTTGGGCACTGGCTTGCCTTGTAGGCAGCACTAAAAATAAGGCCGCAGCCATAATAGAAAATAGTAGTTTGCGCATAGATAGTTTTTTGTGTAAAAAAAGTATCAATTATCAATTATGGCAATTCGTATGGCTAGGTATTTAATACCCAAAAGCATACCTACCATCCGTAAAATAGGCTTTGCCTAAAGCACCATTTACCGCTTAATAAAGCAATAATAACTGCCCGAAAATGGCTTAAAACATAGTAATATCAAGTACCTTTGCGGGTGTAAGGCTATCGATATCCACACTTTTTAAACACGATGTGCAAAAAAGTTGTTTCGCTCTAAATAAAGGCATATCTTTGTAGCCCTTTTGGCATATTACTGAATATAAGATAAGATGAAACGGACATTCCAACCCTCAGAGAGGAAAAGAAGAAACAAACACGGTTTCCGTGAAAGAATGGCAACCAAAGGTGGTCGTGCCATTATTGCAAAACGTCGCGCAAGGGGCCGTAAGAAACTAACCGTTTCTGACGTTAAAAAACTGAAATAAGTTTTTTTAGCCTGCCCGCTTACGTTTAAACAACTTACTGGTTATGACTGCACTTGCACCATATGGTAAGCAAAGTTTTAAAAAAGTAGAGCGGCTAAAAAGTAGCAAAGCTATAGAACTATTATTTGAGAAGGGTACTTCCGTTTCGGAGTACCCTTTCAAGTTTATTTGGTTGCCAGCCGATGGCTCCCTCCCCTCGCCAGTACAAACCTGCATAGCGGTACCCAAGCGTAAAGTGCGCTTGGCCACTGGCCGAAACCTCATTAAGCGCCGCATCAAGGAATCTTTTCGCCGCCGCAAAGGTTTGTTGTATCATCACCTGGCCGCACAGCAAAAACAGATATCTTTAATGGTGCTCTACAACGGCAAGCCCGATATGGAGTACCTTAAAATTGACGAAGCCCTTACCCGCGGACTGGAAAAGCTAGCCAAACACCATGCCCAGCATCAAGCAAATACTTAGTTGGCCGTTTATTATCCTCATTAAAGGATACAAATACATCCTTTCGCCATGGATACCCCGCAGCTGCCGCTACACGCCCACTTGCAGCGAGTATGGCATACAGGCCTTCGAGAAACACGGCCCCATCAAAGGCTTTTGGCTCACCTTAAAACGCATTGGCCGCTGCCACCCCTGGGGCGGACATGGTTATGACCCGGTACCGTAGGGTTTGTGAGAACCCCCGTCAAGTCGGGGCAAGCATTATTAGGTAAAGGATTTACTTGATTTGAAAAGGATTATTTACATAATACTGTTAAAATCCTTTTCCAATCATGCTAATCAAGCAAAATCAAGGTTCGAAAATTATACAAGCGCATTGGCAGTTGCAACCCTGCACGTGGTAACCGAAAGCGAAAAAGTACCCGAGCGCAAAAACCTCCGCATAAAAATTAAAGAGCTGCTAAATAAAGAAAACATCGAACACGTCACCATCGAAATTCGCTTACCTAATGACGAGCTTGGATTTGAGGATTGATGATTAAAGAAAAGACGCCAGTGGCGGTCGAAATTCAAATTCCTCGCTACCAAAATTATATTGATAGTTCACCACTGTTTGTTGCTCCTTTCCTTTAGCATCTAAAAACAGCACCCTTCGAGTAACTTGATATTGATTGTGACTACCAAATGCTTGGCTCATATCAGTAGAAAAGTAATTTGGATCATTGTAACTCATTTTTTCGGATTTTATGAGTGTAAAACCGAGGGGCCTAAAAACTTTTTGCAGCGCCGGAACAAGAGAGTCGCTGCTGGTTGCTGATACTGAAGAAGACAGTATGTACAAAATAAAGATTACTAAAAAGATAAACACCGTTACCAGTATTAAAACGCCCCACCAAGGTAAAGGCCCACTTACGACCAAAAGCACCATCATTATTTTTTTGTAGTAAATATAATGATAATATTGTCCACAAAACCAGTCAAAAACCGACCTTCACAAATTAACGCTGTTGCGTTTTTAAAACTTTTTTGACCCCAAGGTTCAAACGCCAATTTTTTGCGGGATTTGGGCTAAAAACGGGGTCTTTTGGTGGAGATACGGGCCGCTGGGCGACATATTAATGATTGGTGTGAATGTGTTTTTTTATAACGAAGGGAGTGAGGAGAAATTTGGCCTAATGCGATGTTTATAAAATAATCCTTGCAAAAAACAAAATTCGCCACCTAAACATATTAGTAATCGTTATCTTTACTAAATCAGATTAAAAATCAGCTAATGATGTCAAAGAAAGAGCAAGACAACAAAATTGCCCTGTTTGAAGGGGACGAAATACGCAAGGTGTTTTTTGATAACGATTGGTACTTTGTAATAGAAGATGTGGTGAAAGTTTTGACGGATTCCGTAGATCCTAAAGGTTATCTTAAAGACCTAAGACGTAGAGATGATGAGCTTTCTAAAGGGTGGGGGCAAATTGCCACCCCCCTTCCCATACAAACGGCTGGGGGTAGGCAAAATATTAACTGTGCTAGTACAGAAGGTATATTCCGAATCATTCAATCCATCCCATCGAAAAAAGCGGAGCCGTTTAAAAAATGGCTGGCACGGGTAGGCAAAGAAAGGCTTGACGAAATTGAGCAACCCGCCAAAGCGATAGAAAGAGCAAAAGGTTATTACCTTGCCAAGGGCTATCCGAAAGATTGGGTTGAAACGCGAACCGCTTCTATTACCACCCGCAACACTTTTACCGAAAAGCTAAAGGAGAGTGGGGTGTCTGATGGCTTTCAATATGCCATATTAACGGATGAGTTGTACCGGTCGTCGTTTGGTTTGTCCTCCAAACAATATAAGGAACACAAAGGTCTTGCGAAGAACGATAGCCTTAGGGATAATATGACGCCCTTGGAGCTTGCAGCTACCATATTTAGTGAAGCCACCTCCACAGAAATAATATCAAAAACCGGTGCGAAGAATTTTGTTGAAACTAAACGCTCCATACATATTGCGGGCAACATTACTAAAGAGGCCATTAAAAAGATTGAAGAACAAACCGGCAAAAAAGTAGTAACCCACGAAAACTTTAAGGCGCTCGACTCTCCCGAAATAAGAGCAGAACTAGCCCAAGACGCACTACCAAAACCAAAAGAGATTGAAGGAGATAATGAAGATATGATGTAACGGAGGTTTTATGATATTATTAAATCCCCTATCTACCCTCGCAAAATCTTCTCCATCTTCCTGCCCTTAGCCAGTTCATCTACCAGCTTATCCAAGTACCTAACTTTACGGGTCAAATCATTATCGATATCCTCAATGCGGTAGCCGCATATCATTCCGGTAATGAGGTGTGCATTGGGGTTGAGGGTGGCCTGCTCGAAAAACGTAGCAAAAGTTACTTTTTCGTCAATCAGTTTTTGTATTTGGGTATCGCTAAAGCCGGTTAACCACGTAATTACCTCGTGTAGCTCGTCTTTGGTGCGGCCTTTCTTCTCCACTTTGGTTAAGTAATGCGGGTACACCGATGAAAAAGTCATGGTGGCCATGCGTTCGTGGTGTTGGTCCATATCCATGCTGGGTGGTTTTTTGTGAAAATAGGAAATTGATTTCTAACTCAGCATTACTCCCCGTTCTATGAAGCTGGGCAGTGTGTTCTTAACCGCAATGTGCGCAAAGGTAAAAACGCGAAGGTCGCAAAGGGAAATTGAGGTTAATCTTTCCTCTCACGCGGAAGTAACTACCGTGCCCCAGAACTTAGCTCCAACAGCATCCCACCCTACACATTAATCCACGTTTCGGATTCCTTTTTCAAATCCTCATGCGAAATGGTTTCGCCGGCCTCTACTTCTTTGATGATTTGCTGGATATGCTTGCGGTATTGTTCTATGTTGAGCGGCTCACCAACTACAGTATAAGTAACGGTATTGTTTTGTTGATAGGTTTCTAGCATAGCTTCAATAGCCTGCAAAAACCTTTCATCATCAATATTGTTCACCATTTTTATAATGGAAGCCTTTGAATACATATTCCAATGTCTTTATTACTTATACCCTAAGATAAGGCTTAAAGTTCAAAAAAGTAACTTCCGTCCCTCAGGAACTTTGCTCCAATAACCTCTTCCTTTTCATCCATGGACTATCGACCATCGACCAACTCACAACACCGTATCCTCGGCCCAAGCTTTTTTCTCGGGGTAGTCGGTGGTGAAGTGAAGGCCGCGGCTCTCTTTGCGGATGGCGGAGCTTTTGGTAATGAGGTAGCCAATGGTGATCATGTTGCGCAGTTCGCACAGTTGCGGGCTCAGGATGGTTTTTTCGTACAGTTCCTCGGTTTCTTTGTGCAACAAGTTCAAGCGCACCAAGGCCCGCTCTAGGCGCACATCGCTGCGAACGATGCCCACGTAGTTACTCATTATCTCTTGCAGCTCCTTTCGGCTCTGCGTAATCAATACCAACTCTTGCGGCTCGCTGGTGCCAGCGGCATCCCAATCGGGTATACGCTCTTCAAAGTGGCAACTATCAATGCGTTTGGCAGCATCCTCAAATATACGGTGCGCATACACCATGGCCTCAAGCAACGAGTTGCTGGCCAAGCGGTTGGCACCATGCAGGCCTGTAGCCGAGCACTCGCCACAAGCATATAGGTTATTGATGCTGCTTTGGCCATTCATATCCACCAATATGCCGCCGCACGTATAGTGGGCGGCAGGTACCACGGGTATCATATCTTGCTCTGTATGGATGCCGATGCTGGCGCACTTTTCGTAAATATTCGGGAAATGGTGGATAAAGGCCGCCTTGTCCATGTGTGTACAGTCAAGGTATAGGTGGTCAACACCCGCCTTTTTCATTTCGTTATCAATGGCGCGGGCTACAATATCGCGGGGCGCTAGCGAGCCACGCGGGTCGTAGTCGTGCATAAACTCCTCGCCATTGGCCAAGCGCAATATGGCCCCATCGCCGCGCACGGCCTCGCTTATCAAAAACGACGGACTCTCGCCAGGGTTGTACAACGATGTTGGGTGAAACTGTATAAACTCCATATCCATTACGCGGCCTTTGGCGCGGTACATCATGGCTATACCATCGCCAGTGGCAATGCGTGGGTTGGTGGTGCTTTTGTACACCTGCCCCGCCCCACCGGTAGCCATCATGGTAATGCAGCTCAATATTTTTTCGGTGCGGTTGGTCTCCAGGTTAAGTACATACACGCCATAACAGGTAATGCCCGGTGTAACCCTAGTGATAGCCCCGCCCAAGTGGTGCTGCGTGATAATGTCGATAACGTAATGATGCGTATATATCTCAATGTTGGGGAGGGTATGGGCGTGGTTTATAAGCGCGCGCTCAATCTCTTTGCCGGTGGCATCTTTAAAGTGCAGTATGCGGTTGGCAGTGTGCCCGCCCTCTTTGCCCAAGTGATACTCGCCACTATCGTTTTTATCAAACTGGGCGCCCCACTCTATTATCTCGCGAATGCGCTGTGGGCCCTCTTTTACTACCGCCTCAACCACCTCCAAATTGCATAGACCATCGCCAGCATCCAGGGTATCGGCTACGTGTTTATCAAAACTATCGTCATCAAAATTCCAGACCGCCGCCACGCCCCCTTGGGCATACTTGGTGTTGCTCTCGTCCTCGTCGGCTTTGGTAATAATGGTTACTTTACGGTTGGGGAAACGCTCAGCGGTTTTCACCGCGAAGGTAAGGCCCGCAATACCGGAGCCAATTACCAAAAAATCTGTTCTGTTGGTCATACGCTACATTCTGCCAAGTGTAACACTTAGCCTATACAAAGGTTAAAATTAATCCTTGCATTTGGGGAATGTAGGGTTTGGAGGAAGTTTTTTTGAATCCGTTAACTTTAATTATGACTTAGCAAGCATACTACTCCACCATCAACCTACCAGTATGCACCTGCCCAGTTGGGTTGGCAATGCGGTAGAGATAGATGCCAGGTGATAATCCTTCCAAACCTATGGTCCACTCACCAAATCCGTATGGGTTGAGTAGGTGTTTTTGGGTGATGATTGCTTGGCCGGATAAGCCAAAAAGTGTGAAGTCTATCTCGGCGTTGGGCGTGCCGTGGTTGAGTAGCACCTGGGCGGTATATTTGGCAGGGTTGGGGTAAATGGTTATTTGCGGGCCTGAGGTTTCAATGGGCTGTATGCCCACCTCGGTGATCGTATCGCAGCCAGGCACAAGGCAGCCCATACTATCGAGTTTTAAGAGCCAGAAGTCTTGGCCGGTTGAATCGCCAAGGGCAGGGTCACGATCAGTGTGGCCAAATGCTATAATGTCTCCAGTTAGCAAATTCCAATCAAAACTATAAAAAATACAATACGAAAAAATGCCCGACACATCTGGGTCATTAAAGGAATACTCCCTATACCAAAGTACATTGCCCAAACTGTCCAATTTTGCAATATTGCCCTTGCTGCGGCTATCATTGTTGGCCCCAATAATAATGATACTGTTGTCTTTCAAAAACTTGGCTTCTGTTATAACCCCATACCATTTGATTACTTTTCTCCATACTATAGCCCCACTCAAATCCAAGCGAGAAATAAAAGCGGCACCCTGTAATGAATCAAGCCAGCCCCACATTAGTAGCTTGTCGTTATCATGGTTCTTAGCAATACCTGCTTCAATATCCCAACCTGAAGTGCCATAAAAACTAAGGTTTGTCGTATTTCCTAAAGTATCCAACTTCATTAAAAAAGGCTCGCTTTTGTTGCCATAGCTGGTCGTGTAACCCGATAGGTATATAGTATCATCTATTTTTATAATCGACTTACCATAGTCATAATCCCCGCCACCATAAAACCAAGTATTTACCGTGTTACCTGTAGTATCCAAAACCCATACAAATACATTTACATTTCCTGTCCCAAATGATTCCGTACCGCCTGTAACATAAATGTGGTGCTCACTAGTGTCGTAAAAGATACTATAAGGAACCTCCTGTTTTGGACCTCCATAGGTTTTAGACCAAACGGTATCTCCATTATAATTAACTTTGGTAACCAATAGGTCTTCAGGTTCTATCGTATCTGCGAAAACGCCAGAAATGTAAAAATATTCATCAAGGTCACTCGTAACCCCCCCTGCACCATAATTCACAGAACGTGTTGTCCCTTGTCCTCCGTAACTCTTCTCCCATAATATATTTCCATCGAAATCGACTTTCTTAATCTTTATAACATAAACGGGGTCAGATATGCTGGCTAAACCTGTGCCAAACATCAAATATCCATCATCCACAATATAGACTGCCGCACCCAATTCGCTCCCATAATTCACATCATACGCCCTATTGAACGTACCTTGCCCCTTGGCCGCTAGGCTACCAAGGCACAGGGTTATCCATAATATGAAGTGTAGGCTTTTCATAAAGGTTGAGACTTACTTTACCGTTACCCGCGCCGTGTACAAATCTTTTACCGACATGGCAATATTAATATACCCCTTTATCCATTGCCCATCGGTTTCAACGCCCGATAGCCACATGCGCAGGCCTTCATTATCAATGGGTTGATTGGTACGGATGGTGAGGGTTTTATCTTCTTTCAATTCATTGGTGAGCGATACCGTCATTTCCGTAAAGTTCAGGTCCAAAGCATCGGCTGGCAACTCGGGCAAGGTTTGTAGGGCTTCGGGCACAAAATCACTAAACACCAGGTGCTCAACCATTATAGTGGGGTTGGGGGCATCGGCGGCAAACAAAAACGGCACCGATACCAATCCTACCCGTGGGCTGGTGGCCCACTTGCGAAAACGGTTGCTTGCCTCACGCTGCAAACCCACCATCCAACGTTTTTCGTTGGCAAGGCTATCTTTGGTGGGGTTTACATCCAACCACCACAGCCATTCGTAAGGGTGAATTTCGATATGGCAATTGTGGTTGCAATCCATAGTAAAAGCACCATACACCCCCAAGGTAGGGCGCGGCTCGCCGAAGTTGGGGTGGCCAGCAAAACCTTTATGCCCGGTTACTGGGTAAAACCATTGAGTAAGCTGCTCGCGGTAGTGCTTGGGTGGCGTTAGTTCGCAATGGATGCGATAGTAATGCGCCGTCTCTTGCGTGGGTTCAATAAACGGAGGCTTATTGGGGTCTTGGCCGCGCAGGTTTTTCTTGTTTACCTCCTTTTGCTTTTGCTGACCTTGCCACACCAGCGCCATATGCTTCGGGGTGTGGGCCATCAAGTCAACATTTATATCATACTCCGTATACTCTGGCTTAGCGGGGTTGCCAATGTCTTTTTTGGCCGTGCCTACATATTTTACCCGGTTCATGGTAATGGCGCGCCAATGGATACCAAAGGGTGCCAACAACCAACCAAAACCTGAGCGGTGGCGCTGGGTGCGCTTGGTAAGCACACTATCGGCCACTTTTATCTGCACCAAATCAAGGAGTTGTTCATTTAATATCGAATCGTTACGGATTTCGATATTACTGGTTTTTAATTGCATCCATACCGAATCGATGGCAGCGATGTTGCGCACCGGCAGGGTAATCGTGCGTGGGGCAAGGGCTTGGGCAACCGCAAAATACGGTAGGGCTAAAAGTAACAACCCACTAAGTAAACGGAACATGAGGAGGATATTTATGCCCAAAATAATAAAAAAGTATATGGTTGGTATGGGCTTAACGAAAACGTTATATAGCGCCACCAATTGGTGCGCTTTTATAACTTCACTATGCACAGCTGTTTCTACCTTTGCGCAATGTGCGGTAACCGATACCCCTGCTTTTTTGAAGTGTCGCATCATGTTTTGAACCATGATTTTACTTGATTAGCATGATTGGAAAAGGATTTTACCGCATTATGTAAAAAATTCTTTTCCAATCTCCCAATTCTCTTTACAATCCAAGCCTGCCCCGCTTTTTGCGGGGGGGGGCTAACGGTCAATACCCCGAGCGATGGGTGCCCCTGGCGGCAATTTTGGCCCTGAGCCGTTGTGCCTGTGCGGCTACCCATTCCTCTTCGGTGGGCTTGGGCGGCCAATGGTCCGTATCATCTTGCTGGTCCTCATCGGTGCCCGTTCCGGCCTGTTGGTCGTTTTCGGGCAACAGCTCGTTGGGTACCTCGGTTTCCTTTTCCGCCTCTGCCTTTTGTTTTTCTTCCCTCAACCGCCTGTTCTCCAATATCCGCTGCTCCCGCAGGCGATCATCCTCGGCATCCTTGGCAATGGTTTCTTGCAAGTAGTCCCACATGCGCTTTATCTCGCGGGTGTTGTCGTCCTCATCGCCATCGTAGTCGGGGTTGGGTACCACGTATTTGTTAAACACGGCATAGTGCACGGGCATAATATCCTTAGGGCGCTCGTCATTGTTTATGTCGCAATAATCGCCCAGCAGGGTAGGGTACCGGTAGGTTTCTTCAATTATAGGGCCGGTCTCGTCGTCCTCTTCTATTGGGTCGTCAATGGGGTTATATCGCAGGTTCCATTCCCTAAACTTGCGTTCCAGTATCCACATATACCGTCGCGAGCCGATGCGGTCTTCCTGTATAGCGTGCAGCATCTGTTGGCGCAGGTTTACATACGCCTGCCTAAGGATAAAAAACAGGTCGCAGTACAGCGGGTCGGCATCGGGTATCTCCATAGACTTCAGCGCCCGGCGCTTGTAGCGCTGAAAGGTACGATAACTGATGCGGTGCTCTACAAACAGCTTTTCGTTGAGCATTATCACCAGGTCCTCGTCGGTACAGGCCAGCAGCATGTTCTCTTCCCTTACGAGGCTCTGGAATATCTCCAATATTTCTAGGTTTATCTTGGTTTCTCTGGGCATGGTTATTGGTTAATCGGTTATTGGTTTGTTAGCTTGCCTCGCCTTGGGCGAGGGTTATTGGCTTTAAAAAACGTCGCCAAATCATGGGCTTCCCCAACGGGGATATATACGCTAGCACGGGGCATCGCCCTATGTACGTATGGCGGGCACGTGTGTGTTTCTTATATAGGGAAAGATCCTATATTATTATGTGTTGCAATTTTGCTTAATGGGGACATTTATCGTTAATCCTATCTACGCAATACTGCGTGACGCCTTAAGTCCATCACGCCACTAATTTATAAACCGTTTTTATATTTTGCAAACTTTTATACCGCAAATAATCCAACAAAACGAATAATGGAAATGTAACTATATGTAAACCAGCGTGTTGTATTTCCAGTAAAATTTTTGGAGCTTAATTATAAATTTATCTTATTTATCAAGGGGTATTAAGCCTTTGTCCAAGCTTATAATTATTTACCCAAATCGGGGTTTTAACATCTTGTAGCCCTTGTAAAACCTCAATTCCTGCACGACAAAATGCGACGGATTTTTAAACCCGCAATCCGCTTCCCAATAACAAACCTGTACCCCAAACATTTCCGTAACTTTGTGCCTTACCGTATAATAGCCTCATGCATATTGGTTTGTTTTTCGGGTCGTTTAACCCTATACACACAGGTCATTTAGTTATAGCCAACCAACTGGTGGAGTACACTGATATGGACCAAATTTGGTTTATCGTGTCGCCGCAAAACCCGCATAAAGACAAAACCGGTATGCTCAGCGAATACGACCGCCTGTACCTAGTAGAGCAGGCTATTGAAGATAACGACCGGTTTAGGGTAAACAACATTGAGTTTACCATGCCCAAACCCAGCTATACCGTTGATACCTTGGCACAATTAACCGATAAATTTGCCATGCACCAGTTTTCGGTTATTATGGGCGCCGATAACCTAGCACACCTGCATAAATGGAAAAACTACGAGGCGATACTGAAGCACTACCATATATATGTGTATCAACGCCCAGGATACCCAGCGCCGCAGGCGCCCGAAAATTTTGAAAATAGCGTACATATAGTCGAGTTTCCGCAAATGGATGTTTCAGCAAGCTATATACGCAAGTGCATTAAAGAGGGTACCTCTATTAAATACTTAGTGCCCGATAAAGTAGCAGCGTATATTCATAAAATGAATCTGTACAAATAAAATAGGTCAAAAAGTTACACACATAACACAAAAATGAGTTGGATTATAGGCTATAAAACAAAGAGTTTAAAAACCGAGAAATCAACACTGGTGTGTGTTTTTTTGTTAGTAGCATGGGGAAGTAAAGCGGATAAAAATTTTCGATTTTTACATGCCAAAAGTTATGCTTTAGCAAACCTATTTTTCCCTTTTTTACCCACAGGTTATACACCGTTTATCCACTTCACTTTTTAAAGTTATTGTTAACCCAAGATTAAATCCACAGATTGTGAATAACGTATTAAAGTAGTTGATTTACAGAACTAATGCCCCCTAATAACTTGTTAATAGCGCAGCAAAAGGTTGGAATAACGAAACGAGCAAGTAATTTTGAACTTACTTACAACCGAATTCACAGCCTTAATGATTATGATGAATTCTCTTTAATAAACTAATAATAATAAAATGGCCCTTAGCCTAGCAGAAGCAAAAAGCAATTTACAAAGCCGCGGTTTTTTGGATACTTTCGTTGACCCAACACTGGATTTGTTTGAGGAAATTGAAAAACTTAAAAAAGAGAAAAATGCGGTTATACTTGCACACTATTATCAGGACCCGGACATACAAGACATTGCCGATTATATTGGGGATAGCTTGGGCCTTTCGCAACAAGCCGCCAAAACCGATGCCGATGTGATAGTGTTTGCTGGTGTGCATTTTATGGCCGAAACAGCTAAAATACTGAGCCCAAATAAACGGGTGTTGCTGCCCGATTTGAAGGCTGGTTGTAGCTTGGCCGACAGTTGCCCGCCCGATAAGTTTGCAGCTTTCAAAGCCCAGCACCCTGATCATATTGTAGTAACTTATGTAAACTGCACTGCCGAGATTAAGGCCTTAAGTGATATAGTTTGTACGAGTACCAATGCAGTAAAAATTATAGAAAGTATACCTAAAGAGCAGCCCATTATATTTGCGCCCGATAAGAATTTGGGAGCTTATTTGATTAAGAAAACGGGGCGGGATATGGTGTTGTGGGATGGTGCCTGTATGGTGCACGAGATATTCTCGTTAGAGAAAATTACCCGCTTGCAAGAGCGACATCCAAAAGCGGTATTGATTGCGCACCCCGAGTGTGAAGCACCCATATTGGATAGGGCTGCATATATTGGCAGTACTTCAGGTTTGTTGAAATATACCGAAGAAAACGAAGCGCAGGAGTTTATAGTAGCTACTGAGCCGGGTATCATCCATCAAATGCGGAAAAGTAGCCCACACAAAACCTTTATACCAGCGCCGCCAAACAATGCCTGTGCTTGCAACGATTGTCCGCATATGAAGCTTAACACACTGGAGAAAATTTACCTGTGCATGAAGTACGACACCCCAGAAGTTAATTTGGATGCTGCCCTAATTGAGCGCTCAAAAAAATCAATAGAAAGAATGCTGGAAATATCAGCTCGCTTTGGCCTGTGATTGCGACCTAATAGAAACACCGTTATGGCGATTGCTTTTAGGAGCCTCTTCAATATTTTGGTCGATATCTATCACTGTTTTCTTAGCAAAGAAATCGTTGAGCGCCACATTAAGCTTAGCAATTTTGGTATGATTTATACTGTAGTGTATAAACTTACCATCGCGCTGGGTATCCACTAATTCGGCAACCCTTAGTATGCGCAAGTGTTGAGAAGTGATTGACTGCTCCAGGTTAAGCGTATTGTAAATACTGTTAACGTTGGTAGTGCCTTGCTCGCTGATAAATTTCAATATCGCCAACCTTACCGGATGAGCAATAGCGCGTGCCAAATTGGATGCCTTCTTTAAGCTGGACTGATTTATCATTTCTTTACTTTTTTAAATCACACTCATATAACACGTTAGTATATTTTTTGTTCATTGATAACCAATAGTGATAAAAAAAAGCCTTCTAAATGTATCTATTTATCATATAGCGGCAGAAAATTGGCACTATATGTTGAGCCACCATAATTAAAAATCTATGGCAATACCAACCCTAATGCCCCAATTGGCGGTTTGTAGGTAAGCAGGCCTATTACGATGGGTTAACCTAAACACGGCATCAACCCTAAATATTTTAAAGATATTTTCAATACCGGCACTGGCTTCCATATACGGTATTGGGTAAGGGGCTATTGAGAAATTGTATCTGTTAGCTTCTTTGTTGGCATCGCTTAAAGTGCCCCAAGCAGCTTTAATGCCAATTACTTCGCGCCATTTAAGCTTTCTAAAAACGGGTATTTTATTAAAAAAGAAACCTTCTAGATGGTGCCGCAATGATATGGTAATATACATATCACTTACAAACTCATATTCGTTCATTAAATTAAAGGCATAGTCGTTGTAAAAATAGGTTTCGTTGCCTTGAAATATCTCTAACAGCTGGGTAGGAAGCGTACCAAATATTTTGCCTGCTGATATATCCATATGCAGAGTACCTAATGGTTTTATGGCATATTCATCGGTTAGCAGTAGGTCTATACGGTTGTAACTGAAACCGCTATTGAGTATATTTTTCAAGCCCATTCTATACCTGAAATAAAAGATGGGGTGTTTAGTACCCAAGCTTATTCTATCAAAATCATCACTTAAAAATTTCTCTTTGTATGCAAATCTGTTAATAATATCTATCTCAGTATTATTAAAATCGGTAATTAGAGCCTGTTCGTAAACATCGCTTGGTTGAGTAATATAAAAATAGGGGAACTTGGGCATTACTTTGGTGTTTCTAAAAGTAACGCTATGGCTCAATCCAAATCTCCATTCTTTGTATAAAGATGCACTCCACTGCCGCAACAAATTGAGCTTTAATGGTACTTCTGTTCGGCGGTATAATCCTGATAGGATATTGTCTTTGCCAAATTGGGCAGGGTTGGTTGCAGCCAAGTCATAATCAAACATATAACTACCGCTTAAATGCATTTGATGGTTTTTGGTAAGATAAACCATACCATCAGCGCCATACTTTACTAGTTTATCACCGGTGCCATAGGCTATGTATGCACCTACCCTAAATTGTTTACTTAAATCTGCAGTGGTGCGAAAACCCCCTCTAAACCTAAATTTTTCAATAGCATTGTAACTAATTACCGATGAGTATGGACCAAACTCAACGTACTTAACTTCATAATAGCCATTAAATATCAAATCAAGAATATCAATCCAGGTGGTAAAGGCCTTGGTATTTTTTAGTGAATCAACCATTTGGTACACACCCACCTCACTGCTCGATAATTTTTCGTGCCTAACGGTTTCCCAAAAAGCTTCATCTTCAATAATCACATTATCGGCCATTACTATGTCATCGCGGTTAATGAACACAGAGTCCATTCCGTCGTTGTTAATATTAAAATCCCTAAACGATGCGGTTTTACGGCCAATAATACCTACCGCTTTATCTACCACTTTAAATTTGATTACGATTTTATCTTTGGTAATCATCCAGGTGCCTGGCTCCACCTCGTTAAACTCTTGGTACACACTGCTGCGCTCAATAAAATTGATGTTTACGTGGTCGCCAACCTGCATGTTTATTTTCATTACGGCATAGCTGCTATCGGCTATCCATATATCGCCCAAAAAGGTGTTATAGCCTTTAGTACGGGGCACAAAGTTTAATTTATAGCTATAATAGCCGTTAATAAAACCACTATCAACCAAGTAATATTTATAGTAGTTAAGCGCGTTATCTGCTATTGGCGAAGCAAAATCTTTACTAATCAGGTTTATCCAATTGTTATAAATATCTACTTCTTGGTACAGGCCACCCATCATTTGAGAAATGCTCTCATTTTCAATGCCCGATATTCTGCTCGCCTTTATTTCTTCGCGCCTTTGTTTTGGATTTTTACGGTAGTAATAATCTGATAAACTCTCTGAAAGAAATGCCGGCAAATAGGGGTCTTCTTCGCTGGTACTATCCAAGTATTCAAATACAAATAGAAACGGCCGCATTATTTTACGGTCCATAAATTTGTCTTCAATGTCGTATAAATCTATCTCGGTTTTGTTGTACACTTCATATCCGTAGCGGTCCAGCTTATCTTTATCGTTATACTTTTTGTTCTCAATAACTTTACTCAGTATTGTTTCGGCTGGGTTTTCGCCGGGCAGCACCACTATCTCTTGTAAATTGTAGGCATCCCGCTCTAACTTAAAATTTATTACTTGCGCCGTTGCTGAACTTACTGGTTTTTTAGCTGCCTTATAACCAAGTACCGATGTAGCAATAGAGTCGGGTTTGGTGTACACCGTTATGCTGTATTTACCATCAAAATCGGTCATGCCACCTGCGGTACTGCCAACAAAAAATACATTTACAAACGGTATGGGTTCATCGGTTACAGCATCAATAATGGTACCGCTGTAGGTGTACGATTGGGCCAATAAACTGGTTGTTCCCAAAATGGAAATTAATAGAAAAAGTATCCAAAATTTTAAGTAGCCTAGGCAGCCCAGCATTTAATTACTTTGTAGTCGTTTTCCATAAAAAGCTTGTGGATACTTTGAATAAGCTAAAATTATACAAATTGATGCAATAGATTTCATATTGTGTGCATAATGCAATGGTGCAAGAGTTTTCGGTACATTTACGAGGTTGCCAAGGTAAATGTTGTATGTAGAATATTATACACCATATGGGAACGGATGTTACACACTTAACGAAAGGCATCAAAACTAGCGGATACTTCAAAATCTATTAACTTTACTGGGTTAATAAATCAACAATATGAGAAAATTAGTACTGGGTACCCTGGTAATGGCATTGTTAGGCTTTGCCTCTTGCGGTGGGGACAATGCAAAAAATGAAGCTGAAAAGCTTACTGCTATTGAAGATGGTAAATATGCCGGGGGCGTATTAAGGATGAATGAAGTAGAAAACTTTAGGAGCCTGTACCCGCTAAATGTTACCGAGGTTACCAGTCACCGCATTACCAATCAAATTTATGAGGGTTTGGTGGGTTTTGACCAAAACGATTTAACCATTGTGCCGCGCCTTGCTGAAAGCTGGGAGGTAGACAGTACCTACACTACTTTTATTTTTCACTTGCGCAAAGGGGTAAAGTTTCATAATAGTGAAGTTTTTGAAGGCGGTGTTGGCCGTGAGGTTACCGCCAATGATTTTAAGTATACTTTTACCAAGCTTTGCGAGGCTGATGCTGATAACCAAGGTTCGTGGGTATTTTTGGGTAGGGTAAAGGGTTGCGAAGAGTATTATGCATCTACTCAAACGGGTGAGCCATTGCCCGAGGGTGTTACAGGGGTAACAGTTGTTGATGATTATACCCTTAAAATAGAACTGAATAAAACGTTTACGGGCTTCTTCAACATGTTGGCACTGCCGTTTACTTCAGTTTTCCCGAGAGAGGCCGTTGATAAATACGGTAAAGAAATGCGGGTAAAAACAGTAGGTACTGGGCCGTTTATACTAAAGGATATTAACGAGGGCAACTACTTAATACTGGATAAAAACCCTGATTACTGGGGCAAAGATGCTGCCGGTAACCAATTACCATATCTTGATGGCATTAAGGTAACTTTTATTAAAGACCGTAAAACCGAACTGCTAGAATTCAAGAATGGAAAAATTGACTTTTTATTCCGTTTGCCGTTAGAGATGACATCGGATATAGTAACCGTGGATGATAAACTAATTGGAGAGTACCAACAATACCAGTTGCAAGTAATGCCATCATTGGCTTTGCAGTATTATGGTTTTCAGCATAAAGGTGATTTGTTTAATAACAAAGATTTGAGAATCGCCTTTAATTATGCTATTGATAAGCAAAGTATTGTTGATTATACCTTAAAAGGCTCTGGCCTAGCTGCTGTGCATGGTGTGGTGCCGCCGGGTATACCTAACTATGATAACAAGGTGGTTAAAGGATACCAGTATGATCCGGCAAAGGCCCGTGAATATATGACCAAAGCTGGCTACCCAGGTGGTGAGGGTTTTCCTAAAATTACGTTGCAGATAAACAGCGGTGGTGGCCACAATGAGCAAGTGGCTGAAGCCATTCAAAAAATGTTGAAAGAGAACTTGGGCATTGATGTAGAGCTAAACATCATCCCATTTGCCCAACATTTGGAGTTGATAGAAACTGGAAAAACCCAGTTTTGGCGTGCAGGCTGGGTAGCTGATTACCCTGATGCGGAGAACTTTTTAAACTTGTTTTATAGCAAGCACATTCCGCCAACTATGGAAGAACGCTCTTACCTAAACTCTTTTAGATACACCAGTGTTGAGTTTGACAAGGTGTTTGAAGAAGCCCTGGTAACCGTAGATGCTGACCAAAGAGAATTGCTATACTTAAAAGCTGACCAGATAATGATGGATGATGCAGCAATCATCCCGATTTATTATTACAAAGATCATCGCTTGTTGCAAGCAAGGGTTAAAAATTTTCCGCAAAACAGTATGGAATATCGCAACTTTAGGGATGTATATTTTGTACCAGCCGCGGGTAAATAGGGTGGTTAGTTAATTGTTGGATAGAAAGATTGGAATTAGTTTGCTGGTTGAGTAGTTAATAAATGCTAAGGCAGTGGTTTTTGTACAACGTTTGGCGTAAATATTGTGTCAGTTCTACAAAGCCAATAAGTTTACTCCAATTTACGTTGTTGTAGTTGGAGTATGGTTGAGTTGATGAGATAAGTAAAATGTTATGGTTTTAGGTTAATAATTAGACCCTTATTAACCAATAACTGATAACCCATAACCAAATAGAATGGCAAATAATTATGAATTGCTCATAGCTCGGTTGGATGAGTTTATACGCAAGTATTACTTAAACCAACTGCTGCGAGGACTGATATACACATCAGCCCTCTTGCTAGCGCTATTCCTAGTGGTTACGTTTGCCGAGTTTTACCTGTTTTTGCCTCCTATTGGCCGAAAAATACTGTTTTTTGGTTATCTGGGTTTTGCTGGTTTTGTTGCTTTCCGCTGGGTTATAATGCCTGCATTGCAATATGCCCGTTTAGGAAAAGTTATTAGCCATGAGCAAGCTGCGACTATTATTGGCACGCACTTTACCGATGTTGAAGATAGGTTGTTAAACATTTTGCAACTCAAGAAACAATCAGAAGGTGCTGCAGATGCCAGCTTGATTACCGCAAGTATTAGCCAAAAAATTGAGAACCTTAAGCCGGTACCGTTTACCACAGCTATTGATTTAAGTAGTAACCGTAAGTATTTAAAGTATCTGGCAGTGCCTGTGCTGGCATTGGTTATTATTCTTTTTGCCAACGCAAGCATTATCACTGAGGGCACTACCCGATTGGTTTACAATGGGCAAAGCTTTGAAAAACCGGCGCCATTTAAATTTATTGTTGCCAATGAAAAGTTAGATGCCTTGCAATACAGCGATTATGAGCTTCGCTTGAAGGTAGAGGGCGAGGCACTGCCCAACGAGGTAAGCATTAATCAAGGTGGCTACACTTACAAAATGCAGAAGGATAAGAATGGGGAGTTTGCCTACAAGTTCTTCAACGTGCAAAAAAATATAGACTTCAATTTCAGTGCCGCTGGTTTCGACTCTAAAGAATACCAACTAGAAGTAACACCAAAACCAATGATTGTAGGCTTTGATGTAGCCTTGGATTACCCAAGTTATATCGGCCGCAAAGATGAAGTTATTAGTAACACAGGAGATATTACCGTACCCGAGGGAACCAAAATAATTTGGGATTTCAGTGCCAAATCAACAAGCGATATCACGATGTACATGGGTGATACCATGATGCCGGGTGGCAATAGGCAAAAAGACCATTTTGTATTTACCAAAGTAGTTACTGAGAGTACACCGTATACGCTTAAGGTGAGTGGCAAAAGCCTTCCCAATGCCGATTCAATTACTTACACCATCAATGTTACTCCCGATCAGTACCCGGTAATTTCGGTAAAGGAGTTTGAAGATAGCGTGGATAATAACCAGTACCGCTACTTTACGGGTGAGGTTTCTGATGATTATGGTTTGCGCTCATTGAGCATGAAGTACAGGGTTGATAGTAAAGACAACAAGAGCGAAAAGTGGGAAAGTACCCCGTTATCTTTCAATAGAAATGCCTCATTAAGTCCTTTTAACCATTATTGGGATTTGAAAAAGCTTGGATTGAAGCCAGGGGATGAGGTTACTTATTATTTCGAGGTGTGGGACAATGATGCCATTAATGGCAGTAAAAGCGCGAGAACGCCCTTTACGAAGCTTAAAATGCCAACGGTTGATGAGTTGGATGACCTTACCGCGCAGAGCAATAAGAGTTTGAAGGATAAAATGGAGGAATCCATGAAAAGTGCCAAAGAGTTGCAAGAAGATATCCGCAGCTTGAAGGATAAAATGATTGACAAAAAGAACCTTAGCTGGGAGGATAAAAAGGCTATGGAGGACATGATGCAGAAACAGAACCAACTGCAGCAAAACCTCGACCAGATTAAAGAGGAATTTAGTAAAAACCAAGATAGGCAAAACGATTACAAAGAGTTTAGCCCCGAAGTGGTGCAGAAACAGGAACAATTGGAAAAGCTGTTTGACGAGGTATTAAGCGATGAGTTGAAAGAACTGTTTGACAAGCTTGATAAGATGATGGAAGATTTGAGCAAGCAGGATATGATGAAGGAGTTGGAAAACTTCGAAATGACTGATGAACAATTGGAAAAGGAGCTTGATAGGATGTTGTCGCTGTTTAAGCAACTGGAGATGGAACAGAAGATGGATGAAACCATCAGCAAACTAGACGACTTAGCCAAAAAGCAGGAAGACCTTAGTAAAGAAACGGAAAACAGTAGTGGTAAGGATAAAGAAGACTTGGCCAAAAAACAAGAGGAGTTGAACCAAGAGTTTGACAAGGTGAAAGAGGATATGGCCGAATTGGATAAGTTAAATGAAGAAAGTGGTGCGGATATGCCATTGGATAAGCTTGACCAGGATATGAGCGATACGGAAAGCGAGATGGATCAAGCTAAAGAAAATGTAAGCAGCGGTAAGAGCAAAAAAGGTAGTCAAAACCAGAAGAATGCGGCTGAAAAAATGAAGCAAATGTCTGAAAGCTTAGCCCAAATGCAGCAAGAGAATCAGATGGAGCAGATGGAGGAAGATATGCAAGCCCTGCGTCAATTGTTGGATAACCTGCTGAAGCTATCGTTTGACCAAGAAGAATTGATGGCTAAGCTAAAGAAAACTACTATCAACGACCCAGAGTATGTTGGCTTGGTACAGAAGCAAAAGAAGCTGAAAGATGATACCGAGATGGTTGAAGACAGCTTGTATGCTTTAGCTAAAAGAGTTGCGCAAATTGAAGGTTTTGTAACCGATGAGATGCGCACTATTAACAAGAATATGAGCAACGGCATTTACCGTATGGAGCAGCGCGATAAGTATAATGCAGGCACCAACCAGCAATATGTAATGACGGGCTTTAACAATTTGGCCTTGATGTTTAGTGAGGTTATGGATCAAATGCAACAGCAAATGAGCCAGCAAATGCCGGGCAATGCCAACTGTAATAAACCGGGCAATAATAAAAAGCCTGGTCAGGGCATGAGCATGAGCCAGATGCAAAAGCAGCTGAACGACCAATTGGAGAAGATGAAGCAAGAGATGGGCAAAAACCCTGGTGGTAAACCTGGTGAAAAGCCCGGCGGCCAAGGTGGTATGGGTGGTATGAGCAAAGAAATGGCCAAAGCTGCGGCGCAACAAAAGATGATACGCGATGCCATGCAACAAATGATGGATGGCCAAGGCGATAAAGCCGGGAATGGTGAGTTGAAGAAGCTGTTGGATGAAATGAATAAGACTGAAACAGAGTTGGTAAATAAGCAGCTTACCAATGAAATGTTGCAACGCCAACAAGAGATTATGACCAAGTTGCTAGAGGCTGAAGATGCTATGCGCCAGAGGGAAACGGACAATAAACGTGAGTCGGAAACGGCCAACAACCAACAGCAAAAAATGCCACCTAGTTTGGAGGAATATTTAAAGAAGCGGGAGGCTGAAATACAGCTGTATAAAACACTTCCACCTTCCTTAAAACCTTACTACAAAAATTTGGTGGAAAGTTATTTCAAAAACATTAATTAGGATTCGGATTTTTATATATCTTTGAGGGCTCGAAACATGGTGAAAAAGGATTATCAATTAAAGATTGCGTCAACGCCAGATAATATTGTGCTGTTGGAAACTTTCATCGACCAGGTGAAGGAAGCGGAAGAGGTGGGCGATGACGTGTACGGGAATATTATCATCTCGCTAACCGAGGCGGTAAACAATGCTATCATTCACGGTAACGAATGTGATGAAAGCAAAGATGCTGTTATTACTGCGCGTAGGGATGGCAACAAGTTGATATTTACGGTAAGTGATGCCGGCGGAGGTTTTGACTATAACAACCTGCCTGACCCAACCGACCCTGAAAATTTGGAGAAACTTACCGGTAGGGGCGTGTTCCTTATGAGTCAGTTGAGTGACTTGATGGTTTTCTCTAATGACGGCTCTACGGTTGAGCTTCAGTTTAAACTTTAAAACGGCCAATCGTGCCCGTTTCTTTTCACAAAGAATCCATCTCGTTCCGTTTGTCGGATGCCCAATTGCTTAAACGCTGGGTGCGACAAGTAATTGAGACCAATGGCAAGTCACTTGGAGACGTCGCTTATATTTTTTGTAGCGATGAATATTTGCTGCAAATGAACCAAGAACACCTCCAGCACGACTATTACACCGATATTATTACCTTTGACTATACCGATGGTGAAACTATTTCGGGTGATTTGTTTATTAGCATAGATAGAGTGAAGGAAAACGCCGATAAAGAGGCCGTAGATTTCAATACAGAGCTTCGGCGCGTAATGATACACGGAATATGGCACCTTTTAGGGCTAAAAGATAAGAAAAAGGAAGACCTTAAATTAATGCGAGAAGCTGAGAATCAATCACTTAGCCTATTTAATGAGCTGAATGTTCCACGTGGAACATAAGGTTGGCAAGGGTTGATTTTTAGGTAAACCAGTATTAAATGTTCCACGTGGAACATTTGTCCGTTTAGGGCATTTTGAATGAGAATAGTATAATAACAAAACGATGTTTCCAGAATACGACGTTATAGTAGTAGGTGCGGGTCACGCAGGTTGCGAGGCCGCAGCCGCAGCCGCTAACATGGGTTCGCGGGTGATGCTGGTTACTATGAACATGAATACCATTGCCCAAATGAGTTGCAACCCAGCAATGGGTGGTGTGGCCAAAGGGCAGATAGTGCGTGAGGTAGATGCCTTGGGTGGATACTCGGGTATTATTACCGACCGCACCATGATTCAGTTTAGGATGCTAAACAAATCCAAAGGCCCTGCCATGTGGAGCCCAAGGGCACAGAGCGACCGTATGTTGTTTGCCAATGAGTGGCGCAACACCTTAGAGCATACACCCAATCTTGATTTTTGGCAAGATATGGTGAATGGCATCATCGTTAAAGATGGCAGAGTAGTTGGGGTGCAAACAGGTATGGGCCACGAGATACTGGGTAAAACCGTTATCCTTACCAATGGTACCTTTTTGAATGGTTTAATACATATTGGCGAGAAAAAGTTTGGAGGTGGCCGCGCTGCTGAAAAAGCCGCAACCGGTATTACAGAACAGTTGGCTGAACTGGGTTTCGAAACGGGCCGCATGAAAACAGGTACCCCTCCAAGGGTTGATGGCCGTACACTTGATTTTTCTAAGATGGAAGAACAGCCAGGGGACGAAGTACCAGAGAAGTTTTCTTACACAGATACACCAAGGTTAACTAAGCAGCGCCCTTGCCATATTACTTACACCAATAGCGAGGTTCACGAAATACTAAAAGAAGGTTTTGATAAATCTCCGATGTTTACTGGGCGCATAAAAGGTTTAGGTCCACGCTACTGCCCATCGGTTGAAGATAAAGTAAACAGGTTTGCCGATAAAGACCGCCACCAAATATTTGTGGAGCCCGAAGGTTGGAATACTGTAGAGATGTACATCAACGGTTTCTCTACTTCATTGCCCGAGGATGTGCAGTATAAAGCCATGCGTAAGATTGCTGGTTTTGAGAATGCACGAATGTTCCGCCCTGGATATGCCATTGAGTATGATTACTTTCCGCCAACGCAGTTAACCCACACCTTGGAGACCAAGTTGGTTAAGAATTTATTTTTTGCAGGGCAGATTAATGGCACTACCGGATACGAAGAAGCAGCCTGCCAAGGAATGATGGCTGGCATTAACGCGCATTTACTGGTTAAAGAAGAAGACCCGATTATAATCAGTCGCTCTGAAGGGTACATTGGTGTGTTGGTTGATGATTTGATAACCAAAGGTACCGATGAGCCATATCGTATGTTTACCTCTAGGGCAGAATTTAGGATTTTGCTCCGCCAAGATAATGCTGATACAAGGTTAACGCCCCTTGGGCATAAGCTTGGATTGGCTAGTGATGAACGTTTGGCTAGGGTAGAAGCTAAAATTAGTGCTGCCGCCGCCATACACAAGTACTTTTTGAACGAAAGTATTACGCCCGATTTAATCAATCCGTTGCTTGAAGCGCAAGGCACTACAACTATTTCGCAACGCACCAAGCTGCATGCTATATTGAGTAGGCCGCAAATAGACATCAATTTAATGCGGAGTCATTTGCCTGAGCTGAACGAATATCTTAGCCAATACGATAACGAATTTGTGGAGCAGTCGGAGATAAAGATGAAGTACGAAGGCTACATTGAGAAGGAGCAGCAGCTGGTTGATAAAATGGGCAAGCTGGAAGAGGTGAGGATTATCGATAACTTTGATTTCCGAAAAATTACATCGCTGTCGCATGAAGCGCGGGAGAAACTGTCTAAAGTTCGCCCGTCAACTCTGGGCCAAGCAAGTCGTATAAGTGGTGTTTCTCCATCCGATATTTCAGTACTCATGGTTTATATGGGTCGATGAAAAAGCAGCTAGGTTATACTATATTGGGGGTATTCTTGATGTCTTTTTGGTACTCATGTGCCAATCAAGTGGCGCCCACTGGTGGACCTAAGGATGTAGAGCCACCAGTGGTTCTAGGCGCGAATCCGCTCAATAAAACCATCAATTTTAAGGAGAATAGGGTGCGTATTTTGTTTGATGAATACGTGGTATTGGATAACCCACAGCAACAAGTGGTTATTTCACCGCCCATGGATCCGTTCCCTGATTTTAAGGTTAAAGGAAAGGAGTTAGTTATCGACTTTAAGGATAGTTTGCGCACCAATACCACGTATACCATTAACATCTCAGCGGCGGTAAAAGATATTACAGAGGGCAACGTGCTGCCTGATTTTCAGTATGTATTTAGCACTGGCGACCATATAGATTCGTTTTATATTACAGGTAGGGTAGTTGAGGCGGAGAATGGCGAGTTGATTGAAAATGTTTTGGTACTTGTATACGATGTTTTTGAAGATAGCGTGGTTTACAAAGAAAAGCCGTACTATTTTGGCCGCACCGATAAGTCGGGGCAGTTTAGGGTTGAAAACATGAAGGAGGGACAGTATAAAGTGTTTGCTGTAAAAGACGAAAACTTTAACCTTAAGTATGATTTACCAAATGAGAAAATCGCCTTTTGGCCCGACCCAGTAACCGTTTCAGAGGTTCCTTCCCCTCCATTTGAATTGCGGCTGTTTCAAGAGCAGGTAAAAACGCTACAGTTGGTAGAGACCTTTACCTCAAGTAGAGGATTTAACCAGTTTATATACTCTATGCCTGTAGAGCAGGTAAAGATTCAACCGCTGCTAGATACTTTGAACTTTACAGGTAGCATTATTGAGTACAGTGTTTCACGTGACACCATTAACCATTGGTACCAGTACAACACCAATGGGCGCAGTATTTTGCTAGTTACTGCAAACGATACTTTAACGGATAGCGTAAATGTAAAATCTCCGGTTTTTACACGCGATTCACTTTATAAAATTGGCAAATTGGGCGTACTTACGGCGGCCTCAAAGGTTAAGCGGAGCACAGCACCGGCAATACTAGATTTGGCTAAGCCATTTGTTTTTGAATTGAATAGGCCTGCTTCGGGGTTGGTTAATGGCAAGGTTTATGTGCTTGAGGATACGGTGAACGCGGTAGTACCCACCATATATTTTGCCGATAGTATTAACCGAAAGGTGGCTGTAGATTACCCGTGGAAACCCGGTAAATTTTACCGGATTGTATTTATGGACAGTGCCCTTACCGATTATTATGGCTTAAAGAATGATAGTATCGTTTTTGAGGTAACTGCCCGTAAACTAGAGGATTATGGAGCCATTACTGTAACCATTGATAGCTTGATGCCTAGCCAGCAGTATATACTAGAAGTTAGTATGGCCGAGGCCGCGCCTATTATACGTGAAGTGTTAACAGGCACAGATAGGTTTAATAAAAAGTATGAAAAGATAGCTTCAGGAAATTATAAGGTGCGCATTATTAGGGATACCAATGGCAATGGCCAATGGGATACCGGAAGCTATACAGATGGCCGCCAACCAGAGCGCGTGTACATGCACCCCACACCTATTGACTTAAAGCCTAACTGGGAAATTGAGTTGGAAATAGAGATGGAGAAATAAGGTGTTACCATTCCCTCACCTAGCCTCTCCCAGAGGGAGAGGGACTTCTGCCTTCGGCAAAAAGGTAAGTGTTGTGTTTAAAAAGTAGGTAATGATAAATGTGTATAACGAGCCGAAAGGCGAGGCGTTCTAAATCCCTCTCCCAGAGGGAGAGGCTAGGTGAGGGCACATAACACTAATCCCTAAACAACTGAAATCAAGTTAGTTTTCCAAAATAGACCGAATAGCTTTCTCTACTTCAGGGCCTTCTTTTACTACCATAAAATGGGAGCCACCCTCAACAGTATGTGCGGTTTTTCCTATTCTACGGATGGGGAACAAGGTATCCTTATTGCCGTGTATGTGGTAAGTGTTTGGGTGGGCTTCGTTGTGTTTCCAAAATAATATTTGCCCACAAGCCCAGCGGAAAAACTTGCCTGAGCTTTCTTGGGCCATTTGGTAAACCAACTCCGCTTCTTCTTTATTGCCACCGCCTTTTATCATCCTTATTTTACCAATGCCAGCTACTACCCACGAGTAGGGTAGCACGTGGTGCAACTGCAAAACCCTAAACACCTTCAACCTATTCGGAAACTGCTTGCGTGTTGTAAGGCTTGATATAAGGATGATGCGTTCTGGCTTAATGTGCTTGGCAATTTCGTTGCTCATAATGCCGCCCAAAGAGCAACCTACTAGCACAAAAGGTTTTGAGGTGTCTATACGATCCGCAAAGCGCTTGCTATAAGTTTTGATATTGTCACCTGGTTGCGGGTCTTCCCATTTAAAGTAATGGCACTCATATTCGTCCAGGTGGATATTTCGAAAAATAGCCGGCGTAGCCGCCAAGCCTGGTATAAAATATAAGGTGGGCTTTGTTGAGGAGGAGGTGATGGTTGCTGTTTCCATGGATGATTATGCTTTTCGTATTGTATTTCCGGAAAATCATTATGTCCATAGGGCGATACCCTATGCTATAGGTATTGTGCCCCTTTGGGGTGTGCTTATTATTTAACCTTAATCTTCAACAAGTCATTCAAATAATGCTGTTCACAAAAAAACTTTTTACTATCGACCATGGACTGCGAAGCGCTACTTAAGCCACTCAGAGTACATCAAATAGTTATTCGCTATGCCATCAATCAATCGTTGGGTCTGTTCTACATCAACGGTTTTTACCTTTTTAGCGGGCACCCCGGCATATATGCTGCCTGATTCAACACGGGTTCCTTCCAACACAACCGCCCCGGCGGCTATTATTGAGCCGGGCTCAACCACCACATGGTCCATCAGCACCGAGCGCATACCTATCAGTACATTATCCATGACGGTGCAACCATGCACAATGGCTGCATGGCCTATCGAAACATTATTGCCAATAGTGGTTGGGGCCTTTTGATAAGTGCAATGTATAATAGCCCCATCTTGTATGTTTACCTTGTTGCCAATGCGTATGTAGTGCACATCGCCACGCACCACGGCATTAAACCATACACTACAATCATCGCCCATTATCACATCACCTATTATAGTGGCGTTGGGGGCCAAATAACAATTGTTGCCAAACTCTGGCGAAACACCTTTTACGGGAAGAATTAATGACATGCGCTTGAGTTTTGTTTACCAATGTGCTAATGTACCCATTTGCCAATCGAAACACAATCGTAAATCGTCACTCGTAAATCGTACTTACAAACTATCTTTGCACTGCTTTGGCTGCTTACGAAATACACTTGCCCCAGTTTGAGGGCCCGTTTGATTTGTTGCTCTTCTTTATTGAGCGCGACGAGCTGGATATTTACGATATCCCCATTTCAACGCTTACCCAAGATTTTTTGGAGTACATGCACCAGTTGGATGAGCTGGATATTGAAGTTGCCAGCGAGTTTATGTTGGTTGCCGCCACGCTGATGCGCATAAAAGCTAAAATGTTGCTGCCCCGCCGCGAAATTGACGCCCACGGTAATGAGGTTGACCCGCGGGAAGAGTTGGTGCAGAAGCTCGTAGAATACAAAAAGTTTAAAGAGGTATCGGCTGAGTTGAAGGAACTGGAGGAAGACCGCCAGCGCAAATTCAAGCGCGGCAATGTAGCCTTGGATATTGCAGCCATTACCGAAAGCAATAGTGTAGAGGCAGAGCTGCACAACCTATCGCTGTTTAATTTGATGAATGCCTTTAACCGGGTGTTGCAGCGCTATAGCGAAGAGAAAGTAGAGGTAAGGCACTCTGTGGTGCGGTATAACTATACCATTGAGGGGCAAAAGGAAGTGATAGTAAATAGCATTAGCAGAGATACCCCAACGGCATTTGAAGAGCTGTTTGCCCAATGCGAAAACCGAATACATGCGGTGTTTACTTTTTTGGCGGTGCTTGAGCTGGTGGCACAGCAAATGATTGACTTACAGTTGCGTGAAGGTTTTAACAATTTTATCGTTTTATTGCTTGATGGCGAGCCGAATGGTTTAGCTTTGGACAGTGAGCCTGATGAGGAGTATTAGTGGCTACCTTCCACGGAATCATAATTTTATGGACAAATTAGCGGGCAAATGTTATTTTTGCCACAAACAAGTATTGAAGTAGTTGCAATGATGACCAAACAGGAAGTAGTAAACAGGCTAGAAGCGTTGCTGAAGCACGAGGATATGGAGCATATCATTGCGGAAGTGGATGCCGTGGAAACAGCGTATCAAACTATAGTAGACCAAGAGCACGATTCAGCTGACGATTCGGATGATGATACTGCGGAGGTTGATGAGACCACCGATGCAACTGCTGAAGCAGAAACTGTGAGCGAAAGCCCAGCGGAAACCGCGGATGCAGAACCTACCACGGAACCTGCCGCTGAAACCGAAACTACCGAAGAGCCAGCCGTTGAAGAAACCCCTGCTGCCGATGAAACCCCTGCCCCAGCCATTAGCGCTGAAGAATCGTTGCGATTAGACCATAGGGTGAAAGAACTTTTGAACCTGATTAATGCTCGTAAGAGTGAGTATGAGGCCAAAAAGGATGAGGACGAGAATGCCAACCTTGCGCAAAAGAAACAGATAGTTGAGGACCTGAAGAACCTGATTAAAGAAGGCCCAACTATTACCCAGGCTTATGATGCCTATAATGAGCTTGCCGCTAAATGGAAAGCTATTGGCCAGGTGCCACGCAAGCACTATAAGCAGTTACAAAGTGAGTATAGTCACCAGATAGATATGTTCTTCCACACCATGCAAATCTTTAGGGATTTGAAGGTGTACGATTTAGAAAAGAACTACGAAGCCAAGGTGGCTTTGATTGCCAAGGTAAAAGAGCTGGAAAGCGAAACATCGTTTAGCAAGCTAGATGATATGCTTAAGGTGTACCAAACCGAGTGGGCAGAGATAGGCCCAACCAAAGAAGAGCAATGGAAAGAGGTACGTAATGATTTTTGGCAAGCCGTAAATGCACACTACGACCGCATACAAGCACACTACGATAGCATCCGTGAGCGCCAAAAGAATGCTTTGGAGGCAAAAGAGGCACTAGGGAAGATTGTTGTTGAGCAGTTGGAATTGGAGCTCAATTCGCACAAGAAATGGCAGGAGGCTACCGCAAAAGTGATACAGGCGCAAAAAGACTGGGCAACTACTGGCCATGCATCGCGCAAGGATAACGACAATGCCTACAAAGAGTTTCGTGCGGCTTGTAATGCCTTTTTTGCAAAAAAGAAGGAGTATTACGGACAGCTGAAAGAGCAAAATAAAGCGGGCCACGATGCTAAAATGGCGCTAGTAGAAACCGCGAAATCGTTAAAAGACCAAACCAACTGGCGCGATACTACCGAGGCGTTGATTAATTTGCAAAAGCAGTGGAAAGAAACCCCAAGTGCCGGCAACAAAGAAGATCAAAGGCTTTGGTTGCTTTTCCGTGCGGCTTGCGATTTCTTTTTTGAGGCGAAGAAAGAATACTATGCTACCCTAGATGATCGCCAGGCGGAGAACTTGAAAGCGAAGCAAGAGTTTATTGCCAAAATTGAGGCTTTTGAACTAAGTGGCGAAAAGAGCAAAGACCTAGATGCCCTGAAAGGCTTTAATGAGGAGTGGCGAGCACTGGGCAATGTGCCCCGTAAAGACATCGACACCATTAACAATGCTTATAAGGCGGCTTTGGATGCACAGTACGATAAACTGAAAATGAGCAAAACCGAAAAGGTGCTCACTAAGTTTAAAGACAAAGTAGAATCGCTTACCCAAGGCGAGGATGGTGGCCGATTGATTGAGCAAGAGCGCCGCGTGGTGCAAGAGACCATCAAAAAGATACAAGAGACCATTGATCAATACGAGAACAACCTGGGTTTCTTTGGCAGCAGCAAAGGTGCTGAAGCCTTGAAACAGGGTGTGTTGAAAAACATTGAAAAAGCAAAAGAAGAACTTGCTATTTGGGAAACCAAACTAAAGCAATTGCCTAAGCCCGACCCTAGCCTTCGCCAAGAGCGCCCACGCTACGATAAGCCAAGATTTGACAAAGGTGGCCGCGGTAGTGGACGTAGATAGCGCTTGATTGTGGAAACCCGCTGTCATGCCGACGCCCCTCCATCCGTCGGGATAAACTCCGTCGAGGCTTCTGCGTTGGCCTGTTTAAAGGAGCAAGGATATAACAATAGTCCCCCAACAAGATGTTATTGGCCACAAATCTCTGGCAAACTTTGTGGTTAAAGCACACAATATGTAATACTTTTGCTAAGTTTTAAACCAAAAGGAGTTTCAGGGAAGTTTCTCTACATTGCCTACCAGCAAAAGGGCGGTCTATACTACGGCAACTATTACCTCGAGAACGACAAGTTGGTGTTCTTTGAGTTTGGTGAAGAGTATCCGAAGTAAACATTCATCCTTTTATTATCTTTGGTTTAAAAGGATAACACTATGGCTTTGGAAGCTTTATATGATGAATACGCTAGGTACTACGATTTGCTCTATAGCTTCAAAAATTACCAGCAAGAGGTAATTGAGGTACAATCGATAATAGATAAGTACAGAACTTCCACAGGCATCGATTTGCTGGAGGTGGGTTGTGGCACGGGGCAACACCTCAAATATTATAAAGAGCACTATACCTGCACGGGTGTTGACCTTAATGCTGGTATGCTTGCCATAGCTAGGGAGCAATTGCCAGATGTACCTTTTTATGAGCAAGATATGGTGCAGCTCAACCTCAACCAGCAGTTTGATGTAATAAGCAGCCTCTTTAGCTCCATAGGATATGTGGCCAACCAGCACGATTTGGTAACAACTTTCGCTGCTATGGCGGCACACCTTAAAACGGGCGGCGTATTGGTTATTGAGCCTTGGCTTACCCCTAGTGGTTTTACTCCGGGTTTTATTCATATGACTACCTACGAAAGCGAGGACGTAAAGATTGCCCGTATGGGATTGTCAGAGGCGCGAGGCAATACTTGTTTGTTGGATATGCACTACTTAGTAGCCGAAAAAGGGAAGGGGGTTACTACTTGGGTAGAT
This sequence comes from Chitinophagales bacterium, assembly GCA_018401955.1. Taxonomy (GTDB): domain Bacteria; phylum Bacteroidota; class Bacteroidia; order Chitinophagales; family CAIOSU01; genus CAIOSU01. The sequence goes on along the minus strand of JAGYJT010000021.1, from coordinate 9,299 downwards.
AGAAATGAACTGACGATGTATGAAATTAGTGAGTTGGTTGAAATGTTGGAAAGTGTTGGTTTACAGGTACATGTAGAGGAGCTGGGCTTCACCAAAAGGGGACTAATAGTGGGCATCAAAAAATAATTTCCATTGTAAGCAACAAAAACCAATCCCCTACGTAAAAAAGCGTAGTTTGGGATTAGAGAGTTAAAAGCAGGCCATTGTTAAAGCGATGGCCTGCTTTTATTTTTAGGGTGTTTCGGGTTACCTTTATCTCCATATGCACCTTAAAGTACCCCGCCGAAACTATTTACACTATCGCAACCTGTTGCTTTCGTCGGCAGCGTTGTTGTACATTGGCCTAAAAAGCTGGAACAATTGGCAGTCGGGCAACCTGTTTACAACATTATCTATTATACTGCTCTTGTTTTTGCCGCCTAACATATACATTGTGCTAAACTCTATTAGGCAAGCGCTAAAGCGCACGCCGGCAATGGTATTTACCGATGAGGGAATTATCGAAAACATTAGCCCGGCCAACATGCCGCTAATACCTTGGGAAACCATTACCGACTGTGAGGTGCGCCGCTACCGCAGTTACCCTCAGTTGCTCATTAGCATTACCGATAACCAGCTAGCGCTTGCCAATGCCCATTGGTTTAACAAAATGCTCATCAAAAAAACCATAAAAGACACCGGTGCGGCCATCATCATCAACTGCGATATGGTTGACTATGATAGGGAACAATTGGTTGACATTATTATGGAAAAAATAGGAAAACCTAGGCTTGATAGGCATTTGGTTTCGAGGTAGGGTTTTAAACTTATTTAAGCAAAAGGGGTACATATGCATCTTGAAATCCATCGTCGCAAACGTCCTTATTATTTCAATATGATACTTGGCGGTATTGGGTTTTACGTTACTTTCACCAGTCTGGTTTTTCAAATTCGTGCCCCACAGTTTAACCATTGGTATACCCTACTCCTAGTTGCAGCAGTAGCCATATGCTGCTTAGTTGTTTATAAGGCTTTAAAGCAAATTGCCAATAAAATGCCCGCCCTTATCATTACCAATGAGGGGTTGGTAGACCAAGCCAGCCCGCTTAAAGTAGGGTTGATAAAATGGGACGAAATAGTTGAATGCAAACTGAAGCAATACAACGGCTACTTGCAGCTAATGCTCACGCTAGATGACAACAGCAGGGTAGAAGCGTTGGCGAGCGGTAAGCAGCAAAAGTATCTCAGCAAAGTACTTCGGGTTAATAATGCTGCCGTTATTATCAATACCGAACAGTTAAACTGCAAGCCTAAAGAGTTGCTAGAGCTTATTGATGACCAGATTAGCGACCAGGTTTATTTTGATGACCACCTCATCGTTAACTAGGGGCTAATTTCCGTAACTTAGCAACATGCAAGTTGCACCCGCACAAGCCAAGCGCTGGACCTACCGAGAAACCGACGAAGCTGCCGTAACGGCCCTGCAAAAGGAGCTGAACATACACCCCGTATTGTGCCGGTTGATGGTGCAGCGTGGCATTACGAACTTGGAGGAGGCTAAGCTTTTCTTCCGCCCAAGCTTAGATGATTTGCACGACCCCTTCTTGATGAAGGATATGAACGAGGCCGTTGAGCGCATTGAGACTGCTATTGCAAAAGGCCAGAAGATATTGATATACGGCGATTATGACGTGGACGGCACTACCTCGGTGGCGTTGATGTACACCTTTTTGAAGGACTTTTACGAGCGCTTGGAATTTTATATACCCGATCGATATGCCGAAGGATATGGCGTAAGCAAAATGGGCGTTGATTATGCTATCAACAACCACTTTAAACTCATCATTGCCCTTGATTGTGGGATAAAGAGCGTTGATTTGGTGGCGTATGCTCGCGAACGAGGCGTAGACTTTATCATTTGCGATCACCACTTAGTGGGTGAAGAGATACCCAATGCCGTTGCGGTGCTAGACCCTAAGCGCCCCGATTGTGAATACCCATATAAGGAGTTGAGCGGTTGCGGCATCGGGTTTAAGCTGGCGCAAGCCTTTGCGAAGCGCAACAGTATTCCAGACGAGATTGTATTCGCTTTGTTGGATTTGGTGGTGATTTCCATTGCCAGCGATATAGTGCCTATTACTGGCGAAAACCGCGTGCTGGCTTATTTTGGGCTAGAGCTGATAAACACCCAAGAGAAACGAAAAGGCGTTGCCAGTTTATTGAAACAAGCAGGCGTTGACAAGGAGTTGAGTATTACCGATTTGGTATTTATTATCGGTCCGCGTATAAACGCTGCTGGCCGTATGGGTCATGCCAAAGCCGCAGTGGAGCTGCTGATAAGCGATACGGATATTGGTTCTGACAGCGGAGCGGAGGAGTTGCAAAACCGCAACGCCAACCGTAAGCAAACTGATAAGGAAATGACCAACGAGGCGCTGGAAATAATGCGCGATGACCCTTTGCTTGATAAGCGCACCACTACCGTGGTAATGCAGGAGCATTGGCATAAGGGCGTGGTAGGTATTGTGGCTTCAAGGCTGATGGAGCATTACTATCGCCCTACCATTGTGCTTACCTTGTCTAATGGCAAAATAACCGGCTCGGCACGCTCGGTGCGCGACTTTGATGTGCACGAAGCTTTGATTAAGTGCAGTGATTTGTTAGAGCAGTTTGGTGGCCACAAATATGCCGCTGGGCTTACCTTATTGCCCGAAAACTACGAAGCCTTTCGTGACCGATTTGAAGAGGTGGTAGGCAGCAGCATACAGCCCGAAATGCTAATACCTGAGGTAACCATTGATGCGGAACTGGAGCTGAACGATATCAACGATAAGTTTTACAACATCCTTAAACAGTTTGCGCCCTTCGGCCCCGAGAACATGCGACCCGTGTTCATGAGCAAAGGTGTATACGATTATGGCGGCACCCGCGTGGTAAAAGAGCTGCATCTAAAACTGCACCTTACACAAGATGGTAGACGCGAAGCCAAAGGTATCGGCTTCAATATGGGCTACTTTGGTGAGCAAGTAATCAGCAAAGGCAGCACCAAACGTAAATTCGATATTTGCTACTGCCTAGAACCCAATGAGTGGCAAGGCAACATCAACATTGAATTGAGCGCGAAGGATATTAGGGTGGGGTAGGAAGTGACCTGACATTTATTTATCTTTATACTATGCGTTACATCGTAGAAATAGATCCATCTTCAGCTATTGGTGCAGAGTTGCTTAAGTACATAGCAGATCTACAAGCACCGGCCAATGCAGTAAAAGTGCATAAGACACCTTCTTTAACAGATGAAGAAATGGCTTTGCCAGGCGCGCCAGTAAGTGCAGAACAATTAGAAGAGTGGCTCTCACTGCCTGACTATGGGAGCATAGATGGAGAAACCGCCTTGAGCTTGTTGAAAGAAGAATTGGCCGTTTATCGTAGAAACAAAAAATGAGACTTGTCTTAAAAAAGAGGGCAACTAAGGCTTTGTTTTCTGTAGCTAACTGGGTTGAAGATCAAAACACTGAAGGTGCTGGAGATAGATGGCTTGAAAAGGTGTTTCAGGAAATCAACCGAAGAGCAAAAGCCGAAGTTAAGCATTCAGTATGTCAGAATCAGTTTTTAGCAAATCGGAAATATCTCTGTTTTCCTTACGACAGCTGGATTGTTGCGTATAAAATTGATGGCGAGGAATTTATAGTCTGTCGTTTTATATGGGCGGGTAAACTAACTTAATTTCTTGCCTTGCGTTGTTTCAGGTAAACCGTTAGCTTAATGGAAGGCTCATTCTTGGCTTTAACCCTATAATACAATATAATATCCTTCAGTTCTTCCGCAGCTAATAAAAGCTCTTTGTATTGCTTCACAGGAACAACTACAGCAGTTTTCTTTCCTTTTTCGTCAATGATGTATCCCACGTTAGTCATAACCTTGTTTCTGTGATAAAATTTCTAGTGTTCAAAATATGACAAATCCCCTTGGGGATGATATGTTGGTAGATAAAAACGAACCCACAACCCACAAATCCCGTAGGGATGATACCCGCATAATGTAGTAATGTCCCTACAGGACTATGGAAAGCGGTAAAAATTGTTTGCTACCAACCTATAGTCCTGTAAGGGCTTATGATGCTATATTTAATTACAGCCAATTTCCATAATACATTGTTCCTCAAAAATCAAAGGTCATTTAACACCACCACCAACGTACCAATTGGTAGCTTGTTAAACACCTCTATCACTTCTTTATTCAACATCCGTATGCAGCCGTGCGAGGCAGGCTGGCCAATCAACCCCTCTTCGGGTGTGCCATGAATGTATATGTACCGCTTGTAACTGTCCATGCCCTCGCCCTTGTTTACGCCAGGCTCTAATCCTTCCAGCCATAAAATACGGGTGGTTACGTCATCGCTGTTTACACTAATGGGTTCGGTAATAATTTCCGCCTCGCGGCCAATGTAGGCGCGGCCTTTGAATATAGAACCAACCTTCGCCCCTTCGCCAAACTTTTCTTTAATGCGGTGTATGCCCGGTGGGGTTTTGTCGCTACCGGCTTTGCTACCAATGCCCTTTTTGCTGGTAGATACTTTATAGGTAGCAGTTACCTTGCCGTTTTGTACTAAGTACAACTCTTGCTTGGCCGCGCTCACCAATACTAGCAATTGCTCGGGCTGGTAGTTAAAGTCCTTTTTTAGTCGGGTAAGGTATTGTTGGGTAAGTGGCTGCTGCATTATATCGTTGGTTGGTACCGCCGTCCATGCCAGTAACACCGAAAGCAAAAGCAAGGTAGGAAATATGTATAGTATTGTGTTTTTCATAATAGTCGTGTTATTGGTAAGAACCTTGATTGGAAAACGGATTAAATAGATTGGGAAAGGATTTTACCGCATTATGTACAAAATCCTTTTCAAATCATGATAATCAAGCAAAATCGAGGTTCTAACTTCCAACCAAAATTATGCCGTAATTGCCGGCAAAAAAACTTAAGGGCTTACTTGATAGACAAATTACAGGGAAATATGGCTTTTTGTGGTAAGTTTATATTGTTAAATAAACAAAGTGACCGCATCCTTGTTACACCTGCCTATCAATTAATATCATGAGAAGCATACTCGTAATTGGTCTATTGTTGATGTATTTGGGTGCATGGGCACAGGGCACCATTACTGGCAAAGTTACTGATGAGCTCACCAATGAGCCCATCCCGTTTGCCAACATTATCATCCAAAACACCACTACCGGCACTATTACTGATATTGATGGTAATTACACTTTAGCTAATCTTGAGCCGGGCTTGTATAATTTGCAGGTGTCGTTTTTGGGCTATCAAACCAAAACCTTGTTCGAAATTCAGGCGTATGCCAACAAAAAAACCCAATTGAACATTGCGTTGGTTCAATCGTCGGAGTCGTTGGAAGAGGTAGTGATTAAGGAGAGCCCTTACACCAAAACCGCTGAAAGCCCACTTTCGGTTAAGACGGTAAGTGCCAACGAAATTGAGCGTTACCCTGGTGGTAATAGAGACATAAGCAGGGTTATACAATCTTTGCCGGGCGTGTCAACAGGCGTATCGTTCCGTAATGACATTATTGTGCGTGGCGGCAGCCCCAACGAGAACCGATTTTTTATCGACGGCATCGAGATACCGAGCATCAACCACTTTAGTACCCAAGGGGCTTCGGGCGGTAGCAATGGTTTTATCAATGTAGATTTCATTAAGGAAGTTGATTTCTATTCGGGTGCTTTCCCAGCTAACCGCGGCAATACCCTTAGCAGCATTATGGAGTTTGGTTTTAAAGAAGGCCGCAACGACCGTATTGCCAGCCGCTTTACTTTGGGTGCTACCGAGGCGGGCTTGTCGCTAGAGGGGCCATTTAGCAAAAAGAAGAACAACACCACATTCATTGCCTCATACCGCCGCAGTTATCAGCAGTTGTTGTTTAAGGTGTTGGCATTGCCGTTTTTGCCATTGTACAACGATGCCCAGTTTAAGATAAAAACCAGCTTTAAGAATAAAAGCGAGTTGATAGTGCTGGGCATCGGCGCTTATGATAAATTTAAGTTGAACCTAGATGCCAACGAAACCGAAGACCAACAGTACCTGCTAGGTTTTTTACCATACTTTAACCAATGGAACTATACTGTGGGTGCGCGCTACCGCAAGTTTACCGACAAGGGCAACTACATATTGGTAGCCAGCCGAACCCAGCAGAACAACGATAACTTTAAGTACCGCGACAACCAGAACGATAACCCCGATGCCTTGCTGTTTAGATTAACGAGCAACGACAGCGAGAACAAACTGCGCTACGAGCACAATATGCTGGTGGGGGGCTTTAAGCTCAATTTTGGTGCGGGCTATGAGTTTGCCCAATATGAGATAAACAGTACCGCCGTAGTGCCCACTGAAGGAGGAGAGATACAGGTATCCTATAATTCTAGCATCAATCAGCATAAGGGGGCTATGTTTGGGCAAGCTAGCCGTAGCTTTTTTAATAACCGGTTGTCGTTGTCGCTTGGTTTGCGCACCGATATAAACAGCTACAACAGCCGCATGGCCAATCCGCTTAGGCAGCTTTCGCCGCGGTTCTCGGCATCATACACCTTATTGCCCGGCTGGAACATCAACTTCAATACGGGCCGTTACTACCAGCTGCCGCCCAACACTACCCTCAGCTACCGCGATGCGCAAGGTACCTTGACCAACCAAAACACGCTTAACTACATAGGCAACACGCAGTTTGTAGTCGGTACCGACTATACCACCCAAAGCAATACCAAAGTGAGTATTGAGGCTTTTTTGAAGCTATACGACAACTACCCGTTTCTGCTGGATGACAGTATATCGCTGGCCAACTTGGGCGCCGACTATGGTGTGGTGGGCGATGCACCTGCCAACAGTAACTCTGATGGGCGGGCGTATGGCTTTGAGGTATCGGTACAGCAAAAATTGTTTAAAGGGTTCTTCGGCATAGCTTCTTATACTTTTGCTATTAGCGAGTTTACCGATAAAAATGGTGAATACAGCTACAGTAGCTGGGATAGGCGCCATGTATTTAGTATAGCTTTGGGCAAGAAATTTAAGAAAAACTGGGACATTGGTTTGCGCTATGGCTTAGCTTCGGGCAACCCTTTCACACCTTTTGATGCGGCTACCTCATCACTGATAAACGTGTGGGATGTTAACGGCCAGGCACTCTTGGATTTTAACCAACTGAACGAAGGAAGAAACCCACTTGGCCAACAGTTGGATGTGAGGGTGGATAAGCGCTGGTACTTTAAAAAATGGTCGCTTAACCTATACCTAGATATTAGGAACATAGCCAACAGCGCCGCGCAGCTCAATCCAACACTAATAGCCGCGCGCGACGATAGCGGCAACCTGATAGTTGACCCCAACGACCCTACCCGCTACCAAATGAAAACCATACCCAACGAGGATGGTTTGATACTGCCATCTATTGGTATTGTTATTGAGTTGTAGATGGCTTGTTTTGGTTTAAAGGTTTGAAGATGGGGTTTGGATAAATAGCTTACTTCTAACTAGGTCTCCTACTTTTTAGGTTTTCCTCTAGTTGCTTTAGCTCCGCCTCATCTTCTTGGTCTGCTCTGATTGCGTCAAGTGTTTTCCTTGTGGTGTTAAATTTTTCATAAACCATATCCACATGAGCCTCCATTTGAGCTTTGCTTATTTTACCGCTTCCTTCTAGAATCTTTTTATCATTAAGCTCTAGTATCCGGTCAATGTTTTCTCGCCAAAACTTAATGGTTATATCTTTTCTACCCTTGGCTCTTAGTTCAGCGGTCTCTAGAAACACCATAACAAAACGGTTTAGGCTATCTATTTCATCTTCGGTAAGGTAATTTTTGGCAATGTAAATATCTTGCTTTCTCACTACCTTTCCCAACCAGCTGGTTAATGCCATGTTAGGTTTACTAGCATTAGCACGTGTTATTACAATTTCGGCAGCTGTTTGGCCAATAATTGCATTTAGTATTTTGTTTTGGGTTTCAGCGAAAAACATTTGCGTAGCCTTGTCGCTGCCATCATAATCGCTACTTAGTGCAAAAAGGTCGCGTACTTTTTGATAAAACCGCTTTTCTGAGGAACGGATATCCCTAATCCGCGCAAGTAATTCATCAAAATAATCGGCTCGGCCATCTGGGTTTTTTAGACGGGTATCATCCATTACAAACCCCTTAATCATATAATCCTTTAGCGAGCGGTTAGCCCATTTCCTAAACTGGGTTCCCCGTTTGCTACGCACCCTAAATCCAATAGCGAGAATCATATCTAAGCTATAGAAGGCAACTTGGTATTCTTTACCATCACTGGCAGTTGTTAAGTAATCCTTAATAACTGAATTCGCTTGTAACTCATTCTCTTCTAGAATGTTAGATATGTGCATACTAACATTTGGTATAGAGGTGTCAAAAAGTTCGGCCAATTGACTTTGATTCATCCAAACGTTACCATCTTTGGCGTATAGAGCCACAGATGTTTTACCGTCATCGGTGTTGTAAATTATTATGTTGCTTTCCTCCTTCATACATGTAAGTTGCATAACAAATATACCCATTTGCTACCAACCAATAAGGCAAGAGAGAAGGACAAGTCAGCTATTTTACAACCTAACCCGCCACTGGTAACCTGGAACTGGTAACCCATTTTTTCGTATCTTAACCAGCCCAAAACAGGAACCCGTGATGGCTGATACGAACATAAAAGAACGAACTTTGAAGGTGGATGTGGCCGTGCTAAAGCAGGCTTTTAGCCTGATGGCAACTGCCCGTGAGATGGCGAAACTATACGAGGAGCGGAAGGATATTTGTGCTAAATACGTGCATGCCACTAGTAAAGGTCATGAGGCCATACAACTGGCGCTGGCACTGCAATTACTACCGCAAGATTTTGTGGCACCCTACTATCGCGATGACTCTTTGTTGCTGGGTATCGGCTACAAACCTTACGATTTGATGTTGCAGTTGCTGGCCCGCAAAGATGACCCCTTTAGCGGAGGCCGCACCTACTACAGCCACCCGAGCAGTAACCGCGCCGATATGCCCAAAATACCGCACCAAAGTTCGGCTACGGGCATGCAGGCCATACCCACTACGGGCGTAGCGCAAGGTGTGAAGTACAAGGAACAACAAGGTTTGGCAGATGAAAGTCTGGCCCACAAACCTGTAGTGGTTTGTTCTTTGGGCGATGCTTCGGTTACCGAAGGCGAAGTTTCGGAAGCGTTGCAGTTTGCAGGTTTGAAACAGTTGCCGATACTCTATTTGGTACAGGATAACGAATGGGACATCAGCGCCCATGCCCGCGAGATA
>JAGYJT010000020.1 GCA_018401955.1 Chitinophagales bacterium | reverse complement strand
CTGAAACCTTGGTACAAGATTTTGAATGGTACATGCGCCGCCACCAAGACTCGTTTACGGATGAGGATTATGAGCGCCGATTGGAGTATGGCCGCCTTATTTTGCCAGAGTATTACAATAAATACGTTGGCGAATGGAACAAAGTAGCGGTGGTAGAACGCAACCTTAAAACCGTTATCGACGATATCCCGATTAATGGTAAGCTCGATAAACTAGAGTTTGACGGCAAGTACGTTAACGTGGTGGATTATAAAACGGGTAAGTTTGAGTACGCCAAAAAGAAGTTTTACCCACCTACCGAAGATTATAAGAAAGAAGAGCCCACCCACGAAGAGAAACATGGCGGTGATTACTGGCGCCAAGGGGTTTTCTATAAGTTGCTAGTTGATAATGAAGACACCAAAGGCTGGACGGTAGTATCTACGGAGTTTGATTTTATTGAGCCCGACCGCAAAACCAAAGAGTACTATAAGCACAAAATCATCATCAACCCCGAAGATTTGAACGTGGTGCGCGCCCAGATTAAAGAAACCTACCGCGGCATCCAAAACCTGGAGTTTAAGCAAGGCTGTAACGACAGCAATTGCCAGTGGTGCAACTTCGTAAAAAACAACTTTCAGCTGGATGCCAGCTTGGTAGAGGATGACGGTGAGTTGGAAGGGGCGGTGTAGAGTTGGTTACGCACTTCGACTGAGTTTATCCTGAGCTTTTGTCGAAGGGCTCAGTATGACACATGTTACGAGTTGAAGTAACCAAACATTAAAAAACGCAAATTTTAATGTTAGCGGTCCATTTTGGCATTAAGTTTAAGGTCAAAAATTGAGCTCGCCTTAAAAACAACCATTTTTTAAGGTCAGAGTAGCTTAATGCGTTACATTTTAAGGCGAGAAATAGACCTCACCTTAAAAAGTGACTGTTTTTAAGGCGAGGCAGAATTAAAAGTACTATCTTTACTTTTAATGGCCTATTTAATCAATCCAGATAGAACGGTTCCGTGGAACAATTTACCCGAGCTCCCAATAGACAACGACTATTATGAGCAGGTGGATGTTCTAAAGCGGCTTGGCGAGGCTAAGGCCGCACTTGGCAGGTTACAAGGCCGGAGCATTGCCATTCCCAACCAAGCAGTATTAATCAATAGCATTAGCTTGCAAGAGGCTAAGGCTTCGAGTGCAATCGAGAATATTTTTACTACCGATGATGAGCTGTATAAGGCCTTCAGTGAAGAGGTAAACAGCCTCGCAGTACAACAAGGTCCAGCTAAAGAAGTGCTAAACTACCGTGAAGCATTGTGGCAAGGTTTTGAGTACTTACAGCATTCAGGTTTTAACAACCAGTATCTTGTAAATACCTATCAAATCGTTACCCAATATACAGATGGTATTCGCACTCCTATTGCCCAAACCTATATAAAGCAGGGGGGGGCAGGCCCCAACGCTGGCAAGCCGTTTTATACCCCACCCAGGGGCAAAGGCATTGTAGAAGCCAAACTTGACAATTTGTTAAGTTTCTTGAATGATGATGAAACGTTTAATACTGATCCGCTCATCAAAATGGCGATAGCGCATTTCCAATATGAGGCAATCCATCCATTCAGGGACGGTAACGGGCGAAGCGGAAGGATAATGAATATCCATTACCTTACTAAAAAGGGATTGTTGGATTACCCTATTCTATATTTGAGTAGATACATCTTGGAGCACAAGGATGACTATTACGCTGGGTTGGCAGGCGTATCACAAAGAGGCGATTGGAAAACATGGCTATTGTTTATGCTTTCGGCGGTTGAGTCAACCTCAAACAATACATACTACAAAATAAATGACATTATATCCGCAAAGGATGCTATTCTGCATGCCACAATTGAGGAAAATATATTGAGACCAGAACCACTGGTAGATGCTTTGTTTACGCAACCTTTTACCAAGGTTAAGCACTTAACAGAGAAAGGGTTGTATGCCGAGAATACCGCACGAAAATATCTGGATAGACTAACTGAAATGGGTGTTTTGGAGAAAAGAACCCTACAAGGCAATGTATATTATCTAAACTCCGAGCTTTACCGAATTCTTTCAGAATAAATCTATAAACCCAATGATTATCAACGTACACCAGCATTTTATGGAGTTGGCTTTGAAAGAGGCTAAGCAAGCATTGGCCGAAGACGAGGTGCCTATTGGGGCAGTGGTGGTGTCGCATAGCCGGGTTATTGCTAAGGCATACAACCAGGTAGAGCGCTTAAAAGACCCTACCGCCCATGCCGAAATGTTGGCCATTACCTCGGCTACCAACACGCTGGGCAGCAAGTACCTAACCGATTGTGCCATATACGTTACTATTGAGCCTTGCATGATGTGCGCCACGGCGTTGTTCTGGTCGAAAATTGGCGCCGTGTATTATGCTGCCGGCGACAATCGCTATGGATTCACGCATTTTGATAACCAACTATTCAACCAAACCACCCATGTAGAGAAAGGCCTACTAGAGCACGATTGCGGCCAACTAATGAAGGACTTTTTCAGGAAAAAGCGGGAGCTGGATAAGTTATAACCAGCCATAACTAAAAAGCCAGAACGCTATTAACGTTCTGGCTTATGGTGAGCATGAAAACTACAATCCCGATTTATTCAATGTGCATTTCGTAATGCTTAACGGCAATGTTACCATCTACATCTTTAGCCCATACTTCAAGTTCATAGTGCCCGTTGGCGTTGGCCGGTATGGCAATAGGGCCTAGGTCGGCAAAATCCCAACTAGCTACTGGGGTGGCAAAATCTTGGTCCCACTCAAATATTTCGTCATCTCCATCGGCAACTTTACCATGGCTGTGGTCATCTTCTTTTTTAATGGATACCACAATTTCCTCTATGTTACCTATACCAGCGGTTATAGTACCTTCCAAAGTAACGTTACTGCCTGGGGTAGCATCGTTTTCGGCGGTTTCGCTCATATTGGTTACATTAATGTTGGCCATACCGCTATTGGTAATGTAAACCGTAAGCGTTCTAGTGTTGCTTTGGTTGCCATCTTGGTCTAGCACATACACGCCTACATGGTAGGGGCCGGCCATGGCATTTGCAGGTACATCAATGTGCACATGGTCGTCAAAGCTCAGGCCGCTTATCTGGTTTATCACTACGGTCTCAAACTTCTCGTAGCTGGCTGTTTTGCCGTGGCTATGGCCGTCAAAATCGTCGTGGATGTCAATTTTGTATTCTTTCAGGCCTTTGTTATCGGTAAACACCAAATCTAAACCTATTTCGTCACCCGCAGCGGCCCATTTGCTTTCAAGGGTTACGGCCTCTATGTTGGGTTTTTCGGTGTCTTCGTCTTTACTGCAAGAGCTAAACGTAATACCGACAGCAGCCAGCATCATCAAGCTATAAGATACTTTTTTCATAAACGTGTTGTGTTTTGGTTTATCAATTTGTGCAACAATGTTGCAAATATAAACAAGTTGCAACAATGTTGCAAGAAGTTTAGTGAATTAAATAACAATTGGATGAATAATGGTTTACTCCCCCTTCCCCTTAAGTACTACCAGCGGCAATTTTACTGTTACCATAAAGTTGCGGCCAGGCTCAGGGAGGTTGAGGATGCGGTAGCGGCTTAGGTGGTTAAGGTATTTGGCATCTAAGAGGTTATCGGCGCGTAGCTGTATCTCTAGTTCTTGGTTGCCTAGGCGTAAACGGATGCCCGCACTGGCCTGCACCAGCGAGTAGCCGGGTGTAGATAGTTCGTTGCGGTCGACTTGGTTTTGTGGGGCATAGTATTTGTAGCTGGCCCCTATGTAGAGACTTTCAATTTTTTTGCCCAATGCGCCAAAATCATAGTCGCCCGATAGGCTAACAGAAAATGGCGGTGTAAACGGGAGCGGCAAGTTGGTATTTAGGTTGATGTTGTGCACATACTCCAAGGCGGTCTCTAGGTGTAATTTTTCTATGGGGTGATACTCCAATACCATTTCGCTGCCGGTAACTATAGCTGGGGCCTCGGTGTATCGGTATATTTGGCCTGCATCAACAAAGGGCGAGAAACTGCCTGTTGGGCGAAGGTATATGTAGTTGTCGAAGTAATAGAAATATGGGGTAAACTCAAATCGCACTTTTTTCTTGCTGAAATATGCGCCAGCATCAAACTGTATTCCCGTTTCGGAGCGGAGGGTAGAGTCGCCCTGCTCGTGGCGGAAGGTACCGTGGTGTACACCGTTTTGGCCCAACTCGGCGGGGCTGGGCACCCTAAAACTACGGGCACCGTTTACTTTTATGTTCCATTGCTGGTTGGGTGAGTATGATAAGCCAACGGCACCCGATGGATTGTAAAAGCTTCGGGTAAAGTCACCTACCCGCTGATTGTAACCGCCAATGGTTTCGTTATTGATATAAATGGGCTCAATGTACTGCTCAATGTGCTGCCACCCATAATCAAAACGTATACCGCCGCTAAGGGTGGTGCGCTCGGTAAGGGTATACTCCAAATAAAACAATGCCCCGGCATTGGCCGCTTGGTAGCCCGGCAGTAAAAACTCGAATCCATCTCGCTCATTACTACGGTATTGTAAGGCAATGCCTGTTACCATTTTCAGCCTTGAGTTGAGGTATTTGTGGTAGTTGCTGTTCAAAGTCCAGGTATCGAGGCGTAGGCCCAATGCCAGCGTACCTTTTGGGGTAGGCCCTTTACCATGAAAGTGCGGGGTGCTCTCTTCGCGGCGGTAGTTTTGCTGGTAGCCCAGGTCGGTATGCAGCCAGCTATCGCGTATTAATAGTTTGCTATTGATAACGGCCTTAAAATGGTTGTTGCGTTGCATGGGCAACTGTATATCGCGTGGGTTGCCATCGTCGGTAAGTTGGTAGCTGCGCGGGGTACCTATGGCACCGGCAAACATACCCGCACGCTGATGGAAGTTGCTTACCGTAAGGCGCAGGTTGCCCCAATTGCGCACTATACCTACGCTGCCGGTTACGTTGCGCTCTTGGCCAGCCGTGTTTTTCAGCCTGTTGTTTACCAATGGCAATACAAAGCCGTTATAGGTAAACTCATCGGCAGGCATGCGGTAGTCGCCAAAATCTTGGGTGGTAACGCGCAGGCGGTAAAACGTTTTTTTATGGTTGCCGCTTATACCCACACTGTTGGCTATCAGGTGGTTGTTGCTTCGGTACGTGGTTAGCACATCGGCATTTAAGCTGCCTTCGGCAGGTATTAGGGGCGGCAATATGTTTATTATGCCGCCAATGCCCTCTGAGCCGTAAAGCAATGAGGTGGCTCCTTTTATCAGCTCAATGCGTTGCACATCGTATTGGTCAAGCTCCAGCCCATGGTCAAAGCCCCATTGCTGGCCCTCCATCTTTATGCCATGGTCGTTTACAATAACCCTGTTTAACGATAACCCCCTTATTACGGGCTTAGCAATGCCTGTACCCATGCTTATGAGCGTAACACCCGGTATCTTTTCCAGTGTTTGGGGCAGGCTTCCGCCATAATTTTTAAGCAGGTATTCTTCGTCGGCTACGGTAATGTTCAACGATTTTTCCTTCATGCCGCTTTTCAGCATATCACTTTCGATGGTTACCCGGCCAATCTCAATATAACTGGGTTGAAGCTCAAAGTTGAGCGGCTTTAAGGTTTCGTCTACCTTTATAGTCTTATCCATAGGGGCAAAACCCAACATGGTAATGTGCAAGTGATAGCTGCCTTTTTTTACGTTGGGTATGCTGTAGTTGCCCAAGCTATCGGTGGTTGAGCCTGTTTTGGTCTCGTGCAGATAGATATTTACACCAGGTATGCCTTTACCATCGTCGGTAGATACTATAGTGCCGCGCACCGTATACACCACGGGCTGTTGCGCCACCAATGGCAACACATTCAGTAACAAGCATATCCAGATTATCCACTTCATTTGTGCAACAGAGTTGCAAAGATAGTGTTTTTAGCGTTGAAATTTGTGATTGGGGATTGAAAAAACAGGATACCGTAAAGCTTCGGGCTAAATATGGCAGGTACCTTTGTATATATCAATAAAAATCTAGCCACTTGTGCCTATAAACTTGCCTCTACACCAAAAAACGTTAGTTTAGCAGAACGTTATCAATTCGGTAACTTTCTGCTAATTACAACTGCTAACTATCCAATAAACCTTTTATGAGGCAACTATTCGCTTTAGTCGTATTATGCTCATTAACCTATTTTCCTACCAACCTTCTCGCTCAAGACGAGTTGTCGGGCAGGGTAAAAACCACTAACCCCAGTAGAGAGATAAGCGATGGTAAAGTAAAGGTTATAGTAACAAACGGAGAGCCGCCTTATCAATACTTTTGGCCACAAGCCGGCACGCCAATTACCTCAGACAGCACCAAGGGTGTTGCAGAAGGAACGGCAGGTGCAGTTACCGTGGTTGATGCAAGAGGAGATACTTTGGTGCTTGACTACTTGGTACCCACTATTTCGCTAAGCGAGAGTATTGATGCCATGTTTAAGCCTATAGTAGATGTAATGGGTATGGCTTTGTTTTACGACCCGTTTTCGGCATTGGGTATATACGACCCGGTAATTTATGATGCCAACAAACAGCCATTACTCAATCCAAATGGTACCAAGCAAACCAAAGGCATTCCGCTAGTTGTAGTATGGCTGGTGTTTGGGGGCATATTCTTTACCCTGCGCATGAAGTTTTTAAATTTTACGGCCGTAAAACATGCTATTGATTTGGTTCGTGGCAAGTTCGATTCGCCGGATGATGATGGTGAGGTTACGCACTTCCAGGCGCTTACCACTGCCCTTTCGGCAACGGTAGGGTTGGGTAACATTGCTGGTGTGGCCGTGGCGGTTTCGTTGGGTGGTGCAGGTGCTACTTTTTGGATGATATTGGCCGGTTTGCTAGGTATGACCCTCAAGTTTGCTGAGTGTACCCTGGGCGTTAAGTACCGTGAGATTGATGCCGATGGCCAAGTGTATGGTGGCCCAATGCATTACCTAAGTACTGCATTGGCTAAGCGTGGCACCAGCTGGGGCGTATTAGGTAAAGCGTTGGCGGTAATGTTTGCCATTATGTGTATTGGTGGCTCGTTTGGCGGCGGCAATATGTTCCAGTCCAATCAAGCATTTGCGCAAGTAAGCCAAGACCTTACTTTTTTACAAGGCTATGGTGCTTGGTTTGGCGTAGGTATGGCTGCATTGGTGGGCTTGGTAATTATTGGTGGTATTAAAAGTATCGCCAAGGTTACCGATAAGATTGTACCGTTTATGGTAAGTGTTTACGTCATTTTTGCCTTGATTATCATATTTATGAATTTTGGCAATGTAGGCCCTGCCTTTGCAGCTATTATTGATGGTGCTTTCTCACCTGATGCCATGAAGGGCGGTATTATCGGGGTGTTGATTGTAGGTTTCCAAAGGGCTGCTTTTTCTAACGAAGCGGGTGTTGGTTCGGCATCTATTGCCCACTCGGCCGCCAAAACCAATGAGCCGGTTAGTGAAGGTATTGTTGCATTGTTGGAGCCTTTTATTGATACGGTAGTAGTTTGCACCATGACGGCCTTAGTAATTATTTTTACGGGTTACCATGAAAATGCACCAGCTGACATGAACGGTACTCAAATTACCTCAGCCGCTTTTAGCCAGTATTTTAGCTGGTTCCGTTACGTACTTAGTTTGGCTATTGTATTGTTTGCCTTTTCTACCATGATATCATGGTCTTATTATGGGCTTAAGGCTTGGGCGTTTTTGTTCGGTCACAGCAAAGCTGCTGATTATACATACAAGGGGCTATTTCTTGTGTTTACGGTTATAGGTGCAGCTACCGGCTTGGGCGCAGTACTCGACTTTTCGGATATGATGATACTGGGTATGGCGTTTCCTAACGTAATTGGCTTATTGATACTATCTAATGAGATAGCTAAAGACACTAAGAGCTACTTTGCCAGGTTAAAATCGGGAGAGATAAAGCAATACAAATAACAACTTATTTTATTGCTGCTCTTCGTCCTCTGCACGTTTTAGCCAAACAGCGGCTACATGAAACATGCCGAACACCATTACTTGAGCCAAGTTGCCAAAGGTAGCTAGCTTAATTTTACGTGCCCAAAAGTAAAAGCCCAACACTACTAATAAATGGCCTATTGCGGTAACTAACGATACCATACGCATTAGCTGCGTAAAAAAGGAAGGGTCGGTACCAATGCCGCTAAAATCGGCCCAAGCCCAGATACCTAGCACCCAAACCAAGGCGGTAAAAGCTTTACCACTAAATATCATTGCTTGTAGCATGGGGCAAAGTTAGGGTTAATTTTGTGAGTTTTTGGCCAATAAATGGTTGCCGAATTTAGGCCTAAAGGCAATAGTAATTGTGTAGTAATTAAATTTTTATTGACACGTTTCATAATAACTTGCATATTTGCCATATGAAACACTTTATCATTTGTTTATCGGTTTTTGCATTGTTCTCGGTTTCATCATGCCAGAAAGATGATGAGGGCAATGTAGATAGTAGTGCGCTTAGCACCTATAACGGCGAGTTTACCCGCGAGTGGTTTAAACTTGAATGTACGATTGTAAAAGAAACGCCCGGTATGTTTCCGCCACAGGCGGCCAGGGCTTTTGGTTATACTGGCGTAACCTTGTACGAGAGTGTAGTGCAAGGTTGGCCCGATGCGCAAAGCCTTGCCGGCCAAATAAACGGCCTTGACCCAAGTATGTTGCCGCTGGCAGATACTGATGCGTATGAGTATAATTGGGCCCTTGCGGCCAATGCTGCCATGGCCGACATGATGGTGAAAATGTTTGACCGTACCATTACCCCGCAATACCGAAACGAAATTGTTGCCATGGAGGAAAAATGGAAGGCCATTTTTAGCGAAGGGGTAAGTAATGAAGTAAGGGAGCGCTCCATATCATTTGGCAAGGCGGTTTCGATGGCTATTTATGAGTACTCGAAAACCGATGGCGGCCACGAGCAGTATGTTGATCCGTTTCAGTTGCCATATACCTGGCCAACCAATAATGGTGCATGGGTGCCTACTAGCGCTGTTGCAAACCCACTGGCTCCATACTGGGACCAAAACCGTCCGTTTTTAACGGCGAATGTTACCGAGAGCCAACCAGGGGCACATAGTGCCTATTCAACCTTAACCAGCGCCGACTTTTACTTGGAGGCCATGAACGTTTACAATGTGGTAACCAATGCCACTGCCGAAGAAATAGAGATTGCCAAGTTTTGGGCCGATGATCCTTTTAATACCTGTACCCCAACTGGCCATACCTTTAATATTATGGTGCAGTTGCTCGAAGAGCATGATGCCAATCTGGCGATGAGCGCCGTAGCTTTTGCAAAGTTGGCAATAGCTGAAAACGATGCCTTTATTGCTTGTTGGAAATCGAAGTACGATTACTTCCTTATTCGCCCGGTATCTTACATTAGGCAACATATTGACCCTGACTTTAACACCTTGATAGGTACGCCACCGTTCCCGGCTTATACCTCAGGCCACGCAACCGAGGCTGCTGCAGGTTCTCGTATCTTTACTGATATGTTTACCAATGGCGATGGCAACTATCCGTTTACTGATAGAACGCAAATACAGTTTGGTTTCTCGGTGCGCAGCTTTAACAACTTTGATGACATGGCAACCGAGTGCGCCAACTCTCGCCTGTACGGTGGCATCCACTATAATTTTGATAATACCAACGGTTTGCAAATTGGTAAAAAGGTGGGCGATAACGTTAATACCCGTATCAGTTGGCCTAAGTCATTTTAATTAGCATCTCGTTATGAAATTAACCTGTTTAATGGTAGCGGTTGTTGCCCTGCTGACTTCGTGCAGTAGCCAAAGCATTTCAGAAGAAACTTTAAAAGCGGATGGCGAGCGATTGGCTGCTTTGCAATGCGAGGCCAGAAAACTTCAAGAAGAACGCTTTTTGCTGGCCCAAAATGTAAGGCAGTGGGAAGATTCGGTAAGATTTAGCCAAGATAGCACTACCAAAACTGCGCATCAACAGGTGCTTGATGAACTTAATGGCAAACGGGAAGGAATGCACCTTCGCACCAAAACCATGGCAGATAGTATAACCAAGGTACTGGATGGTTTTTACGAGGGAACCTATAAAGATACCGCCGACCGCAAACTGCTTGATGCAGCCCTTACTGCCGCATTTGAGGCAAATTGCCCCCAGTAATTACAACAACCTACGGATAATCTCATCGGTAGAGATGCCTTCTGCCTCGGCCTTGTAGTTTTTAACTACCCTGTGGCGCAATATAGGCAACGCTACGGCCTTTACATCTTCAATATCGGGCGAGTACTTGCCGTGTAGCACTGCATGGCACTTGGCGCCTAATACCAAAAACTGAGAAGCCCTAGGGCCTGCACCCCAGCTTAGGTAGTTGTTTACCGTGTCGGGTGCCAAAGGGGCGCCTGGGCGGGTTTTGTGTACCAATGTTACGGCATACTCTAGCACATTATCGGCAATAGGTACTTTGCGCACCAACTGCTGGAAGGCAACAATCTCTTCGGCGGTAAGTTGCTTTTCAACCTTTACGTTGCGGTTGCTCGTGGTGTTTTTTACCACATTTACCTCTTCTTCATAGCTTGGGTAATCAACTACAATGTTGAACATAAAACGGTCGAGCTGGGCCTCAGGTAGGGGGTAGGTACCTTCTTGCTCAATAGGGTTTTGGGTAGCCAATACAAAAAAGGGCTTATCAAGCTTGTAGTTGTGCCCAGCAGCCGTTACTGCACGCTCTTGCATGGCCTCTAATAAGGCGGCCTGTGTTTTTGGCGGTGTACGGTTTATCTCATCTGCAAGAATGATGTTGGAGAAGATGGGGCCTTTGATAAACTTAAAACCATGGCCTTGCTCATATATCTCAGAGCCTGTAATGTCAGATGGCATCAAATCGGGCGTAAACTGTATGCGCTTAAACTGTAGGTCAAGTGCCTCGGCTATGGTGTTTACCAATAAGGTTTTTGCCAATCCAGGCACACCAACTAGCAAACTATGCCCATCGCTAAATATGGCGATAAGGATGGCTTCAATAACCTTGTCTTGTCCTACTATTACTTTTGCAATCTCTTGGCGCAGTGCTTTATACTTAGCCGATAAAGCATCCACTGCCTCAACATCAGAGTTAAATTTACTCATAGGTATTTGTGCTTGAATTTTCTTCTTTAAACCATTTTTTTACCGTCATGCAGTTCTTGTAATCAGGCGAAACCCACACGTATGTACTATTTATACGGTTCACCAACCACTCGTCTAAGGCTTCGTCTTGTTTTTTCTTAAGCGCTGCTGCCTGTATTTTATAATAATCCTCAGTAAGGTTAGCTACGTGTGGTTTGGTCTCGCTTTTGAGCAATACAATACGATACGCAGGCATGCCATTTGGCAAAGTAGTTAGCAAAGGTTGCGAATACTCGCCGGCTTTTAAACCTTCCAAGGCAAAATAGGTGTTCTTGTCCAGTTGGCCAATCTCAAAATAGCTGTTTCCGGTTTCAGGGTTTACCAGCATACCACCTTGGTGCTTGGTTTCTTCGTCTTCAGAGTACTTTTTTACCGCATCTGGAAACGACAAGGTACCTGCCACAAGCGAATCGTGTATTTCTTGCAAGCGGTCTTTTACCATGGCATGGTCAGAGTTTAGCACCGCCGGTACAATAAGAATGTGCCTAACGGTAATACGGCTACCTTTTTTCTTTACCATTTGTATAATGTGGAAACCGTATTTGGTTTCTACCACGCCAGAGTGTTCCCCTTCGTTAAGGGCAAATGCAGCGGCTTCAAACTCGGTAACAAACTCGCCACGGCCAACAGTGCCAAGGCTGCCGCATTGGTCGGCGGTGCCGGGGTCGCCAGAGTAACGGCTTACCAAATAGCAGAAATCTTCACCGGCCTCTAATGCTGTCAATACCTCTTCGGCCTTTTTACGGGCAATATCCCTTGAAAACACCGAGGCCTTTGGCGAAATCAGTATTTGTCCTACTTCTACTTCGGCGTTAAAGTAAGGCAGGCTATCGGTGGGTATTAGGTTAAAGAATTTTTTTACATCAGATGGGCCAACCTTTACATTGTTGTAAACCTTGCCTTGCATGCGCTGCGACAATAGTTGCTCTCGTATATCGGTTCTAAACTCGTTTTTGATTTCCAGCGTGCTCTTACCATAATATTCTTCCAGCTGCTCTTGCCCACCAAGCATGCTTATAAAATAGCTTATACGGCGGTCCAATTCGCTTTCTACTTCGTCATCGCTCACCGCAACACTGTCTTGCAGGGCAGCCTCCAAAAACAGCTTAGAGGTAAGTATGCCGTTTAGCAACTCGCACTTGGCGCTTACCGGTATATCTTGTTCTAACTTCAACTGCTCGTACTGCAGCTCAATATCAGATAGCAGCACCACTTTGTCGCCCACCACGGCAATAACTTTGTCAACCAATATGGTATCGGCCTTTACGCTGGTAAGCGCCAAAACAAAGAGTAAAGAAAAAAGTAAACGTTTCATTTTAGTATTTCTTGAAATTGCCGTTTTCTACGGCATCTTTATATAAATTTTCGTAAGTATTGCTCACCAGCTCCATTTTCCGTTTGTTCAACAATATCTTTACAATATCGTGCCGTATGTAATTAAGGGGCGCCGGCTTTCCTTGCTCTTTAAACTCATTGAACTTTAGCAGGTAAATATACGTGGAATCTTCTACTTCTCCGGTAAGCTTGTTTTTACTTAGGGTTCGCAGCTGCAATTGGTCTATCGGTATTTGCTTGTAAATACCACTAAGTTCGTACCAAATACTGTCTTTTAAATAAAAATCGGCGGCATAAGTAACACAATAGCCCATCAGTTGCTCTCTATCTTCGGCCTTATTGGATTGAAACATTTGCCTAGCTTCATTTAGTTTTGGCGCTTCTTTTGGCAGCTTTACGTAATAAAACTGCGCAATATCTTCGGTTAGCAAAAAATTGTCTTCGTATTGCTCAAAGTAAGCATTTACCTCATTATCATTAACGGTGGTATCTAGCTTTTGTTTTATCAGCTCGTTCTCGTAGCTATATATAATCAACGATTCTTTATAATCCTGTACGCGGCGCTCAATATCCAATTGCTCGGGGGTAAGGTAGGTTTCGGCAATTTCTAATATTAGCTGTCTTTTTATCCAAGCATCAATAAAATTTTTGGTCACCTCTATACTGTCTTCGGCACTGGCGCCTTTTATCAGGGCCTCATTTACATCTGATAGGTATAGATATTTTTCGCCCACCTGTGCTACAATTGGGTCTTCTTCACGGTCGTTTTTATTAAACCAATTGCACGATGTAGCCCAAAAGACAATGGGCAATAACAACAGACAATAATATGTAGCTTTATGGCCGATAGGGCAGTATTTGTAGCTTTTCTGAAAACAGCAAAGACGTTGCATGCAACGTCTCTACTATATTATGCAAATGAGCATTAGCTTTTGCGCTGTGCTATTTTTTAACCATGGTTTGCAATACCGAGTTGAAAATAACTACTGGGTATCTGCTTTGCAGGCTTTCTATCCATTGTTTTTCCAAGTAATCTTGGTACTCTGATACTACAAATCCTTTTACCTCTTGCAAAGGTTTTGGTGCAGGCGATACTAGGGCTAAAACTTCAACAAACATACTCTTACCATCAGGGGTAGATTTTATATCGCTAAATCCTACCTTCCAGTTTGTTTGGTCGGCAAGCAAGTTTTGCCCTTTCTCAAAAACGCCCTCGGTGGTAGTAACGGTGTTATTGTCCTTTTTGTTGTATTTGGCCAAAGTTGCTTCTACGCCTTTTTTAGCAGCATATTTCTTTACCTTTTCGGCCAGCTTAGGGTCGGCTACAGTGTAGGTAATGGTTTTTACCCGCTCAGGGTACATGTATTTACCTTTTACTCCATCATAAAATTCGGTAAGGCCAGTGGTATCTTGCACGGCTTTGCTCCAAACCTTTTTATCGGTAAGGTCAAACAGCAAAATGCCATCGCGGTATTCGCGCATTAGGTTTTTAAAATCAGGGTATTTGCGCTCCAGTTGGCTCTCTTCGTATGCCAAAAGCATTTCTTCCTCAAAAATGGTGTAGTACTGGTCAAACACCACTTGAGGGGCATCGGCACGTTTTTTCTTTTGCTTGCTCTCTAGGTATGTTACAAAATCGGCTTGGGTATAGGTTTTGTCGCCTATGGCAAAAAGCATTTTAGTTAATCCTGCTTTATCTTCCCACACAAATTTGCCTTCAGGCAACTTCTCACCAATTAACTTGTAAAGTTCTTGGCGGGCTTTAGTGTTCTCTTTAAAATTATAGTCTTCTTTAATGCCATCAATCAATTTTGACTTGGCGATTTCTGAGCGGGTATCGCGCTCAATTTTCTTTTTCAAATCGCTTCTGGCCTCTTCAAAAGTTGGCTGCGACTGCTTGCTGATGCGCATAATGATGTGGAAACCATAGTCGGTTTTTACCGGCTTTGATATATCACCATCTTTTTTCAGGTTAAAGGCTGCCGATTCAAACTCTTCAACCATACGGCCAGTGCCAAACGGAGGCAATAAACCACCTTTGTTTTTGGTGGTTTTATCGTCGCTATACAAAGCAACCAGCTCTTCAAAAGTTTTGGTGCCGTTTATAGCTTCGGTATATATTTCATTTGCACGGGCCTGTACCTCTTCTATCATTGCCTTATCGGCGCCAGTAGGGGTTTTTAGCAGTATGTGGGCCACGGTTATTTCTCCTTGGGCTTCGCGTACGTCGTTAACTTTTACCAAGTGATAGCCAAACCGGGTGCGCACTGGCATAGATATGTCACCTTTTTTGGTGTCATAAGCAACAGTCTCAAAAGGATATACCGTTTGCAATACGGTAAAGTAGCCAATATTGCCACCGTTGCTTTGGGCTGATGGGTCTTTAGAGTATTTTTTGGCCAGCTCGGCAAAATCTTCGCCTTTAAGCAGGCGTGCGCGCAGCTGGATGGCGGTTTTGTATGCCTTTAATGTATCTGCCGGAAGCCCAGGCTCATCAATACCGATAAGGATGTGGCTTGCGTTTACTTCAAGTTTTGAGCGCTCATAAGCCTCTAATAACAATTTTTCGCTCACCTCGCGGTCATAAAGATATTGCTTTGATAGTTGCTTGCGGTACGTTTCAAGTTCAGCACTTAGTGCACTCAGCGTATCCATACCAAGACTCTCGGCTTCTTTTACCTTCAACCTAAACTTGATATACAAATCAAGATAGTCGTTTAATGATTGTTCGGTGTATCCGTTTTTGTCGTCTACGTTGTTTTTGTTGTACACGTATGCAAACTCTGATAAGTATACCGGTTCGTTGCCAATGGTAAACAACACTGGGCTGCCATCATTGTTGGCAGTGGTGCCTGCAGTTGGGGTGGTATTGTTGCTACCGTTTTTGTTGGTGCTATTGGTTGCATTGGTTTTGCTTATTGGTTTGCCACTACGGGTTTTCACCGGGGCGTTTCCTTTGGGGTTGGATAATGAGCCCGATGGAACAGTCTTTGTAGGTGGCTGAATATTTTTGTCTGGCTGGGCAATTACATTTACCGCAAACAAAAGGGAAAGAATAAACAAAGAATACTTACTGATTAAGAAGGTTGATCTCATGACCGATGTTTCGCTTTAGATAACGAATAGAACTGAAAAGTATGGATAAAGTTGTATCCAGCTCGCAAATTTAGAGATAATTTGATAATAAGCGGATGTGAAAGTAATCTATTACCCAATATGGCGGAAGGTATTAGCCAATTTTAACAGGTTTTAAGGTTTTTCATCCTAAAACTCGACTTAGAGGGTCATATCGATAACTTCCTTTTGGCCTAAAAAGCGTGGGGTGGTACCTAGTAGCTTGCAATCGAGCATGGCTTTGGTGCGAGCCATTACTTCGCGGGCAAACAATGGGAAGTTGCTTTGGCGAGGGTCTTGTGCCACGTATCCTACTACATCCATTTTTTTGGCCATGCCAATGTACAAGGCACGCTCTAAATGGAAACGTTGGCTAACTACTATAAAGCTTTGCTGGCCAAACACCTCATTTGCCCTAACCATAGAGTCGAATGTACGAAAGCCTGCATAGTCAAGCACAATATCTTTACGAGGGATGCCTCGGTCCATTAGCGCCTTGAGCATATCAAACGGCTCATTATATTCCTTTTGCGCATTGTCGCCGCTTACCAATATCTTTTTTACCTTTCCATGATTGTATAAGGCCACTGCTGCATCAATGCGATGGTAAAAGTACATGTTGCGGGTACCGCTTTTATTATACTTAGAGGTGCCCAGTACCAAGGCAACATCATATTGGCCTACTTTTTCGATGTCAGTATAGATGTGCGCATTGGTTATACGGCCCATATACCAGTACCCTGCGCTGCAAAACAGCAACAATACTAGCATCCCCAACGCTGAAAGTATAATAAATCTTTTCACACCTAAATATCTATACTAAAGATAACGTAGGTTTTTGATAAAATGCTATAGTTGGGTGCTGGTTTCTTTCAACAAGATTGGATGGTTATCCACAAGTTTTAATTATACTTATCTTTGTTGCCAACAGGATATAATACCACAGGACTATGTCAGATCGCTTACAGGTAAAGAACTTTGGCCCTTTGAAGGACATCAATATGGAGTTGAAAGACTTTACCGTGTTGATTGGCCCACAGGGAGTAGGAAAGAGTGCTATTGCGAAGTTGGTGCTTATAAAGAATGAATCTATTGCTCCTAATAAAAGTTTTATTGAAGCTAGTTTAGTGACAAACAAGATTCCGTGGATTACAGAGAGGACGGAAATGTCATGGAATGATTCAAATATTTTAAGTGGCACAGAATCAGCATTTTTTTCGCCTGATCGCAAATCGCTGGATGATTTTAATGTGCATATTAAAAATAGCATCTTACATCTACGAAAAATATTGGCAAGTTTAAAGGGAGACTATTTTGAATGGAAAGGCAAGAGTAGCTGGAGCGAATTTGTAAATGATATCCAAGATGCACCCGATATACTTCTTAATATTATTGATAGAGAGAGAGTTACTAATGTTAGGTTGGCAAGAAAACTTGATTATCTTATTGATGAGATAAAAAGAGATGCCGAATCTCTAAACAGTGAAAGTAATAAGGCTGAAGGTAATAAAGTGAAGAAAACCACTGCTATTTTGGCCGAAAGATTGTTGGGAAATTTTATGTTGTATAATTCGACTTTGAAATTAGCTCATAAAATTAACCCCCAGTATATCCCTGCCGAACGCGGCTTCTTACCATCCATTTCAGGATTAACCTTAAATCTGATGCAAAATAAAGTGCCATTGGCTCCAGGGTTGCTTGATTTTGGTGCTACATTTGAAAAGGCCCGTATTGCTATCCCACACTTCCAAACCCCTTTGTTGGGCATCAGCTATAAGTACGAAGGTGGCAAGGATATGATTTACTTAAAGGACAATACTGCCATTGACCTTAAAGATGCTGCCAGTGGTTTCCAAACCATAGTGCCATTGATGTTGGTAGTTGAATACCTTACACTAGATAAAGAAGTTGGGCCACATTATTTCATCATCGAAGAACCTGAGCTTAACCTATACCCATCCACGCAAAAGGCGCTGGTAGAATGGTTGGTGATGAAATGCAAAGAAAGCAATAGCAAATTGTTAATGACCACCCATAGCCCGTATGTGCTTACGGCGTTGAACAATCTTGTTAAAGCCGGTGAAGTTGCCAAGAGTAGGCCAGAAGAAACCAAGAACATTAACAAAATTGTAAAGAAGGATTATTGGCTTAATTATGAAGATGTTGGTGTGTATTACATCAATAAAGGTAAAGCCAAAAATTTGATGAGCAAGACCAACAGGATGATTGATGCCACTGCGATTGATGATGTATCTGATATATTGGATGTTGCTTTTAACAAATTGCTGGACATTCAATATAGTGAACAGTGAGCTGCCAAAACGCAATAAGGAAATTACTAGATTGCCCTGATGCCTGCCTTGCGGATTCTACGGTTGCGACTAATAATAATAAGACCTTTAGAATTGAAAGTCGAAAGAAAACAAAGTTTTGCCGTATTGATTTAGACAAAGTTGAGGTTGATTACCTAATAAAACACGGGCACAAAATTTCTGACTTTATCTTTATTAGCTGTAACAAGAAGCAATCTGACGAATTTTACGAGGCATATTATTTTGTAGAGTTAAAAGGGGTTGAAGTCGCCTCGGCAGTAAAGCAGATAGAAACAACTATAAAAAACTTCCGTACCAAGCATAACGCTCCACTAGATAGGGTTTCAGGATATATCGTTTCGTCTGGAGTTCCTGGGAAAGCTAATCTAAAATTCCAAAACGAAAAGGAAAGGCTGCGCAAGCAAAAAATTCACCTATACAGAGGCACGAATCAGTATATCAAATCTCACCCATAATAGTCGAGTAGGACATATGGGTTATCCACAAAAGCAATTCTGCTACAAACTTAAAAGCTTGCATTAAACGGGTGTTAACAAAATATGGGGCACACTATTCCTGCTACCGTTTAAAGAACGGCAAAAATGCTAGTCACGCGCTGGCATCAACCAGAAGAACAGCACGACAAAAAACATGAAAATGCTGCTCAAAACGAGTAAACTGAAGGAAAATAGTGTTTTCACTGTGATGGGTTTATAAATTATAAATTTCTACCTCTTGATTAAGAGAGTGCAAAATTACAGCTAAGCTTTCACATTGTAAAACTTATTTGCAGCTTTTGCTATTTTATTATTGTTAATTATCAAAGCAATTGGCAATCCGCAACTTGCAGCGGGTTTTGAATGGCAACCCGGTTGCCCAAATCGCCTTTTTCAAACCTAGTTTAGCTCCTTGTGAAACAATGTGGTTAACGGTGAGCGTTAACTGTTATTGAACTCCAGCCGCGTTAACAACTGATTGTTAATGCAAAGTTGCCATTGTTTATCGAAAAAGTCAATAATTTATTGCCATTTGAAGCAATTTGTTCTCGTATGTTCTTAATTATAGTGAAATTTTGTTGAAAAAGCAACTAAAAATGACATTTAGTTGAACAAAATCAACTCATGTGGTTTTTAATAAATTGTTGCTGACCGCAAAATTGGGTTCACAAGGCTGTCTTGATTTTGTATTTTTACCCAAAATCGACAAAATGTACAATTCGCTTTTATATACCGTTACTGATAAAGTGGCAACCATTAGTCTTAACAGGCCCGACGTGTTTAATGCCTTTAACGATGAGCTAACCTATGAGCTACAGGATGCTTTGAAAAAGGCTGAGCGTGATAATGAGGTGCGTGCGGTGGTGCTTACTGGCGAAGGCAAAGCATTTTGCTCTGGCCAAGATTTGAAGGCGGCTATGGCGCAGCCCAACCGTAGTTTTTCTGACTCTATACATAAGCGCTACAACCCTATTATTAGGGCTATGCGCAATATGCCCAAGCCCATTATTTGCCGCTTGAATGGCGTAGCAGCTGGTGCGGGTTGCTCATTGGCCTTGGCTTGCGATTTTATTGTGGCCAGCGAAAACGCTACTCTTATTGAGGTGTTTGTTAACATCGGTTTGGTGCTCGATTCGGGCTCGTCGTATTTCTTACCGCGCTTGGTGGGCTCTGCCAAAGCTTTTGAGCTATCAACCATGGGTAGCCGCATAAAGGCTGCTGAGGCCTTGCAATTGGGCTTAGTAAACCGTGTGGTGCCAGCAGATGAGCTGGATCCAGCCGTAAAAACAGTAACCGATTACTATGCAAACGCTCCTACCAAATCAATTGCCTTGATGAAGCGGATGCTCAACAAATCATACCACAGCGATTTGGATACCATGTTGGATTATGAAGCCCAATGCCAAGACATTGCAGGTGCCACTAATGATTACCGAGAGGGTGTTGCTGCATTTCTTGAAAAGAGAAAGGCTGAGTTTAAGGGTAACTAGGGTTAGTTAACTCCTTTTTCCCACTTATTTTTGGCGCTTTCCAGCTGCTCTTTTATACTGGCGTAATACTCTTTTTCGTCTTTTGTGGCTTTAATGCTCAACTCCGTTGCTTTATCTGCTGCGGCAATAGCACCGGGCAGGTCGTTTTTCCATGCGAGCAGTTGGGCTTTTACCCAATAGTTGCGCACGGTTGGTTTTAGCTGTATACTGGCATTGGCATATACTAGGCCTAAGTTTACATCGCAAAAGTTATCCAGTAAAAACTCTGCCGCTTCAATGTTCATCCACCATTTATCTTCTTCCTGGGCTAACTTTAAGGCAGTTTCAACATTTAGTAGGGTCTGGTTCATGGCATCTGTAGTAAAGGGTATTAATACCTGCTTGCGTTCCCACTCCATTACTATCAAACCGTTTTCAATATCCCTTTCGGTTATACGGTAGCGCAGGTGCTCTGCTACCTCGGTTAAAGGTTTGGCTTCAACTTGCAATCGTAGCGCATCATATGTTTTATCATAATTGTAAGCTCCCCATTGGTCCCATACTTTATTGAAAACAGCCGTCCACGGGCCGTCTTTGCTCGGAATAAGAAAGAAACCATATTTACCTTTAAGCAATATGGAGCCACCGAAAATAATATCGGTGCTTATGGTAACGGTAGTTGCCTCGTTTGCACCAGCGCGCCAAATTTTATCATAAGGCACCAATTTGCCCCAAATGCCACGGCCCCTAACACCTGGGCTGCAGTAGTCAATGGTTACATCGGTATTACCAACCCGAAATGAAATAGTGGCTTTCGGACTTTTTTGTGGAATATCAAGCTGTGCCTGGCTGGGCATGTGCACAACCAAAAACAAGAACACAAAAAGGCTGGCTAATGGGGCTTTCATGGGGAAGTTATTTAGCTACAAATTGCGACTTTTTAACTGAATGCTAAATACTTAAAACACAATTATATATCTATACCGCAAATGGTAACCTATTCTTAAAGCGGGTTCGACTCGCCCTTGTCCTTCAATATAAAGTCGCTGTATTGGCGCAAAACCTTACCAAACACAAATTGCTGTACAATGCCGAAGTCTTTGCCATTGTTAAACAAGGCATAATAATGGTCGGGGTCATAGGTAATGGGGTTGCCACCAGCATCAAACAAGGTTTTGGTACGGCGATTGGCGTGCATACGGTACATAATCAATTCTGAGCTTTCACCATTGTTGGCGGTTACGGTTATGGTAGCAAATTTGGGTCCGTTGAGCACACTGTCTTTAAAAGCAAACTCGTTGGTAACCGCCTCAGCATTTAGGTTTGAGAAAGAATCAAGAAACTTATTGATACCCGCTTTAAATAAAAGGTCTTGAGGTGCAGGGGTGCTGTTATCAGGGTGTTGCAGGGTAAAGTTATCGCCGCCTTCAACGGTTAAAGAAAAAGAAGCCGCAGGAATTTCGTGATAGGTATATTTCACTTGCTTAATCTCATCGAGGGTATAACTAAACACGCTAAGGTCGCGCCAATCAGTAGTGGTTAATAAAAACCGGGTTTGCAAGTCGCCAACAAAGCCAGGTATATGCACCATGTGTGGTTGCCTGGCCGATTTGCCGTCAATTTGCATGAGCATACTGTTGGCATTTTGACCTTGATCGGGCTTGCCTACAAAATATACTTTAAAGGGTGCGTCATCCGCATCATCATACAATTCTACTTTAAGGCCATGTGTGGCCAGTTCTTTAACCACATTGTCTCTAGCGGCATCGGCCACTGGCGAATATATTACCAAGCTCTTGAGCGTGCCTAGCAGCAAATCTACTTTTGCCGGCATGGCCTTAAACGAGTCGTTCACTATCCAGTGGTCATCATGTTTATCAAGCTTCACGGTACGGCCATCTTTAGCGGCTATATAAATGCGCTCAAGGTCTTCAATATTAGTTGTTTTGAAGTTTTGATCATCACCTACTGCATATTGGTTACTGTTTTGGTTTACCAAGTAACCAACTATAAGCGCTAGCACAACAGCTATTGCCACATATATCAGGTTCTTTTTCATTAGTTGCGGGCATATTTACGTCTGCGAATAAAATTGTACGCTAGGCCAAACAATGCCACTATTAGCACTGGCACACCCATATTGATTACCTGCCACATCAGTTTTTGGTCGCGCACTTTAACCTTATCTAGCATGCGTAGCTTAATCTCTTTATTTCTGGTCTCAATCAATTGGGCGTCATCTGTAAGATACTCAATACAGTTAAGGATGAAATCTTTGTTGGCAAAAGTTTGCTGGGTATATGGGTAGTACCCCAACAAGTAAGGGTTGCCATCGGTGCCCAATGCGTTGGCTATTATATCACCGTCGCCTACCACTATCATTTTGGCATAGTCGCCCGCATCTTTAAAGCCAACGTTACTTAATGAATCGTTAAGCGTTTGTATGGTTTCGGCAGACAATCGGTTTTTGAACACAGAGGTAAAATTACCCTCTAACAACCACGAAACGGGCATGTACGATTTGGTATAGTTCTTAGGGTCTGGCTGCTCTTTAAGTATAGCAAAGTGTATACGGGCCGGGGTAAGGATGGCTTTGCTGTATTTTGAAGAAAACAGCAATGGGGTTTTCTTAACGCCCGGCACCTTAATAGTATCAATAGTACTGATAAACTGTGTAGCTATGGCATCCAAGTTGCGCACAATGGTATGTGGTTTGGGCATGCGCGTATCGTTAGGGTCGCTGCTATATGAGCTAAGCACCGGGAAATAAGGCCACGGCAACAACTGCGTTTGTGGTGGGTTGCCTTGCCCTACTACAATAGGTATTACGTTGCTCTGAATATCCTGCACCAAATCGTTGTTAAACCGCACGCCGTAGCGGAAAAGCTGGTCATCGAGGTTCAAATCCCTAGTGCTAGCCATTTGGAAAGGTTGGCCTTTCAGGCTATCCATGTCGGCATCGGTAGCATCTAGCAGCCAAAGGATGCTGCCGCCGTGCATTACAAACTGATCGAGCTTAAACTTATCTTGCTCGTTAAAAGGTTGGGTGGGCTTGGCAACTATCAGGGTTTCAAAGCGCTTGGCTACTGATAGGGTATTGGATAGGTTAACCAGCTTTACGTCATATTTTAGGTCGCCAAGGGTAGTAATTATGTCTGCCATTTGCAGTGTATCCAGCTCACCATGGCCCTGCAAAATACCGATGCGTGGACTAACTCGCTGGCTTACTTTCTTAATGCCGTTGGCTAGTTTATACTCCAATAGCTCAATAGAGATATTCAATGCTTGGTCGGGTGCAAAACCTGGGCGGTTTTCTAACAGGTTTACCGGTACTTCTTGCCCACGGTAGCGCATCAGCAATCCTGGAAAAATGATTTGCTGACTGGTACCGTCATTTTCTTTCACCTGTAAGTTGGTTGGCGATAGGCCCTTGTCATACAGGCTTTTGTACAACGTTTCTCGCTGGGCATACTCACCAGCCGAAGGATCAACAAAACGATACTGCACCTTGCCGCCCGATACGTTGGCAAACTCATACAACATCTCTTCCGTAGCATTGCGCAAGCGCTTAAAACCTGCCGGGAATTTGCCTTCTAAATACACTTGCACATACACCACATCATCCACATCGCGTAGTAGGCTGGTGGTAGCTGGGGCTAGGGTGTAGCGTTTTTCGGTGGTAAGGTCAAGGCGGGTGTAAAGGTTGTGGCCAATGATGTTGATTAGCACCAATATCACCAGCAAAATTGCCAAGCGCGCAAGAGACCGTATTTTTAGCGATGTGTTTTTCATTTCCATTTCCTGCTCTCCAGCACCGTTTTGGTTAACAGGATAAATACAGCCGTAAAGCTGATGAAGTATACCAAATCCCGTGTATCAACCACCCCACGGCTAATGCTTATGTAGTGTGCATTGATGCCAATGGCCTCAATAATGTCGTCAATTTTGGCATAAAACAGTTCCAATCCGCTCAAAAAGTCAAACGTCCAATGGAAAAAGAAGCAAAGGAACGCCGCTAATACAAACGATACAATCTGGTTGCTGGTAATGCTTGATGCAAACATGCCAATGGACACGAACGCCGAACCCAAAAACAACAGCCCTATGTATGAGCCCCAAATGGCGCCGCTATCCAAGTTACCTTTCGGCGAACCTAGTTGATAAACAGCTACATAATAAATAACCGTAGGCAATAGCGAAAAAATTACCAGCGTAAGCGCTGCAAAGTATTTGCCCAATATAATATCCAGCTCGCGCAAGGGCTTGGTGGCCAACATTTCGATGGTGCCATTGCTTATCTCTTCAGCAAACGAGCGCATGGTAATGGCCGGTATTAAGAAAAGGTATACCCAAGGGGCGACAAAAAACAAGCTCTCTAGCGAGGCAAAGCCATAATCAAGCACGTTGGTATCAGGAAAAACCCAAACAATAAGGCCCGTAATCACTAGAAACACCACAATAGCGATATACCCTATCAGCGAGCTGAAGAAGGCATTTATCTCTTTGCGGTATATACTTAGCATCCTTGCTTGGTTATTTTGTGGTCAATTCTTGGAAAACGTTTTCCAATGATGATTGCTCTTTATTCAACGTCAATAGCGTTAAGCCCTTTTCACTCGCAAAGCGGAAAATCTCTTCCCGTGGGTCTTTGCCTGGTTGAGAGTACACTAACCACTGGTTGTCTTTATCTTTCTTCACGTTCTTTACACCACCAATGGCCATTAGCACTTTCAACTCG
Source organism: Chitinophagales bacterium (assembly GCA_018401955.1). Lineage (GTDB taxonomy): Bacteria > Bacteroidota > Bacteroidia > Chitinophagales > CAIOSU01 > CAIOSU01. The sequence goes on along the minus strand of JAGYJT010000020.1, from coordinate 33,856 downwards.
GGTGTTTCTTTAAACTCTACACGCACTATGGTTTCGCCTGCCGTGCGCTGTTGTAGGTGCTCCGGTGTATCGTCGGCTACCAGTTTGCCTTTATTAATAATGATAACCCTATCGCACATGGCCTGCACTTCTTGCATAATGTGTGTAGAGAGTATCACGGTTTTTTCTTTGCCCAGGTTCTTTATCAGGCTCCTTATCTCTACCAACTGGTTAGGGTCTAGGCCGCTGGTTGGTTCATCCAGTATCAGTACATCGGGGTTGTGCAGCATGGCTTGCGCTATGCCCACCCGTTGCTTATAGCCTTTACTTAGTTGACCAATTTTTTTGTGGCGTTCGCGGCCAAGGCCGGTCATGTCCACCATTTCAGCAATGCGCTGGTTAATGTTGCTAAGCTTGTGCACCCGGGCCACAAACTCCAAGTACTCGCGCACATACATATCGTAGTACAACGGGTTACTTTCGGGCAAGTAGCCAATCTTGCGGCGCACATCCATCGGGTTATTGATGGTATCAAACCCACAAACGGTTGCTTTGCCGCTGCTTTGGGGTATAAAGCAAGTAACCATTTTCATGGTAGTAGACTTGCCAGCACCGTTTGGCCCCAGAAAACCCAATACCTCGCCTGTGCGTACTTCAAACGAAATATCGTCAACGGCACGTTGTGCGCCATAAAGCTTGGTAAGATGATCTACTTTAACCGACATGGAAGTTTCCCTAAAGAAGGGCAAAGTTAATAAAAGCTAATGATGGTTAACGTGTAGCCTACCACCTAAGGTATGGCGTTAACTAATTTTCACGTTTCATAATTGCCCTTTACGGTTATAGGGGTACAAAATATGCGATAATAAAGTAGGATTTTTACTACATTAAGCTCATTTTTTTACTTTAATGATGGATTTATCCGTCATTAAATAATTTGCAATATTGTAGGATAATTACTACATTAGCTAATTAATTAGTATTTAATGATGGAAAAAGCCGACATAAACTGGTTGTCAATGAGTGATGTTGCCATAATGGAGCAAATTGGCCGCTTTATCAAAGATACCCGCATACAGCAAAACAAAACCCAGGAAGAAACTGCGGAGGCCGCAGGGCTTCATCGCACTACTTTAAGTCAGATAGAAAATGGCTCAGGTGGTACTTTGCTTTCCATCATCCAGATTTTACGGGTATTGGGGCAATTGCACCTGCTGCAGCAATTTCAGGTATCGCAGGTAATAAGCCCTTTGAAACTCGCACAGCTGGAAAAAGAAAAACGCCAAAGGGCAAGTCGCACCGACGATAAAGGCAGCACACCCAAAAGCGATTGGTAATGGTAAACACGGCCTTTGTATACTTGTGGGGTAAAAGGGTAGGTGCCGTGGCTTGGGATAAAGCTACTGGTATGGGCTCGTTTGAGTATGACCCTGCCTTCCAACAGCAAAACTGGAACGTTGCGCCTATTTTAATGCCTATTGGTAGCGCTAAAGGCAGGGTGTTTAACTTCCCGGAGCTAGCTAACAATAGCACCTTTAAAGGTTTACCAGGCCTATTGGCCGATGTGTTGCCCGATAGGTATGGCAACTCACTGATAAATGCTTGGCTAGCCCAGCAGGGTAGGCCAGCCAACAGCATGAGCCCAGTAGAAGTACTTTGCTTTATTGGTACGCGTGGCATGGGCGCATTGGAGTTTGAGCCGGTGCTTCAACAAGGTAATAATACCACAACTAAAATAGAGATTAGTGAGTTGGTGGACATTGCCCAAACTATATTATCCGACAGATCGGCTTTTGAGACCAATCTTACCGAAGATGAGGAGTTTGCTTTGCGCGAAGTGCTGAAAGTAGGTACCTCGGCAGGTGGTGCAAGGGCAAAGGCAGTGATAGCTTACAATGAGCAAACAGGCCAAGTGCGCTCTGGGCAAGCCAAGGCGCCTAAAGGCTTTTCGCAGTGGCTGATAAAGTTTGATGGTGTTACTGATAGCCAGTTTGGTGCAACCTATGGTTACGGAAGGGTTGAAATGGCTTATTACCTGATGGCCAAAGATTGTGGTATTAATATGATGGAAAGCCGCCTGCTGGAAGAAAACGGCAGGGCACATTTTATGACCAAGCGTTTCGACCGATTGCCAGATGGGGAAAAACTACATGTGCAGAGCTTTTGTGCCATGCGACACTTCGATTTTAACGAGGTTACCTCATACAGTTATGAGCAGTTGTTTCAAACTATGAGGATGCTGGGTTTGACTTATGCTGAGGCAGAGCAGCTTTACAGGCGCATGGTGTTTAATACAATGGCACGCAACTGCGACGACCATACCAAGAATTTTGCCTTTACCATGGATAAAGCAGGCCAATGGAGGCTTTCGCCCGCATATGATGTGTGCCATGCCTATAGGCCAGGTAGCGCATGGGTAAGTCAACATGCCTTGAGCATTAACGGTAAGCGGCAAGGTATCACCAGGGTTGATTTGCTCACGCTTGCAAGTCAAATGAACGTAAAAAAAGCACCCGCGATAATTGATGAAGTTAGCCAAGTAGTGCGCAATTGGCCCAACTATGCAAAACTAACGGGCGTAGCGGATGCGTTGAGGGTTGCTATTAACGATACATTGATGCCGCTCTAATACTTTAACCAGTAATAGGCAATCTTGATGTACTCGTTATTGAGGTTGATAAGGCCGTATTCGCCTTCCCACCACTTTTCTTCGTCGTATGCGGTAGCGTCAGCACCTAAAACCAATACCGTGATACCAGAGTCTTTAAATTTTTTATCAAACACTCGCCTTATGCGCTTGGTGTGAAACTTGGTTGATACAATGCCAATTTTAGTAATGCCGTTTTGTTGGCAATAATTTAAAATGATTTCAGACTCCTCCATAGTGCTGGTGCCTTTTTCAATGAGCTTTACATTTCCTTCGGGCACGCCGTTTTCAATTACAAATCGCCTAGTTATCTCGCCTTCGCTGTAGGGTACACCAATAGCCAACAAGTCGTGCGGAATGCTTTCGCCGGTGCATACTATCGTATCGGCAAAGCCGTTTAAAAATAGGCTAGCACCTTTAGGTGCCCTATCAAAAGCGCCACCCGACAGTACAAACGCATGCGATACCTTTTGGTCTTCATCAGACGAGATGAGGAACTGTCCGAAACCCCGCATAATAGGGTATCGAAACAAAAACAGGCAAATGAGCAGTACCAATAGCACCCCTCCAATCTTTATCTTTTTACCGGGCATATTTATAGGCATGGTACAAATGTAAGTTTATGGTTAAGGTTTTTTCACTTCTGTCCATCCATTTAATGAAAAATATAACAGACGGTCTTGTGGTTTTAACTCTGGAATTGATATCGTATAGCTGTGGCCCCATTCATCTAACGTGATGGTCATATCATCATCTGCGCGGTTTTGGGCGCCTTTGTTACCATACCAAAACCAATTGCCCCAAGTAGATAGTTCTACTTTAAAGGTATTGGGCTCAGGCAAAGCCGATACAATTACAGAGTCACTTGGGTTTTGCAAATTGTATGAAAGTATGTATTTGGTGCTAGCGCTTACATTGGGTAACTCATAGAACTCACGTGCCCACCCAAACCGATTATAGTTTCTATAAATGTACACACCTCTATAATACACGGGTAGGTTTAGCAAATACACATTACCATTTGGGTTATACAATAAGGGGCTATCGGCGGCTTTTAACTGTATGGCTGCCGCGTTTTCCCATTTTTGAGTTTGTATTTGCAGCAGCAATATGCAAACAGCAAGCATTACTATACCATAAGCCCATAGCAGTCGGCCTGAAAACCACATAAACAACAATACGGGGATGCCATAAATATAGGCGGACGCAAAGTATGATAACCTGTCGTTCTCACCTTGATTTAAGTACATAAAGTACATGTTGAGCACCGGTAAAAGCAACACAAAAATTAGTAAAGACCAACCAACAATAAAGGTTGCATAGCGTTTTCTGTATTTGTATAGCCCAATTAAAGCTCCACTAAGAAAGACCAATAGCGTTACTGCAATTTTTGGATTATCAAATAGTACATAAACCCTCTCTTTGTGCTCGTAAGGAAACCAATGAACAAACCCGAGCAGTTTTGCCAAGTATTTCCACATGGCTCCAATCAATTGAGTTGGATTAAACTGCATGTGGGTGCCGCTGCCATAATGGCCAATAAAGTGACCCTTAAATGCATATGTAGCGGTAAAGTAGCAAACAATAATAATGGCCATTGGTAAGGCAATTATTTTGAGGTGCTTTAAGATATTAGATACGCTTATTGTAGGTTGCCAAAGTATGCCAAATACTATCATAAAAACCCCCGGAAACACTAACGATATTTCAAGGGTAACCAATGAAAATGCAAACAGCAGATACATGCAAACCAATAATATGGTTTTGCTATTGTTTAAATAGGCTGTATAAAGCCAAATTATTCCCCACATGCAAACCATTGATACCGCATAGTGCAGGGTTGCGCCCCAAATTACATTTTCGGTTTGGTAGGGCGACAATAGAAACAATAAACTAATAATAGTAGCACCGGTAGTAGCTGCAGGAAACTGGTTGTTGGAAAATAGTTTTTTTACAAAAGCGTATGTAAAAGCAGCATTTAGGCTGTGTAAACCAGTAAATAATAAAAACCAAGCTACTGGCGACGAGCCAAACAAAGAATAGAAGCCGTAAAAGGTTATGTTGTGCCCAAAGTACAAACTCGTAAACTCATACGAGTCGGCAAGGCCTGCCCATCCAACATCCATAAACCGCACTATGCCAGCAATGTAATCATCTACAAATTGACTGCCCAAACCATTTTGGTAAATCAAAACAGTTAATACCCAAAACAGGATAAATATGCCACTAAACTTTTTTATTGAGAGCATTAATACCGCTGTTTTGTTAATTACTTTTTGTAGCTGGAGTTGCCAGCACTTCCTTTAACACGTTCCATGAGCGTATCTCACCAAAATTATCAATATGTAGGGCAAAAAACTGTAATAATTTTTCCAAAAGTGCTCTACGCTCCACATTATTTAATGCTGGGCCTTCCAATTGATTGAAAAAAAAGGCTGCGTGGCGCGGTTCTAGGTATAAGTGATGCGTTGGCGCTTCGTCCAAGCTCTGCCCTTCTTGCAAATCAAAATAGGGTTTGGTGGTGCTATAGTTTCCACCCGGGTGAAATCCGAGTTCCATAGCCAACAAACTTAAAAAGCGGATATGAAAGGTACTTAACTCACTTTCTGTGGTATCAAGCCTCACAAAAGACCCTTCAATAAAATCATACAAATCAGGATGTGCTTCTTCTTCATTCAGTACCTTGTTCAGTATCTCAATAAGAAACAGCGCTAGTGAGCTTTTGATAATATTAAATGGTAGTTGCTGGTAAATAATGCCGTAGTTGTATTCCTTTAAGCGCTGCAGCCCTTTGTGCTCGCGCTTAAAATACGATACCAGCTCAAGGATGTTGCCGGGCCTAAAGAGCGCTGCTTTGTTACCTTTAGAGCCTCTTACGCCGTTTACCATATACGATTGTAGCCCAAGCTCGCGGGTATATATGCGGCTCACTATACTCGTTTCGGAGTATTTAAGGGTGTGCAATACAATTCCAGGGGTTTTAACCAGCATTAGGTATAAAGATACCGGTTTATTACTTGATGAAGAGTAGTTTGGTTGGCTGCGATTCGGTACCATCTTCATTGATAGAAAAAACCAAATAAACGCCAGTTTTTGCCTTACGGCCAGTATAGTCTCTGCCATCCCAAACAGCTTGACCGCCAAAGGCTTGGGTTTGGTACATTATCTGCCCAACTAAATCGGTTATTCGCACTTCAGCATTGGTAGGTAGGCCCTTAATGGCAATAGTACCATTATAGGTTTCGCGCACGGGGTTCGGAAACACTTCAATAGGGTCTTGGTATACATTGGTACCTTCCGTTGCTTCGGTTCGAAGTGACATAAGCCCCCTTCCGGTGCTTATGTAAACAATACCTTCGTCGCCATCGTAGCCCAGCGAAATTACATTGTTGGATAGCAATGGGCTATTTGCCTCGTTGTAGTAGCCAAGTTCCTGGGTTCCGTCTGCCGAAAACACCCAAAGGCCGCTGTTGGTAGCTACCCACTTGCGGTCGGCGCCATCTACCAAAATATCGTTTATGCGCTCGTTATCTAACAAAAATCCATTAAAACCATCGCGACTTACAATAATTCGCTGGGCATCGCAACCTTGCGAGAACACGGAGCCTGCACAATAAAACACGGTAATGCCTTGCGTGGTACCTACCCATATCTGTCCTGATTTGTCGTTGGCCAAGGTTAGCACTTCGTTAGTATGCATACCACCGTTACCCAGTTGTGTGTTTAGCACCTTAAACTGGTCGTCGGCAGTACTGGTAACATCGGCGCCGTGGTCGTATACCAATATGCCTTGGGTGCCACTTTGGGGTAGCGCTATCCATTTACGGTTAAAATCATCAATCACTATATCAGATACCGAGCCCAAGCCTATTGAAGGGGTGTTAAGTACCGTAAAGTCTCCACCTGGCTCAAGCACATGCAATGGTTGGTTTGCCCCATGGTTGGCTATCCAAAGATTACCGGCCTCATCAAAGGTTAGGCCCGTTATGCGGGTTCGTGCTTCATCGCCTACCGCACCTTGCAAGGTGCTATTGGTTTGGTTGTATTTTACTAGGTTGGTGCCGTCCCACTCCAACAACCCATCCCAAAACGTACCAAAATAAACCTTATTGCTTATTGGCGAACTGGCTACTGAATATACGTTTAGCACGTCTTGCAGCGCGGGTAAGTTAAATTGGTTGTAGGTTAGCCAAAAGCCATCGTTAAGCGAATAAAAACCGTTGTTGTTAAAGTTGTAGTTAAAGTTGGGGTCGGCACCGCCGGGTGCTACCCATAGCACACCATCTTTATAAGTAGTGCCGGTAATTGAAAACGAGCTTGGGCCATTTGGCACAAAGCTTTGAACATCGGTTGGGCCATTGTATTTTAAAAAACCTTGAAACTCATCGGCCACCCAAAGGGTTTGGTCGTTCCACAAGGCATCGGCGGGTATGTTAAAGTTTTGATTAGCAATTACCTGCCATGCCCCGGCCTCATCTTCATAAGATACTCTGCCCGAAGGGGTTGAGTTGCTCTCTAAAACCAATAGCTTGCCACCAGTGGCCTTAATGTTGGTCAACACATAGTTTGTATCGGCGTAGTAAAAGCTCCACGCTCCGTTAAACCCAACGTAAACAGTATCGTTAAATAGCGCATACAAGGTATCGCCAACTACTTCTAGTTCCCTACCATCTGCGGTTGGCAATCCATCAGCGGTGCCTATATTTTGCCAGTTTTGAAAGTTCGCCAAGTTGGCGCCCAACAGAGCTGCCTTTTTTACCCCCTCGGTAGTAATTGCAAAAATACTATCGGTAGTAAAAGCAACGTCTTGCACACTTATCTGTCCGCCGTTATCGCCAATAATGTAGGTATCCCTAAACTCTTCACTGGCAACATCATACACCACAATACCAAAGGTTGTAGCAAAGTAAGCAAAGCTGCCGCGCACTACCACGCTGTTTATTTCTTTAGCACCACTAATGCTTTTTCTTAAAATATCGGATACGTTTATGATGGTATTGCCACCAATAATTAAATCGATGTTGGTATTTCTGTAAACAACAATCAAAGCATCTTCTGCCTCGCAGTAGGCCAGGTGTTCAACTTGTACATCGCTTAGGCCCCATACCTTATCATATTTATTTATTTCGCCAGTGGCTTTGTTCAACGAAAAATAATAAACATCGGTAAGCACATAGATTTCGGCTCCGGCATCCACAATCTGCCTAGCATCTCGCTGCGGTAGGTGCGTAACCCATTGGCCAATGGATAAATCTTGCGCCAAAAGGGAGCCAGATGCAAACAAAACGAAGAGCATTAAAAGAAAGCTATGCCTCATAATAGGGTAAACGTTTGTGGTCGCGCTATAAACGCATCAATGTAAGTGCTTATTATTTAACACCAAAATACAGCTGCAATTTGCAAAGATAATAATGCCTTTATGGTATTTGTTGCACAAAGTACTAACTTTAGCACTCTTTTTGACACGCCATGTGGTATCCGATAGCTAAATATATTCTCCGTTACCGTCTCCTTTTGGCCGTGCTGTTGGTGTTGTCTACAGTGTTAATGGGTGTGCTGGGCTCGAGGGTGCAAACCGACTACGAAATCAGCCGCGTAATACCTGAGAACCATCCGAGCATGGTTGAAATGCGCAGTTTCCTTGCCAATTTTGGCAAGCAGGGCAACGTAATGGTACTTGCCGTAGAGCATAGCCCTCTTTTTGAGCTTGAGTTTTACAACAACTGGAAATCGCTGGGCGATAGCATACAGCAGCTAGAGGGGGTAGGCCAAGTGTTGAGTATAGGCCATGGTTTTACTTTTGAGAAAGACACCGAGGCGAAGAAGTTTGTGGTAACACCTTTCCCCAATAAGGTACCCACTACCGAGGCCGATATGGATACCATAGCGGAGCAGTGGCAAAATTTGCCCTTCTACCACGACCTATTGTACAAAATAGACTCTGATGCTACGGTAATGATTGTGCCGCTGCAAGAGAAAAAGCTAAATCTTGATGAAAAAATAGCCCTTGAGCAAAACATTGAGGCCATTGCCGATAGGTTTGAGGCTCAAACGGATGTAATTGTGCATCGCAGTGGCTTGCCCGTTATCCGTACCTTCCGCTTACAACTTATTAAACGTGAGCTGGTGCAGGTATTGGTGGTGGCAGTGTTTGTGCTCATTATTGTTTTATTCGCGGTTTTCCGCTCGTGGCAGGCAGTGGTTTTTCCGCTATTGGTAGTAGGTATTGGTGTGGTTTGGGTTATGGGGCTTTTGGTCATATTTGGCTACAAAATCACTTTGCTCACGGCTATCATCCCTAACCTTATTGTAATTATAGGCATACCCAATTGTGTGTATTTGGTTAACAAATACCATGGCGAGTACCGTAAGCATGGTAACAAGGTGCGCGCACTGGCCAACATGATACAGCGCATTGGCTACACTACCCTGTTTGCAAACCTTACCACATCTATCGGTTTTGGGGTGTTTTATTTTACAGGCAGTCAGTTATTAGAAGAGTTTGGCATTATTGCGGGCATTATGATTATCCTGTTGTTCTTTCTGTCAATAATTGCCATACCGGTTATTTTCAGTTTTCTGCCAGAACCAAAAGATAGGCACATAAGCCACTTGGATAGAAAGGCACTGCAAAAATCGTTGGAAGAACTAAACAAAACCACCATTGCCCATCCCAAAAGAATTTTCGCAGGTGCTGCTATTGTGATGGCTTTAGCTATTTATGGGCTAACCATGCTCGAGTCGAGGGGTTATATATTGGATGATGTGCCAAAATCATCAAATGCCTACCGCGACTTGAAGTTTTTGGAGGACAAGTTTACGGGTGTAATGCCCCTCGAAATTTTGATTGATACCAAAACCAAGGGTGGCGTAATGAAGCCCGCGGTATTGAAAAAGATTGATGAGGCGCAAGACTCTATGATGAACAACCCATTGTTTGGCAAACCCATGTCGATGATTAATGGATTGAAGTTTGCCACACAAGCATATTACAACGGCAACCCCGATAGGTACCGCTTGCCCCGAACGGGTGGGTTGGCCCCAGAAATCACCTTTATTATGACCTACTTGCAGGGCATGGATAAGGACATGAACGAAACCAGTTCGGGCGAAATAACCAGTAGCTACATGGATAGCACCCGCAGTATAGCCCGCATAAGTGTGCAGATACCGGATATTGGCTCCAATAGGTTGCAAGAGCTTAAAACTACGTTGGATAGTATTTTCCAACCGCTGTTTCCGCCCGATGAATATGAAGTTACCTATACCGGCACCAGCATAGTGGTATTGGAGGGCAACCAGTTTCTAATACAAGGCTTGCTTAACAGCGTGGGTTTGGCATTTGTGCTCATTGCGCTTATTATGGGTTACCTTTTCCGCACCCCGCGCATGCTGATAATATCGTTGATACCGAATTTGATACCCCTATTACTCACTGCGGGCATCATGGGTTACTTTGATATACCACTTAAGCCATCAACGGTGTTGGTGTTTAGCGTGGCGTTTGGTATCTCGGTCGATTTCACCATCCACTTTTTAGCTAAGTATAAGCAAGAGCTCAGTCGCCACCGTTGGGATATACCGCATACCGTAAACCTTACGCTCAAAGAAACTGGGGTAAGCATGTTGTACACCTCCATCATCCTGTTTTTTGGCTTCATCACCTTCACCGTATCGCAGTTTGATGGTACCAAGTACATGGGCGTTTTGGTGTCAATAACCTTAATATCGTCATTGTTCGCTAACCTACTATTGCTCCCAGCCCTGCTCTATACTTTCGATAGGGTACCTAAGCGTAAGAGGCACTTGATTGGCAACGGGGCTGATGTGTAGTTTTTGGTATTTTATGTAATTTAGGTTAAGAGAAACCATTACTGCATAATACAACCCAACTACCATGGAAGCCGAAGGTATCAGGCAGCACAATTTCACCATCACATACGATGAATTGTTGGATGAGCGTTATGGCATAACGCCCCCAATAAAGAATATACTGCAAAAGAGCTATTTCGATATAGTTGATCACAAGGTAGGTTCCATCAATAAACTCAAAGCCTACATTGAGCAATATCCGCGCATCCCGCAGTTTAAAAACCAACTTTCCGTTGCTTATCGCGAGAGTGGCAATATGTTGCTGGCACATCAGGTAAATAAAATACTTATCAAAGAGCACCCCGAATATTTGTTTGGAATGCTAAATGAGGTAAACCAGTTTATTAGCGTAGGAGAAACGGAAAAGGCCGCTAAATTGATGGAAGGCTATGATAGCGTGCAAGACTGGGATACGGATAGAAAAGTATTTCATGTGTCAGAATTTTCCAGCTTTGAAGTGACGCTAATTAACCTATTGATTGCTCAAGGAAAGATTGATGTAGCTGAAAGCCGGCTGCCCATGCTTAAGGATGTGGACGACCCGCATATGTACCTAATGGCCAAAAACTTGGTTGATGACTATAAAAGGGAACAAGCGGAAGAGTTTGATGCCTTTATGGAAGAAAACCTAGGCAAGCGCTGGCCTCAGACGGATTTACCACCAACCTTCCATCATCAAGAAATTAAAGAGCTTTATCAGTATAATTTAACCATCGACCAGGCAATTCTACAGAACATTTTAAAATTGCCCCGCGAAACTTTGGTGCAAGACCTACGAGCAATGCTCCACGATTCGCTGGTGAGGTTGGAATACTTTATGGAAAAAGCCGAATCGAATGAGGCTCCATGGTTTCCGTACCACGCTTTAGCACTGTTAGCTGAGCTGCAAGCAAGTGAGGCTCTGCCAGAAGTGCTGGATATGCTGCGCGCCGATGAGGAATGGTCAGATTTTTGGTTCGGTGATGCTATTTCGGAAGATGTGCCCAAATTGATAGTAGAGATACTGAGGTGCAATGCAGAGCCGCTGCACCAATACCTAAAAGAGCCTGACAACTATACTTATCTGCGCGAGGTGGCCAGTCAAACCTTATTGTGGATGGTAAGGAAGGACAAAAACCTGTACAAACAAATAATAAGCATATACCAAGATTTGTTCCTGTTTTATTTGGAGCATGAAAACGATATGGCCGTTACCGACCCCGAACTGATAGCATATCTGATTTGTGATGTAATGGAAATAGATGCACGAACGCTGGAGCAGGATATGAAGCCACTTTTTGAAAACGATTTGGTGGCTGAATGGATAACTGGGGATTGGAAAACGGTAAAGGAAGATTTGAAGCTGCCAATACGGCCACTAACTTATACCAAACTATCGTTGGTGGCGCTTTATGATGAATGGATAGAAACTTATCATCAGCCCAACAGTCATACTAAAAAGCAAAACACAGATACTGATTGGGATTTCTCTCCTTTGCAAGAACAGATGGCTCAACTAAAGTATGACGACTACTTCGATGACATTGATGATAAGCCCATGCCAGCCATGAGCACTAAAGTTGGCCGCAACGAACCCTGCCCGTGTGGCAGCGGCAAAAAGTATAAAAAGTGCTGTGGAGAATAAATTGTTTTAAGATTTAACAGCACAACCAGGTGTTCATAATATAGGGCATGTTCACGTTTCATGAACACATATAAAAGAGTGAACGGTCTCAAGTTTGTTCATTGATGTTAATGGTATTTAAGCTTCGTTATTTGCTATCGGGAACAAAGAAGTAGTATCGTTACACTCCAATTTTCTTCTTATTTTTGCACTACCATGAAACCAACAGCAACCCTATTCTGCTTAATACGAATTAGCTGAGAGACGTTTATCTAAAAAACGTCTCGCCCATTTCCCGTGTGTTTCATATTTTCGCAATTCATTCCATCCCATTCCAATGAAAAATTACCCCGAGTATAAGGGCCTTAACCTGCCCGAGATAGATAAAGCCATCCTAAAATTTTGGGAAGACGAGAAAGTATTTGAGCGCAGCATAACCAACCGAAAGGATGCGCCCAACTTTGTGTTTTACGAAGGGCCGCCCTCGGCCAACGGTATGCCGGGCATTCACCACGTAATGTCGCGTACCATCAAAGATTTATTTTGCCGCTACAAAACCCTAAAAGGCTACAAAGTTGACCGCAAAGGCGGCTGGGATACGCATGGCCTGCCAGTGGAGCTGGGCGTGGAGAAGCAATTGGGCATAACCAAAGACGATATCGGGGTAAAAATTTCGGTGGCCGACTATAACGAGGCTTGCCGTAAGGATGTAATGAAGTTTACCGAGGCTTGGGACCGCCTGACCCAGAACATGGGCTATTGGGTTGATTTGGACGACCCGTACATTACCTACAAGCCCGATTATATGGAGACCCTTTGGTGGATACTAAAGGAGCTTTACAAAAAAGACCTACTATACAAAGGCTACACCATACAGCCTTATAGCCCTGCCGCGGGCACAGGCCTTAGCTCGCATGAGTTGAACTTGCCTGGTTGCTATAAAAACGTGAAGGATACCTCCGCAGTAGCACAGTTTAAGGTGGTACGCAATGAGAAATCTGAGGCATTATTTAGTGCAACGGATGAGGAACTGTTCTTCTTGGCATGGACAACAACCCCTTGGACATTGCCAAGCAACACCGCTTTGGCCGTGGGTGGCAACGTTACTTATGTAAAGGTTAAAACCTTTAATCCTTATACTTACAAGCCAGTATCGGTATTGTTAGCTAAGGATTTGTACCGCAAATATTTTAAGGAGGAAAATGAAGGTTTGTCATTTGATAGCTACGAAGGCGGTCAAAAAGAGATTCCTTACGAAGTAGTTAAAGAACTTTCTGGCAAAGACCTCGAAGGCATCCGCTACGAGCAGCTATTGCCATATGCACAGCCAACTGATGGCGATGCGTTCAGGGTTATAATTGGTGATTTTGTTACTACTGAAGATGGCACAGGCATAGTACACCTGGCCCCTAGCTTTGGTGCCGATGATATGCGGGTGGCCAAGCAAAACGGTATTGGCAGCCTTACCTTGGTTGACAAGAAAGGCCAATTTACCAGCGAGGTAACCGACCTAGCGGGCGAATACGTAAAGGCCGATTACTACACTGCTGCCGAATTGGAGCAAGAGCTGGTGCGCCAAAAAGCGAAATACTCAGAGATAGCGCTCACCAAATACATGAGCGCTGATGAGCAGATAACCTACAAACTTAAGTTAGCCAACAAAGCCTTTAAAGTTGAAAAGTATGAGCACAACTATCCGCACTGCTGGCGCACTGATAAGCCTGTGCTGTATTATCCGTTGGATAGCTGGTTTATTCGCACCACGGCCGTAAAAGACCGTTTGGTAGAACTGAACAAATCCATCAACTGGAAACCTGCCGCTACCGGTACTGGCCGCTTTGGCAACTGGTTGGAGAACTTGGTGGATTGGAACTTGAGCCGTAGTCGCTATTGGGGTACCCCGTTGCCTATCTGGCGCACCGAAGATGGAGCAGAGGAAATGTGCATCGGCTCGGTTGAAGAGCTACGCGCTGAGGCTGATAAGGCCGTAGCCGCTGGTTTTATGGATAAGGGACTACCTGCCGAAATTGATTTACATAAACCTTATGTTGATGAGGTAGTATTGGTATCGCCAAGTGGCAAGCCTATGCGCCGTGAGGCCGATTTGATTGACGTTTGGTTTGAGAGCGGCGCCATGCCGTATGCACAATGGCATTTCCCGTTCGAGAATTTGGAGACGTTTAAAAACGCTTTCCCTGCCGATTTCATCAGCGAAGGTGTTGACCAAACCCGCGGTTGGTTTTTTACCTTGCACGTATTGGGCACACTGTTGTTCGATTCGGTGGCCTACAAAAACGTGGTTTCCAATGGTTTGGTGCTCGATAAGGATGGCAACAAAATGAGCAAGCGCTTGGGCAACACCGTTGACCCATTTGCTACCATTGAGCAATATGGTGCTGATGCCACCCGCTGGTATATGATGAGCAACGCCCAACCTTGGGACAATCTGAAGTTTGACATAGCGGGTATAGGCGAAACCCAACGCAAATTCTTCGGTACGTTGTACAATACTTACGCCTTCTTTAGTCTGTATGCCAACATTGATGGTTTTGTGCTCGATGAGGAAAACAAAACCCCGGTAAAAGACCGCAAGGAAATTGACCGTTGGATAATATCAAAACTGCACAGCTTGGTGCGCGAAGTAGATGCCAATTATGCCGACTATGAGCCTACTAAAGCGGCTAGGTTAGTACAAGAGTTTGTTGACCAGCACTTGAGCAACTGGTATGTGCGCCTATGCCGCAAACGTTTTTGGCGTGGCGACATGAGCCCCGATAAAAAGGCGGCTTACGAAACCTTGTTTGAGTGCCTTTTGGTAACCGCACAGCTTATCAGCCCTATTGCGCCGTTCTTTAGTGAGTGGTTGTACAAAAACCTTACTGACAGTATCCGTGAGAAAGCCAAAGCGTTGGGCAGCCCGTTGCAATTCGATTCGGTGCACCTTACCACCTTTATCACTCCGGATGCCGATGTGTTGGATTTGGACCTAGAGACTTCCATGCAAATGGCGCAAGATGCTTCATCATTGGTATTGTCGTTGCGTAAAAAAGAGAACATAAGGGTGCGCCAGCCATTGCAAAAGATATTGGTGCCGGTGTTGAACGATGCCTTTGAGGAGCACTTTAAGCACATTGAGAGCTTGGTATTGGCAGAAGTGAACATCAAAGAGGTGCAGTATATCCGCGATACGGATGGTTTTATCAAAAAGAAAATCAAACCAAACTTTAAGTCGCTGGGCAGCAAGCTAGGTGCTAAAATGAAAGAGGTGAGCAATGCGGTAAATGCCTTTACGCAGGATGATATTTCGACCATAGAACGCGATGGAAAATACACTTTTCAAGTAAGCGGTGAGGCATTTGATTTGCTGCTTGCCGATGTAGAGATTAGCAGCGAAGATATTCCGGGTTGGTTGGTAGCTTCACAAGGCAATATTACGGTGGCCTTAGACATTACCATTACAGACGAATTGCGCAACGAAGGTAATGCCAGGGAATTGGTAAACCGCATACAAAACCTGCGCAAAGACAAGAACTTTAACGTGACCGATCGCATTACTGTTAAGGTAGAAAAGCATGCCGAAATCGATAATGCCATAGTTAATTTTAAAGATTATATTTGCACGGAAGTTTTAGCTGAGAACCTTGTATTGGCTGATAACCTTTCAAGTGCCGATAACGTAGAAGTTAACGGCATAGAACTAAAAGTGCTGATTGAAAAAAACCGTTAACCATGTCAGAAAAGGAAAAATCACGTTATAGCGACACAGAGCTCCAAGAGTTCAAGCAGCTAATCACCGATAAGCTAGAAAACTCGCGCAACGAGTTGAAATATTTGCAAGAGCAAATCAATCGCTCTGGTGACATGGGCGATGACTCTGACACCAAATTTTCTGGATTGGAAGATGGCTCGGCTACTATGGAGCGCGAATATTTGAATCAGATGGCTGCTCGTCAACTTCAATATATCCAGCACCTTGAGAAGGCGTTGGTTCGTATTGAGAACAAAACTTATGGCATCTGCCGCGAAACTGGTAAGTTGATTAGCCCCGAGCGTTTGCGCGCCGTGCCACATGCCACACTAAGTATCGAAGCAAAGAAAGCCCAGAACAAATAGGCGTGTTATATAAGTATCGGTTACCCATTTTAATTACGTTTTTGGTCTTGTTTATAGACCAAGCACTCAAGTTTTATATTAAGCTCAACTTTCATTACGGCGAAATCTATGAGGTTTTTGGCCAAGCATTTAAGCTTTACTTTGTAGAGAACGAGGGCATGGCCTTTGGCTGGAAACTGGATGGTGATTACGGTAAAATCATTCTTACTTCTTTCCGTATCGCTGCAGTAGGGTTTATTGGTTATTACCTGTACGTACTTACCAATAAAAAAGCGCCTAAGGGTCTTATTATCAGCATTTCGCTAATACTAGCAGGCGCTTTTGGTAATATTATCGACAGTGTTTTTTATGGCGTAATTTTTTCAGCTAGCCCTTCAAACAGCACTGAGCTGGCTCAACTGTTTCCTGCCGGTGGCGGTTACGAAAAATGGCTCCATGGCAGGGTGGTTGATATGCTCTCGTTCAATTTGTTTACCGTAAACATACCCCATGCCTCACCTATATTTGGTGGCAAATCATTTACTTTCTTTGGCCCCATATTTAATATTGCCGATGCCGCCATTACCGGTGGTGTTATCATGATTCTGCTTTTCCAAAAACGTTATTTTAAGGAAGAGGAAGAAGTGGAGGAAGATATTGATATGCTGCGCGTAGACCCAAACAATCCTGCAGCCGAGAAAGAAATAAATACCGCTAATCACTCTCCTCGTGAAAGCGAGGGCCCCAGCCAAGACCAATTAAGTACTAATTGATTGCGGTAATACCCCAACCTACATTTCTAATTCCTTTACAAAGTCGTAATTTGCAATCCATCAAAATGGTATTGTAGTGAAACGAGCAACGATAATTGGTGCAGGCCTGGTAGGTTCTTTGCAGGCACTGTTTATGGCCAAGCGTGGCTATAAGGTGGATGTATACGAGCGCAGGCCCGATATGCGCAAACTTAACCTAGGCGGGGGCCGCTCTATTAACCTAGCACTTAGCGACCGTGGGCTTAAAGCCTTAAAGGCTGTTGGTCTTCAATCGGCAATAAGCCAGATGGCCATACCCATGCATGGCAGGCTTATACACATGGCCGATGGCACTATTGGTGGATTGCAACCTTATGGCGAGCAGGGGCAATATATCAACTCCATTTCGCGGGGTGGCCTCAACGAGCTGTTGATGACCGAGGCCGAAAAACACGAGCACGTTACGTTCCATTTTGATACCCGCAGCCTAGATATTGATAGGGATAAAAATGAAGTGTTGCTAGAAAACACCGAAACCCATGAGCAGTTTACCACCCAAGCAGATGTAATATTTGCTACCGATGGTGCTTTCTCTGCCGTGCGGGGCAGTATGGTTAAAACGGATAGGTTTGACTATAGCCAGCACTATTTACCCCATGGCTACAAAGAGCTCAGCATCCCTCCGGCCGAGGGGGGTGGTTTTCAGCTAGAGCCCAATGCGCTGCACATTTGGCCTCGTAAAAGCTTTATGCTGATAGCGCTGCCCAATTTGGATGGCAGCTTTACGTGCACCTTGTTTTTAGCTTACGAGGGTGCTATTTCATTTGATAATTTGAGAACCGAAGCACAGGTTAAAGCGTTCTTTAAAGAGCACTTTGCTGATGTTGTGCCGTTGATGCCCAATTTGGTGGCAGACTTTTTTGGCAACCCTACGCCTTCGTTGGTTACTACTAAATGTTTCCCATGGGTGTATGGCAATAAAATTGCCTTAATGGGCGACGCCGCACATGCCATTGTGCCTTTTTACGGGCAAGGCATGAACTCGGGCTTTGAAGATTGCAGTGTGCTGGATGAATTGGCTACTGAGCTAAACGAAGATTGGCCTACAGTGCTAGATGCTTATCAGCATAGCCGCAAACCAAACGCCGATGGAATTGCGGAGCTTGCGGTGCGGAACTTTGTAGAAATGCGCGATTTGGTGGCCGACCCGTTCTTCCAGCTGCAAAAGCAAGTAGAGAAGCATTTGCACCGCAGGCATCCTGAGCGCTATTTGCCATTGTACACTATGGTTACCTTTAGCGACTTGCCATACGCCGAGGCGCTGAGGCGGTCGCAGGTGCACGATAGTTTTTTTATTGAAGCAGGGCAAGATTTGATGGTAATGGTGGCTAACAATCCGCAAGAAGGGGCCTCAGAGGCATTAATGGATGATTGGGTAGCCGAAATTGAAAGGAGATATTAATGGAGCGGTTCGAACATTTTGTACGAAACTTAAAAGATGCCAGCGCTGGCGAGTTGCCCGGGTGGCAAGCACAGCAAAATATGGCACCCGAGCACAGGCTTAAACCAGAGGCTTGGGAGCAGTATAAAAGCACTGCCAGGCTTGGTGGCGTTTTGGTATTGTTTTATCCGCATAATGATGCGGTGCATACCGTATTTATACAGCGCCCTACTTACGAGGGGGTGCATAGTGGCCAAATTGCTTTTCCGGGTGGGAAAAAGGAAGACGACGACGAAAATTTGATACAAACCGCCCTGCGCGAGGCTTGGGAAGAAGTAGGGGTAATGCCCCAACAGGTAGAGGTGATAAGGCCATTGAGCGAGCTGTATATACCGCCAAGCAATTTTTTAGTGACCCCGGTAATGGGTATTAGCTACACCCGGCCTGAGTTTGTGCCTCAGGTAAGTGAGGTGGATGCTATTTTGGAAACCGACTTGAAAATATTAATTGACCCCAACATAGCCGCCGTGCGCCAAATAACCATACGCGACGGCATGAAGCTTGACTCGCCATCGTATGACCTAGGTGGGCGCATTATATGGGGCGCTACTGCCATGATGATAAGTGAACTGAATGCCCTGCTTAAAAAAGTGGATTGGTAGGAATTGGCGCACAATGTGCCTAAATTGAGCAATCATTGCACGGCAACGGCTGTTACATCACCAATCAAAAACCTTACTATGAAAACTATACTATCCGTTTTACTGGTGCTAATTACCACCTTGGCTGCATTTGCCCAAAGCAAACCAACCTGTTGCAGTATGACCGCCACCCAAGAGTTCTCTATGCTAACCGCCGATGCAAGTTTCAGCGCATCGCATGCAGAGCCGTTGCCCTATACTTATACTGATGATATTGGGCAAATGGTGCAGTTTAAAACTCCTGATGGGCAAAAAACGGCGGCCTTCGAAATCAGGTCGGCATATAATAACGAGAAGTGGTTGTTTGTGTTTCACGAGTGGTGGGGACTGAACGACCACATCAAAAAGGAAGCAGTAAAGTATTTTAAATCGCTTAAAGACGTAAATATATTGGTGCTTGACTTGTACGACGGCAAAATTGCCACCACCAGAGAAGAAGCCGGCAAACTAATGGGCAATGCCGACGAGACCCGCATACGCAACATTATTGCTGGTGCGCTGAAGCACGTAGGTAAGCAGGCTAGCGTGGCCACGGTTGGCTGGTGCTTTGGCGGCGGATGGTCGTTGCAGGCTGCCGGTGCCGTGGTATACTATGGTATGCCCGAAAAGGACGTAGAGCAGTTGAAAACGCTCACGGCCCCTGTGCTGTTTATGTTTGCCCAAAAAGACGATTGGATAAACCAAGAAGTAGTTACCCAGTTTGAAGCAGATATGAAAACTGCCGATAAAACACTTATCGTAAAAACCTATGATGCCGTGCATGCTTTTGCAAACCCCAGCAACCCCAACTATGATAAGGTTGCCGCCGATGATGCTTACGAGGCTAGCTTAAAGTTTATACGCACGCAATTGAACAGAAAGGGCGGTTGATTACAATCCTGGGAAACCAGGCAACATATCTTGGCCCATGGCAGTGCTTTCGGCTTCTGCAACTTGCTCTGCTTGCTCCAATGCACGGTTAACGGCTACGGTTACCAAGTCTTCAATAGCTTCGGCATCTTGCTCTTGCAGCAGCTCCGGCGATATTTGCAGGTTCACCAATTTGCGGTTTCCGGTTACAGTAGCTTTCACTAGGCCGTTGCCAGCTTCGCCAACTACGGTAATGTTGTCAAGGCGCTTTTTCATGTCCTCCATGCGCTGTTTCATTTCGCCCAGCTTACCCATCAAATCTCCAAACATACTATATGGTTTTGCTGCAAAGATAGGAAAACGAGTTTATTGCTGCTGCGTGTTTTAACAATTTACAACCTGCCCAAAAACATAATTTAACCATTATTGCACAGCCCTTTTGTTTATATTTGCCCCGATGAAAATGCGTGTGCTGTTTTTCTTAATTATCAGTATAACTATAATACTGGCATCTTGTGGTTCTGGCCAAAAGATGGAGGGCTCGTTTACTGATGAGGAGATTAGCTGGCTCGTTTATGAAGATGGTGACAATCTACTGTTTCAAAACCCCGATTCAGTTGGCGATGAGGTAACGTTGTTTGTATCGAGCCAAAAAGACCCTAACCAAAAACGCACTTATTACCCCATTGAGGCTGAGGTTACCGTAGGCAACCCAGAGCACGGCGATTACTTTAAGGTGTATTTATTAAAAGATGAGTTCGACTTTAAGCGTTATTTAAAGTTTGGTGAGGTTTATCGCTCTTTTGATTTGATTGAGCCACTTAGCAATTATAAAGTGGGTGATAACGTATACCAAGAGGTGTACCTGTTTAGCGAAGATAGCCTTTCGCCAGACTATAAAATCAAAAATGTATACTTTGCCAAAGACTTTGGCGTAGTGCACTACATAACCAACGATGGCAGAGAATACTATCTGTTGAATAATGAGTTTAAGGAAGTTGCCCGATAAATGAGCCACCCAAAATCAAAACCCAGATTGTTGCTTACCGGTGCGAGCGGGTTTTTAGGGTTTAATATTGGCAAACAGGCTAAAGAAAAGTATCAGGTATTGGGCACCGTTAACAGTAATCCTTACCCCGTGTCGCAGGGTATTCAACAAGTAAAGCTTGATATTACTGATTTAACGGCCTTGCGCAACCTGGTAAGGGAGAGCCACCCCAACGCCATTATACATACGGCTGCCATAAGTAACATTAACACGTGCCAGCAAAACCCTACCGAAACGGCCTTGCTAAACGTAAAAACGGCCATTTACCTAGCTCAATTGGCAGCAGAGCTCTCAATTCCATTTGTATTTACCTCTACCGATTTGGTGTTTGATGGTGTACAAGGTAACTATACCGAAACCGATGCCGTGAACCCCATAAACCACTATGGCGAGCAAAAGGTAAAAGCGGAAGAAGGCATTAGGCGGGCATACCCCGAAGCGGCAATTTGCCGAATGCCGTTAATGTATGGCGTGGGTGGGCCCGGCTCAAAGAACTTTTTTTTGCCATTGCTCGCAAAAATTAAAGCAAACGAAAAAATAGGACTGTTTACTGATGAATATAGGTCAATGTTGGGGGCAACCTCAGCCGCCGCTGGCTTGTTGTTGGCGCTTGATTTATTTAAAGGTACTTATCACCTAGGTGGCAATGAAAGGCTTACCCGTTATAATTTAGGCCTGCTAATGGCAAAGGAGTTGCAAATGGAAGAGCATAGTATTACAGCTATAAAGCAAGCTGATGTGCCCATGGCAGCCCCAAGACCCAAAGATGTAACCTTAAACAACCAAAAAGCGGTTGCGCAAGGCTTTGCACCGGCAAACAATCAATGCGAAATTGCTCAAGTAATAGCGGCGCTATGATTGGTTTAAAGGCAAAGAATTAATAAAACCATAAGTTTGTTGAACATTTTACAAGCTGCTGAAGTTAACTCAATACCCTATATTTGAAACCTTATTATTTCTATTTAACCTATAAAACCACATACTATGGCTTTTAAATTGCCTGATTTACCCTATGCATTTAATGCACTTGAACCTCATATTGATGCCCGCACCATGGAAATTCACCACGGTAAGCACCATGCAGCATATACCAATAACTTAAACAGCGCCCTAGAAGGTACTGAGCATGCTGATAGCAGCATCGAAGAAGTTTTGGCTAATGTGTCTAAACTTGGCGCTGGTGTGCGTAACAATGGCGGTGGCTTTTACAACCACAATCTGTTTTGGACCGTTATGGCTCCTAATGGCGGTGGTGCACCTACAGGTGCCTTGGCCGAAGGTATCAATCAAGCCTTTGGCTCGTTTGATAAGTTTAAAGAGGAGTTTAGCAAAGCTGCTGCAACCCGTTTTGGCTCAGGCTGGGCCTGGCTAATAGTTGCTGATGGCAAGTTGGTAGTAACCAGCTCACCTAACCAAGATAACCCGTTGATGGATGTTGCCGAGGTTAAAGGCACCCCTATTTTGGGTATTGATGTTTGGGAGCATGCTTATTACTTAAACTATCAAAATCGCCGCCCAGATTACGTTAGCGCATTTTTTAATGTTGTTAATTGGAAACAAGTAGCAGATAATTACGAAGCTGCTTTGTAATACTTATTGTTATAGTAAATAAGAAAGGCCCTTCTCGTTCAAAACGAGACGGGCCTTTAAGTTTATGCTTACTGGTAAGCGGCTCTTATTTAAAAGCGCCTAACTCATATGCTGCATTGCCGCTATACTCTAGCAATGTGTAAAGGCTGTTGTGGCCGTTTGGCTTAAGTTTAACTGATAGCACAGCTGTGTAGTTGGCTTTGCTATATGCTTCTACCCTATCAAACATGCCCAAAAGCTTCAGCATGGCATCACCTTTTTCATCTTTGGCGGCTTCGGCAATTTTATCTTGAATCACTTGTGGGTACTTGGCCATGTCAAGGTTTAGGTACATATATGAGCCATGCCCAGCAACACCTTTGGCCATATCGCAACTCGCATCGCCTTTATAGCTGCCAGCCGAAATAGCCTCAATTACGGCTTTATCGTTACCTACTACTACCATTTTATCTACAATAGTAGTGTAAATGGTCATATCACCACCAAGGTCGGTTTCTGTTACTTCGCCTACTTTTGGCTTGTCTTTGCCCAACATCATGCCCATAAAACCAAACGTTTCATCGTTAATGGTTGTGGCCGCTAAAAAAACAGGTAGTGTTTCTTTTTTGGTATAAGTAGTATCGCGGTATTCGGCATCCCAATCGCCCCAACCGTAGTCATCTTCGTCGGCATTGGCATATAGGTCTCCGTCTTCTTCGGTTTCAACTCTTACGCTTTCTGTAACGGTGCGCTCAGTTTCTTTAATGTCGCTTAACGATATCATAATGTCGCCGTCAAAAGGAGCAATAAACTGTTGCGCCATGGCAATGTATTGCTTTACTTCTTCCTGCGTTTTTTTGTCAAGCGCTGGGCTATCGCTTATCAGTTTCAGGTAGTTCTGTATATTGATAGAAAGTGAAGCTACGGCAAGGTCAGAGCTTTTTACCAAGTTGGCCATTTTATCTGGCACCCCTGCGCGCAACACCTCTTCGCTATACATTTTTTGCAATTCTTCAGGTAGGTCGGTTATGTATTCGGTATATATTTCGTCGTCGTTAAACGATACGTGAAACTGGAAATTGGCATCCTTGAAACTTTCAAGTTGCTTCTCATAGCCCTCTAGGTCATCAATATTTGGGTCGTTGGGGGCATACTGTTTAGCGGCATCTATTACAGTGCTCAATACATTCATACTCATCCATCCGCTTATGTCTTTACTCTTTTTATAGAAAGACTTGAACCCGGCCACATCCGTTACCGAGCCATCAGCGCCTTGCTCGCCAAAAATTTTATCAAAGTTTGCGGTGGTGGCGGCACTACCATCAATAGTAGGGATAATAATTAAGGCGGCATCGCTCCAAGCCAAGTTTACATCATCAGCGCTTACATAGCTGTATCCGGTTGCGGTCTCAATGGTTATTTCTTCTTCGCCCGACTTGAGCGTTTTAGAAATAAAGGTTTTGAATTTATCAGCATCACCAAGGGCAATACTAAAACCTACGCTGGGCTTTTCATCAGTGCCATTGTTGATTACAAATAGGTACACAGGCTCAATAAAATTGATGCCGTAGTTAAGCGGGTTTTTAAGGAATTCATCAGTTTCTTGAGCCGAAACCGAGTCTTTCTCGCTCATTTTCTCCTGCATCTTTTTAAAGAAATCGGCATCTTGCAACTTATCCAAGTCGCCTTTGGCAGCCATGCCCGATAAATCGAAGCTCACGACAGCAACGGTTTCTTTCGGAAGGGTTTTTAAGTGGTCGGGGTATCCGCACGATGCCATTAAAATACTGGCAACTGCAACAACCAATAGGTAGTGTAATGTTTTCATTATGAGCCCTTAGGGTTTTTTAGTTTTAGCAAAATGCAAAAATAAGATTATTTATGGTGTTTCAACCATAATATTGCATTTGGCAACAAGGGTGTTGCATAATTGCCTAGAAACCATAAAAAGGCTGGTGCGGTGGCTTACTTTACCGTTACGCCATAGGTGCCCGTAAAAGTTTCGCCGGGCTGCAAGGTAATAAGGCCAATACCATTATTAAAGGCATCGGGCGCACAGGTCATGGGCTCAATGGCTATTGATTGGCGATCTTCTGGAATGTAAAGTTGGAAGTAATTGTATTTCTCTTCGCCGATTTCTTGCCAAAGCGTAATCTGAAAATCACGGTCAGGGTCGTAAAGTTGCACGTATGCGGTATCCTCTTTCGGGTTTACTTTAATTACAAAAGGCGTATCAAAGTTCGATTTGCCAATGGTTTCAAGTTCGCTAAAACGTGTGTAGGGCTTAGTTTTACCGGTAGGTATCAAGTTTTCATCAACCTCCATCTCCTCACACTCGGGCAATATTAGCTGAAGCCTATCTACCAAAGTACCGGTTTTAAAGTACGGGTGCCAGCCATCGCCAAAAGGCATGGGCTCCAATCCGGTATTGCGCACCGTGGTTACACATTCAAACCCATCTTCCGACAAGGCATAGATAATGTTCATTCTAAACGGAAAAGGAAACCCGTCGTTTTTGCCGTTGTGGGTATACTCAAACTCCACATTGCCTTCGGTACTGCTCTCTGAGTGGCTTATTAAATCAAACGGTTTGTTGAACATAAACCCGTGTAGCGAGTTTTTTTTGTTGCGCTCGTTTTTGGGCAGCGCATAGTCTTTGCCATTAAAGCTATACTTACCGTCTTTTATACGATTGGGGAAAGGCGCAAGCTTGGCTCCTTTGAACCATTGCTTCTTCGTCATATCCTTGCTATCGTTGGTGCCACGCACCAAGGGGATGTTTTTCTTGTTGGCCTGAAGCACTAATTCATTAATGTTGGTACCATAGTCGTGAATGATAGTTACGTACTCACCCGATAGAACATTATTGATTTCTAGCTGTGTAAGGTTCCCAAAAGAATCTTCCTGAATTTTGAACATGGCGGTAAGATATGAAAAAAGTTATTTCCCCAAAAAAAAGAAGTAGTAAAATCAATTTTACCTCATCAATTACGGGCGCAATAATACTACGTGCATATCGAATGGTCAAATATTAAGTGTCTTTTTATCTTACAATTAGTGCGCTTAAAAATTGGTGGAATTACTAATGGCTGATTATCAATGGTTTGTTGTTTATGAAATAAATAATGTTTATTTTAAGCTTGCGAGAATTTGCAAAATATAAAATAGGCTTATAAATTAGCATTGTTCGATTGATAAAACAGCCGACAAAAACCAGATGATAGACCTACAAAAAGTTACCCTGTCGCAATACATTAACTATACCAAGTTGATAGAAACGTGGCAGCCAGAGATTAAAAAACATTTTGCTGATGCCGATAGTGTATCAGGCGTTGATTTATTGACCCGCTGCCCAGAGTATGTGGAAGCAATAGTAAAATTTTGGACCGGTTGGGATACCGTAAAAGACAAAGATACCGACCTGGTACTGGGCATTTTTACAGCCATTGATAAGTTAACTATAATGCCAGAGCCTGTTGCACTAAAGGTACTGGCGCACGAGGGTGAGCTGTACCATGCCCCTGCCGATTTGCAGTTGCTCAACAAAGTGGCACCTATGGGCAAAGCTACTTTTGGCCAAGCCTTGGAGGCCCTGCAAATTGAACAGCTAATGCAAGGCAGTTACACTATGGTTCCTTATGTGTTAGCCACCTTGTTTTTGAGGGAAGGTGAAACCATTGATGATATTAATGTAAACGAGCGGGCCGCCATAATGGAGCGCTTGCCGCTAACCGATGCCCTTAATGCGTATTTTTTTTTAGCTCGTTCAGCGAGCACTTGGTTAAAACGTATCAACCGCTATTTAGAGGCGAAGCAAATGCCCAAGCAGCCAAAGCCGGCATTGGTACACTAAACCAGTTTGGTTGGTACAACCTACTATATACTGCCGCAGCGGGCCAATTGAGCCAGTTGGAGTATATAAAAAGCATGAACGTACATACCGTTTTCCAGTTTCTTACCCGCCAGCGAGAAGAGCAGCGCTTTAGTGAGCGTTTGCAAAAATCGTATGCAGATGAGGCCAAATCAAAACGAAGAAAATAAGAAATGAGAGATATGGGAATAGAAATTGAAAACAATCAAAGAAAGGACGCTAAAAGTGTTTCGAATTTCTCATTTCCTATTTCTCATTTCAATGGCTCCCTCCCTCGTGTGCTGCTAGCCGCTCCTATATCGCGCAACAAAGAGTATGTGCTAAAAGATTGGCTGCAGCACATTTCCGGCCTTTCGTACCCGGCCCTCGACATCTTTCTGGTGGATAATAGTCCGGATGAGGACTTCCACCGGGAAGTATTGTCGTGGGGATACCGATGCATACATTGTCCGCAGCAAGGCAAGCGAGCACCAGCATTTATTGCAGATAGCCAAAACCTACTGCGAGCCTATTTTTTGGAGCATAACTATGATTACTTCTTCAGCTTGGAGTGTGATAATTTTCCGCCGCTAAATATTGTTGAGCTGCTACTGAGCTACAAAGCCGACAATATCAACATCCCTTATTTTTTAAAGCAAGGGGCCGATACTACGCTGGGCGTGCAGCTATCGGTAATAAATTACCAAGGGTGGTGCGCCAACAAAGTAATGGCACCCTACGAAGGTATTGCCGCTTTTGATGGTAGGTTGAAACGGTATTTTGCGCCCTCTATTGGTTGCTCCCTTTTTAGTAAAAGGCTGATGCAAAAATTACGGTTTAGGGTAGATGCCAGCAACCCTATGGCCTTTAGCGACAGCTTTTGGCACCTGGATAGCAACCGTATTGGCATAAAACCCTTGGTGCACATGGGCGTGCTGTGCGAGCATAGGCGCTTTACCTGGAAGTATAACCGTAATGTTTAAAAAGTAAATGAATTGTAATTCAACCCGCAACTCGTAACCCTCAACCCGAAACCAAATTTTATGATAACGATGACTAAACTAAAGCCCCTATTGCTGGTGCTATCAGTACCCTTATTGCTAATTATAGCCTTTGCCTTGGCTGCCAAAGGCGGCTGGCCACAGCTCTGGAATTTTATTTTCGGCTATGGCGTGGGGGCTTTTTATGCTTGGATTAATTGGACCACCAAAACCCGAAACGCCTAACCCACCTATGCAGAAACTAGAACTACCACAAGCGCTGGACGACATTCGCGCAAAGATTAAACTGTTGGAAAACCGCCTATTGCTAATTGCCGAGGGTATTGAGCTGTACCAAGCCCTGTCAAAAACCGAAACCGACCCTGAGAAGAACTACACCCTGCGCGAGCAAGCCAGCAAAAAGCTGGAGGAGCAAGTGGTGTATAATGAGCAGTTGCGCTCTCAGCAAGTGTACCTTACCGAGTTTGAAAAGGACCTGAAGCAACAACACGAGCTGCGGCAAAAGCAACTGGCGCACATAACCGAGCACAAAAAACAGGTGCTTGATGCTGCCAAAGAACGCTTGAAAAACAAAGCCTTGCCCGAGCAAGAACGCATACTGTTAAAGGCCTTGCGCGAGCAGTTTATCAAAGATCAATTTGCCAATAACGAAGAGCGCATTGCCCGTTTCAGGGAGCTTGTAAACACGCTGCAACGCCCTGTTGCCTAGCATTTTTAACTCGTAACTCGCAACCCGCAACTCGTAACTTATAACCCGCAACCCAAATGTTTACCCTTATTACCAGTTGGTACCACGAGCCTAATGCAGGCCGGCGTGCCGAGCTACTGTATTGCCTTAACCGAAACCTAGCACATCCGCTTATAACCCAAGTGTGGTTGCTGGTAGAAGGTAAACCCGATGTGCAGCACCATCCGAAAATAGTAGCGAAGCACTATGCCCACAGGCCTTTATTTAAGGATATGATAGCGCTGGCCAATGAGCTAGAGGGTACAGTCATAATAGCCAACACCGACATTTATTTTGATGACACGCTGGCCATGGCCAAGCACTTAAAGCCAAACCAATGCTTTGCCCTTACCCGGTGGAATGCCGATGCCAAAGGCGGCCTTAAATTTTATGGCAAAGAGTATAGTCAGGATGCATGGTTGTTTAAGCCACCGATAAAGGTAACTGGGGCTGATTATCCTCCCGGCAAGCCCGGCTGCGACAATAAGTTGGCTTGGGAGATGGCACAAGCGGGCATTAGGGTTACCAATCCATCAAAAACCATAAGGGCTTGCCATTTGCACCTTACCAACCTGCGCAGGTATAGCCAAAAGGAGACCATACCAGGCCCTTATTTAACTATTCAACCTACCTATTTATGAATGTATTATACGTAAGCCTTGGCGACCACCAACACTCGTTGCGGAAAGCGCTGGGCTCGCTCGGATATTTAACCGAAGTAAACTGGCGTAAAGACGCTAACATAAACAACACGCTTCAGCAACTAGCTCAATTACAGACTTTTGATCTATGCTTTTTTCAGTTGCAAACCCCTGGCATTATTGCACCCGATACATTGCGCGCCCTAACTGGTTACAAGGTAAACTGGACCGGTGATGTGCGCCATCCAACCCCGAAATGGTACTTGGATATGGCGCCACACTTTGACATTACGCTGTTTACCAATGAGTATGATGTGCAGGTATTAAAAAAGGCAGGATTGAATGCTGGCTATCTACCAATGGGTTTTGAGGACGAGATATTTACACCCGATGGCCCCAAAGAGCACTTGGCTGATGTGGTTTTTATGGCCAATAACTATGGCAAGGCTTTTCCGCTAAGTGGTTATAGAATGGAGCTGGTGCAAACCCTTCGCACACAACGTGATTTTACGTTTGCCGTGTGCGGCAGTGGCTGGCCATTTGCCACCGAAAACCTCAACCAAAAACCCATTAGGGAGGCCGATATATACCGAGGTGCAAAGATGGCCATCAACCTCAGCCATTTTGATTACCCAAGGTATAGCAGTGGCCGCATGTTCAACATCCTTGGTTCGGGTACGCTTTGCTTGAGCCACCACTATCAAGGTATTGAGGGGGATTTTAAAGTAGGTACGCATCTCGATACTTTCCGCAGCATACCGGAGCTGATGGAGATGATTCGCTATTACCTGCGCAACGATATGGCCCGAATGCGCATAGCCGCCAACGGCTGCGAACTGGCCCACGAAGAACTCACTTGGGCGCAGCGGATAAAAACGTTGGTGGAAAAAATCAACTCGTAACCCGTAACCCTTAACTCGCAACCAATTTATGAACTTAGCTGCTATATACAACACCTTTGATGGCGAAGAACTGCTGGAAGGAAGCATTGCCCAAATAATTGATGAAGTAGATGAAGTGCTGATAGTGTATCAGCTGGAGTCGAACATCGGCGAGCATTACCCTGAGTTGCTAACCACGCTGGCAAAGATTAAAGAGCGCTGGCCCAAGGTACGCCTCAGAAAGTATGTGCCTGATATTGCCAAGCAACCTAGCCACAACGAGCGCCAAAAGCGACAGATTGGGCTTAACTGGGCCATGCAGCTCGGCTGCACCCACTATCTGTTTTTGGATAACGATGAGTACTACGAACGCCAAGCATTTGCCCGCGCCAAACAAACCATTAAGCAAGGTAAATACGATGCATCTGCTTGCCGGTTGTTTACTTATTACCAAAAACCTACCTATAGATTGGCACCTATCGAAAATTACTGGGTGCCGTTTATTGGCAGGTTGAAGCCCGGATTGAAAGCGGGTGGTCGTTTCCCGATACTGGTGGACCCAACCCGTGCAGTAAAGCCCATTGAGCGGTGCTATTTATTTGCCGAAGGCGACCTAATAATGCACCACTACAGCTATGTGCGGCGCGACATTGGCCGTAAACTGCGCAACAGCAGCGCTGCCCGCAATTTTGGCAACATACCCCAATTGATACAACGGTTTAACAATTGGCAACCGGGCGAGCCGCTGATAAATTACCCAAACCACGGTATTGTTGAGGCGCCAGATTTATTTGGGATTGCCAAAAGCTAGGCTTGTAAACCATTATTAATCAACCAATAACCACTAACCAATGCCCATAGCCCAACTGATAACCGAGCTGGAAACCATTGCCCAAGCCCAAAACGGCCTCAACGGGTTAATGTACGGTGAGCCGTTTGATATAAATAACCAGCGCAACAAAGATTACCCCTTGCTATTTATTGATCGCAACGTGCGCATTGAGGGCATGAACCTCAAAACCCGGCAGCGGGTGTACCAGCTAAAGCTTTCTTTTTTTGATAGATATACCCGGCCCGATGAAACGGCACTGGCCAGCGAAAACAAACAGCGCGACCTAGAGGTGCTGGCCGAGCAGTTTCTGCACGAGTTTAAAGAGCGCTATAAAGCCAACGGATACCCGTGGAAAATAGAAAACGAGGAAAAGGTAGTTGGCAACTGGCAGTACCGCAAACACCAAGACCGACTAATAGAACTTAACTACACCGTATTGATTAGATGCCAAGGCGAGTGCCTGGCAGGAACTTTTAACTACCCAACATTATGAAAAACCTTGAGCAGGCCCTTCAGCAGGCCGCCGCGCGGTTGGATGCCGCCATAAAACGAGAGCTGGAAGCCCGAAAACACAACAAAACCGGCAGGCTTTCCGATTCTGTGAAAACCAACGTGCAGCAAGCCCCCGATGGGTACAAAATGGACACCCAAATGGAAGCATACGGCAGCAAGCTAAATGAGCGCAGCGATTTTCTGGATGCTTCCATCACCAGCGAACAAGATGCTATCAATCAAATGATTGAAGATGCTGTAATAAAGGATATTAACGATTTTTTTGACCAAGAACTGTAACCCGCCATGGCAACCCTTTCCATTTTTGCACAGCCTACAGGCATTGTTTCGGCAAACAACCCTATTGAGTATGTAGTAAAAGCCAGCCCTGCTGCCGATGTAGCGGCAGTATTGGTTATTGTAGCACTCAATGGTGTTGGGGTTACCAGTTGGCAACAACAAGCTGACCTAGGCAGCCCAGATACTTACACCTTTAGGGTGGAGCAGATTGTTCAAGATGCCATCGGTTTTGATTTGCACGGGCCCAATAGCCACGGCTATCAAGCGGCAGCAAAAGGCAAGGTTAATTTATCCGCGCTTTTTATCGGTTTGCAGTTAGTAAGTGGTGCCCTGCAATACACCACCAGCACCATTAATACTGATACCGTAAAATGCCTCAACACTTGTTTTCAGCAGCATGAGCCTATCAGTTTTGCGCCGTTTTTGTTGGATGATACCCCTGGAAAACGGTTTTTAACCAACGGCCCCTTGGAAAAGGATATACGGGAAGGCGAAAGCGAAGTACTGTCGCTACTCACTGCCGAAAACTATCAGTATAACCTGGTGGTAAGCGCCACTGATAGCCAAGGCAATGCAGCCTATTTAACGCAAGCCCTCAACAATTTTATTGCCGAGCAACGGATTGATGTAGCTATTGGGCACAGTAACCTGGCAAGCTGGAGCCCCTCTTTCTTGACCGATAAGCTGAAGTACGATGTAGCAATATCTTACCTCACGGGCAATCTTTTTCAGGGCAGCGATAGTGGTAATTTTGACGGTGGCCTTACCGATATGCAAGCGGGCCTGGGCGTTGGTTTGGCGCTATCTACCAGTCAGGCAAAATCGGGTACCCATTCGTTAAAAATGGCCCTACCCAGCAGCCAAAACCTAACCACGGCTTGGGATAACAGCCATACTTATCAGTTGCACCCCAATACGCACTATTGGTTTAAGGCTTATGTGTACGTTGAGGACATTGATATCCCGACGTGGGGCTTGTATTTGGGTTTAACTGGCTTTACCGATGCAGTTATAGAAACCAACACTACCGATCCATCGGGCAGGCTTTTTATCAAGGCTTTTCATGATGCTAACCGCACCGATTATTTTGACCAATGGCTGCCGCTGTACCTTGGTTTCACAACCGGCAACGATACCCAAGGCAGCCTTAGGATGAGCTACGTAGGCGATGTGTTGGGCGCTAATGTATTTGTTGACGAAATATCGTTACAAGGCAACATTGCTGCTGCAAAGGCCACTTACCATATGGCGCTCGCTTGCCCCAATACTACTCGGGTACATTTTTTAAACCGCCTGGGCGCTATGGATAGCTACACCTTTACCGGTGCCGAGCGGCGCAACATTTTAACTGCCACCAGCACCTACCAGCGGCAAAAACCTGTGGGCTACCATCCATCGGCCAGGGGAAGGCAAGTGCTACAAAAAGATGCCAACGTGCGGCTTTTATGCTCTAGCCACGCGCTGCGGCCCGATGAAATGCTGTGGCTCGAAGAGCTGCTCACCAGCCCGGCAGTGTACGTTCAGCGCGGCAACATCAACATCCCGGTGATAGTAAAAGATGGTGCGTTTGAAGTGGTTGACCCTACCAAAAACATCCACCGCCTGCGCATTGAGCTGGAGTATGCCAACGATATGGTTTTGCAGCGTGGTTGAGTTGAGTGGAATGGTTACAAAACGACCCACTAATAACCAGTTAACCAATAACTAATCAACTAAACTATGAATAAACTCAACGAATACCTGCACATAACCCGCGGAGAAGAGCAAATGCTGCTGCATATGCAAGCTGAAATTGATGACTTTCTGGATTTGCTTAATGCGCTGCGCAACAGGGGTTTTCGGTTTAAAGTAATTGCCCAAGCAGAATATTACTACCTAAAAAACGAAGTAAAAATTGCGGGTTACACCGCCAAATAAGCCACCATGCAAGCCACCATCAGCCTTAATATCTATACCAATAACCATAGCCAGCTGCTAGGTACCATTGAGCTTACCGACCATGGTGAGTTTCCGTTGGCGCTAACTTGGTCAACCGGAGATTTTACGGATATTACCAAGCGCAGCGGCAGTTACTCCAAAACGTTTAAAGTGCCTGCCAGCAAGCTTAACAGCCGTGTATTGACCTACATCTATCAGGTTGGGGTTAACTTTTACAACCTAAATGCCACGTGCCAAGCAGAAGTACTGTACAACGGCATTCCGTTTTTTAGGGGTAAGCTGAAGATAAACAGCGTAAGCCAAGATAGCCACCCCACCGAATACGATTTGGAGCTGATTGGCGAAAACCTGGAGTGGGTAGCCTACATGAAAGACCACACCATAAGGGATATTGATTATGGCAACCGCAGCGCAACGTACTTCGCCGATGAATTGTCAGAACTGGCTAACTACAACCCGCTAACAGTTGCTGCCACTACCAAGTCGCACCCGCTAAGCGAGGCTTATGCCATAGCCAGTTGGAGCAATTTTCCGGATAAGTTTGACTTTGTGTATGGCTTAAAGAGTTATGGTGCTTGGAAAGCCGGCAACAAAGTTACCATGGACGATATGCGGCCCGATGTTTCTATTGCCCACATTAT